>NZ_DASQCB010000001.1:0-259507 GCF_035634915.1 Stenotrophomonas sp.
TATCGACGTTAAGGTGCGGGATGGGGATCGCTCGACTCGTCTGTCGGCTCGACTCCGCAGATGCTTGCTTGACGGTCCCTCCACCCTGGCTCCTACATACCTCGTGGGAGCCGGGGGGAACATACAAGCTTGCTCGACTGCCCCGTAGAGTCGAGCCATGCTCGACTGTCTTGGAGAAATGATGACGTACCGTATTCCGCTGGTCCTTGCCACCCTGCTGGCCGTGCCGCTCGCCCAGGCCGCCCCCGGCCCGCAGGCGCAGCGTGAGATCGCGCAGCTGATCGGCAGCCTCGATGGCTCGCAGTGCCGGTTCCAGCGCAATGGCAGCTGGCACGATGCGGCCGAGGCGCGTGCGCACCTGCAGCGCAAGTACGACTACCTGCTGAAGAAGGACAAGGTGGACAGCGCCGAGCAGTTCATCGAGCGCGCCGCCAGCCAGAGCAGCATGAGCGGCAAGGCCTACCGCATCCAGTGCCCGGGACAGGCTGAACAGACCGCCGCCGCCTGGTTCGGCGCCCGCCTGCAGGCCCTGCGTCAACGCACGCCGTAGACATGCCGCCGGTGTAGAGTCGAGCCATGCTCGACTGCTCTTTTCCGTAACTGTGGAGGTGCCCTCATGAACACCACGCCACGCACGCTGTCGCGTTCGTTGAACGATCGGATGATCGCCGGCGTGATGGGCGGCATTGCCCATCGCTTCGGCTGGAACCCCACCCTGGTACGGATCGTGTTCGTGCTGGTTTCGATCGGTTCGGCCGCTTTCCCTGGCATCCTGGTCTACCTGATCCTGTGGCTGCTGATCCCGAACGAGGCCGATTGAACGCCGCCTCGCGGCCCTGGCCGGTCTGGCTGCGCGCGCTGCAGGTGCTGGGCGCGGCCTGGACCCTGCCCAATACGCTGATCGGGGTGATTGGCGGGCTGGTCGGCCTGCTGGGCGGTGCGAAGCCGCGCTGGAGCGGCCGCGACTGCGCGCTCATCTTCGACCACTGGCCGTGGGGACCGGGCGGGGCGATTACCCTGGGCAACGTGATCCTGCATACCGGCCACGACCTGGGCATGTCCTGCCGGACCTACGCGCACCAGGCGGGGTGGGGCGTGGAGCCGCTGATCCGGCTGGATGACCACGAGCGGGCGCACGTGTACCAGTACCTGGTGCTGGGGCCGCTGTACCTGCCGGTGTACCTGCTGTGCGGAGGCGTGAGTGCGCGTAATCCGTTCGAGCGGGCGGCGGATCATTACGCCCGGTTCGGGCGCGGCTGGTGGCCGTAGGTTCCAGCCAACGGCGCAGCCCCTCGTGGCTGGGGCGCGGCATTTGATTCATGGGGGCTGGCCGGGCAGGTGGATTGCGCAGGGGACGCTGCAAGTACATCCCTGTAAGCTCGGTCGCCGCATCCATGCGGCTCACGCCCCTGCGCAACCCACCTGCCCGGCCACGGACACGTTCCTGCGGCGTCCAGCCACGGAAAAGAAAAAGAACAGCAGAAGCGGGTCGCGCGCTGCGCTTGCTCGCAGCTGAGCATGGCTCGGCTCTACACGAAGCATAGAGCGGCCGGCCAGGCTGCTTTGCTTTTGATCTTCTTTTTCTTTTCCGTGGGTGGAGGCAGCCGGGAACCGTCAGGGGCCGGGCGGGGTGGGTTCGCGGGACCGTTGGCGCCATGGATGGCGCCATCGAGCCCCCATGGGTGAGGGCGCTTTGCTTGCGAAGCACTGCTTCGCAAGCGCCCGAACGCACAGCCGCCAGCGGCTGGGCCGGACCGCGGAGCGGGGTTTACGGCGTGTCCCGCGAATCCACCCCGCCCGGCCCAGCTCGCAATGCCAGTCGCCACCCGCCATCCACGAGGGCTGCGCCGTTGGCTGGAAACCCCCGTTTGTTAGCCGAAGGTTAAAGATCCGTAAGCGTTCTGCAGTGATCGGGCCGTCATCTGCATGCAACCGATCGTCATTAGCCTTCGTGACGTTCCAGTCAGCTTGATCGCGGTAAGCTCTACCCCGATGAGCCCGCAAGTACCGCTCATCGTGTGCAGTACGCAGTAGCAATTTGGAGGAAGACATCACATGGCAATTGTTCTCTATGTCGGTGGTAGCAAGGATGGCGAGAAGGGCGTGGTGCCCTACGGCTTCAGCAGATCCCGCGCCGACACCGCGCTGGGGCCGGAGTTCTACACCGAGCGGTTCATGGAACTGCAGGGTGTCGGCAAGGTCCGGTTGATGGCCCTGGACAGCCTGCGCGACGACATCGTCCTGCAGCGCGCCGCCCGCCACTACCGTTGATCCCGTAACACGCGGCAGGGCGCGCCCACCATCGCGCGCCCGCGCCGGCATCCCAGCCCCCCTCGCCAGGATGCCGGCGTCCCGTCCGACCGCCGGGGCTGAACCCCGCCTCCTGTCAACGCCTTGTCCCGCTTGGCCGTGGGTTGCAAGAATGGGCCCTTCCCGTAATGCGGCCCAGACCTGAAGCAATGCACGACGCCAAGAACGCCCAGAGCGCGCTCGCCCAGCAGATCGCCCAGACCATCGCCGACGAGATCGGTGCCCAGTCCGCCCAGGTACGTGCCGCCGTCGGCCTGCTCGACGAGGGTGCCAGCGTTCCGTTCATCGCCCGCTACCGCAAGGAAGTCACCGGCGGCCTGGACGACACCCAGCTGCGCAACCTGGAAACCCGCCTGACCTACCTGCGCGAGCTGGAAGACCGCCGCGCCGCCGTGCTGGCCAGCATCGGCGAGCAGGGCAAGCTGAGCGACGAGCTGCGCAACGACATCCTCGCCGCCGATACCAAGAGCCGCCTGGAAGATCTGTACCTGCCGTACAAGCCCAAGCGCCGCACCCGCGCGCAGATCGCCCGCGAAGCCGGGCTGGAGCCGCTGGCCGATGGCCTGCTGGGCGACCCGACGCAGGATCCGCAGGTGCTCGCTGCCACCTTCGTCGATACCGACAAGGGCGTGGCCGATACCAAGGCCGCGCTGGAAGGTGCCCGCGCGATCCTGATGGAGCGCTGGGGCGAAGATGCCGCGCTGGTCGGTGAACTGCGCACCTGGCTGGGCGAAACCGGCGTGATCCGCGCCCGCGTGGCTGAGGGCAAGGAGAATGATGGCGCCAAGTACCGCGATTACTTCGAGCACGCCGAATCGCTGGCGAAGATTCCCTCACACCGCCTGCTGGCGCTGTTCCGTGCGCGCCGTGAAGAGATCCTGTTCCTGGAACTGGACCCGGGCAGCGATGCCGAGGCCGGCCACCAGTACGCCGAAGGGCGGGTGGCGCGCAAGGCCGGCATCGCCGACCAGGGCCGCGCCGCCGACCGCTGGCTGCTTGATGCCTGCCGCCTGACCTGGCGCGCCAAGCTGCACACGCACCTGCTGCTGGACCTGTTCAACCAGGCACGCGAGAAGGCCGAGGCCGATGCGATTGCGGTGTTCGGCGACAACCTCAAGGACCTGCTGCTGGCCGCGCCGGCCGGGCCGAAGACCGTGCTCGGCCTGGACCCGGGCATCCGCACCGGCTGCAAGATCGCCGTGGTCGATGCCACCGGCAAGCTGGTGGCGACCGAGACCATCTACCCGCACGAGCCGCGCCGGCAGTGGGACCAGTCGCTGCAGACGATCAAGCAGCTGTGTGCGAAGCACAACGTCGAGCTGATCGCGATCGGCAACGGCACCGCCAGCCGCGAGACCGACAAGCTGGCCGGCGAGGCGATCAAGGCCGCCGGCAACCCGAAGCTGCAGAAGGTGGTGGTCAGCGAAGCCGGGGCATCGGTGTACTCGGCGTCCGAATTCGCGGCCAAGGAGTTCCCCGGCCTGGACGTGTCGCTGCGTGGCGCGGTGTCGATCGCGCGCCGCCTGCAGGACCCGCTGGCCGAACTGGTGAAGATCGAACCGAAGGCGATCGGTGTTGGCCAGTACCAGCATGATGTGGACCAGTACCGCCTGGCACGTGCACTGGACGCGCGCGTGGAGGACTGCGTGAATGCCGTCGGCGTATACGTCAACACCGCCTCGGCCGCGTTGCTGTCGCGCGTGTCCGGCCTGTCGTCCACGGTGGCCGAGAACATCGTGCGCCACCGCGATGACAACGGCCCGTTCAAGCGCCGCAAGGACCTGTTGAAAGTCGCTCGCCTGGGCGAGAAGACCTTCGAGCAGTGTGCCGGCTTCCTGCGCATCGCCGATGGCGACCAGCCGCTGGATGCCTCGGCCGTGCATCCTGAAGCCTATCCGGTGGTCGAGCGCATCGTTGCCAGCACCGCGCGCCCGATCAAGGCGCTGATCGGTGATGGCAGCTTCCTGCGTGGCCTGAAGGCCGAACAGTTCACCGATGAGACCTTCGGCGTGCCAACGGTGCGCGACATCCTGAAGGAACTGGAAAAGCCGGGCCGCGATCCGCGCCCGGAATTCAAGGCCGCGCGCTTCGCCGAGGGCGTGGAGGACATCAAGGACCTGCGCGAGGGCATGGTGCTGGAAGGCGTGGTCAGCAACGTGGCCGCCTTCGGTGCCTTTGTCGACATCGGCGTGCACCAGGACGGGCTCATCCACATCTCGGCGCTGTCGGACACGTTCGTCAAGGACCCGCGTGACGTGGTCAAGGCCGGCGACATCGTCAAGGTGAAGGTGCTGGAGGTGGATGTGCCGCGCAAGCGCATCGCGCTGACCCGGCGCCTGGACGATACCCCGGGCCAGGCCACCAGCCGCCCGGGCCAGCGCGAGGAGCGCGGGCAGGGCCAGGGGCCGCGTCGCGATGCAGGCGGCCAGAACCGTGGCCAGGGCCGAGGGCAGGGCACTGGCGGCCGCCCCGCGCCGTCGGCGGCCCCGGCCAACAACGCCCTGGCCGAGGCCTTCGCCCGCGCCAAGCGCAGCTGAGGTCTGCCGCCGATCGCGCTGCCGCCGGGGCGGGGGGCTTGTCGAGTCTCCCCGCCAGTGCGCACACTTGCGCCCAAGGCGCGGCCATCGGGCCGTTCCGTCGCCGCCGGGGAGGGCCATGGCGCCAATCGTTCCCGCCAGTATCCATGACGGTCGCAGCTTCATGCTGCGGCCGGCGTGCGCCTGCGCGCAGGATACGGGGGACTGATGGGCGGCGCGGGCAACGACGGGTCCACGCTGGTCGAGCGTCGCCTGCTGGAGCTGGCCGAAGATCGGCGCCGCTTGGCGATGATCATCGACGGCACGGCCGTGGGCACCTGGGAATGGAACGTGCAGACCGGCCAGATGCGCATCAATGCGCGCTGGGCGGAGATCGTCGGCTATCGCCTGGATGAGCTGGAGCCGGTATGCCAGGAGACGTTCATCCGGCTGGTCCATCCCGAGGATCTGGCCCGTTCCGACGCCGCACTGGACGAGCATTTCCAGGGGCGCAGCGATCATTACGCCTGCCTGCTGCGCATGCGTCACAAGGATGGCCGCTGGATCTGGATCCACGACCGCGGGCGCGTGTTCGAATGGGACGGGCAGGGCCAGCCGCTGTGGATGGCCGGCGCCCACGACGATGTCACCGAGCTGCAGCAGGCGCGCCATGACGCGGCGGAAATGCGCCAGCGTCTGCAGGCAGTGGTGGACGCCTCCGATGAGGTGGCGGTGATCGCCACTGACCCTGACGGCACGATCACGCTGTTCAATACCGGTGCCGAGCGTCTGCTGGGTTATGCCGCCGGCGACGTGGTGGGCTGTGCCAATCCCGGCCTGTTCCATGACCCTGAGGAGATGGCCGCGTACCTGGCGCCGTTGGCCGATGAAGCGGGGCAGGCACCCAGTGTCTTCCAGGCGCTCACCGCCCAGGCCCAGGGCCGCACGTTCTCGCGGCAGTGGACCTTCCTGCGCAAGGATGGCCAGCGCCGCCAGGTGCGCTTGTCGATCAGCCGCATGGATGGCGCCGACGGCCAGCGCATCGGCTACGTGGGCATGGCCATCGACATCACCGAGATGCAGCAGGCGCGCGCGGATGCGCGGCTGGCGGCGGACAAGTTTGCCGGGGCGTTCACCTCGGCGGCGCTGGGCATGGCGCTGGTTTCGCTGGAAGGGCGCTGGCTGGACGTCAACGATGCCCTGTGCCGCATCCTGGGCTACCCACGCGGGGAACTGCTGCAGGTCGATTTCCAGCGGCTGACCCATCCGGCCGACCTGCAGACCGACCTGGAACTGGTCCAGGACCTGCTGGCAGGCCGGCGAGCCCATTACCATCTGGAAAAGCGCTACCTGGGCCGTGACGGCAACATCATCTGGGCACGCCTGTCGGTATCGCTGGTGCGCAACGAGCGCGGCGAACCGCTGCATTTCGTGTCGCAGATCCAGGACGTGACCGCCCAGCGCAGCAGCGAACAGCGGCTGTACGAGAGCGAGCAGCGCAGCCGCATCACCCTGGATGCAGTGGCCGACCTGGTGTTGAGCGTCACCCTGCAAGGGCGTATCGAGTACGCCAATGCCGCCGCCGTGCGCATGCTGGCCGGCGATGGCGCGCTGACCCTGGCCGGGCACAACGTGCAGGACGTGTTGTCGCTGACCACCGAATACGCGCCCGGTTCGGTGCTGGACGTGGGCGTGCTGCTCGACCCGGACAGCAACGCGGTGGATCTGCACGCCGACCTGCTGATGCGCATGGGCGGAGCCACGGTGCCGGTGGACCTGACCCGTGCCTGGCTTCGCGATGACGAGGGCCAGGTGCGCGGAGCGGTGTGGGTGCTGCGCGATGACACCCAGCAGCGTGCGCGCCAGCGCGAGGCACGCCACCTGGCCGAGATCGATCCGCTGACCGAGCTGGGCAACCGCCGTGGCTTCGAGGCGCACCTGCAGCAGGCGATCACCCGTGTCGAACGCACCGGCCAGGCTGCCTCGCTGATGTTCATCGACCTGGACCGCTTCAAGCCGGTCAACGACACCTGGGGCCACCTGGCCGGCGATGCGGTGCTGTGGGCGGTGGCCAGCGTGCTGCGCCATGGCGTGCGCGATTCGGACATCGTGGCGCGGCTGGGCGGCGATGAATTCGCGGTCATCCTGCCCGGTTGCGGGCCGCGACGGGCGGCACGGATTGGTGCTGAGCTGCTGCAGACACTGGCGGCGTTGTCCATTCCCTGGGACACCGCGCGCCTGCGCATCGGTGCCAGCATCGGCATCGCGCCGCTGGAGGCGGGCATGACCGTGGACGAGGCGGTGGCCGCCGCCGACGCCCAGTGCTACCGGGCCAAGGCCTTGGGCCGCAACAATGTGCAGGTGCAGGGCGAGCTGGGTGAACTGCCTGCCGAGGACAACGAGCCGGGCTGAACCGCTGCGTACCGGGCCCGTGCATGAAGCATGTTTCATTTGCCCGCACCGGCCGATTTGGCGAGCATGGGCGAGTCTGGACTTCAGCGGTACCCATGTCGCGCGTATTGACCATCGAGGACGATGCCATCACCGCCCAGGAAATCGTGGCGGAGCTGGGCAACCATGGCCTGCAGGTGGACTGGGTGGCCGATGGCCGTGAAGGCCTGGTCCGCGCTGCCAGTGGCGACTACGACGCCATCACCCTGGACCGCATGCTGCCCGGCCTGGATGGTCTGGCCATCGTCACCACCCTGCGCCGGATCGGCGTGCAGACCCCGGTGCTGATGCTCAGCGCCCTGTCGGACGTGGACGAGCGGGTGCGTGGCCTGCGTGCAGGCGGCGATGACTATCTGACCAAACCGTTTGCTTCCGATGAAATGGCTGCGCGGGTGGAAGTGCTGCTGCGCCGCCGCCAGCAGCCGGCCGGCACCGATACCGTCCTGCGCGTGGGTGACCTGCAGCTGGACCTGCTGGCGCGCACCGCCCATCGCGGTGGGCGAAGCCTGAGCCTGCTGCCGACCGAGTTCAAGCTGCTGGAGTACCTGATGCGCAATGCCGGGCAGGTGCTGACCCGGATGATGCTGTTCGAGGAAGTGTGGGGCTACCACTTCGACCCCGGCACCAACCTGATCGACGTGCATATCGGCCGGCTGCGGCGCAAGCTCGACCAGGCCGACCTGCCGTCGCTGATCCGTACCGTACGCGGCAGCGGCTATGTCCTCAGCGAACCTGTCTGACGGCTGGCGTTCGTCCAGCAGTCGCCTGCTGGGCCTGTACAGCCTGCTGTTCGTGGCGTGGTCGTGCGTGCTGCTGGGCGTGCTGTACTGGCGGGTGTCGCTGTACCTGGACGAGCTGGCGCAGTCGGCAGTGCTGCAGCGTGCGCACCTGTTCGAACATTTCAGCGGCGATGCGCTGACCGAAGCGCTGCGCGAGAACCGCCGTTACGACCTGCATGGCATTGATGCGTATGGCTTGTTCACGCCCCAGGGGCAGCCGCTGGCCGGGGTGATGAAAACCCTGCCGACGCAGCTGCCGCTGGATGGCAGCGCGCACCCGGTATCGGGCCTGCCGATCACTGATGCCAACGCACAGGGCAAGCGCGGCTTTGGCCTGGCGATGCCGACCCGCGATGGCCGCATCCTGGTGCTGGTGCGCTACAGCGGCCCGCTGAACGAGGTGAATCACCTGATTCTCGATGCGCTGCTGTGGGGCGTGTCATTGACCCTGGTGCCAGGCCTGCTCGGCTGGCACCTGCTGCGGCGGCGTCCGCTGCGCCGCATCCAGGCCATCGAACGGGCGACCGCACAGATCGTGGCCGGCAACCTGGGGCAACGGCTGCCGTTGTCCAACCGGCGCGACGAGCTGGACATGCTGGCCTCGATCGTCAACGCCATGCTCGACCGCATCGAACAGCTGATGACCGAGGTGAAGGGAGTCTGCGACAACATCGCCCACGACCTGCGCACGCCGCTGACCCGGCTGCGCGCGCAGCTGTACCGCATGCGCCAGCAGGCAGGCGAGGGCGAGCCGCAGGCGCTTGCACTGGAACAGGTGCTGGACGAGACCGATACGCTGATGGCGCGGTTCCGCGCGCTGCTGCGCATTTCCGAGCTGGAGGACCATCAGCGTCGCTCCGGCTTCGTGGCGCTGGCGCCGGAGGCGCTGCTGCAGGAGATCCATGCGTTCTACGCGCCCTTGGCCGAAGAGAAGGGCCAGTGGCTGGAGCTGGAACTGGCCGCCGATCTGCCGGGCGTGGTGGGAGATCGCGGACTGCTGTTCGAAGCGATCGGCAACCTGCTGGACAACGCGATCCGCTTTGCCCCGGAGGGCGGCCGGGTGCGGCTGGCGGCGCGGGTGCAGGATGGCGCGACGTGCATCGTGGTGGAAGATTCCGGCCCGGGCATTGCCGAGGCCGAGCGCAGCCTGGTGTTCCAGCGCTTCCATCGCGCCGATGCCAGCCAGGGTGGGGGATTCGGCCTGGGGCTGTCGATCGTGGCGGCCATTGCGGGCCTGCACGGGTTCCGTGTGACGGCGGGGGAGTCGCGGCTGGGCGGCGCCGGTTTCAGCCTGCTGTGCCGGCCGCAGGTGTTGTAGCAGGGGTGTTCTTTTGCAGGGCTTGCAGCCCTGCACCTGCCGAATCAACGTCAACTTCAAAAGCCTGCATCCCGTGGGATGGCGGGGTGGGTCCGGTTGAGGGGACGGCGTAAATACGTCCATGTAGCCTTGGTCGCCGCATCCATGCGGCTCACACCCCCTCAACCGGACCCACCCCGCCTTCGACAGATTCCCGCGGCTGTCGGAACGGCGTTCTGCTCTGGTAGGTGTCGACCTTGGTCGACACGGATGAATTCATTCGATATCTGACAGATGTGTCGACCAAGGTCGACACCTACCAACAGCCGCGTGTCCCAGTAGATCCACGCCATGCGTGGATGAATTCGTTCGATATCTGACAGATGTGCCGACCAAGGTCGACACCTACCAACAGCCGCGCGTCCCCGCCAACCCACGGAATGCCGCTCTGGCTTTGGCCGTTGCCGTTGCTTCAAGGCCTCTGCGGGTGCAGGGCGCAGCCCTGCCGACACTCACCCCTTTCATGAAATATGTTTCATCCGCGGCACAGCTTTGTTTTAAACGGCAGCGCCGATACTTGGCGACCTGCGCTGCCCGCGGTGGGCACCCGCACTGCTGGAGAGCTGCATGCTCGGCTTGGTCAGGACCGCGCTCAACAAGCCTTACACCTTCGTGGTGATGGCCATTTTCATCTGCATCGTCGGTCCGCTCAGCGCACTGCGTACCCCCACCGATGTGTTCCCTGATATCGGCATCCCGGTCATCGCCGTGGTCTGGCAGTACACCGGCCTCTCGCCCGATGCCATGTCCGGCCGCGTGATCTCGCCGTATGAGCGCGCGCTCAGCACCACCGTCAACGACATCGAGCACATCGAATCGCAGTCGCTGGCCGGCATGGGCGTGGTCAAGGTGTTCTTCCAGCCCGGCGTGGACATCCGTACCGCCAACGCGCAGATCACCGCCATCTCGCAGACCATCGTCAAGCAGATGCCGGCCGGCATGACCCCGCCGCTGATCCTCAACTACAGCGCCTCCACCGTGCCGGTGCTGCAGATGGCGTTCTCCAGCCCGACCCTGGGCGAATCACAGATCCGCGACCTGGCGCAGAACACCGTGCGCCCGCCACTCACCTCCATTCCCGGCCTGGCCATCCCCGCACCCTACGGCGGCAAGCAGCGGCAGATCACCCTCGACCTCGACCCGCAGGCGCTGGCCGCCAAGGGCCTGTCCGCGCAGGACGTCGGCAACGCGCTGGCGGCGCAGAACCAGATCACCCCGGTGGGTACCGCCAAACTGGGCAGCAACGAGTTCACCGTGCTGCTCAACAACAGCCCCAGCGACATCGAGGCGCTCAACGACCTGCCGATCCGCACCGTCAACGGTGCGATCGTCACCATCGGCCAGGTCGCCCACGTGCGCGATGGCTCGCCGCCGCAGACCAACATCGTGCGCGTCAACGGTGGCCATTCGGTGCTGATGGCGGCGCTGAAGAACGGCGACGCTTCCACGCTCACTCTGGTCAGCCGCATCCGCGCGATGCTGCCGCAGATCGGCGAAACCCTGCCGCCGTCACTGAAGATCTCACTGCTCGGCGATGCCTCGACCTTCGTGCGTGAATCGATCAGCAGCGTCGCCCGTGAAGGCATCATCGCCGCGCTGCTGACCAGCGTGATGATCCTGGTGTTCCTCGGCAGCTGGCGTTCGACGGTGATCATTGCCGCGTCCATTCCGCTGGCGGTGCTGTCGGCCATCGCGCTGCTGTCGGCGGCCGGGCAGACGCTGAACGTGATGACCCTGGGCGGCCTGGCGCTGGCGGTGGGCATCCTGGTCGACGATGCGACCGTGACCATCGAGAACGTCAACTGGCACCTGGAGCAGGGCAAGGGCGTGCGCGAGGCCATCCTCGATGGCGCCGCGCAGATCGTCGGTCCGGCGTTCGTGTCGCTGCTGTGCATCTGCATCGTGTTCGTGCCGATGTTCCTGCTCGATGGCATCGCCGGCTATCTGTTCCGGCCGATGGCGCTGGCGGTGATCTTCGCCATGGGCAGCTCGTTCGTGCTGTCGCGCACCCTGGTGCCGACCATGGCGCTGTACCTGCTGCGTCCGCACCGCGTCGAGCATGGCGTGGGCCATCACCCGGAAGATGCCTTCCTCAATCATCATGAGGGTGACCACCCGCAGCACCGCCGTGCGCGCGTGGCCGCCACCCTGGTGCGCTGGCAGCAACGCTTTGAAAGTGGTTTCTCGGCAGCGCGTGACCGCTACCACGCGCTGCTCGGCCTGGCCCTGGCCAACCGGCGGCGCTTCATGCTGGGCTTCATGGCCTGCGTGCTGGTGTCCTTCGCGCTGCTGCCGACGCTGGGACAGGATTTCTTCCCGGCCACCGAGGCCAGTGCGCTGTCGCTGCACGTGCGCCTGCCACTGGGCACCCGTATCGAGGAAACCGCAGCGGCCTTCGATCGCATTGAAGCCCGCATCCGCCAGGTGGTGCCGCCGGCCGAGATCGACGCCATCGTCGACAACCTGGGCCTGCCGATGACCGGCATCAACATGGCCTACAGCGCCAGCGGCACCATCGGTCCGCAGGACGGTGACATCCAGGTCTCACTGAAGGCCGGGCACGGTGATGCGGCCGAGTACGAGCGGCGCCTGCGCGAGGTGCTTCCGGCCGCGTTTCCGGGCACCAGCTTCGCCTTCCTGCCGGCTGATACCAGCAGCCAGATCCTGAATTTCGGTTCGCCCGCGCCGATGGATGTGCGCATTGCCGGGCCCAATGCTGCCGGCAACCGCGCCTACGCGCAGGAACTGATCCGCCGCCTGCGCCACGTGCCAGGGTTGGTCGATCTGCGCCTGCAGCAGCCGGATGGCTACCCGACGCTGAAGGTGGACGTGGACCGCCTGCGCGCCAACGGCCTGGGCATCACCGAACGCGACGTCACCAACAGCATGGTGGCCTCGCTGGCCGGCAGCGGCCAGGTTGCGCCGACCTTCTGGCTGAGCCCGAAGAACGGCATCTCCTACGGTGTGGTGGCCGCCACCCCGCAGTACCGCATGGACAGCCTGGGGGCGTTGAGTGCGTTGCCGGTGACCGGCAGCAGTGGCGTGCCGCAGGTGCTGGGTGGCCTGGCCGACATCCAGCGCGGTTCCAGTTCGGCAGTGGTGACCCATTACAACGTGCAGCCCACCCTGGATGTATATGCCAGCGTGCAGGGCCGCGACCTGGGGGCGGTGGCTGCCGATGTGCAGAAGGTCATCGATGGCATGGCCAGCCAGCGCCCGCGCGGCACCGAGGTCGGCCTCCACGGCCAGATCGATGCGCTGCATGTGGCCTTCACCGGCCTGGGGTACGGCCTGCTGGCGGCGATCGTGCTGATCTATTTGCTGATCGTCATCAACTTCCAGTCGTGGACCGACCCGTTCGTCATCATCACCGCGCTGCCGGCCGGCCTGGCGGGCGTGGTGTGGATGCTGTTCCTTACCCACACCTCGTTGTCGGTGCCGGCGTTGACTGGCGCGATCCTGTGCATGGGCGTGGCCACGGCCAACTCCATCCTGGTGGTCAGCTTCTGCCGCGAGCGCCTGGCCGAGCATGGCGATGCGGCCAAGGCTGCGCTCGAGGCCGGCTTCACCCGTTTCCGCCCGGTCTGCATGACCGCGCTGGCAATGATCCTGGGCATGCTGCCGACCGCGCTGTCCACCGAACAGAACGCGCCGCTGGGTCGCGCGGTCATCGGTGGCCTGCTGCTGGCGACCTGCGCCACCCTGTTGTTCGTGCCGGTGGTGTTCGCCCTGGCCCACTCGCGTAAGCCCCGCACCGCCCCCGCCGGAGAGCCCCTGCATGTCTGATGCCTTGCTGCCGCAGCGTTCGCTGCGTCGCCCCCTCATCCTGGGTGCCGCCATTGCGGTGGTCGTGGTTGCCGCGGGCCTGGCCCTGCGCGCGCAGCAGGCACACGCCGTGGTCGAATGGACCGAGCGCCAGGCGGTGCCGGCCGTGCAGGTGGTCACCGCCGGCACGCAGGCTGAGGCCGGCACGATGACCCTGCCGGCGCACCTGACCGCCTGGACCGAGGCGCCCATCCATGCCCGCGTCGGCGGCTACCTGAAATCGTGGAGTGCCGACATCGGCCAACCGGTCAAGGCCGGCCAGGTGCTGGCGGTGATCGACAGCCCGGAACTGGACCAGCAGATCGCCCAGGCACACGCGCACCTGCTGCAGGCGCAGGCCGATGCCGCGCTGGCCAAGGTCAGTGCCGAGCGCTGGCAGGGCATGCTGGGCAGCCATTCGGTGTCGCGCCAGGAAGCCGACGAGAAGCAGGCCAATGCGGTCGCCGCGCAGGCCAGCGTGGAAGCGGCCCAAGCCGACTACGCGCGCCTGCAGGAGCTGGGTCGCTACCGCACGCTGCGCGCCCCCTTCGATGGCACCGTGACCTCGCGGCAGACCGACGTGGGGCAGCTGATCCGCGCCGATGACAGTGGCCGCGAACTGTTCACCATCGCCGATACCCGCCGCCTGCGCCTGATGGTGCCGGTGCCGCAGAACAGCGCCGGCAGCATCCAGCCGGGGCTGCAGGCCAGCCTGCAGGTGCCGGGCCAGTCCGGCCGCCATTTCACCGCCACGCTGCAGGGCGATTCCAGTGCGATAGACCGCAGTTCGGGCACGCTGCTGGCGCAGTTCGTGGTCGACAACGCCGACGGCGCGCTGCTGCCGGGCAGCTATGCCGAAGTGTCCCTGCCGCAGCAGGGCGGCGGCGACGGCGTGAGCGTGCCGGCCGAGGTGCTGATCTTCCGTGCCAAGGGCACCCAGGTGGCGGTGGTCGACGCCAAGGACATCGTGCACCTGCGCGACATCCATATCGCCAGCGACCTGGGCAGCACGCTGCGTGTGGACCGCGGCCTGAAGTCTGGCGACCGGGTCATTCCGAACCCGCCCGATGCGCTGCGCGAAGGCGACCACGTGCGCGTGGTGGCCGGTGAGCAGGAGCCTGCCCATGCGCGCGGTTGAGCACCGCCTGGCGCTGGCTCTGGGCGGGCTGCTGCTGGGCGGCTGTTCGCTGGCGCCGACCTATCAGGTGCCGGCCGTAGCGATGCCAGCCGGCTATGAAGGCAGCGCCGCGCCCGCCGCGCCCGAATCGCTGCCGACGAACTGGTGGCAGGCCTTCCAGGACCCGCAGCTGGACCGCCTGCAGCAGCAGCTGGCCGAGGCCAGTCCGACCCTTGCACTCGCCGTGGCCCACTATGATGCGGCGCGTGCCGCCGCAGGCGAAGCAGCGTCGACACGCGCGCCACAGGTAGGCCTCAGCGCCGGGCCGATGCGCCAGCGCCAGTCCGACGACAAGCCGCTGCGCAGCGCGACACAGCCTGCGATCTACGACAGCAACAGCGCGACCTTCTCGCTGTCGTTCGACCTGGACCTGTGGGGTCGGCTGCGCAATGCTGCAGCCGCTGCGGGTGCACGCGCCGATGCCAGTGGTGACGATCTGGCGGCCGCGCGCCTGAGTCTGTCGCAGCAGCTGGCCGGGCTGTACCTGCAGCTGCGTGGTGCCGAGGCGCAGCAGGTGATCCTGCGCGACAGCATTGATGATTACCGGCAGGCACTGGCGCTGACCGAAGATCGCTTCCGGGGTGAGATCGCCTCGGAACTGGACGTGGCCCGCGCCCGCCATCAGCTGGCCAGTGCACAGGCCGACCTGGACGCACTGGATGCACGCCATGCGCTGCTGCGCCATGCCATCGCCGAGCTGGTAGGGGCACCAGCCAGCGGTTTCGCGCTGGCCGACGGCAACCTGCCGAGCTTGCCGCAGGTGCCTGCGGACCTGCCCAGCAATCTGTTACGGCAACGCCCGGATATCGCCGCGGCCGAGCGGCGGGTGTTCGCCGCCAACGCCGGCATCGGCGTGGCGCGTGCGGCGTGGTTCCCGCAGCTCAGCCTGACCGGGCTGCTGGGCGGGCAGACCTCGGGCAGCGCGTCGGTGCTGGATGCGGGCAACCGTTACTGGGCACTGGGCCCGCTGGCAGCGTTGCCGGTATTGGACGGCGGGCGTCGCAAGGCGGCCAAGGCGCAGGCCTATGCCGAGTTCGATGCCGCATCCGCGCAGTACCGCGCCACCGTGCTGGCGGCCATCCGCCAGGTCGAGGACCAGCTGACCCTGCTGCGCCAGCTGGAAGCGCAGCGCGGCCATGAAGATGACGCGGTGCAGGCGGCGCGGCGTGCCGAGCAGATCGCGCGCGACCGCTATGCCGGTGGCGCGGTGAGCTATCTGGACGTGGTGAGCGCGCAGACCGATGCGCGCCAGGCACAGCTGGGCCTGCAGGACATCCAGAGCCGGCAGCTGCAGGCCAGCGCGGCGCTGATGGCGGCCCTCGGCGGCGGCTGGGCGCCGTAGCGCCGGACGTGGTCTCAGCCTGTGAGAGGGCGGGGCGGAACAATCGCCCCATCGCCACCTGAGCAGGCAGTTGCCATGAGCCGTTGGAAGACACACATCGCCGGTGCCTACGCCCCGGCCTGTATTGGCTGGTTGCTGGCGTTGGCCGGCGGGCTGCGGCTGGAACAGCTGCGCGTGGACCCGATGGCACAGTCGCTGGTGCCGGTGCTGCAGTGGGGGGTGTCCGTCGTGCTGCTGGCGACGCTGGGCTGGATCGTTGCCGCCAGCGCCGCGCTGTGGCGCAACGGGCGCCGATGACCGCGCCCGGTAGAGTCGAGCGTGCTCGACTGAAGCCTTTGTAGAGTCGAGCCATGCTCGACCTGCGTGCGTGCCTCGAACGGCAGTCGAGCAGGCTCGACTTTACAGACAGCAAGTGGCTCAGCGAAGTACGGGTGCCGCATCCACCAGCTGTACGTCATGCATCTGGTCCAGATATGCCTCGTAGTAGCCCTTGTGCGAGGCACCCACGATCGCCAGCATGCGCGTGCCCGGGTACTGGCCAAGCACGTCGCGGATGTTGGCGACCATGCGCAGGTTGCGGGTTTCCCAGTAGCCCAGATAGTTGCGGCCGAAGCCTTCTGCCGAGGGTTCGACGAACGCGGCGCCGAAGTCATTGTCATACACAAGCTTGGCCATCGCAGGATCGTTGTCGTTGCGGTAGATCGCCATCAATCCGTCGGGCGTGTCGACGTTGGCATACAAGCGCTCATAGGTGGCATGGCGGAGCTTCCCGGCCGGGTTGTCCCACGCGCTGCGGATCGCCTTCGCGGCGGCGTCCTGCTGTGCCTGCGGTGTGGGCGCGTCGGCGGTATGGTCATCCACCGACCACAGCCGCTCCAAGCCCAGGCGGGCAGCCAACTCGGCGGCGACCAGGGCCACCTCGTCCTTGCGTACCCTGCGCGCTTCGAGGAACTGCACCAGTTCGGGGCTGAGGCTGTCAGCAGCGCGGCGCTCTTCTACCGGAAGGCGCAGCCACTGCACCAGCGCGGAGCCGCGCTCGCCCGCAGCCAGGCACACGGCCGCCAGGTGCCGTCGCTGCGCTGGCGTCGGGTTGCCCGGCCACGCGGCCAGCAGGCGGTCCATTTCTGCGTTTGCGGTGGGTACATCCATGCCCGTGGCCGCCTTGGCCGCGGAGGTATCGACGCAGTAGTCGCTGGTGCTGTCGGCATACCGGCTGGGGTAGCGGCGCATGAAGTCGCACTGCAGCCCCGGCACGTTCTCGACGGCGATTGCCGTCGGCTTCCAGGCCTGCAGGCGGGCCAGCAACGGTTCCAGTTGCTTGGGCTCGAAGGTGTCAGGCAGGCCCGACAGGTGTGGGCTGCCTAGTACCAGTACCTCATTCACGCGTCCCGCTGGCGGACCCTTGTGCTGATCGGGATGGAAAGCAGGGCGATACGGCACATCGGCCGCACTGGCAACGCTGCTGCACAGGCCCAGCAAAAGAACGCACACACTTCGCTGCAACATGGTCTCTCCCTGTAGTGGTCGGTATTCCAGATACGATCATGGTGGATGCAGGCGCCCGCGATGGGATGCGTCGTTGGTCATTGCAACCCTTTGGGCGTAACGCGCATCGCTGCATCTGCCGTGGTGGTCCACAATGGCCACTGCACGTTGAATCGAACACGGCCATGGATGCTGCACTTCCCATCGTGACCCTCGCCGCGCTGCTGGGGGCGATCATTGGTTTCATCGGCCCGCTGGGCTGGCGCTGGCAGCTGCTGCGGCTTTCACCGGCGCTGCTGTTGCCGGTGGCGCTGCATGTGCTGCAGAACACGTCCTGGATCCTTGGGGGTGGCGGGGGCTGGGTAACGGCGGCGCTGCTGGTATGGGTGGGCAGCCTTGGCTACCTGCCGACGGTGCTGGCCGTTGCCGTGCTGCGTTGGCTGATGTGGCGGCAACACTGAGCCCGCCGGGGAGGCCTGCCGGGTCAACGCCCAGGCGGGCAGCGTGAAGGCGGGGATCCGGCAGATGGCCCTAAAGCTGGTCATGAACCGGCCGATAACCTGACTGGATCCAGCTCCTCTTCTCCCGCAGCAGGACCCCCGGCTGTCCCCGATGGACGGCCCGCGCTGTGTGTATCGCCGAACGCTCATGCAGTTCGCAGTGCCCAGCTTTGCGCGCAAGAGATCGAGGACGCCGCCCCCGGGCGTCTGCAAGTCCAGGCAATTGATGGCCCCGCCGGGCATTCGCCCGCCGGATTGCACCTTATTGGACTCCGAGGACCAGATGATGCTGATGCCAGGTTTCACGGCCGGTGAGCAGACACCGGCCGAATCCCATTCCCGTTTCTCACCCTGGCGCCTGTTGCTGGGGGCTCTGGGTGCACAGCGCACCACCGCCGAGGTGTCCGCGCAGGACCGCCGACAGGACGAGCTGGCCGCACAGGTGGCCGCACTGCATCGCGTGCAGGCGGTCATCGAGTTCGCGCTGGACGGCACCATTCTGCAGGCCAACGACAACTTCCTGCAGGCGGTGGGCTATCGCCTGGATGAAATCCAGGGGCAGCACCATGCCCTGTTTGTCGATCCCGAGCATGCCCGCAGCCCTGAGTATCGTGATTTCTGGGCCCGGCTGGCGCGTGGCGAGTTCGACGCCGGCCAGTACCGGCGCTTCGGCAAGGGAGGGCGCGAGATCTGGATCCAGGCCTCCTACAACCCGGTGCTCGACCGGCACGGACGGCCGTACAAAGTGGTGAAGTTCGCCACCGACATCACCGCGCAGAAGCTGCAGGCGGCCGATTCTGCGGGTCAGCTGGCAGCCATCGACAAGTCGCAGGCGGTGATCGAGTTCAGTCTCGACGGACGCATCCTGTCGGCCAATGCCAACTTCCTGGCCGCGACCGGTTACACGCGGGAAGAAGTGCAGGGCCAGCATCATGCGCTGTTCGTCGAGCCGGGTCATCGCGAAAGCGCGGAGTATCGCCAGTTCTGGGAGAAGCTCGGTCGGGGCGAATATGACGCCGGGCAGTACCGGCGTCTGGGCAAGGGCGGGCGCGAGGTGTGGATCCAAGCATCGTACAACCCGATCCTGGACATGAACGGTCGGCCATTCAAAGTGGTCAAGTACGCGACCGACATCACCGCCCAGGTACATGAGCACCAGGCGACCCAGCGCGCCGTGGCGCAGACCCGTGAGGTGGTGGCCGCCGCCAAGCAGGGCGACCTGACCCATCACGTCGACATGACCGACAAGCGTGGCCCGATCGCCGAGCTGTGCGAGGGTGTCAACGCGCTGGTGGAGGCGATGGCCGGCATCCTCGGCCAGATCAAATTCGCCGCCGACACCATTGCCGTGGGTGCCAGCGAGATCGCACAGGGCAACAGTGATCTGTCCCAGCGCACTGAACAGCAGGCCGCTTCACTGGAGGAAACGGCGGTGTCGATGAAGGGCCTGGCCGATACCGTGCAGCGCACCGCCACCCATGCCCGGCAGGCCAGCGAACTGGCCGGCGGTGCGTCCGAAGTGGCCACGCGTGGCGGCAGCGTGGTGCACGAGGTGGTGTCGACCATGGCAATGATCAATGCATCTTCGCGGCGCATCGTCGACATCATCGGGGTGATTGATGGCATTGCGTTCCAGACCAACATCCTGGCGCTGAATGCGGCGGTGGAGGCGGCGCGTGCCGGCGAGCATGGGCGGGGCTTCGCGGTGGTTGCCACCGAGATCCGCGAGTTGTCGCAGCGCTCGGCCAGCGCAGCCAAGGAGATCAAGCGGCTGATTGATGAGTCGGTGGCCAATGTCGGCGCAGGCACCGCGCAGGTGGAGAGCGCAGGGCGGACCATGGATGAGATCGTGCGCGACGTACGCCGGGTGAGCGAACTGATGGCGCAGATCAGTTCGGCGGCGCAGCAGCAGAGCGACGACATCCAACAGATGAACCAGGCCGTGGACCTGATCGACCAGGGTACGCAGCAGAACGCAGCGCTGGTGGAGGAAGCCTCGGCGGCGGCGCGCAGCATGGAAGAACAGTCCGTGCAGCTGCTGCAGACCGTTGCCGGGTTCCGGCTGGATGCCGGGCAGGGCAATGCGGGCGGGCCGCGGACGCCGATGTTGCGTGTGGTGCCCTGACGCGCGGGAAGACGACCCGCGCAGAACGCAAAAGGCCAGGTCGGTGACCTGGCCTTTGATGCGATGGTGCCGGTGAAAGGACTCGAACCTTCATGGGGTCACCCCCGGCTGATTTTGAGTCAGCTGCGTATACCATTCCGCCACACCGGCAGCAGCGGGCTAGTGTAACCGAGGCTGGCAGCCCTTCATAGAGCCTCTGCATGAAGGGCCGTAAGCCCTTCTTTTTGTCTGTAATGACCGCGTGGTGGCTATACTGGGTCGGCTTAACAGGTGCAGGAGCGAGGCCAATGACTGCGTTGCAGGACCTGCGGGTGCTGGTGGTCGAAAACGACGAAATGAGCGCGGCCCTGCTGCACATGCAGCTGGTGCAGGCCGGCGCCGTGGTCGTCGGCCTGGCCGCGACGGTCGCTGAGGCATTGCGCATGCTGCAGGAATCCTCGCCTGATGTGGCCCTGCTGGATTACCGGCTGGCCCGCAACGAGACCAGTGAGCCGGTGGCCGCTGTCCTGGCCGCACGTGGGATTCCTTTCGTGCTGGCCACCGGCATGACCGCCGAGCAGGTGCCGGCATCGATGCGTGCCGGCGTGCTGCTGGTCAAGCCCTATCTGTCAGCGGATCTGTCGCGCGCGCTGGTGCGCGCCATCGGTCGTTCCAGCGCGCCGGCCTGAGGACACGCTGCAGGCTCAGGCGGCCTCCTCGAAGGTGTAGCGCAGGTCCTCGCGGTCATCGAGGATGGCGTACTGCGTGGCCAGCTGGTCCGGATCGGGATTGAGCCAGGCATCCAGGTGTTCGCGGCGGATCGGGACCACACCGCGGTCATGGCCGGCGGCGGCCACATCCGGTGGCGGGGCGTCGGTGATTGCGGCAAATGACAGCAGGCGGCCCTCCGGGCCTTCCCATTCCGCCCACAGGCAGGCCAGCAACAGGTCGCGCGGCGGATCTGGGCGGAACTCCAGGACGACGTCCTGTTCCTTTTCATCGCTGCCCAGGCTGCGGCCGGCGATGGCATGGCGTGGTACATGCTCGTAGAACGCGCTGACGACCACGACGCCGTGGCGCAGGCCGAAGGCACCGCGCCAGTAGCCTTCCAGGCTGTCGCGGCGCGCATTGTAGGTGCCCGGGTAGAGCACATCGTTGCGCGCTGGCTTGTCGGGCAGGCGGCATTGGTAGCGCATCGGCTTGACGACCCGCTGCCCGTTCTCGCTGACCATCACCGGCGCATAGGGGCCGGGAAAGATGCGGTTGTCGCGCGGCAGCAGCTGCACCCGGTGCAGGTCATCCAGGCGTGACTGCGCGCGTTCGATACGATTGCTGGCGACGCGCAGGTCGTTCCGCGCCTTCTGTGTCGGGCGCGTGGCCATGGTGGCGCTGGCGATGTCGCGGCGTTCGGCCTGCCTGCGCAGTTCTGCCTGCAGTGACTGCTGTTCCTCGGCGTGCCATTGCTGGATCTTAGCCAGGATGTCGCGGCCCGCTTCCGTACGTGCGCCGGCAAAGCCGTCGTCCATGGCCTTGGGCGTTTTTGGCCGTTTCTTGCCGGGATCGTGCGCGTACAGCGTGGCGAATTCTTCCAGCGACAGCACGGCGCCGTACTCGCGGACGAGCTTGGCGTAATCGGCGCGGATCAGGGCGGAATAGCACATGGGCGTTCTGTGGGTGAAGGTCGCAGCGGCTGCGACGTGACTGCGGCAGGATAGCCTGACACCCGGGAGATGACGCATGAACGATTCGACGACCTGCCAGTTCCGCGATGGCGTGCCGACCGTTGAGGACTACTGCCAGCTGCGCGTGCTCGCAGGGCTGAGCGCCAAGACGGCAGAGGCGGCCAGTCGCGCGCTGCCCAATACCCTGTTTGGGGTCTGCGCGTACCAGGGTAACGAGCTGGTGGCGATGGGGCGGATTGTGGGCGATGGCGGCTGCCACCTGCAGGTCTGTGACATTGCCGTGCTGCCCAGGTTGCAGGGGCAGGGGCTGGGCAAGCAGGTGATGGCACGGCTGGATGCATGGATGCGGGCCAACCTGCCGCCGTCGGCGTATGTGAGCCTGCTCGCCGATGGCGAGGCGCACCGCCTGTACGCACGGTTCGGTTTCGCACCCACGGCGCCGGCGTCGATCGGAATGTACCGGCGGTTCTGACGCCCGGTGGCGGTGAGGCATCCATCCACGCATGGCGTGGATATGGCAGCCCAGGCTGCAGACAAAGAAAAACCCCGGCCGAGGCCGGGGTCTTCAAGAATTGGCGTCCCCACGGGGATTCGAACCCCGGTCGCCACCGTGAAAGGGTGATGTCCTAGGCCTCTAGACGATGGGGACGCACGAAAACTTCAAGTTGTAGATCTTCGACGGCCTAATGTCGAAGTGGTGGAGCCAAGCGGGATCGAACCGCTGACCTCCTGCATGCCATGCAGGCGCTCTCCCAGCTGAGCTATGGCCCCATGAAACTCCGGATGATCCTGCCGGGAGCAGGGTCCGTTCTGAAACTGGCGTCCCCACGGGGATTCGAACCCCGGTCGCCACCGTGAAAGGGTGATGTCCTAGGCCTCTAGACGATGGGGACGCACGAAAAACTTCAAGTTGTAGAACTTTCGACGGCCTAATGTCGAAAGTGGTGGAGCCAAGCGGGATCGAACCGCTGACCTCCTGCATGCCATGCAGGCGCTCTCCCAGCTGAGCTATGGCCCCGTGTTACCGAGCCGCCTATCTTACCAACGCATTCACCTTTGTGGAAGCTTTTTTTTCGCTTTCTTCGTTGTGGTTCACCAGGGCCACGAGGGCAGGGGAACCGCAACGCCACAACCTGAACGCCGGTAGGCGGTGAACAAAAAAGACCCGGTTATCGGCCGGGTCCTTGTTGTTCGTGATGAGTTGGCGTCCCCACGGGGATTCGAACCCCGGTCGCCACCGTGAAAGGGTGATGTCCTAGGCCTCTAGACGATGGGGACGCAGATCTCATCAATGTTCTTTAGCGACCTTTCGACGGCCTAATGCCGAAAGATTGGTGGAGCCAAGCGGGATCGAACCGCTGACCTCCTGCATGCCATGCAGGCGCTCTCCCAGCTGAGCTATGGCCCCACGTCGCTGAGGAGCGAAATAATAGCTGTGCCCCCGGGGGTTGGCAAGCGTTTGTTGCACTTTTCTTCACATCCGTTGCGAGGCCGATGTCAGCCGCCAGGCAGACGCTGCGCGCGCAGGCGCAACGCGTTGCTGATGACCGAAACCGAACTCAGGCTCATCGCCACCGCAGCGAGCATCGGCGACAACGAAATGCCCCATGGCATCAGCACGCCGGCCGCGACCGGAATGCCCAGTCCGTTGTAGAGGAACGCGAAACCAAGGTTCTGCCGCATGTTGCGCACGGCCGCACGCGACAACTGGCGCGCACGCAGGATGCCACGCAGATCGCCCTTCACCAGCGTGATCTGTGCGCTGGACATCGCTACGTCGGTGCCGGTGCCCATGGCGATGCCGATGTTGGCGCTGGCCAGCGCCGGGGCATCGTTGATGCCATCGCCGGCCATCGCCACGACGCGACCCTGTGCCTGCAGCTGCTGCACCAGCGTGGCCTTGTCGGCGGGGCGGCTTTCGCCGTGTACCTCGTCCAGGCCCAGGATGGACGCAACGGCCTGCGCGGTCAGCAGGCCATCGCCGGTGGCCATGATGATGCGCAGCCCATCGCGGTGCAGCGCGGCGATGGCTTCGGCGGTGGTCGACTTGATCGGATCAGCCACGGACAGCAGGCCAGCGAGCTGCCCGTCCACCGCCAGGTACATCACGCTGGCACCATGTCGGCGCAGCGCATCGGCCTGTTCCTGCACGGCGGTCACCGGCACCGACTGCCCGGCCATCAAGGCGGTATTGCCCAGCCACATCGCGCGGCCGTCTACGCGGCCACGCACGCCCAGTCCGGTGATCGAATCGAAATCCTCCACCGCCAGCAGCGGCAATCCACCTGCGCGTGCAGCGCTGACGATGGTTTCGGCCAGCGGATGTTCGCTGCCCTGGTCGAGGCTGGCGGCCCACTGCAGCACCTGGGTGTCTTCGAAACCCGCGGCGGCATGCACGGCGTCGAACGCCGGCCGGCCTTCGGTAAGCGTGCCGGTCTTGTCGATCACCAGCGTATCGACCTTGCCGAGTGCTTCGATGGCTTCGGCATCGCGGAACAGCACGCCGTGCTGCGCGGCGCGGCCGGTGGCGACCATGATCGACATCGGCGTGGCCAGCCCCAGCGCGCATGGACAGGCGATGATCAGCACGGCCACCGCGTTGAGCACCCCGTGTGTCCACGATGGCGCAGGACCGAACAGGCCCCAGCCGAGCAGCGTCAGTGCCGCCACGCCCAGCACCGCCAGCACGAACCAGTACGCTACCCTGTCGGCCATGCGCTGCATCGGTGCGCGCGAACGTTGCGCCTGCGCCACCAGCTGCACGATCTGCGCCAGCATGCTGTCGTCGCCCACACGTTCGGCTTCGATGACCAGCGCGCCCGAACCATTGAGGGTTGCGCCGATCACGCTGTCGCCGGCCTGCCTGGTCACCGGCACCGGCTCGCCGGTCAGCATCGATTCGTCCAATGAGGAACGGCCCTCAAGCACGCGGCCATCCACCGGCACCTTCTCGCCGGGACGCACGCGCAGGCGGTCGCCGGCCTTCACCTTGGCCAGTTCGACATCATGCTCGCTGCCATCGGCATCGATGCGCCGCGCGGTCTTCGGTGCCAGGCCCAGCAGGGCCTTGATCGCCGCAGAGGTCCTGGCGCGTGCGCGCAGTTCCATCAGCTGGCCGAGCAGGGTGAGCGAAATGATCACCGCTGCCGCTTCGAAGTACACGCCGACGTGGCCGTGCTGCTGGAACGAGGGCGGGAACACGCCCGGTGCCACCGTCGCCACCACGCTGTAGCCGTAGGCGGCGATGACGCCGGTACCGATCAGCGTCCACATGTTGGGGCTGCGGTTGCGGATCGACTGCGCCCAGCGGCGCAGGAATGGCCAGCCGGCCCACAGCACCACCGGCGTGGCCAGCGCGCCCTCGATCCATACCCGCAGCGTCGGCGACAAAGCATGCAGCAGCGGCGTCATCGCCAACATCGCCAGCGCCATCGTCGCCACGCTCAGTGGCAGCGACACCCAGAAGCGGCGGCGGAAGTCGGTCAGTTCCGGATTCTCGCCCTCGTCCAGGCTGGGCATCATCGGTTCCAGCGCCATGCCGCAGATCGGGCAGGTGCCGGGGCCCTCCTGCACGATTTCCGGGTCCATCGGGCAGGTGTACAGGGTGCCCGCGGGTACTTCGGCTGCGACATGGGACGATGGATCGAGGTAGCGCTGAGGATCGGCGACGAATCTCTGCCGGCAGCCGTTGCTGCAGAAGTGGTAGTCCTGGCCCTGGTGGTGGGCGTGGTGCGCGGTGCTGGCCGGGTCCACGTCCATGCCGCAGACCGGATCCTTCACCGTGGCCGGGGTTTTCTTCGCAGCGCCACAGCAGCCGCCTGCGGCGGGTGCCTGGCTGTGGCCGTGGCCATCCGGGGAATGCCCGCGGTTCATGCGTTGTCCTCGGTCAGGGCGGCGAGGATCGGGCACTGGTCCAGTTCGCCATGGCCCGGGCAGGCGTCCACCAGCTGTGACAGCGCCGCATGCATGCGCTGCAGCTCGGCCATCCGGTGCTCGATGTCGGCCAGCCGCGCCTGCGCCGTCCCGCGCACGCTGCCCATGTCCTGCTGGCGGCGGTCGCTCAGCGCCAGCAGTTCGGAAATTTCCTCCAGGCTGAAACCCAGCGCCTTGGCCCGGCGGATGAAGCGCAGCCGGCGCAGGTCGTGCTCGCCGAAGATGCGGTAGCCGCCGGCCGAGCGTGCCGCCATGGGCAGCAACTGCTGGCGTTCGTAATAGCGGACGGTGTCGATCGGCACCCCGGCCTGGCGGGCCAGCTCTCCAATATTCATGGCGCACTCCTGGAAACAGCAGGCATTGTCAACCCTGGAGTCTGGTCAAGAGTCAAGGGTTTGTGGATTCTGGCTATTCAGCCGACTTTGCAACTTTCTTCATAGCCCTCCCGTTGGGCCACTTCCTACCCTTCGCCAGAGCCGGCCGCTCGACGGCCTGAACGAATGGAGGAGGGGAGCGTGGAGGGACTGAACAACGAGGGATTCGTCGAGGTCGCGGTGGTGGAGTACCCGGGCGGAGATCCGTCGGCCGCCTCGGTGCTGGCCGAAATGGCGCACGTGGCCAACCGTCTTGCCCAGCAGCAGCGACGTTCCAGTGCCCGGGTACTGGTAACCCGCTGGATCGTACCGGCCAACAACAGGGGCGTGAACCGGATCGCCGGCGCGGAAATGCTCGATGCTGCCATTCCTGCTGTGATTGCCCTGCCGAGCCAGGTCAGCCCGGGCGTGTCGGTGCGTGCCGAGGAAGTGCTGCTGGATTGGCTGCGGGCGCACTATGACGGCGGCAGCCTGCTGTCCGCAGCCGCGGACGGTGTTGGCGTGCTGGCCCGCGCGGGACTGCTGGCCGGGCGCACGGTGGCCGGTCCGGACCTGCGTCGCCATCCGTCCCTGCAGGGCCAGGCCGCCAGCTGGGCCCCCAGTGAACGTACGCTGGTCGATGACGGCGACCTGCTGACCGTGGCCGGCGCGCAGGCCTGGCGGTATCTCGGGCTGCGGCTGCTGTACCGCCTGCACGGGCAGGGGGTTGCCAGCGAGGTGGCCCAGCACATGGGCATTGTCGTGCCGGCCGATGTGCAGCAGGACCTGGAGCGTTTCAGTGCCAATTTCGCCCACGGCGATCGCGATGTACTCAAGGCGCAGCGTTGGCTGCACACCACCGCAGCACGCGGGGCAACGCTGCCGGGTATCTGCGAGGTGTCCGGGCTTGAACCTCGCACGCTGCAGCGTCGTTTCCTGAAGGCGACCGGACTGCGCCCGATCGAGTACTGCCAGCGGCTGCGCGTAGCCAAGGCGCAGACCCTGCTGCAGCAGGGCGCCAGCATCGACGAGGTGGCGTGGGGTGTGGGCTATGCTGACCAGAGTGCATTCCGCAGGTTGTTCCTGCGTATCGTGGGCATGACCCCGGCCAACTATCGACGCCACGTCAGCAGCAAACGTCGCGAACGCGCGCTGCCCGCGCCTGCGCTGATGCCGCCGCGGGCGGCGCCGCCTAAGCAGGCCGACGTATCGCGACTGGATGCTGCCTGACTGCGCAGGTGGGAGCGCCACGCTTGCACGGCAGGCGCGGCGCTCCGAACATGCACGACTCTGAACGTTCGGGCGGGTGATGTAATGCCAAGTGTGGGGCCGGTGCCGATGCCGGTAGTGGTGATCCTGATTGCTCTGCTGCTGGCGATGGGCAGCGCGCGGCTGTGGACAGCGCGCCAGACGCCGCCGCCGCGGCCCTCCGGGGCCGGGCGTGTGCTCGACATGCTGCTGGTGGGCCTGCTCTGCGGGCGCGTGTCCTTCGTCATCGCCAATCTCGACCTGTATCGTGAAGCGCCGTGGAGCGTGTTGCAGATTGCCGATGGCGGCTATCACGTTGCGGCGGTGCTGGCGACGGGGCTGGTCTGGGGGCTGTGGAGCCTGCGCGGCCACGCCTCGCTGCGCGTACCGGTGTTGTGCAGTGCGCTTGCCGGTTCACTGCTGTGGGGTGTGGGCAGCCACGGCCTGGCCACGTGGCAGGCCAACACGTTGGCCCTGCCTGCCGTACAGGTGCTGGACCTGCAGGCCCGGCCGCTGGATCTGCAGCAGTTCCGGGGCAGGCCGCTGGTGCTCAATCTCTGGGCCAGCTGGTGTGGGCCCTGCCGGCGTGAGATGCCGGTGCTGGCCAGGGCGCAGCAGGCGCATCCCGAGCTGCAGTTCGTCTTCCTCAACCAGGGTGAACCTCAGGATGAAGTCGAGCAGTTCCTTCGCGCGGAGCGCCTTGAGTTGCGGGGTGTGCTGCTGGACGAACCTGCCGCCGCGTCGACCGCGCTCGGCGTGCGTGCCTACCCGTCCACCCTGTTGTTCGATGCGCAGGGGCGTCTGCAGGATCTGCACCTGGGTGAACTGACCCATGCCGGTCTTGAACACAAACTGCGCAGGCTGCGGTAGCCTGCGCGGGCATTTCCTTCCGGAGTTCACATGCTGTCGATTTCCCTGCGCACCGCGCCTGCGGTCCTGATCCTGCCGGTGCTGCTGGCCATGACCGCCTGCAGCCAGGCACAGACCCCGCCCGGCAAGGCGCCGGCCAGTACCGCTGCTGCGGCCCCGGCTACGGCCCCGGCCAAGGGCGAGATCCCTGCCGTTCTGAAGGGCATCGAGAAGCACGGCTTCGAAGTGGTTTCTGAATTCGACGCGCCCGGTGGGTTGCGCGGCTTTGCCGGCGTGGTGGGTGGCCAGCAGCCGGCCGCTGCCTACGTGACCGCAGATGGCAAGCACGTGCTGGTCGGCAGCCTGTTCGATGCCGAGGGCAACGATGTGGCTGCCGAGGTGGTGGAAAAACTGGTGTCTGCGCCGATGTCGGCCAAGATGTGGGCCAAGCTGGAAGCCAGTGCCTGGGTGCGCGACGGCAAGGCAGACGCACCGCGCGTGGTCTATACCTTCAGTGATGCCAACTGCCCGTATTGCCACAAGTTCTGGGATGCGGCGCGCCCGTGGGTTGATGCGGGCAAGGTGCAGCTGCGCCACATCATGGTCGGCGTGATCCGTGAGGACAGCCCGGCCAAAGCGGCGGCGATCCTGTCCGCGCGCGATCCCAGCGCGGCCCTGCTGGAGAACGAGCACCAGTTCGAGCGCGGTGGCATCAAGCCGCTGCCGAGCATCAGCCGCGAGGTCGCCGGCAAGCTGGACGCCAACCAGGTGCTGATGGTCGAGATGGGGTTCCAGGGCACGCCGGGCATCCTGTTCCAGGATGAACAGGGAACGGTTGGGCGTCGCGCCGGCCTGCCGCAGGGAGATGACCTGCTGAAGGTGCTCGGTCCGCGCTGACGGCGCAGCCGCACCTCATCTGCCGCGACAGGCCCGCATGGCAACGTGCGGGCCTGTTGCATTCTGCAACACCTGCGCCTTGCAAGGGCTGCGCAGCATCCGTTGCGAAATCACTTCTGAATAGTGACTGAGATCAAGCATTGCGGCTTGATTCCGATCAAGGCTGAAAGCGACAGGTCGACTAGCCTTGACGCATGGAATACAGCGTCACTGCGACACGGACAGCGCTTCGGACCCGCCTCGAAGGCTTACTCCGGGGCGGATTGTTCACGACACCCTCACTGCAGGATTGCTACCCAGACGCCTGCGGTCGCCACCGTGCTGGCAGCGCAGCCGCAGTCGAGCGACCCGGGGCAATGACAGGGCGATGTCATCGTTCTGTTGCCTGCCATGCGCAGGCTGTCTGTGGGCATCGACGCAGTACTCCACAACCCAGCAACGGCAGCTCGCAGTCGGGTTCGCTTGCGCGTCCCGGTTGGCGGTGCATGGCAGGTGTTCGTCCATGGAGGATGCAATGCGCTTGGCAGTACTGAGTGTGGCATGCATGGCAGCGTTGGCGGCGATGCCCGCCCATGCCCAGAGCGAGGACGCGCAGGCGCTGCGGCGTGAGATCGCGACCCTGCGCCAGGCTCTGGAGGGCATGCAGCAGCGCCTGGATCGCCTTGAACAGCGCGAAGCCGCCACTGCAGCGCCGCCGCCGGTGGTCGCTGCAAGCGCAACGCCGGTCACGCCAGCAGCGACGTCGGGCACGATGGGGGCGCTGCATCCCACCCAGGTGCCGGGTGTCGCGCCGCCGGTGCTGCCACAACGAGAATCGGTGGCCGACCCGTCCACCGCAGCCTCGCGACCGGACAGCGCGGCGGGTCCTACCGACCCGGACCTGAAGGGCTTCTTCGCCATCCCCGGCACCGATACCGTCATCCGCATCGGCGGCTACGCCAAGCTCGATGCCATCGCTGATTCGCGCGCGGCAGGCGACGAGGACCAGTTCATTCCCTCGTCGATACCGGTGGGCGGCAGCCACCGCGACGTGTCCAACTTCAACATCCACGCCAAGCAGACCCGTTTCAGTTTCGAGGCGCGGCGGCCGACCACCCACGGCAACCTGCGCTTCTATCTGGAAAACGACTTCTTCGGCAGCAGTGACGGCTACCAGTTCCGCTTGCGACATGCCTACGGACAGCTCGGCAATACCTACGCAGGCTATGGCTATTCCAGCTTCATGGATGCTGACAGCCTGCCCGACACGCTCGATTTCGCTGGCCCGGGCGGTGCCGGCTATCTGCTGGTGGCCGGCATCCATCACAGCTTCACGATGGGCAAGGGCAATACGTTGACCCTTGCCGCTGAAGACCCCGACACCGAACTGGCCGGGGCCAGTGACACACGCATGGCCGCCAACCGCCTGCCCGACGTTACCGTTACCGCCCGCATGGAGCGCGACTGGGGCCATCTCCAGCTGGGCGCGGTGGCGCGCAGCCTGGCCTATGACGGTGATGGCGAGCGCGACCGGCGCATGGGCGGTGGCCTGCAACTGAGCGGCTCGGCGGCGGTGGGCGAGCGCGATCTGCTGCTGTTCGGCGCACTGGGGGGCCGCGGCCTGAGCCGCTACACCGCTGATCTCACCGGCTCCGGCCTGGATGCGGTGGTTGATGCCGAGGGCCGGCTCGATGCGCTGGATGTGCACGGTGGCTTCGTCGGCTACACCCATTACTGGTCCGAGCTGTGGCGCTCGAACCTGATCTTCGGCCAGCTGACCCTGGAGCGGAACAGCGCGCTGGCCGCTGACGCGTTCCGGGAAAGCCGCTACGGCGTCTTCAACCTGATCTGGAGCCCGGCACCGTCGTGGACGATGGGCATGGAGCTGCTGTACGGGCGCCTGGAGCAGCAAAGCGGCGCACGCGGCGACACGGTCCGGGTCCAGGGCAGCCTGCAATACAACTTCATCAAGTAGCCGCCAGCGTATCCAGCGCCAGCGCAGCCAGTTCCCATGCCCGGTATTGCCGGGCCAATGCCAGCTTCAGGAGAGTGCCATGGCACAAGCAAAGAAGATCGGGGTGGTCGGAGCCACCTTCCTCGTCGCCGGCAACATGATGGGCTCCGGTGTGTTCCTGTTGCCCTCCAGCCTGGCCAAGATCGGCACCGCCTCCATCTGGGGCTGGCTGATCACCACGGCCGGCGCGCTGCTGCTGGCCTTCGTGTTCGCCAAGCTGGGCAAGCTGGCGCCCAAGGCGGGCGGCCCCTATGCCTACGCGCGTGACTGGTTCGGGCCCTACATGGGCTTCCAGACCAACACCATCTACTGGTTCGCCAACTGGATCGGCAACGTTGCCATTCCGATCGCGGCGGTGGGCTACTTCAGCTATTTCTTCCCGATCCTCTCGCAGCCGCTGGTGCGCTGCGCCGCGGTGCTGGTGCTGGTGTGGGCGCTCAGTTTCGCCAACATGATCGGCCCGGCCTTCGTCAGCCGGGTGCAGACGGTCACCACCAGCTTTGCGCTGGTGCCGATCCTGGGCATCGCCATCTTCGGCTGGTTCTTCTTCGATGCCGACATCTTCAAGGGCGCGTACAACGTATCGGGGGAATCGAACTTCGGTGCGATCTCCAGCGCGGCGGCACTGACCCTGTGGGCCTTCATCGGCGTTGAATCGGCCTCGGTGACCGCTGGCGTGGTGGAGAACCCGGAAAAGAACGTGGCACGCGCGACCCTGGCCGGCGTGTTCCTGGCGGCCGTGGCCTACATTGCCAGCTCCTCGGTCATCATGGGCATGGTGCCGAATGCAGAACTGCAGGTGTCCGATGCACCGTTCGCGCTGGCTGCGGCCAAGGCCGTCGGCGGCTGGGGCGGCGCGCTGGTCAGCCTGTGCGCTTTCGTCGGCGCGGCCGGTTCGCTGGGGGGCTGGATCCTGCTGACCGCGCAGAGCGCCAAGGCCGCCTCCGATGATGGCCTGTTCCCGAGCATCTTCAGCCAGACCAACAAGGACGACGTGCCGGTCAAGGGCGTGCTGATCGTTGCCGTGCTGATGACCCTGGCGGTGCTGGTGACTTCGACCTCGGAAACCGCTTCTGCCCAGTTCGATGTGATCACCTCGGCGGCCGTCGTGCTGACCCTGCTGCCTTACATCTACTCGTGCGTGGCCTGCTACTTCGTGGTGGAACGCTCGCACACCCTGGTGCACACCGGTGCCTTCTGGACCCTGACCAGCCTGACCGTCGTGTACTGCCTGTGGGCGATCTACGGCTCGTCGGGAAGCATCGTGCAGTACGCCTTCCTGTTCGTGCTGTTCATCACCGTGTTCTATCCCTTCTTCAGCGAGGAGCGCCGCCAGCAGCGGCAGCGTGCCCGTGAGGTGTCGGCCATCGGCGCCGGCGCCCAGCATTCCTGAGTTCGACAAGGAGAAACATCGTGTACTTCAAGTCCCTGGATTATCCCGTCATTGTCATCGACAACGACTACGAGTCGCCGCGCATCGGTGGCATCCTGATCCGCGCGCTGGTGGAGGAGCTGCGCGGCAACGACCAGCGCGTGCTGTGCGGGTTGAACCTGGATGATGCGCGTGCCGGTGCGCGCACCTACGTGGCTGCCTCGGCGGTGCTGATCTCCATCGATGGCAGCGAGGAAGTGGACGGCGAGTTCCAGCGCCTGACCGCGTTCCTGCGCGAACAGAGCGCGCGCCGGGCCAACCTGCCGGTGTTCCTGTACGGCGAGCGGCGCACCATCGAGAAGGTGCCCAGCAAGCTGCTCAAGCACATCCACGGTTTCATCTTCCTGTTTGAAGACACCAAGGGCTTCATCGCGCGGCAGGTGATGCGCGCGGCGGAAGACTACATGAAGAACCTGCTGCCACCGTTCTTCAAGGCGCTGATCCACCACGCCGCCGAATCGAACTATTCGTGGCATACGCCGGGCCATGCTGGCGGCGTGGCCTTCACCAAATCGCCGGTCGGGCGCGCGTTCCACCAGTTCTATGGCGAGAACACCCTGCGCAGCGATCTGTCGATCTCGGTGCCGGAGCTGGGCTCGCTGCTCGACCATACCGGTCCGATCAAGGAGGCCGAGGAAGAGGCCGCGCGCAACTTCGGCGCCGACCATACCTTCTTCGTCACCAACGGGACCTCCACTGCCAACAAGATTGTCTGGCACGGCACGGTGGCGCGCGGCGACGTGGTCTTCGTTGACCGTAACTGCCACAAGTCGCTGCTGCATTCGCTCATCATGACCGGCGCGGTGCCGGTGTACTTCACCCCCAGCCGCAACGCGCACGGCATCATCGGCCCGATCAGCCTGGATCAGTTCACCCCCGAAGCGCTGCAGCAGCGCATCGCTGCCAACCCGCTGGCGAGCAAGGCCTACCAGGCAGGTTCCAAGCCGCGCATCGCCGTGGTCACCAATTCGACCTATGACGGCCTGTGCTACAACGCCGAGAAGATCGCCGACGAGATCGGCAGCGCGGTGGACTTCCTGCATTTCGATGAAGCCTGGTACGCCTATGCCGCGTTCCATCCGTTCTACGAGAACCATTACGGCATGGCCAAGGGCAAGCCGCGCGAGCAGGACGCGATCATTTTCACCACGCATTCGACCCACAAGCTGCTGGCCGCGTTCTCACAGGCGTCGATGATCCATGTACGCAATTCGGCCCAGCGCAACCTGGACGCCGAGCGCTTCAACGAGTCGTTCATGATGCACACCTCGACCAGCCCGCATTACGGGGTGATCGCGGCCTGCGACGTGGCCTCGAAGATGATGGAGGGCGACGCCGGCCGTTCGCTGGTGCAGGAGATGCACGACGAGGCGATCGCCTTCCGCCGCGCGATGCTGCACGTGCGCGACGATCTGGGGCGCGACGACTGGTGGTTCAGCGTGTGGCAGCCGACCCAGGTCGAGCGCAGCCTGGACAAGGGGGAAACCCCGGCACCGCTGGTGGCCAAGCGCGAGGAGTGGTACCTGCAGCCCGACGGGCATTGGCATGGCTTCGAGAACCTGGTCGACGACTACGTGCTGATCGACCCGATCAAGGTAACCCTGCTGACCCCGGGCCTGTCGATGGACGGCAGCATGGGGCGGCTGGGCATTCCGGCCGCGGTGCTGAGCAAGTTCCTGTGGAGCCGCGGCATCACCGTGGAGAAGACCAACCTGTATTCGGTCCTGTTCCTGTTCTCGATGGGTATCACCAAGGGCAAGTGGAGCACCCTGGTGACCGAGCTGATGGCGTTCAAGGAGCTGTACGACCGCAATGCGCCGCTGAGCCAGGCACTGCCGTCGCTGGCCGCCGACTATCCGGTTGCCTATGCCGGCTGGGGCCTGCGTGATCTGTGCGATGCACTGCACGCGTTCAACCAGGAATTCTCGGTCGCCAAGGTGATGCGCGAGATGTACGTGGACCTGCCGACCCCGGTGATGACCCCGGCCGACGCCTACAACCACCTGGTGAAGGGCGAGATCGAGCGGGTCGACATCGAGCAGATCAGTGGCCGCATTGCGGCGACCATGCTGGTGCCGTATCCGCCGGGCATCCCCACCATCATGCCCGGCGAGCGTTTCGGTGACAGCGATGAGCCGATCATCCAGTCGCTGCGCATCGCCCGCGAGCAGAATGCCCGTTTCCCCGGCTTCGAGTCGGATGTGCACGGCTTGATCATCGAGCACGACGGCGATGACGTGTCGTACCGGGTGGAGGTGCTGAAGGCCTGACCCGGGGGGAGAGTCGAGCTTGCTCGACTGCTGTGCAGGGCAGCCGAGCATGGGCTCGGCTCTACGGGTGGCGTGGGAGCCGTAGCGCCCGAGCCCATGCTCGACGCTGCATCCGCTATGCCTGGTGCAGGTAGTACTCCACCGGTACCACCAGTTCCTGCGGTGCGTTCATCTCATCGGGAATGGGGGGCAGCGGTTGCGCACGACGGAAGGTCTGCAGCGCGGCTTCATCCAGCAGCGCATGGCCGCTGGACTGTTCCAGCCGCAACGCGAGCAGTCGCCCTTCGCGGTCCAGGCTGACCCGTACCCATGCGGTGCCCTGCTGGCGACGCGCGCGTGCAGCGGCCGGGTAGAAGCGGTAGCGCTGCAGGCGCGCCATCAGGCGCGCCTCCCACTGGTCGCTGGCCGCGCCTGCCTGTACGTCTGCGGGCGGCGCATCCGGTGTGGGCGGTGCCGCAGCGACCGAGGCGGTTGCCGGCGATGCGTTGGTCGATGCGGCAGGCAGGTCGATCTGCAGGGGCTGCCGGCCATTACCGCCGGCTTCGCTGGCGGCCAGCTCGCCTTCGCGGGCGGCGGTGGGCAGCGGCGGCGGTGGCGCCTTGCTGGGCTGCGGGGCACTGGCCTGCTGCGCCGGGCGTGGCGTATCGGCGTGGCGCTCTTCCACGGGTTGCGGCGGCGATGCCGGAGCCAGCAGGCGCAGGCTGATGCGCATGTCCTGCTCCGGCGGCGGCAGCGGCGACGGCGCTGCCGTCCACTGCATGAGCAGCAGCAGCGGCAACACATGCAGTCCGGTGCTGATGGCAATGGCCAGCCAGTGGCGGCTGCGCTCACTCATCGCCGGACATGCCCACACGGTCGGCATCGTGCCCATCGGGAGCATCACCCGGCGCAGCCAGGGCGACCACAAGGGCGGGCGTGGTGGCCAGCCCCTTGGCCATGCCGTCATTCCGTGCCTGCTGCACGCCGTGCCTGCGTTCCAGCAGCGGCGCGGCATCGGCAGGCTGGTCCACGGACAGCCGCTGCCGGTACGAGCCATCAGGCACGGGCGTTTCGCGGATCTGTCCGGCGGCCGTGCGCACCACCTGTGCAGCAGGTGGGGTCACATGGCGACAGTACATACCCAGCGCACACAGCAACAAGACCGCGATGCAGGCCTCGCGCAGACGCCGACGTTGCCGTCGCTGCTGGCGGCGCTGCAGGCCGGGCAGGTCCATGCCAACCTGCCACAGCGCCTGCAGGTGCTGGTACTGGGCAGCATGGCGCGGGTCAGCCGCCTGCCAGCGGGCGAATGCGCTCTCGTCGCGCTGGCCGTCATGGCCATCCAGCCACCAGCGGGCTGCCTCCCGGGCAATGGTGGCCTGGCTCACACCTGCGGCACCTGCTGTACGGCCACCAGGGCACGCAGCAGATGGCCATGCGCGGTCTGGCGGGTGATGCCGAGCTGGCACCCGATCTCGGCCAGTCCCATCTGCTTCACCCGCGCCAGCAGGAAGACCTGTCGTGAACGTGCGGGCAGGGCGGCGATGATGGCGTCAAGATGGCGCAGCTGTTCCGGGTCCAGCTGGCGCTGCCCGGGCAGCAGTGCCGGGTTGGCGAAGATCAGCACGCGGGCGTCGTCCAGTGCTTCTTCGCGACGGCGCGCGCGCTGCCGGTCAGGGTCGACGATGAGGTTGTGGGCGGCGCGGTACGGGTACGCCCGGCCGTTGCCGAGCAGCCCACGGGCCGCGGCTTTGATGACGCGCAGCCAGGTTTTCTGGACGACGTCATCGGCGTCGCTGCGGTGCGGGAGTTTGCGTCGGACGTGGGCATGCAGCGGCCGGTGATGGGCGGTGCACAGATGCGCGACTTCCGTCGGTTCGACAGGCGTGGACACGGGGCGGGCGGTTGCGTTGAAGGGGAACAGCCCGCGGCGGCAAGGGCAGCGGCTGCACCTTACAGTAAAGGAGAATCATTTGCATTAATTGCGTTCCGCCCGGGGTGATCCTCGAGGACGGCGGGGTTCCGGCTTCAGAAGGCCGTGTACTGGATCTGCGCGGCCAGCACGCGCAGCCCCCCGGCGCCGCTGGACAGGATGCGTTCCTCACCCACGCCCTTGAGCTGCTGCAGCTGGAAGCCGTCGTCGGCGGGGAGTCGCGCCGCGACGTCCTGCAGGTGCTGCAGGGCATCGGGGCCCTCGCAGTCGAACTGCCCCCAGTACTGGCCGTGGCGACGGATGGTCAGGCGGTAGTGCATTACGGGTTCTCCGGCAGGTGCTGCAGCCATTGCGCGAACATCGCCGTGGCTGCGGCGGCCAGGGGCGCGCCGTAGCGACGAGCCTGGATGCGCAGGTCGTTGGGGTCGATGCCGGCCTGGGCCAGTTCCAGGGCGTGGCCGATCAGCCAGCGCTCGAACTGGCGCGCGTCAAGTTCCGGATGGCATTGCAGGGCAAGCGCATGCCGGCCAAGGGCGAAGGCCTGGTGCCTGCAGGCTGGCGTGCTCGCCAGGCGTTGCGTACCGACGGGCAGCTCGAAGGCTTCTCCATGCCAGTGCAGCACCGGAATGCCCTGCAGGGCCTGCAGGGGCGACTGTTGGCCGTCTTCGGTCAGCAGCAGCGGCGCGAAGCCGATCTCCTTGCCGCCACTGGGCGCGACCGTGGCGCCCAGGGCGCGCGCCATCAGCTGCGCGCCCAGGCAGATGCCCAGCGTCGGACGCTGCTGCTGCAGGCGGCGCTGCAGCAGGGCGATGCTGTCGGCGAGGAACGGATGGAAGGCCGTGTCATTGACGCTGATCGGGCCGCCGAGCACTACCAGCAGATCCGCGCGTTCGGCCGGCTCCAGTGGATCGACGCCGGCCTGCAGGACCTGAACGGTCCAGCCCTGGGCGAGCAGCAGGGGCTGCAGCGTGCCCAGGTCTTCGAAGGCGACGTGCTGCAGCACGACAGCGTGCCTGCCGGCAGTGGCCGTCATGCGGGTTCCCCTGCGCTGGGCCAGTAGAAACTGTCCGGCGTCGCGCGCGCGCCGAAGATCGCTTGGCCGACACGCACCACGGTGGCACCTTCTTCGATGGCAACCTCGAAATCGCCGGACATGCCCATCGACAGTTGTGACAGGTCGATGCCCGCCGGTGCGGTGTGCTGCAGCTGGTCGCGCAGTTCGCGCAGGCGCACGAAGCAGGCGCGAACGCGCTCGACGTCGGTGGTGAAGATTGCCAGAGTCATCAGCCCGCGCACGCGCAGGCGGTCGAAGGCGGGCAGCTGCTGCACGAAGCCAGCGACGGCGTCCGGGTCCAGTCCGTACTTGCTGGGTTCGGCCGAGGTGTTGACCTGCACGAAGACATCCAGCACGCGATCTTCCAACTGCAGCCGCTGCTGCAGGGCCTCGGCCACGCGCAGGCTGTCCAGGGCCTGGAATTCGCTGGCGAAGCGGGCGACATGGCGGGCCTTGTTGGTCTGCAGGTGGCCGATGACCGACCAGTGCACGCCGAGGTCGGCCATGGCTTCGGCCTTGCGCTGGGCCTCCTGCACCTTGTTCTCGCCAAGTTCGTGGCAACCGGCGGCCACGGCCATGCGGATGCGCGCCTCGTCGACGGTCTTGCTGACCGGCAACAGGCGCACGCTGGCCGGGTCCCGGCCGGCGCGCATGCAGGCATCGGCGATGCGCTGGCGCACGGTGACCAGGTTGGCAGCAATCTGTTCGACGGACTGGGCGACGGGCCAGTCGGCGGCGGCTAGGGGCATGGGGGACCTCCGGTGCGGGGTGGCCAGGGTGGGATACACTGGCACAGGACAAGAATTAGTTTGGCATAGGACAAAATGAAAATCACCGGGCGTAGTGCCGAGGCCATCTTCGACAGCATCCGTGAGGGTATTGGCAACGGCCAGCTGGCTGGGGGCAGCGTGCTGCCGCCGGTGCGGGAGCTGGCTGAGCGGCTGGGGGTGAACCGCAATACCGTGGCGGCCGCCTACAAGCGCCTGGACGGTGCCGGCCTGGCCAGCACCGGTGGCCGCCGTGGCACGGTGGTGCGCGGGCCAGCGGCGGCCATGGCGCGTGAGGGCAGCGCGCCGGGCCTGGCCCTTCGCGATCTGGCGGGAGGCAACCCGGACCCGCGCCTTCTTCCCACCGTGCGCTTTCAGGCCGCAGCCCCGCGGCTGTACGGGGCCGAGACGGTGGACGTGCGCATGCAGCGGCTGGCGCGCGCCTCGCTGGACCCGCATTGCCCGGCCGGCTATGCGCTGGAACTGACCCATGGGGCGGTGGACGGCATCGAACGCCTGCTGGCGGCGTGGCTGCTGCCGGGTGACCGCATCGCGGTGGAGGATCCGTGCTTCCTCGGCAGCCTGAACGTGCTGGCCGCTGGCGGCCACGCGGTGCTGCCGGTAGCGGTGGATGCGCATGGCATGCAGGTGGAGGCACTGCGCAGTGCGCTGGAGGCCGGTGCACGGGCGGTGCTGCTGACCCCGCGCGCGCACAACCCCACCGGGGCCAGCCTGGACGCGAAGCGGGCGCGAGCGCTGCGCCAGGTGCTGGCCGGTTATCCGCAGGTGGCGGTGCTGATCGACGATCACTTCGCGCTGCTTTCGCAACAGCCCTACCACTCGGTGCTGCCAGACGATGGGCGGCGCTGGGCGCTGCTGCGCTCGCTGTCCAAAGCGCTGGGGCCGGACCTGCGGCTGGCCTGGCTGGGGTGCGATGCAGAGACGGTGGCGCGCCTGCGGTTGCGTCTGGCGGCCGGTACCGGCTGGGTCAGTCATCTGTTGCAGGATGCGGCCAGCGCGGTGCTGGAATCGGCGCCGCAACGGGCGAAGATTGCCGCTGCAGGTGAGCGTTACCAGCAGCGCCTGCAGTCATTGCAGGACCTGCTGCGCGCGCGCGGGCTGCAGACGCCGCTGCCGATGGACGGCTTGAACCTGTGGCTGCCGCTGCCGGGTGACAGCCACACGCAGGTGCTGGCGCTGGCGGCACGCGGCTGGCATGTGCGTGGTGGTGAGGTGTTTGCGGTGGCGGCGCCGGCGCATGGGCTGCGCATCACCTGTGCGGCGCTGGGGGCGGCGGAGCTGCGCAGGCTGGCCGATGATCTCGCAGTGGTGTGCGGGTCGTAGAGTCGAGCTTGCTCGACTGCTGTTCGCCAATCAGTCGAGCAAGCTCGACTCTACAAAGGCGTAAGTCGAGCATGGCTCGACTCTACAAGGGCGAGCGCTCAGGGCGCGGCGTTGGCGCCGGGTCGCACGTAGTAGGTCTGGCCGGTGTCATCCAGGAACACCAGTTCAGGCTTGCCCTGCCACGAGGTGAGCATGGCGCCGGTGTTGTTCTGGTGCCGCACCATCAGGCTCGCGCCGCGATCGGGGTTGGCCACGACCTTGAATACTTCGGTGGTGCCGCTGGCATCATCGAGGGTCAGCAGGGCTTCGCCACCACGGTCGCTGGTGCCGTAGCCGCCGCGTTCGGAGCCATCGGGGCCGAGCAGGATCATGCCTGACAGGGCTGTCGCACGCGGGCCCTGCGCCATGCCCTTGCTGAGTGGATCGGGTACGGGGGCGCCGAGGATGACACGCGCCTGGCCCTTTTCATCGTGGATGACCAGGCCACGGGCTTCGATCACCCGCTGTGGCGATTGGCTGTGGTGCAGGTTCCAGGCGGTCCAGCCGGAAACAAGCAGGGCAAGGGTCGAAACCCCCAGGGTGGTCAGCAACAGTACGCGGGCCATCGTTCGTCCTTCCTTGGATGTGCCGACGATAGCGGATGCAATAGCGGATGGGTAGCGTCGACCGTTGGTCGATGCATCGCTCAATGGAAATCGCGGCTGTGGCTGCGCAGGCCCTGCAGCAGTTCGTCCAGGCACAGCATGCGCTGCACGATGACATGCTGCACGCCATCGACGCGTTCCAGGCGGCCGTCGATCTGCATCAGCTGGGTATCGACCAGTACGCGATGCTGGCGGTCGGCCACGTGCCGCCAGACCACGGCATTGACCATGCCGGTCTCGTCTTCCAGAGTGAGGAAGGTGACCCCGCTGGCGGTCTGCGGGCGCTGGCGCATGCGTACCAGGCCGGCAATGCGCACGCGGCGGCCATGGCCGTGGCCGCCCAGCTGTGCAGCGTCGAGACAGCCACGGCTGCGCAGCTGCGCGCGCAGGAAGCTGATCGGATGGCGGCCGAGCGTGGTGCCGGTGCTGCGGTAATCGGCCTGCATGTCCTCCCACGCGCTGGGCAGCGGCAGCGCCACGCGGGCCTCGATGGTAGCGCGGGCCGGGTCGAACAGCGGCAGCCGGTTTTCCACGCCGGAAATATCCCAGCGTGCACGATGGCGGTGGCCGCTCAGCCCACGCAGTGCACCGGCATCGGCCAGCAGGCCCTGCTGGCGCCGGTCCAGCCCGGTGCGCTGGCAGAGGTCGCCGACGTCGTCGAACGGGCGGCGCGCGCGTTCGCGCATCAGTGCCTGCACTGCCGTTTCGCTGCAGCCGTCGATCAGGCGCAGGCCGAGCCTGATCGCCGCTGCGCCCTTGCTGAAATCCAGCGTGCAGTCCCAGTCGCTGTGGCGCACGTCCACCGGCAGTACCGTGATGCCGTGCCGGCGCGCGTCCTGCAGCAGCTGGTCGGGGCTGTAGAAGCCCAGTGGCTGGCTGTTGATCAGACTGGCGGTGAAGGCGGCCGGATGGTGGCACTTGAGCCAGCAGCTGGCGTAGGTGAGCAGGGCGAAGCTGGCCGCATGGCTCTCGGGAAAGCCGTAGCTGCCAAAGCCCTTGATCTGCTCGAACAGGCGTTCGCCGAATTCCAGGCTGTAGCCGTTTTTCAGCATGCCAGCCAGCAGCTTTTCGCGATGCGGCTCAAGGCCGCCGTGGCGTTTCCATGCGGCCATCGAGCGGCGCAGTGCATCGGCCTCGCCCGGAGTGTAGCTGGCGGCATCCACTGCCAGCTGCATCACCTGTTCCTGGAACAGCGGCACGCCCAGGGTACGTGCGAACACACGTTCCAGCTGCGGTGGATAGAGCGGGTTGTCGGGATCGTTCAAGGCTTCGGGCCCCTGTTCGCGCAGGATCCGCCGACGTTCCAGGTAGGGGTGCACCATGTCGCCCTGGATCGGGCCGGGGCGCACGATCGCCACTTCGATCACCAGGTCGTAGAAGCACCGGGGCTGCATGCGTGGCAGCATGGCCATCTGCGCGCGCGATTCAATCTGGAATACGCCGATGGTTTCGGCGGCGCAGATCATGTCGTAGGTCGGGTCATCCTCGTCTGGAATCGCATCCATGCGCCCTTCGTGCAGGCCGTGCTGCTGCAGCATGGCCAGGCACTTGCGGATGGCGGTGAGCATGCCCAGCGCCAGGCAGTCGACCTTCATCAGCCCGGTGGCATCGAGGTCGTCCTTGTCCCACTGGATGACGGTACGGCCAGCCATGGCGGCGTTCTCCACCGGCACCAGTGTGGACAGCGGGTGTTCGGAAATCACGAAACCGCCCGGGTGCTGCGACAGGTGGCGGGGGAAGTCGATCAGCTCTTCGGTGAGTGACAGCAGCCGCCGCATCAGCGGCGTGTCCGGATCGAAGCCGCGCTCGCGCAGGGTGTCCGGCAGCGGGATGTTGCCGCCCCAATGGTCCATGGCCGCACCCAGCTCGTTCACCTGGTCCATCGGCAGGCCGAGCGCGCGGGCGACATCGCGGATCGCGCTGCGACCGCGGTAGCTGATCGCCACGGCGGTGAGCGCGGCACGCTCGCGGCCATAACGCTTGAACACGTACTGCAGCACTTCCTCGCGGCGCTCGTGTTCGAAATCGATGTCGATGTCCGGTGGTTCGTCGCGCTCTTCGGAAATGAAACGCTCGAACAGCAGGTTGCTGCGTGCCGGGTCGATCTCGGTGACGCCGAGCACGAAACACACCGCCGAATTGGCCGCCGAGCCGCGTCCCTGGCAGAGGATCTTCTGGCGGCGGGCGAAGCGCACGATGTCCTGCACGGTGAGGAAGTACGAGGCGTAGTTCTTCTTGGCGATCAAGGCCAGCTCGTGTTCGATCTGCGTGCGCTGCTTCTGTTCGATGCCTTCCGGCCAGCGCTCGGGAATGCCTTCTTCCACCAGGGCGCGCAGCCAGCTGTCCGGGGTGTGTCCTTCCGGTACCAGTTCGCGCGGGTAGGTGTACTGCAACGCATCCAGGGTGAAGTGGCAGCGCCCGGCGATGCGCACGGTCTCTGCCAGCAGTTCCGGTGGATACAGCTGGGCCAGCGCGCTGCGCGGGCGCAGGTGGCGTTCGCCGTTGGGAAACAGCCGCCAACCGGCTTCGGCCACGCTGCAGCGGTGGCGGATCGCGGTCAGCGTGTCCTGCAGGGCGCGGCGGCGGCGCACGTGCATGTGCACGTCACCACTGGCCACCAGCGGCAATGCATGGCGTTCGCCGAAGGCCTGCAGCTGCTGCAGGCGGCGCACGTCGTCATGTTCGTGGTGCAGCTCCACCGCCAGCCACAGGCGGTCGTTGAACCCGGCACGCAGCAGCGGCAGGTGGCTGGCATCAGGCTGCCGGTCCAGCCACAGGCACAGCAGGCCCTCGGCCAGGCCATGCAGATCCTCGCGCAGGCAGCGGTATTGGCCTTTGCCTGCGCGCCGCCGGCAGGTGGTGATCAGCTGGCACAGGCCGGCGTAGGCGTCCTGGTCGGTGCACAGCAGGGCGATCTTCGGTCCGTCCTCGACCTGGAATTCAGCACCGATGACCAGCGCCACGCCATGCGTTCTTGCTGCCTGCCAGGCGCGTACGATGCCGGCCAGCGAACACTCATCGGTGATTGCCAGGGCGCGATAACCCTGGCCGGCGGCACGCGCGAACAGTTCGTCGGCGGTGGACGCGCCGCGCTGGAAGCTGAAGGCCGACAGGCAGTGCAGTTCGGCATAGGCAGGGGAGGCGGCGGCCATGGCGGTTCAACCGAACCAGCCGTGCAGCATCCACGGCGCATGCGGATCGTTGCGCGGGCGGAATGCCCAGCCGCGCTGGCCGTGCGCGGTTTCCACCACGTAATAATCGCGGCGTGCATCGGTGTGGTCCCACCAGCCCGATTCGATACGCTCCGGCCCGGCGATGATGCGCAGGCGCGGGTCGCGAAGCGGTTGCGGTGTGTCCAGCAGCCAGCCGGGGCGCAGCGGCCAGTACGCCGGAGGCTTGCCCACTGGCTGGTTGCCGCTGGCCCGTTCCGGTCGATGGTCGGCCTGCACCGCCAGCGGCTGCACGGCGTCATCGCCCAGGCGTGCGCGCAGGCGCTCGCGCAGCTGGGTCCACGGCATTGCCTGCGCCGGGCGGGTGTCGAACAGATCACGCGCGGCCGGTACGAACGGCGGCAGATGTTCGGCCTGCAGGCGCAGCGCCCGGCTGCCGGCGGGCAGGGCGAAGGCCTCCATGCGGTTGCGGGTGATCTCGAACAGCAGCGCGGCATCGCGCTCGGGGGCCAGCAGGCCGATGGTCAGCACGCTGGCCGGCAGCAGGTCGTGTTCGAAATACAGGTCGAAGCGCTGCACGCCGCCATCGCGCGAACAGAGGAAGGCGGCCAGGTCCAGCAGCAGGCGCCGCAGCGGGAACAGCAGGGCCTGGCTGGATTCGATCTCGTACTCGAACTCGATGCGGGCATCGAAGCGGTCCGGGGGCTGGTAATAGCGCAGTGGCGGTGCCGGCAGGCCGCGCAGTGCGTCCAGCTGCTGCAGCACATCGGGGGCGAAGCGCCGGGCCAGGCTGTCGCGCGGCAGATCGAGCGCGGCGCCCAGCGTGCGCAGGCCGGAGCGGCCGAGCACGGTGACCGCTTCGGCGGGCAGGCCGCAGCGCGACAAGGGCAGCTGCGCGAGCAGCGCCGGCAGCTGCTGCATGTCGACGCCCAGGCCATCGTGCACGTTGGCCAGCACGCGTGCGGCATGCGCAGTGGGCGCGGCCACCAGGCGGTGGCGGAAGCCCAGCTCGTGCAGGCCATCGCGCAGGCGCTTCTCGATCTTCAGCCAGTCACCGAACAGGGCACGGCTGGCGCCGATTTCCAGCACCAGCGCATGCGGGAAATCGAGGCTGACCTGCGAGCTGTAGGCATAGGCCCAGCTGGCCAGCAGCTGGCGGGTGTGCTGTTCGGCGCTGGGGTCGTAGTCGTGCAGCTGCATGTCCTGCACCAGCACCTGCGCGGCCGACAGCAGCATGCCCGGGCGCAGGCCGGCCGCGCGTGCTGCCGGACTGACCGCACGCAGCACGCGGCGCTGCGCCGGCCCCTGCAGCAGCACCAGTGGCCGCTGCGGGTCCGGCTGCAGGCGCAGCACGCTGTCCAGCGCCAGCTGCGGCAACAACAGGCAGGCCCAGTGCATGGCGCGGCCTCAGTGGGCGATGGCCAGCGGCAGCGGTTGCGCGGGCGGCAGGCCGCCACGGCACTTCAGCACCCGCACCTGGCCGTGGTCGAGCTGCAGGCGCAGGCTGGCCGGGGAGGGATTGCGTGCGGCGCGCACGTCGCGGAACACGAAGCCCAGGCACTGGCCGCTGTCGGCGGCGACCTGCAGGCGGCGCAGCGAACGGTCATCGGCCTGCTGCGGCTGCGGCCAGCACAGCACCGCGGCACAGGCCGCCGAGCGCAGGCATTGTTCGGCCGCCCACAGCGCCTGCTTCGGCGCGGCCTGGATGATCTGCAGCTGGGCCAGATCGAGCCCGGCCGCGGCCCAGGCCGGGGCGTGCGGGCGGTAGGGCGGGGCGACCAGCACGATCGGCCGGTCGCGCTGGCTCAGCCTGGCCAGCGCCGGCCAGACCAGGGCCAGTTCACCCACCCCGGGGGCATCCTGCAGCACCTCGCACAGGCCACTGGCCGGCCAGCCGCCGCCGGGCAGGCGGGCATCCAGCGCCGGGTGGCCGCTGGCCAGGTGGTCGCTGGCCGGCCCGGTGCGCGCCGGGCCACGCCACAGCTGGCGGCCGTCCAGCAGACGGTCGAGCGCGACGACGGCGCCCATCAGCCGGTCCTCCAGGGGAGACGCCGGTCAGGTGGGAAGCGGCAGGAATGGGCGGGAACGGCTGGCATGGGGCGAGTATCGACAGGCCGGGATGAGGGGCTGAAAGCGACATGCTACTCGCCTTGTGAGTAGAATTACTAATGAAATTCCGGGGTGGGATTTCAGGTTGATGAAGGAAGAAGCATCCACGCATGGCGTGGATCTACTGGGCCCGCCCGGCCGGGATGCGCGTGCCCGCCCTGGTGGATCCGCGCAGACCCACAGTGCCCCGCCATCCCACGGAATGCGGCATTTGATTCTGCTGTTGCGTTTGCCGTTGCCTCTGCGGGTGCCGGGCGGCAGCCCGGCCGTCCCATCACCGCCCGTGCGGATCCGGGCGATGGTGCACGTACTCGACCACGGTGCCATCGGGATGCACCGCATTGAACGCCGCGCCGGTGGGCACGACCTGCAGCGGGAAGATGATCTCGGCGCCGGCCGCCACCAGTCTGTCGTGATAGGGCCGCACATCATCAACCAACAGGGTGCCGGTGGTGGAGGTGAACGGCGCCAGCGCGTCATCGCTGCCTTCGATCAGCAGGAACGCACCGACCATGGCCAGGCGCAGGCCGGCATCGGGGAACGGAAAGCCGGCATCGGCCACCACGCCCTGCAGCTGTTCGTAGAACGCCACGCTGCGCTCCAGCTCGCCGGGAGTGACGAACACGCGGATCAGCACGCGCGGGCTGCGCTGGCTGGAGGTATCACAGCGGTCGCGCCAGAGGTGGTCGAAAGTGCGGTGTACGTTCATGGGCTCGGTCCATCGCGGGGAACCTCATTATCGGTACGCCCCTGCGGCCCGCTGATGACGGGCGGTGATGGCCTGATAACCAGGCCGGGACAGCAGCCTGTGACTTAGGTCCTGTTGACAGCCATCGATGCCCTCGCACAATCTTAACAAGATGGGTCGCTTGCGGCCCGGGCAGGCAGGTTGTCACGCCGGGAGGAGGGTCCCGCGCGCAGACCGGTCCGTCCCCTGGCCCGCGGTGTGTTGCCTGGCAACGCCCGCGCGGCATGAACGCTGCACCCTTCGGCGGCACTTTCCCTGGACCGATTGCCTTGGCAACGGAATTACGCCCGCCGATGAAAACGTTTACAAAGCCGCTTGCCCTGTCCCTTGCGCTGTCTGCCGCGCTGGCCGCCCCGGCCTGGGCCGACACGGCCGCCTTCACCGTGCTGACCCTGGACCAGGCGCCGACCGCCGATGCCATTCCCGCCCTGGCCGCCCAGCTGAAATCCCTGCAGGTGGACGCCGTCAGCGTGCGTCAGGTGCAGCGCGGCATCGGCCAGGTCGATCCGCTGCAGCTGCTGGCCGATGGCCTGGGCTACGAATACCGCTTCATTGACGCCGGCAAGGATGACGGCCAGACCCAGCAGGGCCAGGCCGTGCTGACCCGCCTGCCGATCGCCGCCGAATCCGGCCCCGACCAGCCGGGCCTGAACTACCTGCGCCTGGACGATGGCCGCCACACCGTGGCCGTGTACACCGATGCCGGTGCGGGCGCCGCGCGCCTGCCGGCCCTGGTCACCCGTTCGCGCCTGGGCGCACCGGCCGTGCTGCTGGGTGCGGTGGCCGGTGAATCGGCCAAGGCCGCCGGCTTCGATCCGGCCCGCGTGGCACTGGAGGCCGATGCCAGCTACTTCAGCGATGGCTTCCAGGCGGCCAGCAGCGCGCCGTTCAAGATCGATGGCAGCGCCCTGCGCGCGACTCTGCTGACCCTGGCCTACGTGGCCGACAAGGGCGGCGAGCAGCCGTGGATGGACACCACCCTCAACGCCGATGCGCGCGCTGCGCTGCTGCTGAAGGCGATGACCGAGGACGAGAAGTTCCAGATGCTGCACAGCTACTTCGGGCTGGGCAAGGATGGTGGCCCGCTGCCGGAAGGCGCGGTGGGTTCGGCCGGTTTCGTGCCGGCGGTGCCGCGCCTGGGCATTCCGTCGCAGCAGTCGGCCGATGCCGGCGTGGGCGTGACCAATCCGGGCGGCATCCGTCCGGGCGACTTCGCCACCGCGATGCCGTCCGGCCCGTCCACCGCCTCCAGCTGGAACCGCGAAGTGGCCTTCGCCGGCGGCGCGACCATGGGCCGCGAAGCGTGGCAGCAGCGCTTCAACATCCTGCTGTCGGGCAGCGTCAACCTGCAGCGTGACCCGCGCAACGGCCGCAACTTCGAGTACGCCGGCGAAGATCCCCTGCTGGCCGGTTCGATGGTCGGCGCGCTGATCCAGGGCGTGCAGAGTCAGCACGTGATCTCCTCGATGAAGCACTTCGCGCTGAACGACATGGAGACCCGCCGCAACTTCCACGACGTGCGCATCGGCGAACAGGCCATGCACGAATCGGACCTGCTGGCCTTCGAGATCGCGCTGGACGCTGGTCGCCCGGGCGTGGCGATGTGCTCGTACAACAAGATCAACGGCACCTATGGCTGCGAGAACGGCTACCTGATGAACCAGGTGCTGAAGCAGGAATGGAAGTTCCCCGGTTTCGTGATGTCCGACTGGGGTGGCGTGCACAGCGGTTCGAAGGCGGCGCTGGCCGGTCTGGACCAGCAGTCGGCCGGTGAAGTGTTCGACGCCGCGGTGTTCTTCGATGAACCGCTGCGCCTGGCCGTGCACGGCGGCGTGGTGCCGCAGGCGCGCCTGAACGACATGGTGGCGCGCATCCTGCGCACGATGTTCCTGCATGGCAACTTCGACAACCCGCCGCAGCACCAGAAGGTGGATGCCGAAGCCGGCTTCGCCGTGGCCCAGCGCACGGTGGAAGAAGGCAGCGTGCTGCTGCGCAATGAAGGCAACCTGCTGCCGCTGGCCGACAGCATGAAGCGCATCGTCATCATCGGTGGGCATGCCGACAAGGGCGTGATCGGTGGCGGTGGTTCGTCGATGGTGGGCGTGACCGCCAAGGGCACCAACGCGGTGCCGGGCGTGATGCCGACCACCTGGCCGGGCCCGGTGATCTTCCACCCGTCCTCGCCGCTGGAATCGCTGCGTGCGGCGCGCCCGGACGCGACCATCGAGTATGTGGACGGCAGCAACGCCGCTGCGGCGGCCAAGGCCGCAGCGCAGGCTGACGTGGCCATTGTGTTCGCCACCCAGTGGGCGGCCGAATCGGTGGACCTGCCGGACATGCAGCTGCCCGACAAGCAGGACGCGCTGATCTCGGCGGTGGCCAAGGCCAACCCGAAGACCGTGCTGGTGCTGGAAACCAACGGCCCGGTGCGCACCCCGTGGCTGGCGCAGGTGCCGGCGATGCTGCAGGCCTGGTACCCGGGCATCCGCGGTGGTGAAGGCATCGCCGCGCTGCTGACCGGCCAGGCCAACCCGTCCGGCCGCCTGCCGGTGACCTGGGTGGTGGACGAATCGCAGCTGCCGCGCCCGCACATCGACGGCCTGGGCTTCAAGCCGAAGAAGGCATTCGGCGACGTGTTCGATTTCGATATCGAAGGCGCCAACGTCGGCTACAAGTGGATGGCCGCCAAGGGCCTGACCCCGACCTTCGCGTTCGGCCATGGCCTGTCCTACACCTCGTTCGCCTATGAAAACCTGAAGGTGAGCGTGGAAGGTTCGCGCCTGGTCGCCAGCGTGGACATCCGCAACACCGGCAAGCGCGCCGGTGCCGACGTGGCCCAGCTGTACCTGAAGCTGCCGGCCGGCAGCACCACGCCGATCCGCCTGATCGGCTATGACAAGGTGCAGCTGCAGCCGGGCGAACAGCGCCGCATCCGCATCGAAGCCGAGCCGAAGACCCTGGCCCACTACGATGCACAGGCGCGCCAGTGGAAGATCGCCGGCGGCACCTACCAGGTGCAGCTGTCGCGCAACGCGGCCGAACCGCTGCAGACGGTGGACGTGCAGCTGGCGGAGCAGGTGCTGCGCTGATGCCTGAAGACACGGCCCCGCAAGGGGCCGTGTCTTTGAAAAGGGGACGGAGGGGATCAAGTCGTTTGTGCACAAACGACTTGATCCCCTCCGTCCCCTTTTTGTTGTCCTCACCCTGCTGCCGATGGCGCTGTTGCGCCGCTCGCAGCCCTTGCTCCTTCCGCAACCGGAGAATGCCTGATGCACCGCACCGCCGAACATGAAATCCACGAACTGCACGACAGACTGCAGGCCTGGTTCCGCGCCGAGGTGGGCGCCGACGCACTTGACGATCTGATGGCGCATTTCTGCGCGGACTTCAGCATGGTCGGCATTGCCGGGCGGCGGCTGGACCGGCAGGCGGTGGAGGCCTTGTTCGTGGGCGGGCATGGTGCGCGCCCTGGCCTGCGCATCACCATCGACGCCGTGCAGGTGATTGAAGCGCCATCACCGCTGGCCGTGCTGCGCTATCGCGAAGGGCATGCAGTGGGCGATGGGGCGGTCGCATGGCGGGAGTCGCTGGCGGTGCTGCGGCAGGAGCAGGGGCGTTGGCGCTGGTTGGCGCTGCATGAGGTGGCAGCGGATTGACCGGCACTACCAGAGACGGCACATGTGCCATCAGTCCTGCCCCCAAAGAGCGCAGAACGCAAAGCCTGCACACACCTCACCGGGCAGGGCAGGAGTACGCTTGGGTCTTTCCTGCCGGGAGGGGTCTCCATGCGTGTGCGTGCCGTTGCTGTAGCAATCGCCCTTTGCCTGTCCAGCACTGTGCTGGCCGCCGATACCCCGCCGATGACCCCGGACATCAATGGCAAGCCCTTCGTGGCCCCGGATGTCGGACGCGACTACGACAAGCGCGTGGTGATGGTGCCGATGCGCGATGGCACCAAGCTGTACACCGTCATCGTGGTGCCCAAGGGCGCGCACAACGCGCCGATCCTGTTGACCCGCACACCCTACGACGCGGCCGGTCGCGCCAGCCGCAGCGATTCGCCGCGCATGCGCGACCTGCTGCCGCAGGGCGATGAGGTGTTCGTCGATGGCGGCTACATCCGCGTGTTCCAGGACATCCGCGGCAAGTACGGTTCCGAAGGCGATTACGTGATGACCCGGCCGCTGCGCGGGCCGCTGAACAACACCAGGGTCGACCATTCCACCGATGCGTGGGACACCATCGACTGGCTGGTCAAGCACGTGTCGGAGACCAACGGCAAGGTTGGCATGCTGGGTTCGTCGTATGAGGGCTTCACCGTGGTGATGGCTTTGACCGACCCGCACCCGGCGCTGAAGGTGGCCGCACCGGAAAGCCCGATGGTCGATGGCTGGATGGGCGATGACTGGCTCAATTACGGTGCGTTCCGCCAGGTCAACTTCAACTATTTCGCGATGCAGACCGAGAAGCGCGGCAAGGGCACGCCGCTGCCCAGCCTCGGCTACGACGACTACAGCACCTTCCTGCGCATCGGTTCGGCCGGTGACTACGCACGCTTCACCGGCGTGGACCAGCTGACCTGGTGGAAGAAGCTGGTGCAGCACCCGTCCTACGATGCCTTCTGGCAGGGCCAGGCACTGGACGCGGTGATGGCGAAGACACCGCTGAAGGTGCCGACGATGTGGCTGCAGGGCCTGTGGGACCAGGAAGACATGTGGGGCGCCAACCATGCCTACCAGGCGATGGAGGGCCGCGACACCGGCAATACCCTCAACTACCTGGTGATGGGCCCATGGCGGCACAGCCAGGTGAACTACACCGGTGACTCGCTGGGCGCGCTGAAGTTCGACGGCGATACCGCGATGCAGTTCCGTCGCGACGTGCTCAAGCCGTTCTTCGACCAGTACCTGGTGGACGGAGCCCCGAAGGCCGACACGCCGCCGGTGCTGATCTACAACACCGGCGAAAACCACTGGGACCGCCTGCAGGGATGGCCGCGCAGCTGCCAGAAGGAGTGCACCGCAGCCAGCAAGCCGCTGTACCTGCGTGCCGGTGGCAAGCTGGCCTTCCAGGCGCCGGCAGCGGGCGAGGGTGACTTCGAAGAATACGTGTCCGACCCGGCCAAGCCGGTGCCGTTCGTGCCGCGTCCGGTGCGCTTCGGCGACCGTGACATGTGGACCACCTGGCTGGTCAAGGACCAGCGTTTTGTCGATGGCCGGCCTGATGTGCTGACCTTCATCACCGAGCCGCTGAGCGAGCCGCTGCGCATCGGTGGCGCGCCGGTGGTGCACCTGCAGGCATCGACCAGCGGCACCGACAGCGACTGGGTGGTGAAGCTGATCGACGTCTACCCGGACCAGGAAGCATCGACGCCGGAGATGGGGGGCTATGAGCTGCCAGTCTCGCTGGCGATCTTCCGCGGTCGCTACCGCGAGAGCTTCAGCGAACCCAAGGCGCTGGTGGCCAACCAGGTGCTGCCGTACCGCTTCGACCTGCCCAACGCCAACCATGTGTTCCAGAAGGGGCACCGGGTGATGGTGCAGGTGCAGTCCAGCCTGTTCCCGCTGTATGACCGCAACCCGCAGACCTACGTGCCGAACATCTATCTGGCCAAGCCGGGGGATTACCAGAAGGCCACGCAGCGGGTCTGGCACAGCGCCGCCCAGGCCAGTTACATCGATCTGCCGGTGTATTGAGGTGGGTGGTGCATGCAGGAGGGTGTCGACCAAGGTCGACACCTACCAGAGCGGGGATTGTGCGATGTTGGTAGTGCCGGCCGCTGGCCGGCATGCGTGCCGACCAAGGTCGACACCTACCAGAGCGGGGATCGCGCGATCCAGAACAGGTCAACCCCCCTTCGAGGGACCGGTGCGCCAGAGGCTGGGCACCAGGCCGAAGCGCTTGCGGAAGGCCGCAGCGAAGTTGCTCGGGTGGCGATAGCCGGTGGCCGCCGCTGCCTGTTCAACGCTCCAGCCACGCTCGCGCAGGCCTTGTTCGGCATGGTGCATGCGCTGTTCGTGCAGGTAGTCGAACACCGAACAGCCGTACTGCTGCACGAAGTGACGGCGCAGCGAACTGGGGCTCATGCAGGCGATCTGCGCCAGTTCGACCAGGCTGTGCTCATGGCTGGGATCCTCGCGCAGGAAGGCGCGCACGCGTTCCAGCCGCGCATGCTGGCCGGCACGCAGCGCACGGGTGGTGGCCCCGTGCAGGTCATCGGCCTGCAGGCCGACCGCCAGGATCTGCAGGGCCAGGCCTTCGCGCCATAACGCATCCAGGTCGCCCTGCCAGGGGCTGTCGAACAACTGCGACAGCGCCGGCACGAGTGTGTGCGGAATGGCCCAGTGCCGGCAGCCGACTTCCTGCCCCTGCAATGCCTGCTGCAGTGCCGGTTGCTGCAGCAGGTCCACGTCGAATTCCGCAGGAATGCGCAGGCTCACCCCGCGCAGGCGCACGCTGCCAGGATGCACGCCGCGCATCTCGACCGGTTCACGGTGATGGCTGGTCATCGCGGTGCCGGCGCGCAGGCTGAAGGCCTCACGCTGCGGCACCTGCACGTCGACCTGGCCATCAAGCATCATCCGGATCGACAGGCCGGGCCGCTGCTCGGCAGTGGCCGTATAGCCCACGCGGTTGCACACATCGGTGGCGATCAGGCTGAGGCCGCCGCGCAGGGTCTGTTCGTGCATTTCGCCGCGACCCACCCATTGGTCGTCGCGCAGGTCGCGCGGGTCGGCGCGGTAGTCATAGCCGTGCCGATCGCCGAAGCGACGGTAATCGGCAAAGGTGAAGTATCGGGACATTGCGGGGCCGCTCAGCTGTGGGGGAAAGTGCTGGCGTCGGCTCGCCGGGACATTCTAGCGCGGGCCCGCCGCCGCAGCGACGGGCCGGTGACACGGGATTACGCGCCCAGTGCGGGGTAGTCGGTGTAACCGTGTTCGCCGCCGCCATACAGCGTGTTGGGGTCGAGATCGGCCAACGCGGCGCCGCTGCGCAGGCGCGCCACCAGATCCGGGTTGGCGATGAAGGGCCGGCCGAACGCCACCATGTCGGCGTAGCCGCTGGCCACGGCCTGTGCCGCGCGCGCAGCGTCGTAGCCGTTGTTGGCGATCCACGGGCCATGGAAGCGCGCACGCAGGCCTGCATAGTCGAACGCGAGGTTGTCACGGTCGCCACCGGTGGCGCCTTCGATCACGTGGATGAAGGCCAGACCCTCGATCGTGTCCAGCCGTTCCACCGCGCGGTCGAACAGCGGCTGCGGATCGCTGTCGTGCGCATCGTTGACCGGGGTGACCGGTGACAGGCGCACGCCGGTGCGGGCCGGGCCGATGGCTTCGGCCACGGCGCTGACCACTTCAAACAGCAGACGTGTACGGTTCTCGATGCTGCCACCGTAGGCATCGCTGCGGTGGTTGCTGCCATCGCGCAGGAACTGGTCGATCAGGTAGCCGTTGGCGGCGTGCACTTCCACGCCATCGAAACCGGCGGCAGCCGCATTGCGCGCGGCGATGCGGTAGTCCTCGATCAACGCCGGAATTTCCTCGATGGCCAGCGCGCGCGGCGCGGATACATCCTCGAAACCGTTGGCGGTGAAGGTCTTGCCGTTGGCGCGGATCGCGCTCGGTGCCACCGGCACTTCGCCGTCCGGCAGCAGGCTGGTGTGGGAGATGCGGCCGACGTGCCAGAGCTGCAGCACGATGCGGCCACCGGCGGCGTGCACCGCGTCGGTCACCGGCTTCCATCCAGCCACCTGCGCGTCGCTGTAGATACCCGGGGTGTCGAGGTAGCCCTGGCCGAGCGGGCTGATCTGGGTGGCCTCGGCGATGATCAGGCCGGCGCTGGCGCGCTGCTGGTAGTAGGTGATGGCCAGTGGCGAAGGCACACGGTCGGGCAGGGCGCGGTTGCGCGTCAGCGGCGCCATGGCGATGCGGTTGGCCACGGCGATGTCGCCAAGGTGGGTGGGCGTGAACAGCAGATCGGCGGCAGGGCTCATCGAAGATTCCACGGGCAGGGGAGGGATGGCTTGGAGCATAGGCGCGAATGCGTTGCAGCGATGGGAAGGATCGTTGCAGGCCATGCGCGCCCCACCGCCCCGGAGATGGCACGTCCGTAACATGCGCGGGCGTAACGTCGTCGACAGGCGGATGCATTCCGCAATGCTGACCAACACGTGGAGAACACAGATGATTGATTACCAGCTGAAGGGCAGGACCGCGATCGTGACCGGCGGTGTGTCCGGCATCGGCCTGGCCGTGGCCGAACTGCTCGCTGCATCCGGTGCCAGCCTCTCGGTGTGGGACCTGAAACAGGAGGCAGTGGATGCCACCGTGCTGACCTTGAAGGCCAAGGGCGTGCAGGCCATCGGCATTGCCCTGGACGTGACCGATGAGGCCGCGGTGGAATCGGCCGTGCAGCGCACGGTGAAGGAGCTGGGGGGGATCGACATCGCAGTGAACAATGCCGGCATCGGCGGCCCGGCCGCGAGCAGTGGCGACTACCCGGTCGATGGCTGGAAGCGCGTGGTTGATGTGAACCTCACCAGTGTGTTCCTGTGCCAGCGCGCGCAGATCCAGGCGATGCGCGCGGCAGGCAGGGGCGGCAGCATCATCAACATGGCCTCGATCCTGGGCCAGGTGGGCTACGCCGGTTCGACGGCCTATGTGGCAGCCAAGCATGGCGTGGTCGGCCTGACCCAGACCGCAGCGTGGGAACACGCCGCCGATGGCATCCGCATCAATGCGGTCGGCCCGGGCTTCATCGCCACGCCGCTGCTGGACAAGATGGACGCCAAGGTGCGCGCAACGCTGGAAGATCGCCACGCGCTCAAGCGCCTGGGCACCCCGGAAGAAGTGGCCGCACTGGTGGCCTGGCTGGCCAGCGATGATGCCTCGTTCGCTACGGGTACGTACTACGCGATCGATGGCGGCTACCTGGCGCAGTGATGCGCTGAAGGTGGACGCTGCCGGGTGATCCGGTAGTGGTGGCATCTTCACCGGGATGCCACGCCCCTCGCGCGAGGCTCCGGAAAACTCCCGGAGCCTGCCGATGGAACTCACCCAGGATGTATCGATCCTGCTGCGCGTAGCCGCAGCGATGTTGTTCGGCGGCGTGCTTGGCGTGGAGCGCGAGATGGGCAAGCATGCCGCGGGCCTTCGTACCCACATGCTGATTGCCGGGGCGGCGGCATTGATCGTCGGCCTCGGCGATTCAGTAGCCGAGCATTTCCAGCAGGAGCGTTATCGGGACCTGCTGCAGGTCGATCCGGTGCGCCTGATCGAGGCCGTGGTGGCCTGCGTCGGCTTCGTGGCCGCGGGCACCATTCTGCGTGGCAGCCGCGAGGACCAGGTCAGTGGGCTGACCACGGCAAGTTCACTGGTGATGGCCGCAGCCATCGGCATTGCAGTGGGCATTGGCAAGTTCGTCATCGCCCTAGGGGTCAGCGTTCTGTGCGTGCTGGTGCTGGCGGTGATCCGGCGCGTTGAAAAGAAGCTCTGAGGAACGTGGGTCCTGGAGCCAGATCCCCGAAGAGGCTCTGACCCAGAGATGGTGTAATGGTCATACCAATAATCCATCTAGCGCTATGGTCTAATAGGCTATCCACGCGATAGGCGGTTCAATCTGCGTCCAGCGGCCCATCTTCATCATTATTGGTAGTACCAATGATGCTGGGACCGCAACGTGCCACCCAAACGGTGGTGAACCTGCCCCCAGTCGAGAGCTTCCATGCAGCCCTGGCAACACCTGTACGACCCCGCCGGCAACCTGTGGCTGTCCAGCCTCATCGCGCTGCTGCCGATCGTGTTCTTCTTCGTTGCACTGGCCGTGCTGCGCATGAAGGGCTGGCTGGCCGGCACGATCACCGTTGCGATCGCGCTGGGCGTGGCCCTGCTGTTCTACCGCATGCCGCTGGCGCAGGCGCTGGGCGCGGCCGGCTACGGCTTCGTCTACGGGCTCTGGCCGATTGCCTGGATCATCATCGGCGCGGTGTTCCTCTACAAGGTCTCGGTGAAGACCGGGCAGTTCGACATCATCCGGGCCTCGATCCTGTCGGTCACCGAAGACCAGCGCCTGCAGATGCTGATGGTCGGCTTCGCTTTTGGCGCTTTCCTGGAAGGTGCAGCCGGCTTCGGCGCGCCGGTGGCGATCACTGCTGCGCTGCTGGTCGGGCTGGGCTTCAAGCCGCTGTATGCCGCCGGCCTGTGCCTGATCGTCAACACCGCCCCGGTGGCCTTCGGCGCAATGGGCATCCCGATCATCGTTGCCGGGCAGGTCACCGGTCTGGATGCGTTCGAGATCGGGCAGATGGCCGGCCGGCAGCTGCCGTTCCTCACGATCATCGTGCTGTTCTGGATCATGGCGATCATGGATGGCTGGCGTGGCATCAGGGAAACCTGGCCCGCGGTGCTGGTGGCCGGTGGCTCGTTCGCCCTGGCCCAGTACCTGACCTCCAACTTCATCGGCCCCGAACTGCCGGACATCACCGCGTCGCTGGCCTCGCTGGTCTGCCTGACCCTGTTCCTGCGCCGCTGGAAGCCGGTACGCATCTTCCGCTTCGATACCGCCACCAGCGCCGAAGCCGCCGCACAGGCGTTGGATGCGCCGCGTTACAGCGTGGGCCAGATCGCCAAGGCGTGGTCGCCGTTCCTGATCCTCACTGCAATGGTCACCCTGTGGAGCATCAAGCCGTTCAAGGCGCTGTTCGCCAGCGGCGGCGCACTGGAAGGTTGGGTCGTGAAGATTCCGGTGCCCGGCCTGGACCAGATGGTGCAGAAGATGCCGCCGATCGTGCCGGCTCCGCTGAGCTATGAAGCGATCTACAAATTCGACTGGTTCTCGGCGACCGGTACCTCGATCCTTCTCGCTGCAGTCATCGCCATCATCGCCCTGCGCATGCCGGCCAAGGCGGCCGTGCAGACCTTTGCCGAGACCGTGCGCGAGCTGCGCGTGCCGATCTATTCCATCGGCATGGTGCTGGCCTTTGCCTTCATCGCCAACTATTCCGGCCTGTCGGCCACGCTGGCACTGGCGCTGGCCCACACCGGCAAGGCGTTCCCGTTCTTCTCGCCGTTCCTGGGCTGGCTGGGCGTGTTCCTCACCGGTTCGGACACGTCGTCCAATGCGCTGTTCTCCGCGCTGCAGGCCACCACCGCTCAGCAGATCGGGGTGTCCGACGTGCTGCTGGTGGCGGCCAACACCACCGGCGGGGTGACCGGCAAGATGATCTCGCCGCAGTCCATTGCCATTGCCTGCGCAGCGGTGGGGCTGGCCGGCAAGGAATCGGATCTGTTCCGTTTCACCGTCAAGCACAGCCTGGTGTTCACTGGGATGGTCGGCCTGATCACCCTGGCGCAGGCCTACTGGCTGACCTGGATGATTCCCTGAGCCATGGCCTGCGTATCCCTCCGCCGCCAGGCCGTTCGGGCGACAATGGCGCCATGAGCATGCAACGGGTTTCGGACAAGGTGGCCGCGCAGCTGCGCGTGCTGGTGCAGGAACAGCAGCTGCAGCCGGGCGATCGGCTGCCCGCCGAGCGAGCTCTGGCGGTGCAGCTGGGCGTTTCGCGCACCGCCCTGCGCGAGGCCATCGCGCAGCTGGCCAGCCAGGGGCTGCTGACGGCGCGCGTGGGCGGCGGGACCTACGTGGCCGAACCGGCGGCGCGTGCGCGGCAGGCGCTGGACGAACCGCTGGCACCGTACCTGCCGCTGTTCCAGGGCGATCCGGAATATCGTTTCGATGTGCTGGAAATCCGCCATGCGCTGGAAGGCGCCACCGCCTGGCATGCCGCCCTGCGCGCCACCGATGAGGACCGGGCGCGCATCGCCCAGGCCTTCCAGACCATGATGGACGCTCATGGCAAGGATGACCCGGCCGGCGAGGCCGAGGCCGATGCGGCCTTCCATCTTTCCATCGCCGAGGCCTCGCACAACCTGGTGCTGCTGCAGGTGATGCGCGGCCTGTTCGAGCTGCTGCAGACCAACATCTCGCAGAGCCGCGAGAAGCTCTACACCTCGGCGCGGACCTTCTCGCCGCTGTCCGAACAGCATCGCGAAATGATGGACGCGGTGCTGGCCGGCGACCCCGAGCGTGCGCGTGCGGCCGCCCATGCCCACCTGGAATTCGTGCATACCACGCTGCGCACGCTCGATGACAACGAAGCCCGGCGTGCGCGTGCTTCGCGTCTACCTTCTCCGCACGGCTGATTACTTCAGGTTGACCCCATGATCATTTCCGCCTCCACCGATTACCGTGCCGCAGCGCAGCGCCGCCTGCCGCCGTTCCTGTTCCACTACATCGATGGTGGCGCGTATGCCGAGCACACGCTGAAGCGCAACGTTTCGGACCTGTCCGACATTGCGCTGCGCCAGCGCATCCTGCGCAACATGGCCGACCTGAGCCTGGAAACCGAGCTGTTCGGCGAGACGCTGGCGATGCCGGTGGCGCTGGCACCGGTCGGCCTGACCGGCATGTACGCCCGCCGCGGCGAGGTCCAGGCGGCGCGCGCCGCCGACAGCCGTGGCATTCCGTTCACCCTGTCCACCGTTTCGGTATGCCCGATCGAGGAAGTGGCGCCGGCCATCCAGCGGCCGATGTGGTTCCAGTTGTACGTGCTGCGCGACCGTGGCTTCATGCGCAATGCACTGGAACGTGCGCAGGCCGCCGGGGTGACCACCCTGGTGTTCACCGTGGACATGCCGGTGCCCGGCGCGCGCTATCGCGACGCGCATTCGGGCATGAGCGGCCCCAATGCCCCGTTGCGCCGGGTCGGCCAGGCCATCACTCATCCGCGCTGGGCGTGGGATGTGGGCGTGCTCGGGCGCCCGCACGACCTGGGCAACATCTCCGCCTATCGGGGCAACCCGACCGGACTGGCCGACTATATCGGCTGGCTGGGCAACAATTTCGATCCGTCCATTTCCTGGAAAGATCTGGAATGGATCCGCGCGTTCTGGAAGGGTCCGATGGTCATCAAGGGCATCCTCGACCCGGACGATGCGCGCGATGCAGTGGCATTCGGTGCCGATGGCATCGTGGTGTCCAACCATGGTGGGCGCCAGCTGGATGGCGTGCTGTCCACCGCACGCGCATTGCCCGCCATTGCCGATGCGGTGCAGGGCGACCTGAAGATCCTGGCCGATTCGGGCATCCGCAATGGCCTGGACGTGGTGCGCATGCTGGCGCTGGGTGCCGATACGGTGCTGCTGGGCCGTGCGTTCGTGTATGCGCTTGCCGCGCAGGGGCAGGCCGGCGTGGCCAACCTGCTGGACCTGATGGCCAAGGAAATGCGCGTGGCGATGACACTGACCGGTGCACGCCGCATCGCTGACATCGGAAGCAGTTCGCTGGTCCGCCTGCCATGAGCGACCGCGCAACCGTGCTGGCGCAGCTGCGCGCGGCCGTCGGCAAGCGCCATGTGCTGACCGGTGACAAGGCCACCCGCCGTTTCCGTCGCGGCTACCGCTTCGGCGAGGGCCCGGTACTGGCGGTTGTACGCCCCGGCACGCTGCTGGAACTGTGGCGGGTACTGCAGGCGGCGGTACAGGGTGGGGCCGCGATCATCCTGCAGGCGGCCAATACCGGTCTGACCGGTGGTTCGACGCCGGACGGCAACGACTACGGGCGTCCGGTCGTGCTGGTCAGCACGTTGCGCCTGACCGGTATCCAGCTGCTGGACGACGGCCGCCAGGTGCTGTGCCTGCCGGGTGCGACGCTCGATCGCCTGGAACAGACCCTGGCGCCGCTGGGCCGCGAGCCGCATTCGGTGATCGGCTCGTCGTGCATTGGCGCTTCGGTACTGGGCGGGGTCTGCAACAACTCCGGTGGCGCGCTGGTACGCCGGGGCCCGGCCTATACCGAGCTGGCGCTGTACGCACAGGTGGACGCGCAGGGGCAGCTGCAGCTGGTCAATCATCTGGGCATCGCCCTGGGCGATACCCCTGAACAGATCCTGCAACGCCTTCAGACGGGCGACTACGCGGCTGCGGACGTGGGCGATGGGAATGGCCGCGCCGCCTCCGATCCCCGGTATGCCGAGGAGGTGCGTCGTGTTGATGCCGATACGCCGGCGCGCTTCAACGCCGACCCGAGCCGCCACTACGAGGCAGCCGGTTCGGCCGGCAAGCTGGCGGTGTTCGCGGTGCGCCTGGATACGTTTGAAAAGGAAGCCGCCGAGGTGTTCTACATCGGCAGCAACCGCACCGCCACGCTCACCGCCATCCGCCGCCAGCTGCTGACTGGCTTCGAGCGCTTGCCCATCGCCGGTGAGTACATCCACCGCGATGCGTATGACATCGGTGAGCGCTATGGCAAGGACACCTTCCTGCTGATTGATCGGCTCGGTACTGCGCGCGTGCCTGCGGCATTCGCGTTGAAGAGCCGCGTGGATGGCTGGTTCGAGCGGCTGGGCCTGCGCGGGGTCACTGATCGGCTGATGCAGGCATTGACTGGTCTGCTGCCCTCGCACCTGCCGGCGCGCATGGGGGAGTTCCGCCAGCGCTATGAACATCACCTGCTGCTGAAGGTATCGGTGCAGGATGCCGCAGAGACCGAGCGCTGGCTGCGCGAGTGTTTCGCCAACCACGAGGGTGGCTTCTTCCGCTGCACCGCCGAGGAAGGACGCAAGGCCTTCCTGCATCGCTTTGCCGTGGCGGGCGCGGCAGTGCGCTACCGCGAGGTGCATCGCGCGCAGGTGGAAGACATCGTGGCGCTGGACATCGCCCTGCGCCGCGACGATGCGGACTGGTTCGAGACGCTGCCTGCCGACATCGACGGGCGTCTGCTGCACAAGCTGTACTACGGGCATTTCCTGTGCCACGTGTTCCACCAGGATTACATCGCGCGCAAGGGCGAAGATCCGATGGCGATCGAGCATGCGATGTGGGCACTGCTGGACCAGCGTGGTGCCGAGTACCCGGCCGAGCACAATGTCGGCCACCTTTACCCGGCCAAGCCGGCACTGGCCGGGTTCTACCGGCAGCTGGACCCGAGCAATACGTTCAATCCCGGCATCGGGCATACCTCGAAGGCCAAGGGATGGGGCGGCTGCGATTGCGGCGGTGCGCCGTAGAGTCGAGCTTGCTCGACTGCTCTTTTCCAAAAGCAGTCGAGCAACGCTCGACTCTACGGGGGCAGCGGGTACCATCGGGGTTCCCCATGCAGAAACCGCCCATGCCTCTCGCTGTCATCCGCACCGCTGTGTGCGCCGCATCGCTGGCCGCGCCGGCGCTGGTACTGGCCCAGCCTTCGATCCTGCCGCAGCAGCATGATGCTGCCGGCAACGTGATGGAGCCGCTGGGCCAGGTGCTGCTGCCTGACGAGGATGGGCAGGAGCGCCTGCAGTGGTGCACGGCCGACCACGCCTGGTGCGTGGCCCTGCAGCCCAGCGACACCGCGGGGGAGGCCTCCACCACGCTGGTGGTGACCGAGCGTGCACAGGGCACGGGTCAGCCGCAGTCGTGGCACGCGACGATGGACGTGCCCGATGACGGCGAACTGGCGGTGTGGCCGTGGATCGTGCGCCTCGCGCCCGGGGTGGGCGCCGATCAGCCGGTGGCCGATCCGCAGCAGCGTGCACGGCAGAACGTACTGGTCGGCGGCATCAGCACTGTCCGCAGCATGTATTCCGGTGGTGGCGCCCGTGCATCGACCCTGCAGCTGGCGCGGGTACGGCACCTGGACGATGACATCCAGGTCGACAACGACGTGCTGGCCCTGGCCTGGGAAGGCCAGGCAGACATCCGCGCCTGCTTCAGCGAGCAGGATATGAAGCAGCGCGCTGGCGCCTGCCATGATGAGTATGGTTTCTCGGCCAAGCTCTCGCTGGATGCTGCGGCGCAGGGCATGCCGGTGCTGCGTTACCAGACCGTGGCCACGCGCTTCCCGGCCGGGGTATCCCGTTTCGAGGACTCGCTGGCCAAGGGGCCCCTGAAGAAGAAAGACCTGCGCACCGAGCAGGACCCGGCGTGTACCTATGTTCGTACGTTCCGGTTCAGTGGCGGTGCCTACCAGCCGGACCAGGCGCTGCCGGATTGCGCGGGCTATACCGAGCCGTAAGCCGGTAGCGTCGAGCTTGCCCGACGGCGCCTTTTGTAGCGTCGAGCCATGCTCGACTGTTTTTGCCTGGCCAGGCTACAGAAAGCACAGCCGAGCATGGGCTCGGCTCTACAGAAAGCCAAGGCAGTCGAGCAAGCTCGACTCTACGGCCGGGTCATTCGCAGCGTGCGGCGGTGATGATGTTGTCCTTGTCCATGTACACGCGCAGGCGATCAGGGCGGATGTCCTTGGTGGTGATGGTCGTCGGGCCGATCGGGTTGACCAGGCCGGCGCCGCTTTCGCTGGACAGGCGTCGCATGTTGGCTTCGTTGGCCGGCTGGCCGACGGCCCAGCCGAGCGCGCTGGCATCGCAGCGGCCGCTGCCCTTCACCTGCGGGCCGGGCGTGCTGACACAAGCCGACAGCAGCAGGGTACATGCCGGAAGCAGCAGGGACAGGCGGTGGGCGGTCATGCGGGCGCTCCATTGCAGGGGAATGGCCGCACCATAGCACTGTCTGCTGCAGCGCCGGCAACGACGGCCTCATTGCCGCTGGCCGGCGCGCCGGGCATAGTGGCGGGGCGTGCGGCATCGTGCCGACGGGCAGGCCGGGCACTTCCGGCGCAGGTGCGGGACACGGTATGAAGGCAGGCCAGGCGTACGGGCGGGGCGGGCTGAGGGCGATGGCCCTGCTGCCATGGCTGCTGGCTGCGGTGACGGCCCACGCCGCGGCCATCGATGCGCCGGCGGCTGCCCCGGCCAGTGATGCCGCCTTGTTTGGTGGCTGGCGTAACCTGCAGACCGAAACCGGCTATGAGCCGGCCCAGCGCAACCTCGCCTTCGGCATGCTGCCGCAGGAAGCGACCCGTGGAGACCGTTTCGTCATCCTCGATCGTGAGGGCCGCCGCGCGGTGTGCTGCCTGCAGGTGGCCAGCCCGTCGCTGGGTGTGGCAGCACTGCGCGAGCAGTACCACCTGGCGCAGGCCGGGGTGGATGACCTGAGCAATGGCCGTAGTCCGGCCCGTCCGTACGTACCGCACGTGTATGCCATGCAGCGGGTGGATGAACTGGTGGATTACGCATTTGCCGATGTGGCCGGTGCGTACAGCGACCTGGGCGGCCTGCTCCTGCCGGAAGCTGCGGCGCTGGCCCCCGAAGCAGACCGTGTGCGGGTGGGAGAGGTGCAGTACCGCCTGCAGTTCCAGCGCCTGCCCTTCGCTGACGATGATGGCGCGCTGGACCGTTACACGCTTCAACCATCCGGCCACGGCCCGGCCAAGTTCGTGGAAGTGCCGTTCGGGACGTACTGAGCAGGCGCCAGGGCGGGGGGCGGACAGTTGAGCGAGCAGTCGAGCAGGCGCGACTCTACAATGCCTGTTGCGTCTGTCCAGTCGAGTTTCCATCGTGTTCCTGCGTCCCCTGTTGCTGTTGTCCCTGACCACCCTGGCCGCCTGTGCCAGCGCGCCGCCGCCACCGGCGCACTCCGATGCGCTGTGGCGACTGATTGAACGCGACTGCACGGGCGCTGGCGGCCCGCAGGGCGCGTGCCTGCAGGTACAGCCCGCCGCCGACCGGCGCGACGTGCTGGTCAAGGATTCGCATGGTGACTACCAGTTCCTGCTGATGCCGCTGGACAAGGTCAGTGGCATTGAAAGCCCCGGCCTGTACCGCAAGGGCGTGCCGAATTATTTCGCCGCCGCCTGGCAGGCGCGTACGCATACCCAGATGGCGCTGGCCCAGCCGCTGCCGCGCGAGGTGGCCAGCCTGGCGCTGAACTCGCCGCACGGCCGCTCGCAGCACCAGCTGCACATTCACGTGGATTGCCTGCGCGCCGATGTCGTGCAGGCGCTGGATGCGCAGCGTGCGGCGCTGTCCATGCGCTGGTCGCCGCTGCCGGTGCTGCTGCGCGGGCATCATTACCAGGCACGGCTGCTGGCGGGGGAGGAGCTGACCGCCAACCCGCTGAACCTGCTGGCCTTCGATCTGAGCGGCGCGGCCGACGTCGGCAACTGGAGTCTGCTGGTGGCCGGCCACCGTGACCCGCAGGGCGCGCCCGGCTTCGTGCTGCTGGCCACCCGCCTCGATCCTGCAACCGGCAACGACGCCAGCGCCGAGGAACTGCAGGACCATGCCTGCAGCGTGCTAACGGGTGCAGATGCCGCGCTGGAGCGCGTGCGCTAGGCCATCGCCTTTTGCCCGCCGCGCCAGGTGGGCGCCGTCAATGCATGCAGGGTGCGGTCTTCCCAGCCGTCGTTGCCCAGGTGGTGGTCGCGCAGCAGGCCCTCGTTGCGGAAGCCGGCCGCCTGCAGCACGCTGGCGAGGCCGGCACTGCCAGCAGGCGGCAGCATGACGTAGACCCGGTGCAGCCCGACCTGTTCGAACAGGAAGGGGCACAGGGCATGCAGGGCGTGGGCGAAGCGCTCCGCGTCGCCCCAGTCGCTCTGGCAGAAAGGCAGCAGTTCGGCACTGCGGTCACGCGCCGATTGCAGTCGCACGGTGAGCTGGTCGACCAGGGTGTGATCGCTCTGGTCGAACATGCCCAGCAGCAGGCGGTCATTGTCCTGCTGCAGCCTTGATCGCTGGATGCCGATGAACAGCTGGACCTCAGCGTCGGCGCGGCAGGCGCCGCCGTAGGGGCCTTGGCGCTGGTCGCGCAGCACGCGCCAGGCGGCCAGGTCGGTTCGCTGCAGAGTGCGCAGGCTGATGGAGTCATGGCGCAGATGCAGCAGATGGCGACGCAGCACCGGGTGCAGCGCAGGAGGAGTGGTGGAGTTCGTTTCGATGCACATGCAGGAACGATCTCCAATGCTGGGACCGATGCCCATGAAATATGTTGCAAATCGCAACGTTTGCCGGGGAATGGCATGAATCTGTTCAGCCAGGCAGTGATGCAGTGCAGAAGGCGCCGCGCCCGCGAACTGGCATGCTGCCGTTCTTCAACACCAGTCCGGCAAAGCGTTCGAAGCGGTCCTGCAGCAGTTCGAGCAGTACACAGCGCGCCATCCCGAGGCGCAGGATCTGACCGCGCTGTACCGGGTGGCGGCCACCCGTTCGCTGGGAGCGGATGTCGTGCTGGCCTCGCGGTCGTGTCGCTACAGCCGGCCAACGCCATCAGCGTAGCGTCGAGCTTGCTCGACTGACGACTGACGACTGACGCAGCGGGCCGGCCGACAGCGGTTAAGGCAGTGCCTGCACGCTGTACGATTCGATGACGTAGCTGAAAGGCTGCTGCTGGCGGTCGCGCAGCAGGGCGCGCACTTCCAGGATCACGCCGCGGTCGCCTTCACCGCGCGGCGGCCACCAGGTCTGGTCGGCCAGGGTCTGGCGCTGGAAGCCCAGCGGACCCACCACGCGACCGAAGGGTTCATCGCTGCTGTCCAGCACCTGGTTCATCGCCGCGCTGAGGCGGCCCGGCAGATACCAGTTGTCAGCTTCAGAAAGCACGCGGGTGCCGCAGACCAGTTGCACCCGGCGATAACGCAGGGGCGTGTCGGCATTGGCGCCCAACGCCTTCAGCACGTCGGCCGGTGCCGCCTTGTCCTGGCCATGCACGCGCACGGCGCGCACGCGGGCCTGTTCGGCCAGGCCGTGTTCGGCACACCAGCTTTCCAGGGTGCCGGTTGCGCTGGGACCGGCCAGCACGCGCTGGTGCAGCCGTTCGACCAGCGCCGAAGGGGCGACACGCTGCTGGCCTGGCGGTGCCTGCAGCGGCGCCGTGGCACCGGCATCGGCAGCAGACAGGCTGGCGATCGGCGCAGCGGCCAGCAGGGACGCGGCCTGCCAGCGGCGGAGACGATCGTGGCGGTCGGACGGGCCCATGCGGCATCACAGCGGAAACAGGGGCCTATGGTACCCGTTCAGGCGTGGCCACGGCGCGCCGGATACGACAGATGTGCCGTTCATTCATCGCTCCGGTGAATGTGAGGCATCCAGATATTTCGTTGGCCGATAGCGCTTGCGGGGCGCAGGATGGATCCCTCGTTGGCAATCCTGGAGCTTTCCCATGGCCCTGCAGTTCATCCACGGTGGCGTTGATCGCGCGGGTGCGCCCATGCATTTCCACGTCCGCGATGGCCGTATCGAGGGCCTCAACGCTGCGGCGGCCCCTGCAGAAGGTGCCGAGTGCATCGACCTGAAGGGCTTTACCCTTCTGCCAGGCCTGGTGGACGGCCATATCCACCTCGACAAGAGCTTCGTCGGCGATCGCTGGCATCCGCACCAGCCGGTGGCCAGCCTGCGCGAACGGCTGGCGGTGGAGAAGGCTGCGGTCGCCGGCGCGGCACCCATGGTGGACCGGGCCGAAGCCCTGATCCGCCAATGCAGCCGCTTCGGCACGGTGGCCATGCGCTGCCACGTGGATATCGACGCCAGCACCGGCCTGCGCCATCTGCACGCCGTCCGCGAGGCGGCGCAGCGATGCGCCGACATCATGCAGATCCAGCTGGTCGCATTCCCGCAGGCGGGCGTGATGTCCTGCGCAGGCACCGCCGCAGTGCTGGAACAGGCACTTGCAGCGGGAGTGGAAGTGCTGGGTGGCATCGACCCGACCACACTGGATGGCGACGCCGAAGGACAACTGGCGCTGCTGTTCGGCCTGGCCGAACGCTACGGCGTGCGCCTGGACATCCATCTGCACGAGCCGGTTGAAACCGGTCTGGGCCAGTTGCTGCGCATTGCCGAGCGTACCCGTGCTGCGGGATTGCAGGGCAGGGTGGCAGTAAGCCATGCGTACGCGCTGGGCGAGGTGCCGATCACGCGCGCGTTGCAGGTCCGTGAGGTGTTGGCCTCGGCGGGCGTGGCGATCATGAGCAATGCGCCGGGTGATCATCCGTTCCCGCCGCTGCGGGCGCTGCACGATGCCGGGGTGCGGGTGTTCGCAGGCAACGACAACATCCGTGACTGCTGGTGGCCCTACGGTAATGGCGATCTGCTGCAGCGGGCGATGCTGCTGGGCTACCGTTCCGGGTTCTACACGGATGCCGACCTGATGCTGGCGCTGGAGATGGTGACCACGCATGCGGCGGCGGTGATCGGGTTGCCGGAGTATGGGATGGGCGAGGGGCTGCCGGCGACGTTCGTGGCGGTGCGGGCGGATCACGGCCCTGCCGCCGTGGCCGGGGTGCCAGTCGAGCGGCGCGTGGTTGTCCAGGGAAGATGGGTCTAGTCGGCAGGGCTTGCAGCCCTGCACCTGCCGAATCAAGTTCAACGTCAAGAGCCAGAGCGGCATTCCTTGGGATGGCGGGGCGGTGTGGGTGGTCAGGACACGCCGTAAACCCATCCATGGGGGCTCGATGGCGCCATCCATGGCGCCAACGGTCCTGCCCACCCACACCGCCCCGCCTCTGACAGATTCCCTGTGCTGCTGGTGGGTGCCGACCGTTGGTCGGCACATCTATCAGATATCGATATTTGACAGATTCATCCACGCATGGCGTGGATCTACCGGGCCGTTGTTGGTAGGTGTCGACCCTGGTCGACACGATTTTTCCATCAAATATCGAATGAATTCATCCGTGCCGACCAACGGTCGGCACCCTCCAAAGCAGAACGCCGTTCCGACAGATCGCGGAAAACTGTCGAAGGTGGGGTGGGTCCGGTTGAGGGGGCGTGAGCCGCACGGATGCGGCGACCGAGCTTACATGGACGTACTTGCAGCGTCCCCCTCAACCGGACCCACCCCGCCATCCCACGGGCAGCCAGCTTCTGCTGTTGCTTCGGCTTCGGCTTCGGCAGGTGCAGGGCGCAGCCCTGCCGAACACTACTCCGCCTCGCGCTGTACCTGCCGCCATAGTTCGGCCGCGAGCGCGCGCACGGCGTCATCGGCATCGGGGCGATGCAGCAACCCGATCTCGTAGTTGTCCACCACCGGCAAGTGGCGTTCGCCATCGATGATGCGATGCTCGCGGCTCACCGCGCGACGCGGCAGCAGGCTGATGCCGATGCCATCGGCCACCGCGCCCTGGATGCCGCTCAGCGACGAACTGGTGAAGGCAATGCGCCAGCGCAGGCCCAGTGCCTCCACTGCGTGGATCATCTCGTCGCGGTACAGGCCACGCGGCGGAAAGGTCACCAGTGGCAATGGATCCAGCTGCAGGCTGCTGCTGCGCAGGCTGTCGATCCAGTGCATCGGCTCGCGCCGGCAATGCACGGCCTGGCGCGTGTTGCGGCGTTGCTTGACCAGCACCAGGTCCAGCTCGCCGTGGTCGAAGCCATGGGCCAGGTCGCGGCTCAGGCCGCTGCTGATCTCCAGCTTCACCTGCGGGTGGCGGCGGCTGAACGCGGCCAGCATGCGCGTGGTCTGCGCGTTGACGAAATCCTCCGGCACGCCGATGCGCACCGCGGTTTCCACGGTGGCGCCGGCCAGGGCCTGGGCCATTTCCTCGTTCAGGTCGAGCATGCGCCGTGCATAACCCAGCAGGGTGTGCCCGGCATCGGTGGGGTGCACGTCGCGGTGGCCGCGTTCGAGCAGGCGGTGCCCTGCCAGTTCTTCCAGCCGCCGCACCTTCTGGCTGACCGTGGACTGGGTGGAATGCAGGCGGGTGGCAGCGGTGGTGAAACTGCCGCAGTCGGCCACCATCACCAGCGCACGCAGCAGGTCCAGTTCGAACAGCGTTCTATTCGATTTGGCACTGTCTTGCATTTGAACATTTCACTTCTGGATGCACGTGGCGACTTCTACCATGCAGGGCAGGGGGCGGCAAGCACGGCGCCCCGCTGCACCGGAGAACCGCAGATGCGCATCGCCCGTCGCCCTCGTTTGCCCGGCCCGCTGGGTCGCCTGTTGCTGCTGTGCCTGTTGGCGATGGTGGTGCCGGGCTGTTCGGCCACGGCCGGCACGGCCGATGCGCGCCTGCGCGATGCCGCCGCGCGCGGGGATGCCGCCGCCGTGCGTGCTGCAATAGAGGACGGCGCCGACCTGGAATTGCGCGATGGTCAGGGCCGCACCGCACTGCTGCTGGCGACCCACGGCAACCATATCGATGCCGCACGCGAACTGATCGAGGCCGGTGCCGACGTCAACGCCAAGGATGCGATGCAGGACAGCGCGTACCTGTATGCCGGTGCGCGCGGCCTGGATGAGATCCTCGCGCTGACCCTGGCCCACGGTGCCGACCTGCGCAGCACCAACCGCTACGGCGGCACCGCCCTGATTCCCGCCGCCGAACGCGGCCATGTGGCCACGGTGCGCACTTTGCTGCGCGCCGGCGTGGCGGTGGACCATGTCAACCGCCTGCACTGGACCGCACTGCTGGAAGCGATCCTGCTCGGCGATGGTGGTCCGCGCCATGTGCAGATCGTGCAGCTGCTGCTCGACGCCGGCGCCAATCCGGAACTGGCCGATGGCGATGGTGTGACGCCGCTGATGCACGCACGCCAGCGTGGCTACGCGAGCATTGAAACCCTGCTGCGCCAGGCCGGCGCCCAGCGCTGAATTCCGCCCCTTCCACTCTGCGCGTCATGCGCGCCCACCAGGATGCCGTCCATGTTCCAGTCCCGTCCGTTGTCTCTTGCGATCCTCCTTGCCGTCGCGCCGCTGTCGGCCTCCGCTGCCGAGCGCGCCGACCTGCTGATCCGAAATGCCACCGTGGTCGATGTTGAACACGCACGCAGCCTGCCGGGGCAGAGCGTGGTGATCCGTGGCGATGACATCGTCGCCGTCGGCCCCGATGCACAGCTGCGCAGCCAGTGGAGCGCCAGCCGCCAGATCGACGCCAAGGGCAGGTACCTGATCCCGGGCCTGTGGGACATGCACGTGCACTTCGGCGGCGGCCCGGCCCTCATCGAAGAGAACAAGGCGCTGCTGCCGCTGTATATCGCCCATGGCATCACCACCGTGCGCGACTGTTCGGGCGACCTGCCGGAGCAGGTGCTGCAGTGGCGTGGCGAGATCGCCAACGGCACCCTGTTCGGGCCGCGCCTGCTCAGCTCCGGCGCCAAGATCGAAGGCATCAAGCCAGTCTGGAAGGGCACCATCGAGGTGGGCAGCGAGGCCGACGTCGACAAGGCGATCACCCGCCTGCAGCACGACAAGGTCGATTTCGTGAAGATCACCGACAGCACGTTGAAGCCGGAGCTGTTCCTGTATTCGGCCAGCGCCGCGCGCAAGGCCGGTTTCAAAGCCTCGGGCCATATCCCGATGGCGCTGACCGTCGAACAGGCGGTCGACGCCGGCCTGGCCTCGATCGAGCATCTGGATTACGCCTTCAAGGCCGGCAGCAAGGATGAAGCGCAGATCGCCGCCGATTTCGGTGCCGGCCGCATCGACCGCGCCGAGGCCAACCGCCGCCTGGATGCCAGCTTCGACCACGATACGGCGATGCATGCCTACCGCGACTTCGCCAAACGCGGCGTGTTCGTCACCCCGACCCTCAATGGCGGCCGCATCCTCGATTTCCTCGACCAGGATGACCACGCCAACGATCCGTACCTGGCCTACATCGGCCCGGGCCTGCGTGCGACCTACCAGTGGCGCGTGGATCGCGCGGCCAAGGCGACCCCGGCGCAGATCCAGGCGCGCCACGCGCAGTACCACCAGGTGGCCTCGGTGCTGCCGATGCTGCAGGAAGCGGGCGTGACGATCATCGCCGGTACCGATGCCGGCTTCCTCAACTCGTACAACTTCCCGGGCATTGCATTGCACCAGGAACTGCAGCTGTTCGTGAAGGAAGGCCTGAGCGCGCCGCAGGCGCTGTCGGCAGCCACGCGTTCCGGCCCGGCATGGTTCGGCCAGATGGACCGCTACGGTGGCATCGCCAGCGGCAAGGCGGCTGATCTGGTGTTGCTGACCGCCAACCCGCTGCAGGACATTGCCGCGACCGAAAAGATCGACAGCGTGATCCTGCGCGGCACCGTGTATGACCGTGCGGCACTGGACAGGATGCTGGCCGACACCAAGGCCAAGGTGGCGGCGTGGAATGCCGAGGCGGCCAAGGCGGAGTGATCGCTGCTGGGGTCAGAGCCCTTTCCGATGGAAAGGGATCCGACCCCGGATCACAGGGTCGGATCCCTTTGCTGCGCAAAGGGCTCTGACCCTTCCAGCGAGTCACCGCACCGCCGGCCGCATCCCATGCAGCTGCGGCAACGCTTCCTTCATCGCGTCGATGAACGCGCGGAGCCGCAGCGGCTGCTGGCGCGCGGCGGGAAACACCAGGTGCACCGGCAGCGGCGGTGCCTGCCACTGCGGCAGCAGCTGCACGAGGCGGCCCTCGGCGAGATCATCGGCGACCAGCCACGCCGAGACCACCGCCGCGCCCAGGCCGGCCACGGCGGCGCGCTGCACCACGAACAGGTTGTCGGTAAGCAGGCGCGGGGCGATCGACAGCGTGTGCGCGCGCCCCTGTGCATCGTGCAGCAGCAGGCGCTCGCGGTAGTAGGTGGCCAGTGCGATCCATGGCAGTGCCTGCGCCTGCTCGGGCGTGCGCACGCGCGCCGGATCGGCCAGGGCAGGCGAGGCCACCACGATGCGCGGCACCTCGGCCAGCGGCAGGGCGACCATGCGCAGCTCATCCACCGGGCCGACACGGACGGCACAGTCGATGCCCTCGGCAACGAAATCCGGGCGATGGTCCTCGAGGATCCATTCCAGGCTCAGCTGCGGGTGCCGCGCAAGAAAGTCCAGCATGGTCGGCAGCAGCTGCGCCTGGCCGAACGCGTGCGGCACCATCACCCGCAGGCGCCCGCGCAGTACCTGCGCCTCGCCATGCAGCTCGGCCTGCAGCGACTCCCACTCATCGATGACCCGTTGCGCGTGGCGCTGGCAGCGCTGGCCGTCCTCGGTCAGCTGCAGGCCGTGCGTGGAGCGTTGCAGCAGGCGCAGGCCCAGCTGCCGCTCCAGCGCCTGCAGCCGCCGGCTGACCGTGGGCTGGGTGGTACCGAGCTGGATGGCTGCGGCGGAAAGACTACCGGCATCGACGATGCGCAGGAAGGTGCGCAGCAGGTCGAGGCGGTCGGCGCCAGCGGGCAGGTCGGTCATGCGTACAACGTATGAGTGGTATGTGGCTGAGCCTACTACAGACGTGTGGTGAATATGGTCAGGCTATGCACCATTCCTCCCCCGGAGTTCATCCATGTCCACCCCCTCTGTTTCCTTGAGCGCCACGCCCACGGCCGCCCCCTCGGCCCCGCTGGTCCTGGCGATGGCGGCCGGCGCCGGCTTCTCGGTGGCCTCGCTGTACTACAGCCAGCCGATGCTGGGCCTGATCGCCCAGGACCTCGGCGCAAGCGAGCGTGGCGTCGGCCTGGTGCCGACCCTGACCCAGCTGGGCTACGCGCTGGGCATCCTGCTGCTGGCCCCACTGGGTGACCGCTTCGACCGGCGCCACCTGATCCTGCTGAAGTCGGTGCTGTTGTCGCTGGCCCTGGCGGGCGCGGCATTGGCCGGCCAGCTGCCGGGCCTGCTGATGGCCAGCCTGCTGGTGGGCCTGATGGCCACCCTCGCGCAGGACATCGTGCCGGCGGCCGCGGTACTGGCCCCGGATGCACACCGCGGGCAGATCGTTGGCCGGGTGATGACCGGTCTGCTGCTGGGCATCCTGCTCTCGCGCGTGGTCAGTGGCGTGGTGGCCGAAGCCTGGGGCTGGCGCACGCAGTTCGTACTGGCGGCGGTGTCGGTGGCGGCGATGGGCGCGGTGATGGCCAAGGCGCTGCCGCGCTTCGCACCGACCAGCACGCTGCGCTATCCGGCGTTGCTGGCCTCGCTGCTGCAGCTGTGGCGTGAGCAGCCGCAACTGCGCCGCGCGGTTGCCAGCCAGTCGCTGCTGGCGGTCGGCTTCAGTGCGTTCTGGTCGACCCTGGCACTGATGCTGCACGCCAGGCTTGGCCTGGGCAGTGCCGCCGCAGGTGCTTTCGGCATTGCCGGTGCGGCCGGCGCGCTGGCGGCGCCGTTCGCGGGCCGCTACGCCGACCGCCTGGGCAGTCATGCGGTGGCACGTCTGGCGATCGCGGTGGCGCTGGTGGGCTTCGGCCTGCTGCTGGCCGACAGCTGGCTGCCGGCTGCGGCGCTGCTGCCGCTGCTGGTGGTGAGCGCGCTGCTGTTCGACTTCGGTTTCCAGTCAGCGCTGGTGGCGCACCAGACCCTGGTCTACGGCCTGGTGCCGCCGGCGCGCAGCCGTCTCAACGCGCTGTTGTTCACCGGCATGTTCATCGGCATGGCGGCGGGTGGTGCGCTGGGCAGCCTTGCACTTGCCCAGTGGGGTTGGCACGGCGTGGCGTGGCTGGCAGTGGTGTGTGCGGGCAGCAGCCTGCTGGTGCGGTTGAGGTGAGTTTTGTTTTGCAGGGCTTGCAGCCCTGCACCTGCAGAAGCCGAAGCCAGAGCAACTGCAGGAGCTGGATTCCTGTGGGTTGGCGGGGTGGGTCCGGTTGAGGGGGACGGCGTAAATACGTCCATGTAGCCTCGGTCGCGCCATCCATGGCGCTCACGCCCCCTCAACCGGACCCACCCCGCCTTCGACAGACCTCCGCGATCTGTCGGAACCTGTTTCAGATAGTGGGTGCCGACCGTTGGTCGGCACGGATGAATTCATTCGATATCTGACAGATGTGTCGACCAAGGTCGACACCTACCAACAGCCGCGCATTCCAACAATCGCCGTTACCAAAAGCACACGGAATCTGTCAGAGGTGGGGCGGTGTGGGTGGGCAGGACCGTTGGCGCCATGGATGGCGCCATCGAGCCCCCATGGGTGAGGGCGCTTTGCTTGCGAAGCACTGCTTCGCAAGCGCCCGAACGCACAGCCGCCAGCGGCTGGGCCGGACCCCGGAGGGGGGGTTACGGCGTGTCCTGACCACCCACAGTGCCCCGCCATCCCACGGAATGCCGCTCTTGATCTTGCTTCGGCTTCTGCAGGTGCAGGGCTGCAAGCCCTGCAGAGAAACTCCCACCTTCAATCGTGACCGCTGTCGTCCAGGCTGATGATCCCGCGCCGCAGCGCCTGCGTCACCGCATGCGTGCGGTCACCTACGCCCAGCTTGTCCATCAGGCTCTTCATGTGCGCTTTCACCGTCTGCTCGGAAATCTGCATCCGCTCGCCGATGCGCTTGTTCGACAGGCCGCCGGCAACGTGCCGCAGCACTTCCGTCTCGCGCGGTGACAGCCGGTCTTCCACCACGTGCGCGGCGATGCTCGCGGCCACCGCCGGTGGAATCGCGGCGCGGCGGCCGCCGGCCACCGTGCGGATCGTGTCCACCAGTTCATGGCGCAGCATGTCCTTCAGCAGGTAGGCACTGGCACCTGCCTGCAGCGCACGTAACGCGCGCACGTCACCGCGGTAGGTGGTGAGCACGATGATGCGCGCGCGTTGATCCAGCGCACGGATCCGCATGATGGCTTCCACGCCATCCAGGCGCGGCATCTGCAGGTCCATCAGCACCACGTCCGGCCGCAGCTGCTGGTAGCGCGCGATCGCTTCCTCGCCATCGGCTGCTACGCCCAACAGGCGCAGGTCTGCGTGCGCGCCGAGCAGGGCGGCCAGGCCGTCGCGCAGCAGGGGATGATCGTCAACCACCAGTACGCCGATCGGGAGAGGGGCGTCAGTCATCGTGCTTCCTGTTCCAGGGCCAGCGCCAACGTGGCGGCCGGCGGTGATACAGGCGCCGGGCCGGAACGGCCAGCGCCACTTCGGTGCCCAGGCCCGGGCGGGTCCACAGCTGCAGTTCCGCGCCCAGCCGCTGCGCGCGCTCGCGCATGCCCTGCAGGCCCCAGTGGCCATGGCCGGCTTCGTCGTCGGCAATGCCCACGCCGTCGTCGCGCACGTGCAGCAGGAAACAGCGGCTGCCGTAGGACAGTTCCACTTCGATGGCGCTGGCATGGGCATGGCGCAGGGCATTGCGGATCGCTTCGCGGCCGATCAGGAAGACTTCTTCCACGGCGTCGGCCTGAAGCACCGGCGGCGTGCCTTCGACGGTCAGGCGCAGCGGGTTGGTGCCCTGGCCGGCGTACTCGGCATGCACATCGGCCAGGGCAGTGGCCAGGTCGCGGCCGGCGAAGGGACCATCGCGCAGGGCGTTGACCCGCTCGCGGCCCTCGGCGAGGTTTCGCTCGGCCAGCTGCATCGCCGATTCCAGCTGGGTGCGTACGCCGTCAGGTGTCTGCGCGGACTGGCTGATCGCATGCAGGTGCAGGATCAACCCCTGGCTGCCCTGCAGCAGGGTGTCATGCAGGTCGCGGGCGATGCGCTCGCGCTCGCCATGGCGTTCCTGCAGGCGGGCACGGAACAGGGCGGCCAGCTGGCCGCTGCGGATGCGCACGGCCATCGCCAGCGCTGCCAGCACCAGTGCTGCGCACAGCAGCTTGAACCAGACGGTCTGCAGGAACGTAGGATCGATGCGGAAGCTGCGGAGGGCCGGTGTGCTGCTCCAGATGCCGTCTTCGTTGGCCGCCTCCACCTCGAAGCGGTAATGGCCCGGTGCAAGATTGGTGTAGTAGGCGCGCGTGCTGCTGCCGGCGTCCTGCCACCCCTCGTCGACGCCGGACAGGCGGTAGCGGTAGCGGTTGCGCTCCGGCCGCGCCAGCGACAGCGCCACGTAGTCGATCTGCAGCTGGGTGGTGCCGGCCGGCAGGCGCAGGCCGTCGACCAGAGGGGCCTGGGTCGCGCCGTACAGCACATCACCGATGCGCACGCCGGGTGGCCTGGAATTGACATGTGCAGCGCTGGTATCCAGCCAGGCCAGGCCCTGGTTGGTGGCCAGCCAGAGCAGCCCGTCGGCTGCCAGCACGGCCGTGGGAATCGGCCCACTCTGCAGGGCGATGCCCGGCATGCCGTCGACCGCGTCGAACAGCCGCGGTGCCACCGGCTGATGGCGGAGCACCGCATCGCGCAGGGCGGTGCGGTCCAGCCGTACAAGCCCACGGCTGCCATTGAGCCAGAGCCGCCCATGCGCGTCGGCCACCATGCCGGTAATGCCTTCCAGCACGCCGGCCATGTCGGTGCGTACCTCGCTGAAGGGGCGCTTGCCGATGCGTGCGGCGAGCCCCGCCTCGCCCGCCACCAGCAGCATGTCCTGGTCCTGCAGCAGCGCCGTCACCGGCCCTACCGCCAGGCCGTCAGCGGCCCCGAAGGTCGCCACCCCGCGCGCATCCATGCGCCGCAGACGTCCATCCGCATAGCCCAGCAGCAGGGCGCCATCACCGGCCATCGCCATCGTCGAACACGCCTGTTCGGGAAGCCGTGCCTGCCGATGCCACTGCGCGCGTGCATAGCGCAGGACGCCGCGCTCGCCCACACAGACCCAGGCCTCGTCGTCGTTGGGGAACAGCAGCGCCTGCAGCGGTTGCCCGGTGAACGGGGCCGGCGAGGGAATGCGCGTGGTATGGCCGCCGACGGTCTGCACCAGGTTGATCCAGTCGAACTGCCACAGCGGCGCGCTGGCGTGCCGCGCGGCGTCCTTGAGCTGGGTGGCGCTGCCGGCAAGCAGCGGGCGGCGCAGGTCGTAGGGTTGGAGGTCCTCGCCGTAGCCGTACACGCGGCCGTCGCTGGCGCGCACCAGCGAACGGTACGGATCGGTGGGGCCCGCGGCCAGCGTCTGTACGCTGCGTGCGCGGAATCGGTTGAGGCCCAGATTGGTGCCGACCCAGAGGTTGCCCTCGCGGTCGAGCAGGATCGGTACGGCGGATGTGGCGGTCAGACCCTGCGGCGTGTCGAAGCGCTCCATGCGGGTGGCCCGGTCGCCGTCGAAGGTGACGCGCGCCACGCCGCCGTGCGGGCTCATCGTGGCCCACAGCGCGCCATCGGCGGTGAACTGCAGGCGCGCGGCCACCAGGTCGGGCAGTCGTCGTGCCTCACGTTCGTTGGCTGCCAGCAGGCCACGCGCGTCGGCCAATGGCGAGGTGCCGCGGTTGCGGTCGGCCAGCCAGATCTCCCCGCGCGGGCTTTCCGCCAGCGAGGCCATCTGCGAAACGGCGATGCCGGTGTCTTCGAAGGCGGTGGCGCCCGGCGGCCGACGCCAGATCTTCAGATCGGCCAGCACCCAGAAGGTGCCGTGGCGATCATGCAGCAGCCACTGCACGCGTCGCTCCGGCACACCGCTGTGCGCTTCCGGTGCGCGCCAACGTCGGCCATCGAACCAGCGCAGCCCACCGTTGATGGCGGCCCACAGGCGGCCCTCGCGGTCGCGGCTGAAGTGTGGCACCACGCCGATCGGCACACCCTCGGCGCGGCCGAAGCTGCGCAGGTGACTGGCGGAGAGTTGGCTGATGCCCGCCTGGAAGTAACCGATCCACAGGCTGTCATCCGCATCCAGTGCCAGGGTGACCATGTTGGTGGAGGGAAACGCGCTGCCGGACGGCGCGGCCTGACGTTCAAAACGGCGGCCGTCGAAGCGGTACAGGCCCGAGCCCGTGGCCAGCCACAGCATCCCCTGCTGATCCTGGGCGATGTCCCAGATATCGCCGGGCGCACCCTGGCCGACCCGCCAGGCGGTGTGCTGGTAGCCGGGCATGCCATCGGCCACCACCGGCCGCTGCTCGGCGAAGGCGGGCAGCGCCATCAACAACAGGCACGACAGCAGCGCCGGCAGGCGACGCAGGAAGGGGAAGGGGCGGCCACGCATGGGCAGCATTCTGGCAGGTGCGGGGCAGTCCGGGGTGACCCGATCGGGGTAGGCGCGATGGCCGCGGGATCGGCTATCACGCCGGCAATGGAGCGGTGGAGGCCGAGGATGCAGCGTCTGTTCGTGATGTTCCCTGACCGTGGTCCCGGCCTCGGCCTGCTCTGGCTGCGCCTGTGCCTGGCCGGTGCGTTGTGCGCTCCAGGCCTGCATGCAGGCGGCGTGGTGGTGGTGTGCGCGCTGGGCGTGGCGCTGCTGGCGCTGGGCTGGCTGACCCCGTTGTCGGCAGTGCTGGCCTGCACTGGGCTGTGGCTGCAGGGTGCGGCCCTGCCGCTGCTGTTGCTGCCGATGGCATTGCTGCTGCTTGGCCCCGGTGCGTACTCGCTGGATGCGCGGCAGTTCGGACGGCGCCTGCTGCGGCGTCGGCCTCCCCCGAACGGGTGAGTGCCAGCCTCGACCGACGGGGGTAGGGCAGCGGCGGCGGCCGCCGCACCATGGGGCACCCCGTCGCGGTGCTCTGTCATGGCCGAAGCTTCACCGCCCTTCACCGCTGCGCTGGCGCCGCACCAGGCCGCCGCGCTGCAGCGCGCACTGCACTACATCGATGCCCACCTGTCGCAGCCGTTGCGGGTTACCGAGCTGGCCGAAGTGGCGTGCGTGAGCCGCTTCCACCTGGTGCGGCTGTTCCGCACCGGTACCGGTGCCAGCCCGCTGCGCTATCTGCGCCGGCGACGCATCGAGCGGGCACGGCAGCTGCTGCCGGCCGCCGACCAGCCGATGTCCCGTCTGGCCCAGCACCTGGGTTTCTTCGACCAGAGCCATTTCGTCCGCAGTTTCCGTGCCGAGACAGGCTGCAGCCCTGGCCAGTACCTGGCCGGTGATGCCGCCCTCCACCTCCCGTCTTCCCGTGCTTCAACTGCTGTCCCGCCCACTACTGGAACCCGCCCATGAACGCTGCCACCGCCACGCCCGCCAAGGGCCTGCTTTCCCCGACCGACCACACTCTGGTGCTGATCGACTTCCAGTCGCAGATGGCCTTTGCCACCCACACCATCGATATCTCCGCGCTGCGCAACAACGTCTCGTTGATCAGCAAGGGCGCGAAAGGCTTCAACGTGCCGGTGGTGCTGACCACCGTCGCCGAGACGTCGTTCTCCGGCCCGATGTTCCCGGAACTGCCGCAGATCTTCCCCGGCCAGACCGTGTTCGACCGCACCTCGATGAACACCTGGGAAGACCAGCCGGTGATCGATGAGATCAACCGCATCGGCAAGCGTCGCCTGGTGCTGGCGGGCCTGTGGACCAGCGTCTGCATCGTCGGCCCGACCCTGTCGGCGCTGGAACAGGGCTTCGAGGTCTACGTGATCACCGATGCCTGTGGCGATGTCAGCGATGAGGCGCACGAGCGCGCCATCGCGCGCATGGTCCAGGCCGGCGCGGTGCCGATGACCAGCGTGCAGTACCTGCTGGAACTGCAGCGTGACTGGGCCCGCGGCGCGACCTATGGCCTGACCACCGGCATCGCCCGCGACCACGCCGGCGGCTATGGCATCGGCATCCAGTACGCCAAGACCATGTTCGGCGCGCAGGAAGGCGGCCACTGAGCATGGGCAACGGGCATGGCCTCGACCTGGCCCTGCTGATCCTGCGCGTGGCCGCGGGAGGTTTCCTGCTGCCGCACGCGCTGGGCAAGCTGTTTGGCTGGTTCGGCGGCCCGGGCCTGGCCGGGTTTGCCGGTGAACTGCGCGGCTTCGGCTTGCCGGCGGTGGCGCCGCTGCCGCTGCTGCTGGCCCTGTTGCAGGTGGCCTCCGGGCTGGCTGTGCTTCTGGGCTGGCAGACCCGCGTGGCTGCACTGGCTGCGGCGGCGTTCATCGCCTTCACTGCGCTGCTGGCCCTGCCCAAGGGCTGGTTCTGGATGCGCGGCGGCACCGAGTACCCGCTGATGTGGACGCTGACCCTGCTGGCGATTGCCCTGGCCGGGCCCGGTGCCTGGGCGCTGGATCCCCTGGCCCTGCCTGGAGACATCGCATGAGTTCCTCCCCCCTCGACCACGGCCGACGCAACGTCGTGCTGGCCAGCGGCGCCGCGATGGCGCTGGGGCTGGCTGGTGGCGCCACAGCGGCCATCGAAACCCTTCCGAAGGAGCGTCGCATGAGCACGCTGGTCATCAGAAACGCACGCATCACCACCCTCGACCCGCAGCAGCCGCATGCGCAGGCGCTGGCCGTGCAGAACGGCCGCATCGCCGCTGTCGGCAGCGACGAGCAGATCATGCGCGAATGGGGCAATGAAGCCACCATCATCGATGCGCAGGGCCGGCGCATCGTGCCTGGGCTCAACGACAGCCACACCCACCTGATCCGCGGTGGCTTGAACTACAACCTGGAACTGCGCTGGGATGGCCTGCGCTCGCTGGCCGATGCCATGGCCATGCTGAAGGCGCAGGTCGACCGTACCCCGGCGCCGCAGTGGGTGCGCGTGGTCGGCGGCTTCACTGCAACGCAGTTCACCGAAAAGCGCCTGCCGACGCTGCAGGAGATCAACGACATCGCCCCGGATACGCCGGTGTTTCTGCTGCACCTGTACGACCGCGCGCTGCTCAACCGTGCCGCGCTGCGCGCCTGCGGCTATACCAGGGAGACACCGGACCCACCGGGCGGGCAGATCGTGCGTGATTCGCTGGGCAACCCGACCGGTCTGCTGCTGGCCAAGCCCAATGCGCTGATCCTCTACGCGACGCTGGCCAAGGGACCGCGCCTGCCGATCGAATACCAGGCCAATTCGACCCGCCACTTCATGCGCGAGCTGAACCGCCTGGGCATCACCTCGGTGATCGATGCCGGTGGCGGCTTCCAGAACTACCCCGAGGATTACCAGGTCATCGAGCAGCTGCACCGCGACGGGCAGCTGACCGTGCGCATCGCCTACAACCTGTTCACCCAGAACAAGGGCAACGAGGTCAACGACTTCCGTGGCTGGAGCGAGATCCTGCAGCCGCGCCAGGGCGACGACCTGCTGCGCCACAACGGCGCCGGCGAAATGCTGGTGTTCTCCGCGGCTGACTTCGAGCTGTTCAACGAGCCGCGCCCGGAACTGCCGCCGGAGCTGGAGCCTGAGCTGCACGAGGTGGTGAAGCTGCTGGTGGAGAAGCGCTGGCCGTTCCGCATCCACGCCACCTATGACGAGAGCATCACCCGCATCCTGGATGTGTACGAGCAGGTGAACCGCGAGGTGCCGTTCGATGGCCTGCACTGGTTCATCGACCACGCCGAAACCATCACCCCGCGCAACATCGAGCGCATCCGTGCACTGGGCGGTGGCATCGCCGTGCAGCATCGCATGGCTTACCAGGGCGAGGCCTTTGTCGAGCGCTATGGCGTGCAGGCGGCGCGGCATACGCCGCCGGTCAAGCGCATGCTGGCCGAGGGCGTGCCGGTCGGCGCCGGCACCGATGCCACCCGCGTGGCCAGCTACAACCCGTGGGTGGCACTGTCCTGGCTGGTGACCGGGCGCACCGTCGGTGGCCTGGCCCTGTATGGCGACGAGAACCTGCTGGAGCGCGAACAGGCATTGCGCCTGTGGACCCAGGGCAGCGCGTGGTTCTCCGGCGACGAAGCGGTGAAGGGCACGCTGAAGCAGGGCCAGCTGGCCGACTTCATTCTGCTGTCGGCCGACTTCTTCCGCGTCGGTGATGTGCAGATCGCCGACATCACCAGCCTGCTGACCGTGGTCGGTGGCCGCATCGTGCATGCTGATGGTGATTACGCCGGCCTGGCGCCGCAGCTGCCGCCGGCGATGCCGGACTGGTCGCCGGTGAACACGTTCGGCGGCTACCACGTTGGCGGCACCGCCACCGGCCTGGCCGCAGCGCACCATCACCACCACGGTGTGGCCTGCGGTACCCATGGCGCGCACGGCCATGCCGCGCAGCACGCAGCACCGACCGATGATCTGACCGCATTCTGGGGTGCGATGGGATGTTCGTGCTTCGCCTTCTGACCCTGGCGGTGCTGGCAACGCCGGCACTGGCGCTGGCCTGCGAGGGCGGCTACTGCAGCGAGGCCGGTGACGGCCAGCTGCAGCTGGATGCCTCGATGCGCCTGCGTGGCCTGTACTACGACCCCGCCCGGTTCGGTATCGGCGGCAGCGAGGATGGCTATGGCCTGCTGCGAGCACTGGCATCGGCCACCTACGCCCGTGATGACTGGCAGGCGAAGGTGCAGCTGGGTGTGCATGCAGAGAGCGGCAAGGCGGGCGGTCCGGGGCGCACCGATCGCGGTGCGATGGATGTGCAGCAGGCGTACTGGCGTTGGCAACGCGATGGGCTGCGCGTGCAGCTGGGGCGCCAGGAAGCAGCCTATGGCAGCTCGCGGCTGCTGTCCGTGCGTGATGGCGCCAACATCCGGCTGGCGTTCGACGGCGCGCGTGTCGGTTGGAACGGGCGGCTGGGTTCGCTGGATCTGATGGCCCTGCGCCCGGTGGAAAACCGTGCCGGCGCATTCGATGATCGCGGCGAACACGGCGCCCATCTGTGGGGCGCCTATGCCACCAGTGCGCGCGGGCACGGTACAGGGCAGTGGGATGCCTACCTGCTGGACTACGGCCGCGACGGTGCGCGCTTCGCTGCCGGCAATGGTGTCGAGCGGCGGCAGACCGTGGGTGCGCGCTGGTTCGGCCAGGCCGGTGCACTGGACTGGAACAGCGAACTGGTGGCCCAGGGCGGTGAGCTGCGCACGGCCGGCGCTGATCTGGATATCCGTGCCTGGACCGTTGCCACCGATACCGGCTGGCGTTGGGCCGCGCTGCCGCTGCAACCGCGCCTCGGCCTCAAGGCCGATATCGCCAGTGGTGATGGCAACCTGCACGATGGGTGCCTGGGCACGTTCAATGCGTTGTTCCCCAAGTCGGCCTACTTCAGCGAAGCCAGCCTGCTGGCGCCGGCCAACCTGATGGACATCCAGCCAACCCTGGCTCTGCGCCTGCATCAAGCAGTGAGCACGGAGGTGGGCGTGCAGCTGGCGTGGAAGCATCGCCGTGCGGACGCGGTCTACACCACGCCAGCACCATTGGTGGCCCTGCCGGGAAGCGCCGGTGGTGCACGCCGCATCGGCACCCAGTACAAATCCGAAACCCGTTGGCAGGCCAGTGAACACTGGCAATGGCAGCTGCAGCTGGCCTGGGTCGACGCCGGCCCTGCACTGAAGCAGGCCGGAGGCCAGGACACGTTGTTCGCCTCGATCGTTGGAGCATGGCAATGGTGAACGCAACCGCGTCACAACCTTCCCCCCAGGCCGCAGGCGCCTGGTCCCCGCTGAAGATCCGTATGTTCCGTGCACTGTGGCTGGCGATCCTGGCCAGCAACATTGGCACCTGGGTCAATGATGTCGCCGCCGCGTGGGTGATGGCCGAACGTACCGGCTCGCCGCTGATGGTGGCGCTGGTGCAGTCGGCCACCACGGTGCCGATCGTGCTGCTGGCGCTGGCCGCCGGCACGCTGGCCGACATCGTTGACCGCCGCCGGTATCTGTTGCTCACCCAGGGCTGGATGCTGCTGGTGGCGGCGGTGATGGCGGCGCTGACAGCTACCGGCCAGCTCAGCCCGAACCTGCTGGTGGTGCTGACCTTCTGCATGGGGTGCGGTGCGGCCATGGCGATGCCGGCCCAGGCCGCCATCGTCTCCGAGCTGGTGCCGCAGCCGATGCTCGCCTCGGCAGTGGCGCTGAACTCGATCGGGATCAACATCGCGCGTTCGATCGGCCCGGCCATTGGTGGCGTGATCGTGGCCCAGCTGGGCGCCGTATGGGCGTTCGGCTTCAACGCGATCACCTTCGCGGCGATGCTGTTCGTGGTCTGGAACTGGAAGCGTGACCCCAAGGCCTCCAGCCTGCCGCCGGAAGGCTTCGGCGCCGGCCTCAAGGCAGGTCTGCGTTACGCCAGCCGTGCCGGTCGCCTGCAGGCGGTGCTGATCAAGTCGGTTGGCTTCTTCTTCTTCGCTGCCGCGATGAACGCGATGCTGCCGGTGGTGGTACGAGGCCAGATGCACGGCGGGGCAGGGCAGTACGGCATCCTGCTGGGCTGCATCGGGATCGGTGCGGTGGGCGGTGCCCTGTTGCTGCCGAAGCTGCGTGCGAAGCTCGACCGCGACCTGCTGGTCCTGCTGGCGACGCTGGCCTTGGCGACCAGCCTCGTCGGGCTGGCGCTGACCCGCAGCTGGTACGCGCTGCCGGTGGTGATGCTGGTCAATGGCTTTGCCTGGATCACCGTGCTGTCCTCGCTGCAGATTGCGGCACAGACCGCGGTGCCGGCCTGGGTGCGTGCGCGTGCGCTGGCGCTCTACATCATGGTGTTTTCGGCCGGCATGGCTGCTGGCGGCCTGAGCTGGGGCGCCCTGGCGCAGCGTACCTCGCCGGAGCTGGCCCTGCTGGTGGCGGCCACCGGTGCGGTGATCGGCGGGTTGCTGGTGTGGCGCGTGCGGATTGCCGGTACCGAAGAACTGAACCTGCGCCCGGCCGGGCACTGGCCGGCGCCGGAGCTGTCGGTGCCGGTATCGCATGACCGCGGCCCGGTGCTGGTGACGGTGGAATACCGCATCGACGCGGCTGACCGCGATGCGTTCCAGGCACGGATGCGTGCACTCGGCACGATCCGCCGCCGCGATGGTGCGGTGGTGTGGGGCGTGGTTGAGGACGTGGCCACGCCGGGCATCCACCTGGAGTATTTCGTGACCCCGTCGTGGCTGGAGCATCTGCGCCAGCACGAACGCATCACCGCCGATGACAGGGCGATCCAGGAAGCACTGCGCGGCCTGCATCGCGGCGAACGCGCACCGGTGGTGCGCCACTTCGTGGGTGGGCATGACCCGCTGCCGGCAGTCGGCGTGCCGCACCACCACAGCGACATCTGACAAAAAGGGGACGGAGGGGATTAAGTCGTTTGTGCACAAACGACTTAATCCCCTCCGTCCCCTTTTTTGAGGCGGCGGCGCTGTGGGCGCCGCCGCGCTGCATTATCTGCGTGCAAACGCCAGCAGGTCGGCGTTGAACTGGTCAGCGTGGGTGACGGTCAGGCCGTGCGGGGCACCGGCGTAGACCTTCAGCTCAGCATCCTTGATGATCTGCGAGGACCGCTTGGCCGAAGCATCGAACGGCACGATCTGGTCGTCATCGCCATGCACGACCAGGGCCGGCACGTCGATCTTCTCCAGGTCTCCGGTGTAGTCGACTTCCGAGAATTCGTGCACGCAGTCGTACTGGCCCTTGACGCCACCCAGCATGCCCTGCAGCCAGAACGAATCGCGCATGCCCTGGGTGACCGTGTTGCCGTCGCGATTGGCACCGAAGAACGGAGTGGTCAGGTCCTTGAAGAACTGCGAGCGGTCACCACCGGTGCCCTTGCGGATGCCGTCGAACACTTCCAGCGGCGTGCCGGCCGGGTTGGCATCGGTCTTCAGCATCAGCGGCGGTACGGCGCCGACCAGCACGACCTTGGCCACGCGAGTGCTGCCATGGCGGCCGATGTAGTGCGCTACTTCGCCGCCGCCGGTGGAATGGCCGACCAGGATCGCGTCCTTCAGGTCGAGCGCTTCGATGACCGCGGCGAGGTCATCGGCATAGGTATCCATGTTGTTGCCGTCCCAGGTCTGGCTGGAGCGGCCGTGGCTGCGGCGGTCGTGGGCGACCACACGGTAGCCGTTCTGGCCCATGAACAGCATCTGCGGATCCCACGCGTCGGAGGACAGCGGCCAGCCATGCGCGAACACGATCGGTTGGCCGGTGCCCCAGTCCTTGTAGAAGATGCGGGCGCCGTCTTTGACGGTAACGAAGTTGCTCATTGCAGGTTCCTTTGGCGGTAGGGGAAAGACACCGGCGCTGACGCTGCCGGCGTACCGGCAGTACAGCGCAGCATCCACCGCGCGGCTTGCACGCCTGTGTCCAATGGATGGCAGGCGGATGCGGACGTGGACGACGCGTTTCACTCTGGCGGCGTGCGGCCGTCACTGGCCACGATGCTCGCTCTGCCACGGAGGACATTGCATGAAGCGGAGGCTGTCAGGGGCGATCATGGGGTGGCTGCTGGCCGGGTCGGCCCTGGCCCAGACCCATGTCTACAAGTGCGTGGACGGGCCGCACCCGGTCTACCAGCAGACGCCTTGCCAGGGGCGGGCTGAATGGCGCTGGGATGTACCGGCTGATGCATCGCAGTCGCGTGGCGTGGCAGCGGCGGAACCGGACCGGCAGCCAGGGCGCGGCAAGGCTGGCGCGCAGCGCCGCGGCAGGACCGGTCGTGCCCAGGGCGCACTGATCACCGTGGCCCGTGATCCGACCGGCTGCGAGCAGGCACGACGCGAGCAGACGCGGGTCATGTCGCGCACGCGACGCCTCGACTACCAGCAGCGCCGGCAGCTTGATGATGCGCTGCGACTGGCCTGCCAGCCGCCCTGAAACAGCAACGGCACCCGAAGGTGCCGTCGCATGCGTGCGGTGTGCTGCAGGTGGCTCAGTTGCCGTCGCTGCTGGCTGCGGAGCTGCCGGGGGCCTCGGCCTTGGGCAGGCTCAGCTCCGGGTTGCCCTGTTCGGCCTGCAGGATCTGGATGCGGCGCTGCAGGGCGTCGAGCTGGCTGTTGGTGCTCTGCACGTCGGTGCTGAGGCTGACCGCCTGCTGCTGGGCCTGCTGCAGCGACGCACTGACCTGGGCCGACTGCGCCTGCTGCTGTTCCATTTCCTGCTGCAGGGTGCGCAGGCGCTCTTCGTTGTAGGCCACCAGCCGCTCGGTGTAACGCTTGCCGGCTTCCAGGCGCGTGGTGTCGATGTAGACCTGGGCCAGCTGTTCGGTCTGCTGCACGAAGGTGCGGTAGACGCGCTCGGCGTTGTCGACGGCATCGGTCCTGATGACCCGCCAGAAGTTCTTTTCCTGGAACAGCGCCACGTAGTAGGTCAGGGTATTGGCATTGAACAGCAGGCTGGCACCGTAGTTGCCGTTGTAGGTGGTGCGCAGCTCGGTGAGCTGGTGTGCATCCATCAACTGCTTGAGTTCATCCACCGTGTTGCGCACTACCGGGCCGTTGCGGGCCGGTTCGGCCGCCGCTTCGCGATCACCGCGTGCGGCCAGTGCCGACGGTGCCACCGCCATCATGGCCACGGCCAGCAGTGCCGTGCCGCGCGGATACCGGGCGAAGACGGTGCCCCCTGAAGTTTCTCGCATGTCTAGACCATCCACGAACGAAGTGTGGTTGAGATGAAAGTGGTTCCCCGCCGCGAGTCTAGCATGGGCGCAGCGGGCGCCAACCTGCCCGGGCAGGGGTCAATACACCAGCTGGGCGGCATTGCACTGGATCGATTGCATGCTCACATCGGTACGGCCCAGTTCCAGGCCCAGCACGCTGGCCAGCAGGTTGGTCAGCAGCGCGCCGACATTGTTGAGCACCGGCTTGAGTGCAGCCAGCACCGGCGTCAGCACCGTGCACAGCAGGCCCGAGCAGCTGACCGCACCCGGGCCGGACACGCCACTGCCGCCGGCCGGATCGTTGAACCCTCCGGGTTTGGTCTGCAGGTACGAAGCCAGGTTGTCGCGCACGCAGTTGTTGTAGTTGAGCAGGTTGCCAAGCAGGCTGTCGCAGCGCTGCACGAGCAGTTGCCCGGTGAGCGCTCCCAGCAGGCCATCCAGGGCGCCCAGGCCCTGGCCGGTCACGGTGACCTTGTAGGCCTGCCAGACCGTGCCCGGGTCGAAGCAGGTACCCAGGCCGAGCAGGCCGCAGGCGCGGGGCACGCCGTTGGGGGCCGGCCAGGCGCCCAATCCCTCCAGGCCGATCGAGGGATCACCGGAGGTCAGCAGTGGAATGACATTGTCCACGTTGTAGCGACCGCCTGCGGGGTGTGCGGCGATCAGATAGCGGTCAGCCAGCGCGGTGGCGGCCTGCTTGGCATCGGTCTGCGGACCGCTGAGCATGCTCGACAGCACGCGCAGCAGTTCGTTGACCAGAGTGGAGACGGCGTCGCCCAGCGCGAGCGGGTTGATGCGGGTGGAACCGGTCTCGCCGGCGGCCAGGGTGAGGTTCTGGCTGTCGGTCAGTGCTGACAGCCCGATCTTGTTGTTGATCAGCGGCTGCCCGAGCAGGGTCAGCAACTGCGCGTTCTGCAGCCCCGCGTCGCAGACGTTGCTCTTGGAAAAGCGGTCAGCCGCATTCACCGTGCCCACGCAGGCACGCAGCACCGACGCATCCACTTTCACCGTGGCGGTAGGCGGGCTGGCGCCGCACTGGATCGAGGTCAGCGTGCCCATCGCGTTTGTGACATCCACATACAGCGGCAGCTGCAGGCGCGTGCCCAGCAACGAAAGCAGGGCGCCGACCGCGGGTACCTGGTTGCTGTCCACGTCCACCATCAGCCGCACCTGGGCGTTGTAGGCACGCGCGCCGACGCCGCCGATGGCGATCGACGGCGGTTCGATGACCCCGGCCTGCACGTTGATGCCGAGCAGGTTGAGGTTGGGGACCTGCACCCCGTTACCGTCGTTGGCGATGGAGATCGCGGCGTTGACCAGGTCCAGCACGTTGACCTTCGTCTCCAGCGCGCTGCCGATGCTGCCATTGGGCGAGATGACTTCGGCAAACAGGCCGCCACCGCCACTCTGGCTGCCCAGCAGGATGTTCAACTGGTTGATGTCCAGCCGCGTGCCGACCAGGCCGGACAGCGCCTGCAGCTGCGCACCTGCGGTGGTGTTGCGGCCGACAACCGTGGCCGTAGCGTCCACCAGCTGGGCCAACGACACGCGGTTGAGCGACAGCAGGCGGTTGAAGTCGGCCACGCTCAGGTCGGCCGTGACCGGGATCCCCAGCGCGGCCAGCAGGCCGGCCGGTGTGACGCTTGCCTGGGCCAGGCCGTCATAGGACAGCACCGTGGCGTTGTTCACATCCAGCCCGACCAGGCGCAGCGTGGACATCAGGGGAGAATTTCCGTTGGTGCGCAGCAGCTGCGAACCTACGGCGAATACCGCCGTGGGCTCGCTGCGCATGGCCACGGCCTGCACGCGGATGGTTGACAGGCTGCTGTTCTGTGCGAAGAAGGGCACCACGCTGCGCTCGGCGACGACCCGCACCGCATTGCGCGGATTGACGGCATCGACCGCAGCGATGAAGTGATCGTCCTGTGCGTGGGCGGCATTCCAGTTGCCGCAGTTGATCACCAGGGTGCCCGGGAAGCGGTTCTGTGCCGTGGCGTTCTGCCGTGCGGCGGTGTTGTCCGCGTTGTCGGCGCGGCACAGGTCCAGGCGTTGCGCGCCCGCCAACGCGGCCAGATCGGCCACCTTCTGTGCATCGCGCTTGGCCCAGAACAGGAAGCCGATCTCCACCAGGCCGATCATGGCCACCAGCGCGACCATGACCAGCATGAGAGTGACGGACATGCCGCCGCGCGCGTGCTGGAAGCCGATGTGGCGGGGACGGTTCATGGCGCAGGCCTCAGGGACCGGACGCGGTGCCGGACTTGACCTTGCCGACGCCGGTTTCGAAGAACTCGGGGATTTCGTGATCGAAGCTCTTCATGTAGCGCGCATAGCTGGCGCTGGCCTGGTCGCCGAGGATCGGCAGGCGCGCGCCGGCCTGTTGCCCGGAGGCCTGCAGGCGGAACAGGCCGCGGGCGGTATCGCCGATCTCGCTGCGCGATGCACGTGGTGGCGGCGGTGGTGCCTCGGTCACGGAGGGCGGTGGCGGTGGTGCTGGCCGGGTCAGGTCCACGGTCGGCAGGGCCTGGCCGTGGGCTGTGGGTGCCGGGCCGCCGAGCATCTGCCCGGTCAGAGGCTGCTGCGCCGCCTGCGCGTGGGCGGCGGCGGCCAGCAGGGTCGCGGCCAGGGCTGGCAGCAGGCGGCAGAACAGGGGTGTGGCGGTCATGGCGTGCTCCCGGAGGCAGGGTCGGTGGTGCTGAAGCGTTCCAGCATCGAGGGCGGCAACCGCGTGAGGTCACTGGCGGGTGCGCCGTCCCGTTTCGTGCGCTGGGGTTCGGCCGCCAGCTGCATGCGGCTGGGCGCCGGTACGCTCGTCGTGCTCACGGTCGCCCGTTCGTGACGGGTGGCAGCAGCGCTCGCCGCCGCCTGACGCTGCTGCACGCGGGCGCGTATCTGCTGCGCCTGCTGTTCGATGCTGCGGCGGGTATCGGCACCGAGATTGGCCTGCTGGGCCAGACGCTCGGCCGTGGCGGTGTCGCCACGCAGGACCGCCCAGAGGGCGAGGTTGGCCGTGGCTTTGGCATTGCCCGGGGCAAGTTCAAGGGCCTTGGCCAGCGGTTCGCGGGCCTCCTCGTAGCGGCCGGCGCGCAGGCGCGCATAGCCCAGATCGCCCAGGTAATCGGTGTTCAATGGCTGCAGCTGCGTGGCCTTTGCCAGCGCCTGCTCGCTGGCGTCGTCCTGGTCGCGCTGGGCGGCAATCAGGCCCAGGCCATGCGAAGCGGCTGCGGCCTGCGCGCCACTGTCCAGCCCGCGGTACAGGGCGATGGCGGCTTCGGTCTGGCCGGTCTCGCGCAGCGCATCGGCCTGCAGCAGCCGCAGCGTCGGCGTGTCGCCATAGCGCTGGCGGAAGGCATCCACATGCGCGAGCGAGGCATACCACGCTCCCTGCTGCTGCATGCGCTGGATGAGTTCCAGGTAGGCGTTGCGGCTGTCCTGCGGCGCTGGCGTCGGCTCGGCCAGGCTGGGCGCACGCAGGTACGTGGCTGTGGAGGAGGCACAGCCAGCGCCGAGCGTGGCCAGGGCCAGCAACAGGCCGGTATGCATGCAGTGGGTACGCAATCCAGGCATCGTCGTCATCCCAGGTTCGCCAGTGTCTTGGCCAGCGCCACCAGCGCCGGTCCGCCCAGCACCAGCATCAGTGCCGGCAGCAGGGTCAGCATCATCACCACGGTCATCTTCACCGACAGCTTGCCGACTTTTTCCTTCAACGCATTGCGGCGCTGCTCGCGCAGGCGGATGCTGAACTGGCGCAGTGGCTCCTGCACTGCACCGCCGTGCGCATGCACCTGCAGGATCAGCTGCACCAGGCTGGACAGATCGTCATCAGCGTAGATATCGCTGAGCCGGCGCAGCGACTGCGCGCGGGTGCGGCCGTGGGTATAGGCAATATTCGCCTCCTGGATCTCACCGCCCAGTACCGGCAGTGCTTCGCGCAGCTTGTCGCCCAGGGTCTGCAGGCTCTGGTCCATGCTGAAGCCCACACCCTGCAGCAGGCGCAGCAGGTCGATCAGCAACGGCAGCTCGGCATTCACCGCGCGGCGGCGGCGCTTGACCCACGCCGAGAGCAGGAACTTGGGCAACAGCAGGCCGGCGGCCAGCGCGCCGAACATCACCATCAGCTTCGACAGCCCGTGGGCATCGCTGAAGGCGACGGCGGCCAGCAGCACCAGCAGGGCCAGCAGCAGCCGCAGGCCGAGGTAGATCGCGGTGCCGCGGCGGGTGTTCCAGCCGGCCAGGTCCAGCAGCAGGCGATCTTCGTTGGCCAGCAGCGCCGCTTCCACGCGGCCACCGCCAACGGCCTGGCCCATGCGCTCCAGCCAGCCCAGCGAGTCGCGCTGCATGGCGCCCTCCTCGCGGACCGCCTCACGCGGCTGCAGGGCGGTGCTCAGGGTAGCGGCACTGCGATCTTCGCGCTGGCTGCGGATCCAGCCGACCAGGCCGAGCAGGGCGACGCCGGCAGCCAGTACCAGCAGTGCGGCCATGAACCAGGTGCTGGCATTCATCGGCAGTCTCCCGGGCAGGTGCGCGCCGTCATATCGAACGCGCCAGGCGGTACAGCAGGAAGCCGCCGGCCAGCTCCAGGCCCAGTGCCATCAGCAGGATCTTGTGGCCAAGCGGATCGTGCAGCACCGGCTGGAAGAAATCCGGGCTGGCAATGGCCATCATCACCACGCTGGCTGGCGGCAGCAGGCCCAGTACCCAGGCCGACATGCGGGTCTCCGCCGTGGTGGCGGCCAGCTCCTGCTGCGCCTGTTCCAGGTCGCGCATGAAGTCAGCCATGCGCTGCAGGATCTGGTCCGAACGGCCGCCGATGCGCACACTCACGCCCATTACCACCGCCAGCACGCCCAGCACCTCCATGCGGTAGGGCTGGCTGGCCACGCTGAGCGCGCGGTCCAGTTCCATGCCGCTGCGCGCGTTGCGCAGGGTGGTGTCGAGCAGCTCGCGCAGCGGCGCGGTGGTCTGCGTCGAAGCGACCTGGAAGGCGGCCTGCAGGCTGTTGCCCAATGCGGTCATGCGTACCAGGTTGTCGAGGAAGTCGGGCAGCTGGTGCAGCAGCCGGGCCTTCAGCCGGGTGGTGCGCCGGGCCAGCCACAGCCACGCGCCGAGCAGGTACAGCAGCAGGGTCAGCGGGAACATCCAGGCGGTGCCCAGGCGCGCCACCGCCAATACCGCCAGCGCCATCCCCGGCAGCAGCACGGACAACGGAACCTTCCAGCCGGCCGGCAGCCCGGCGCTCTGCAGCAGGCCGTCCCAGGGGAGGCTGCGCCGGTTGCCCGCAGTGCGGCCCGGCGCCGCTATGGGCGCGCGTGCAGCTTCAGGTCTGACCGCCGCCGGTGCAGTACCTCGCGCAAGCTGCTGCTCGGCATGCTGCAGCGAGGCCTGCCGCTGTTCGCGGCTGCTGGCCGTGCCCCACAGCCAGGCCGCCAGCGCCAGCAGCACCGAGACAATGCTCAACACGCCCAGCAGCAGGCCGGTGCCCATGCTCAGAAATCTCCGTACAGCGATTCGCGCAGCTGCTGGCGGAACGGCTCCAGCTTGTGCGAATGGGGATGGAAGCCCAGGCCGATCCAGCGATCGATCTCCTTGCCGGTGCCGTCGATCTGGACCTCGTGGCGGAACATCTCCTGGGTGGTGATGAGGTTGTCGCTGACCCCGGTGATCTCGGTGATGGACACCAGTACACGGCGGCCGCTGCCCAGGCGGGAGATCTGCACGATGAAATCGATGGCGCTGGCAATCTGCCGGCGCAGGCTGTCTTCGCTGCCCTGGAAACCGGCAAAGCCGGCCAGCATCTCGATGCGGTACAGGCAGTCACGCGGCGAGTTGGCGTGGATGGTGGCCATTGATCCATCGTGGCCGGTGTTCATCGCCTGCAGCATTTCCAGTACTTCGGCACCTCGCACCTCGCCCACCACGATGCGGTCCGGGCGCATGCGCAGGCTGTTGCGCACCAGATCGCGGATGCTGACCGCGCCATGGCCCTCGGCACCGCCGACGCGGCTTTCCAGGCGCACCACGTGCGGATGGTTGAGCGACAGTTCAGCGGTGTCTTCGACGGTGATCACGCGTTCGTTGGCCGGCACGTAGCTGGCCAGCGCATTGAGCAGCGAGGTCTTGCCCGAACTGGTGCCGCCCGATACCAGGATGTTGCAGCGGCCCAGCACCATGGCCTTCAGAAGTGCCTGCATCGGCGCATCGAAGGTGCCCTTGGCCAGCAGTTCATCGGGGGTGAACGGATCCTTGCGGAACTTGCGGATGGACACCATCGGCCCATCCACCGCCAGCGGCGAGATGATCGCGTTGAGGCGCCCGCCATTGGGCAGGCGCGCATCGACCATCGGGTTCGAATCGTCGAGGCGACGACCGAGCGGAGCAAGGATGCGGCGCAGGATGCGCAGCAGATGGGTGTCATCGGTGAAGCGCTGGGTGGCGCGCTTGAGCTGGCCGCCCTGGGAAACGTGGACGTCCTTGAACCCGTTGATGAGGATGTCCTCGATACTGGGGTCGTGCAGCAGGTCATCCAGTGGTCCGAATCCGGTCAGTTCCTTGACCAGGCCTTCGGCCACCACCTGCATTTCTTCTTCGTTGATGGGGATGCGCCATTCCTGGATGAAGCTGACCGTCTGCACCTGCACCCAGCGGGCAATCGTATCGGGCGCCCACGAATCGATGTCGATGCGCTCGTCTTCGATGCTGTTGAGCAGATGCTCATGCGCGGCCGAGAGTACCTTCTGGTACTGCTCGGTCTGCGCGAACGGCATGCTGCCCGGCGCCGATTCGGGAATCGCGCTGCGGGTGGCCAGGTGCGGGAACGGCGTCACTTTGTCTTCCATTGCGGTCCACCCAGGGCAAGGGCAAGTCGTTCCCGCAGGCCGTGGGCCTGCACCGGGCACGCGGCCGGGTCCAGGCGCTGCACAAGCGGGGCCAGGGCACGCAGATACGGGTCGCGCGGGGCATCCTGCAGCAGCAGGTGGCCGTGGCTGGCCGCAGCGCGAACGCGGGGGCGCTCGGGCAGTGTGGCCAGCAACGGCAGTTCGAAGCGGCGCGCGATCTGGTCCGGGCTCATGCCGCCGCTGTCGTCATGGCGGTTGATCACCAGTTGCAGGCGCTTTTCGCGATCGCGCTGGCCTGACAGATGCTTCAGGGCATGGTCCAGCGACACCAGCGTAGCGATCGATGCATCGGCGACCAGCCAGATCTCGTCGGCGTGGTCCAGCAGCACCGGTGGCAGTTGCCGCAGCGGGCAGCCGCCGGCATCGCAGAGGACGCTGGAGAACACGCCGCGCAGCCGCTGCAGCAGGGCGGCGGGATCGGAGGGCGGCAGCGCGTCGCTGCCGCTGGAGCGATCCAGCAGCACCAGGCCGCTGGCATGCCGTGCCATCGCGGTGCGGGCCAGGGTGGCGTCGATGCGGCTGGCGTTGCGCAGGGCGTCTTCGTAGTGGAAGCGGCTGTCAAGGTTGAGGTAGAGGGCGAGATCGCCGGCAGGCTGCGCCAGTTCCAGCAGCAGGCCGTCCTGCGGGCTGATTTCGCCCTGGGCCAGCACATGGGTCTGCTGCGCCAGCACCGACAGGTGCGCGGCGAGGGTGCTGGTGCCGACCCCGGCACGCACGCCGAGCAGCACGATCAGCTTCGCCTTGTGCGCCTGCTGGGCGCTGGCGGCCGGACGCGGCGACAGGGCGCGGCGCAGCGCCGTTTCGACGTCGGCGTTGTCGCTGTCCAGGTCCAGCACGTCGCGCAGGCCGGCACGCAGGGCCATCACGATGCCTTCGACCTGGCCCGCAGCGGTCGCACCCACGGCAACCAGGGTCAGCTCGGGTTGCGCCTGTTGCAGCTGCTGCGCCAGCACGGCGGACGCAGCGGCGTGCTCGGGGCGGAAATCCAGCAGCACCAGGTTCTGCGGGCCGCGCTGCAGATCCTGTGCCGATGTCGGCTGCCCACAGTCCTGCCAGTGCAGCACGCTGGAGGGCGGCAGCTTGGCAGCCAGCCGCGGCAGCAGTTCACGGTCAATGCCATACAGGACCAGGTTCATTGCTGGTCCTTGTGGGTGCAGGGGCTGGGCAGTGGCGTAGGGCATGGTCGTGGCATCACAGGCATCAGGATCAGCGCGAGAACCCGGGCACCGGGTCCTGGCTGACCGGGCCAAGCAGCCACGCGCCCCATTCGGGCAGGTGCGGCCTGGCTTCGCGATCGCCGGGCAGCGGCAGCTCGGTGTTGCGCGCCAGCGGCTGCACCAGACGCGGGGTGACGATGATCACCAGCTCCTTCTCCTGCCGCTTGTAGTCGAAGTTGCGGAAGAACGAGCCGATGATCGGCAGGTCGCCCAGCAGCGGAATCTTGTTCACGGTCGAGGCCACGGTTGAACTGACCAGCCCACCGATGACGAAGCTTTCGCCGTCGCCCAGCTCGACCGTGGTATCGGCGCGCCGGGTGGTGATGGAGGGAATCTGCACGCCGTTCAGGGCGATGGAATTGGTGTAGTCCAGATCGCTGGCTTCGGGTGCGACCTTCAATGCGATGCGGTTGGGTGCCAGGACAGTGGGGGTGACGGTGAGGCCGATGCCGAACGGCTTGTAGGTGATGGTGGTCGTGCCCAGTCCCTGCGGCTCGAGGATCGGCAGCTCGCCGCCAGCCAGGAAGCTGGCACTCTGCCCTGACAGCGCGACCAGGGTGGGTTCGGCCAGCACACGGGCCATGCCGTTGGCCTGCAGCAGATCCACATCCGCATTCCACAGGCCCTTGGTGGAGCCGAACACCAGGCGGAAGGCCGACGACAGCGGTGACTCGCTTTCATTGCTCGATTCACCCTCCTGCATGCCCGGCAGGATGCCGGTATTGCCGGGCAGGCTGCCGCCGGGTTTGGCAAAACCATACGCGAAGCCGCCGTTGCGGTTCTGGAAGCTGATGCCGATCTGCTTCAGCGCGGTCTTGTTGAACTCGACCACCTTCACCTCGACCTGCACCACGCCGCCGCTGCTGACGGTGGAGGCATCGGCCAGCAGGCCGTCCTTGCCCAGCGCCATCGCCGCGGTCTTCTGCTCCTGCATGTGTGCCAGCACGCTGTCGGTGCTTCCCTGCAGCAGCCCTTGCTGGTCCTGCTGGGTGAATACCAGGCCGGTGCCGGCATCGGCGGCACCCTGCACCGCGCTCTGCACCCGAACCTGCACGCGCTTCGGTTCCCCCTTGCCTCGATGCCAGAGCAGCAGCGTGGTGCTGCCCGGTGCCTTGCCGACCAGCAGCGCCTGGCGCTGGCCGCGCAGCATCACGATGTCGGCCACGCCGGGGTCGGCAATGGCGACGCGCTCCAGATCCGCAGGCAGGCTCCAGGGGCGCTGCTCACGGGTCTGCAACACCAGGTCGTCGGCGGCCACGCCCGCAGCCGGCGCCAGCAGCACCAGCAGCAGGGCCAGCCAGCGCTGGCGGGCAGTGGGACGCGGGCTCAGGCGACGTTCGGTCATGGGCGCTCTCGTTCCAGGTCAAAGGGAACCACGGGGCGCAGCGCTGTCGCCGCGGATGATCTCGATGCCGGAGGCGGTACGGGCCGTGCTGCGGCGCGCGGCCGGTGCGGGTGCCGCTGCCGGCGTGGGACTGCCTGCGTGCTGGCGGGCCATGCCGCGCCCGGCCAGCGCATCGCCGTCGATACCGGCAAAGGCGTTGTTCTCGGGGCGCTGCAGTGCCTGCTGCTGTTCGGCATCCAGCCCGCGCACCGGGTCGAGCACGCTGCGTGCCTGCGGGAACAGCGCGACATCGGGCAGGCCGGTGTCGGCCGGGTTGCGCAGCGCCAGGAACAGCTTGCCCTGCTGCGCGCCCAGCAGCAGGCGGTTGGCCTCGGCCACCGGTACCGCCAGCACCGCGCTGCGCGCCGGCTGGGTGGCGTCCTTGCTGGCGCTGGTCTGGCTGGAGGGCGAGCCGGTGATGTCCGCTGCACGTGGGTCGTTGCGCGCGGCCTCGCTGCTTTCGTTGCCGGCTGCCGGCGTCGCCACCGCGATGTCATGCTGGCCGTAACTGAGCACGCGCAGCCGCGACAGCAGCAGGCGGGTCTGCGCTACCTCGGGCTGGCCGTTGTAGGGGGACGGTGCGCTGCGCAGGTTGAGGAAGACGTCGACGAAGTCACCCGGCAGGATCCGGTTGCCGGCGGCGACCAGCTCATCCACCGGTACCGCGAGTGCGCGCTCACCCGGGCGCAGCTGCAGGGAGAAGCCCTGCGCCAGCAGTGCGTCGCCGATGGCGGTTCCTTCGCTGATGTCCTGCACCGGGACACGACCAACCACGGCGGCCAGATCGCTGGCGTTGCCCGTCGCTGGACCACTGCGCTGGGCCAGGCGGACGCCATTGGCGCTGATCGGCTCGCCCGCCGGTAGGCGAGCCACGGCTTCGACCACGGCATGGGTCTGGGTATCGGCCTGCACCACCAGCGTGCTGTTGCCAGCCTCGGAGGCGGGTTTGCGCCCGATCAGCAGGGCGACCACGGCCAGCAGCACGGCCAGGGCGATCAGTGCGATGGCGGCGATGCGGGTCAACTTGAGCATGGATCCGTCTCCTGTACCGGTCGTCAGTTGCTGCCGAGGTCGAGCTGGGCGACCGCGGTGCTGCGGATGGGGGCGCGCATGACCCAGCCATACAGCGTTGCCGTCCCGGGCAGGAAGGGGCTGGCGGCGTAGTCGTAGCTGACCGTGACGGTGATGCATTGGGCGGTGGCAAGACCGGTGCAGGGTGCGGCGGGGGCGACCACGATCGGGCCGCTTCCACCCGCGCTGCAGTCCGGGTTCTGCCTGGAGAACTGCAGCAGCCACTGCATGGAACGGCGCGCCGCCAGGCAGGCGGCGGTACGTCGCTGCTCGGGCGTGGCGTAGCGCAACGAGGCACGCGCGCCTTCGGCCGAGGCGGTGGCCAGTGTCTGCTGTGCTGCCATGATCATCACCCCGCTGAAGGTGAACAGCAGCAGCGGCAGCAGCCCCAGCATCAGCATCAGGGCGTACTCAAGGGTGACCACACCGCGCTGGTCCCTGGGCGAGGCGCACTTCATGCGGTGCCTCCATGGGTGGTCACCAGGACCCAGCCGATCGCTGCCACTGCGAGGTAGGCCGCGTAGGGAATACCGTGGCGGCCCTGGCGCGCGGCCTGCACGCCACGCGCAGCAGGATGGGCCTGCCAGTGCGCGCTGGCACGGTTCACCTGCAGCTGCAGACGCATGGGTAGAAGTGTCGTGAGTTGACGCGAGCCCAGCGCAACGACAGCGTGCACGCCGGCGGCCAGACTGGCGATGACCCACACCGGCAGCAGTGCATGCCAGCCGAGCAGCAGGCCGAGCACGGCGAAGAACTTGACGTCACCGGCGCCCATCCAGCCGATGACATGGAACGGCAGCAGGGCTGCCAGTCCAATCAGCAGACCCAGCAGATGCGCCGGCCACGGCAGCGGCGGTGCCTGGAACTGGCCGGCCAGCAGCAACGGCACGGCAAGCACGCACGCGGCCAGCAGCCAGGTATTGGGCACCCGGCGGGCGTACAGATCGCTGATCGCGATCCGCAGGCACACTCCGATGGCCAGCAATCCCAGCACTGTCATGGCGGCTCTCCCCGTCGTCCGTTACGTGGCCTGCGGCAGGCCCTTCCAGCGCCAGCCAGCGGCGCGGCCGTCAATGCGGCCGGCGCTGGAACTGGCGCCAAGTACTGCTCAGGTGGTCGCCGTGGTGGCGATGGCCTGCAGCCGGGCGAACAGCGTGGTGAAGAAGTCGCCGAGTTCATCTTTGGCGACCACGATCAGGATGCCGGCGACCACGGCGGCCAGCAGGCCATATTCCAGCGCGGTCACGCCGTCTTCTTCTTTCAGGAATCTGCGGATGGATGCGTTCATGACGGTTGTCTCCCTCTACCTGTCAGTGGGCAGGATGGCTGCGTGGGCCGGCGCCCCGGTTCCACCGGTACGACCCCTGGGCCTCCGCCGTCCTGGCAGAGGAGGCATGGCGGGCAAGCCGCCACACTCAAACGATGTGATCGATCCCGGAGTTGCCGCGGGCGTGCAGCTGTCGACACACGGCGCGCTGCCGTGGTTCATGCCGGACTTTTCTGCGCGGACGCCCATGTTTCCCCCTGGGTGTGCCCCGATTGGACGGGCTGGATCACCTTGCTATCGACTGTGCCTGAATGGCGGCCCGCTGCAACCGGAACCTATATGCAAATTCGGCAGAAACAGGAAAACCCTGAAAGTTTCAGGCGCTTTCTGTGACGAAAATCCATCCGGTAGCAGAACGATTCACGTAAGTGTATGGATCGTGATTAAGTTCGCGCTGCATGCGAGAACTGTGCCAGAAACTCCGCTGGTTTCTTCACGTGTCATGGCAATTCAGCATGAAGGAAACTTCACATTCACCGGTGATGATAATCGGGCATACTGCATTGAAACCGGGTGCGGTTTCATGGAATGCGCCGTCAGGCGCTGGTCATCGGGGTCACCGATCAGGGTATTCCGTATAGCGATTGCGTCCTGTCAGGCAGTGGGGGCGGGGTCGAGGCAAGCCAACGGGGGGACGACACTGTCATGGTCGATGGTGCGGTAGGCGACAACAGCGAAGACGACCTCAGGTCAATCGACCTGGCGACGTTGAGCGGGGTACTCCGGGTGTGCGACGTGGAGCTGTTGCTGCTGGATGGCAACGGTCCGCGTGCGGCATTCGCTTCGCGGGTACACGAGGAAGCCCTGTTCTGCAGCATCACCTGCGGATTCCATTGCCGTGGCCGTTTCATGCTGCCGCCCGACTGGGCGATGCTTGGTTACCTGCACGCCACCGACGAAGCGATGAGCTGGTGCCATGGCATTCCTCTGACTGCCGGAATGGCGTTGACGGTGCTGCCGGAGGGCATCAGCGAGTTCACCCTCAGCCCCGGTACGCGCTTGACCGTCATGCTGGTGCCGATGGCGCGCGTACAGCGGAAACTGACCGAGCTGAGCCTGCGCAGCACGCCGCCTGCGGGGCAGGCGCTTTCCTTGTTCACGCTGGCCAGCGACGCTGTGCCGCTGGCCCAGCATTACCAGGCCCTGCACGCGCAGCTGGGGCAGGGCGGGGCATTGCAGCCGGAGGAAGCCGAGCGCCTGCTGCATGAGCACGTGCAGGCGCTGCTGGCCTCGGGCCCGGCCGACCGCCCGACCTTCAGCCGCGCCCGGCGCACGCATTACCTGATCGCGCAACGGGCGGAGAACTTCATGCGTCTGAACCTGCGGCGCAACATCTACATGAACGAGATCTGCGACGCGGCGGGGGTCAGTGAGCGCGGGCTGCGCTATGCGTTCGAAGATCTGTTCGGGACCTCGCCCAATCGCTATCTATCGATGCTGCGCCTGTGCGCAGCGTGCCGCAGCCTGTCGATGGCCGATTCGAGCCGTCGCTCGGTGAAGGCGATCGCCCTGAGCTGCGGGCTGTGGGATCTGTCCCGGTTCGCGGACAACTACCGCAAGGTGTTCGGCGAGCTGCCGAGGGACACCTTGATGCGGGCACCGGCCCAGGTCGGGCAGCCGGCGTAGTCGGGGTTTTCCTGGCAGGGCTGCGCCCTGCACCCGCCGAAGCAAGTGCCACTGCAACTGCCAAAGCCAAAGCCAGAGCCAGAGCCAGAGCGGCTCTGGGTTTCTGATGGTTGGGCGGGGCGGTGTGGGCTTGCAGGACACGCCGTAAACCCGTCCATGGGGGCTCGATGGCGCCATCCATGGCGCCAACGGTCCTGCAAGCCCACACCGCCCCACCCCCGACAGTTTCCGAGTGACGGTTGGATTGGATTCCGGACGGCACGTTGTTCAATTGATTCGATCTAAATAAAGTTTCGTTACAACATTGCATTTGTATTATCTCGATCCAAATCAATTCGTATCGTGATCCATCAGTTCCAGAAAGAATGAAATGAATCTTCCTGGCAGCCCGCAGGAAACTGTCGAAGGCGGGGTGGGTCCGGTTGAGGGGGCGTGAGCCGCATGGATGCGGCGACCGAGGCTACATGGACGTATTTACGCCGTCCCCCTCAACCGGACCCACCCCGCCAACCCACGGATACCCAGCTTTTGAAGTTGACGTTGAAGTTGCATTGGAGCAGGTGCAGGGCGCAGCCCTGTCGAAAAACCCCTTCCTGCCGGTTTTGCGCATTCGGCTGCCGAATCCGGCCGTGGATTTGCCGGAATGCCCGATTGCCGTGCCGGAATGAAGTGCGCGTCCCCCGCCAGAAAGCGCGAAATGTCAGTCACCTGCCTCGCGGCACGTCCACCGACTTTCAAGCTGTATGCCTACAGGGGAAATGCACATGAACCGCATCTACCGGCGCGTCTGGAACCGCCAGCTCAATGCCTTGGTCGTGGCCTCCGAACTGGCCACCGGCGATAGTGGCGGTACCGCCCCGCGCGACCCGCGCACCGTCCTGCTGACCCCCACCGCTCTGTCACTGGCGCTGCTGTGTGCGCTGGCAAGCGGCACGGCCTCTGCCGACGAAGCCAACCAGTCACTGCGTGACCTGCAGGCGCTGGCGGCCAAATACACCCAGGCCATGCCGGTGAAGATCGATGCCGAAGTCGCGCTCGCCGCTGCGGCGCGCCAGGCGCAGACCAGCCCGGCCATCAGCACCGATGCGCGCATTGGCCTGCAGTTGAGCACAACCGGCCTGCCGGTTGTGCGCGATGTGCTGCCGGCGACGGTCAAGGTTTCGCTGGGCGCGGGCAACCGACCGCAGCAGGTGGCCGCACCGGCCGTCGCCGCCGATGTGCGCGCGTCGGTCGGGCTGGGCAGCAGCACCCACACCGACCTCGAGTTGGGCGCGCAGCTGGCACCGCAGGCACAGGCACCGTTGGCGCTGGCCGGCAACGCGGCGGCCAGCGCGCAGGTTGGCATCGCGGGCACCGATGCAGCCAGTGTCGACACCAGGGCCAACGTCGCTGCGAACGTCGCCGCGACCCCGGCCACGTCGCTGTCGGGGCTGAAGACCGCGGTCGACAGCCAGGTCGATGCGAAGCTGGCACTGGCCGGCCACGCCATTGAAGGGCAGGGCCAGGTGGCGGCCGAGGCATCGGCCACGCTGCCGGCCAGGGAAGAGCTGCCGGGCGACACCGAGGATAGTGCGCTGACCGCCGGGATCGACGGCAGCGTGGCCGGCAAGGTGCGTGTGCTGGGCGTGGACGGCCAGGAGGTGGTGGCCGACCGCAACCTGAAACTGGCCGGTACCACGGCGGTGAACGCGCAGACCTCCTCGCTGGGGCTGGGTGGGCTGCTCACGGGCGTGGGCAGTGCGCTGGACGGTGTCGGCAATGCGGTCGGCAGCCTGGTCACGGGTGATCTCAACGGCACGGTCAACAACCTGGGCGGCGCCGTCGGCGGTCTGCTCGGCAACACCCTGGGTGGCCTGGGCCTGACCCAGCCGTCGCCGATTCCGGCAAACAGCCCCAAGGCACCGGCTGCTGCCGACCCCAATTCCGGGCTCATCGTCGGCACCGGTGGCCTGGTCGGCGGCGTCAGTGCGCTCATCGGCCCGACCACCGACAGCCTGTTCGGTGGGACCGGCTATCTTTCCAACGGCAATACGAAGGTCAGCACGGCCAACGTCATGCAGACCTATTCGACGGTGAACGTGCTGGGCCTGCCGACGGTCAATGCCACGCCGGTCGGCGGCCTGCTCAGCGCCCTCGGCGGTGCAACCACGGGCGGCAGCTCCCATCTCACCCTGATCGGCGGCGTCACCTCGGACAGCTACATCTACAACATCAACAACGGCAACCCTGGCGGCCTGCTCGGCCTGCTGCTGCCGAAGGATTCGCCGGAATGGGCGGCCAAATGCCTCAACGTCCTCGGCGTGGCCGACATTTCCTGCTGGGCAGTCAACGCCGCCCAGGACTACCAGGTACTGATGGGCGATGGCGCCTACGCCAACGGGTCCAAGGAAGTGGTGATCGGCGCCAATGCCCGCCATGAACTGCCGCAGGTGGATGCCAACGTCGCCTTCCCGGGCGACGGTATCAACAATGCGACCAACCCAACGGGCGTGCCCACTGCTGATTACGCCGCCCGCATGGGCCACTCGGTGATCGTCGGCGACAGTGCCGTGGGCACCGCCAACGGGCAGACCCTGCTCGGCGCCGAGGCCACCTCCAACCAGGCCAACTCGGTCGCGCTGGGCTATCGCTCGGCAGCGCTGCGCGGCGCGCAGGCCAGCTACAGCGCGTTCGGCCTGGCCGCGCCACAGGTGTCGGCCGGTGAGGTCTCCGTCGGCACCGCCAACGGTGGCGAGCGGCAGATCACCAACCTGGCCGCTGGCAGCGCCGGCACCGATGCGGTCAACGTCGCCCAGCTGCAGGGCGCCATCAGCCAGATCGATGCGCTGGGCGACGTCGCCGTCACCTACGACCTGGACGAACTCGGCAACCCGGATTACCGCCGGGTCACCCTGGGTGGGGGAACGGGCACCACCACCCTGGCCAATCTCACCGCAGGTGCACTCAGCGCCACCAGCACCGAAGCAGTGAATGGAAGCCAGCTGTACACCAGCAATGATGCGATCGCCCGCTTCTTCGGCGGCCGCACGGCCTTCGACGTGACCACCGGGGCCTTCACTGCACCGCTTTTCGAAATCAGCACCATTTCCAGCGACGGCGCCCTCGCGCAGGGCGTGTATGAGAACGCCACCGATGCGTTCGACGCGGTCGATGGTTCGCTGGTCAACCTCAACACGCAGATCAACGACATCCGCAATGGCGGTACCCGGTACCTGCGGGTCAACTCCACTGGCCTGGAGGCGCTGGCCACCGGCGCCGACTCCATCGCCGTGGGCAGCAATGCACAGGCCACCGCCGCCAACAGCATCGCGGTGGGTGCCAACAGCATCGCCGAGCGCGACAGCAGCGTGTCCGTCGGTGCTGCGGGTGCGGAACGGCAGATCACCCACGTGGCGGCTGCCACCGAAGCGACCGATGCGGTCAACCTGGCCCAGCTGCAGGCCTCGGAAGAGGGCGCGCTGCGCTACGACGCCAACGCCGATGGCAGCGTCAACTACGCCAGCGCAACGCTGGGGCAAGGCGGCACCGCCACCACGCTGCGCAACCTGGGTCCCGGAGAAGTCAGCGCCGCCAGCAGCGAGGCCATCAATGGCGCCCAGCTGTTCGCCGCCAACCAGACCGTGGCCACCCACCTCGGCGGTGGCGCGACCGTGGATGGCAACGGCGTGGTCTCCGCGCCCACCTACACCATCAACAACGTGGCCGCCAACGGCACCGTCACCCAGGGCAGCTACAACGATGTGGGCAGCGCCTTCGACGCGGTCAGTACCTCGCTGGCCAACGTAGCCGACCAGACCGATGAACTTGACCAGCGCGCAGTGAAGTACGACGTGGACGGGAGCGGCAACATGATGGATTCGGTCACCCTCAGCGGCACCGGCGGTGCACCGGTGAAGCTGACCAATGTCGCGGCCGGCAGCATCCTGGCCGGCAGCAGCGATGCCATCACCGGCGACCAGCTGTTCGCCACCCATGCCACGCTTGCCAGCTACTTCGGTGGCAACACGACCTACGATGGCAGCACCTCACTCTGGACCGCGCCGTCCTTCAGCATTTCCAGCATCGCCACCGATGGCAGCATCACGCTCAACGATTACAGCAACGTCACCGCAGCGTTCTCCGCCGTCGATGGATCGCTGCGCACGCTCAACCAGCGCATCCTCAACGGCAGCGCCAGCCCGTACCTGGCCGTCAATTCCACCGCTGCAGCGGCCACTGCAGCGGGTGCCGAAGCGGTGGCGGTGGGCCCGCAGGCCAGTGCGGCCGGTGCGGCCAGCGTGGCGGTCGGCAACGGTGCCAGCGCCAGTGCCGACAACAGCGTGGCCCTGGGCAGCGGCTCGGTTGCCAGCGTGGGTGCCCAGACCGGCTACACCGGTGCCTATGGCGCGGCCGGGGCCAGCAACTCGGCCGGTGAAGTGTCGGTGGGCAGCAGCGGCGCCGAGCGCAAGATCACCAACGTCGCCGATGGCTCGGACGACCACGACGCCACCAATGTGGGCCAGTTGAACAATGGTGTGAACTACGCCATCGACCAGTCCAAGGCCTACACCGACCAGAAGATCCAGAACATCACCAACGTGGCCGGCAGTTTCCGCGCCAACAACAGCAACAACCTGGCCGATCCGGCCGCCACCGGCACCAACTCCGCGGCCGGCGGTGCGGGTTCTACTGCCGCCGGCGCCAGCTCGACCGCGTTGGGCAACGGTGCACAGGCCCAGGCCGACAATTCGGTGGCCTTGGGCGCGGGCTCGGTGGCCAGCCGCGCCAATACCGTGTCGGTCGGTGCCGCCGGTGCCGAGCGGCAGGTGGTCAACGTGGCCGATGGCACCCAGGCGACCGATGCGGTCAACGTGCGCCAGCTGCAGGCATCGCAGCAGGGCACGCTGCGCTACGACTCCACCACCAACGGCGATACGAACTACAACAGCGTGACCCTGGGCAGCACCACCAGCGGACCGACCACGGTGCGCAACGTCGCCGCCGGTACGGCCGGCACCGATGCGGTCAACGTCGACCAGCTGCGCTCTGGCATGGCGCAGACCCTGGACTGGTCCAAGGCCTACACCGACGAGCGCATGGGCGGCTTCGAGCGCGACCTGCGCAGGACCGACAACCGCGCCTCGGCCGGTATCGCCTCGGCCATGGCCACCGCCGCACTGCCGCAGCCGAGCGAGGCCGGGCGCAACATGGCCTCGTTCGCGGCGGGCAGCTACAACGGCGAATCGGGCATGGCCGTGGGCATCTCCGGTGTCTCCGAAGGCGGCCGCTGGATCTACAAGTTCAGTGGTTCCACCAATACCCGCGGCGAAGCGGGTGTGGCGGTGGGTGCCGGCATCCAGTGGTGATCCGCATGGCCGGGCGGCACCTGTCGCCCGGCTCCGCAGGCCATAACGCCGGCCTCGTTACAGGGGGAATGACATGAACGTTCAATCCATCGCGCGCACCGGACGCAATGCCGCCGCACTGGTCCTGGCCGCAGGCCTGCTCGCGGCCTGCCGCAGCCATGCACCTGCGGCCGAGGGCCCGGCCGAAGCCACCACCGTCGCTTTCCCCGAGGCCTCGCGCGCCTCGCTGAAGGAAGGGGTCTACCCCGACGTCGCCGACCTGCGCCGCTTCGCGCCGGGCATGAGCAAGCGCCAGCTGTACACCCTGCTGGGCACGCCGCATTTCAATGAAGGGATGTGGGGCGTGCGCGAGTGGAACTACCTGTTCAACTTCCGCACCGCGCAGGGTGCCGAGTACTTCACCTGCCAGTTCCAGGTGCGGTTTGACAGCAAGGGTATCGCCCAGGGTGGCTACTGGAAGCCGGCGTCGTGCGCGGCGGTGCTGGATCCGCCGCGGCCTCCGCCGCCGCCGGCACCGGCCCCGCTGCCGGAACAGCCGCTGCGGCTCTCGGCCGATGCTCTGTTCGGCTTCGACAGCGCGTCGCTCAGCGTCGAAGGCCAGCAGGCGGTGCAGGGCGTGCTGGCGCAGGTACGCGAAGCCAGCCAGGTGCAATCAATCCAGGTGGTGGGCTACACCGACCGCATCGGCAGTGCCAGCTACAACCAGCAGCTGTCGCAGCGCCGCGCCGAAGCAGTGCGCCAGGCACTGGTGCAGGGCGGGGTGCCGGCCGCCAGCATCAGCGCCGAAGGCCGCGGTGCGGCCGAGCCGTTGGTGCAGTGCGGGCAGGGCAACCGGCGCGAGCTGATCGCCTGCCTGGCGCCCAACCGTCGCGTGCAGATTGCCGGCGTCGCCCATCCACGTTGATGTCTTCCCCGCCGGCACAGACCGGCGCCCGCGTCCCCCCTGGTCGGCCGGCAGGCCGTGGCAACGTCTCCCCCGTTTTCCACGCCTGCCGGCAGACCAGGTTCTTCAACGGTGCACACGATGAATGCTCAATTGCTGCCCTTGTCCATGAAGACGGAAACCACACTCAGCGTGTATGGCCCGCTCGGCAACCACTCGGTGGTGCGCATTCCCGGCCGGCGCCTGCCGGGGCTGATCCTGCAGGCCGACACCGTGGCCGGCTTCCTCACCCAGCTGCAGGATGCCCAGGCCTGCCTGCGCAGCGGCCGGGCGCAACGCGCCGATGCGGAGATGGACATGCTGATCGACACGTTGCAGCAGTGGCATGCGCTGATCGAATCGCGCCTGGCCGACGCCGGCGAGGCCCTGTAAAGAAAGGGGACGGAGGGGATCAAGTCGTTTGTGCCACAAACGACTTGATCCCCTCCGTCCCCTTTTTTCAGTCGCGGGTGCTGACTTCCCAAGTGGCGTGCAGCACGCCCGGCACCTGCTCCATGCGCGCCAGCACCAGGTCCAGTTCCTCGGCGCTGACGGCGGTGCTGACCAGTACGGCGATCACATCGGTCGGCGCGTCGGCATGCTCGACCAGCTGCACGTCGCCCACCGGGTACTGTGCGGCCTCCAGCGTATCGACCAGGCGTTCGCGCACCCGCGGCACGGCCTCGGCGTCCACGCTCAGGCGCACCTCGTAGGTCGCCTCGCTGGCGGTTTCGTTGATCGGGATCCGGTTGATCGCGTTCACCAGCGGCCGCAGCAGGGTGTTGCCGGCAATCACCAGCACCGCCAGCAGCACGCCCTCGGCCAGCATGTCCGCACCGGTACAGCTGCCCACCGCTGCCGAACACCACAGGGTGGCGGCAGTGTTCAGCCCGCGCACGTTCATGCCTTCTTTCATGATGACGCCGGCGCCGAGGAAGCCCACGCCGGAAACGACATAGGAAATCACCCGTACCGCCTCAGCGCTGCCGGCGATGCGCATGCCCAGGTCGACAAAGGCTGCCGCGCCCACCGCCACCAGCACGTTGGTGCGCAGGCCCGCAGTGCGTTGCCGGTACTGGCGCTCGGCGCCGATCAGCGTGCCCAGTATGAAAGCAGCCAGCAGGCTGACCACGGTGTCGGCGAAAGGGCCGGGCTGGAAAGTGTCGATGAAACGCATCGCCCGAGTCTAACCCTCCCAGGTGACAGTAGATCCACGCCATGCGTGGATGGCTTGGATCCACGCCATGCGTGGATGGTGCTCAATCGCTGTCTTCGACCCGTTCGCCCATCAACTCGCGCTGGCGCTTGTCCAGTTCCTCGGCATAGCGTTTGCGCACGAAGGCCTCGGACACCACGCCCAGCACCTGGCCATCGCTGGAGACCACCGCCAGTTCGTCGGCCTGGGTCTGGTCGAAGCGCTGCATCACGGTGACCACGTTGGCGCTGGCCGACAGGGCCACGTCACGGTTCTCGGCGAAATCACCGACCACGGCATCCGCCTTGACCCCATCGCCGAACAGGCGCGGGATCTGCACGATGCCGGCGTAGTGGCCTTCGCTGTCGACCAGGATGACGCGGCCGCCGGAACCCAGCGGGAAGCGCTGGCGGAAGCTGGCCGTATCCAGGTCGGCCGGCGCAGTGGCCACGCCCTTGCGCATCATCCGCCCGGCATTGAGGTTCTGCACCCAGCCCACGTCGCGGGCGCTCTTGATGGTTTCCCCGCGCAGGTGCATGCGCCAGGTCGAGAACGAATAGCCGAACCACTGCCGCACCAGCGTGCTGGACACCAGCACCGCGCTCATCACCACGCTGGTCAGCAGGAAGTCGTGGGTACCTTCCAGCACCAGCATGGCCATGGTCATCGGTGCGCCGACCACGGCAGCGGCCAGCGCGGCCATGCCGGCCAACGCGGCCGAGGTGGCATCGATGACCGGTACGCCGGTGGCCAGGGTCAGCAGGCCGGCAAACAGCGCGCCCACCAGGGTGCCCATGAACAGCGAGGCGAAGAACAGGCCGCCGCGGAAGCCGAAGCCCAGCGAGATGCCCGAGGCCAGGCATTTGAGGGTCAGCAGGGCACCGATCCAGATCAGCGGCAGGTGGGTGGTCAGGTCCAGGTGCAGGGCGCCGTGGCCGGAGGACAGCACCTGCGGGCTGGCCATCGCCAGCGGAATCAGCAGCAGGCCGCCCAGTACCGGCCGGCCCCACAGCGGCAGCGGGCTGCGCTTTACCGTGCCTTCGATCGAGGCGATCAGGCGCATCACCAGGATGCCGACCATGGCGCAGCAGCAGCCGAGCAGGCCGTAGATGGCGTAGTCGGCGGCGCGCACGTCGATGGTGGCGGCGGCCGGCAGCAGGTAGGCATCGATGCCGGCCTGGTCGGCCACGAACGCACCGGCCAGCGCGGCCACCGCCACGGGTGCCAGCGCGGCCGGAGTGTAGGCACCGATGACGATCTCGAACGCATAGAACGCACCGGCCAGCGGCGCACCGAAGGCGGCGGCAATGGCACCGGCCGCACCGGCACCGACCAGGATGCGCACGTCGTTGCGGCGCAGGCGCATCACCCGGCCCAGCTGCGAGCCGCTGCCAGCGCCCATCTGCGTGTACGACGCCTCCAGGCCCACCGAGGCGCCGCAGCCGTTGGAGACCAGGGTCTGGGTCAGCACGATCAGGTTGTCACGCATCGACATGCGGCCGCCGTGCAGGGCATTGGCCTCCACGGCATCGAGCAGCGGGCGCTTGAGGCGGGTGGCGGCCAGGGCGACCAGACCGACCAGCAGGCCGCCCAGTGGCAGCACCAGCAGCGCGGTCCACGGCAGCGAGGGCAGGGAACTCAGGCGCATGCCCTCGTCCAGACCGTACAGCGCGCCCTGCAGCCAGCGGGCAAGGCCTGATTGCAGCAGGGTCAGGCCGCCAGCGATCAGGCCGACCACCAGGGCCAGGGCGATGAACCACAGGTCACTGCCGCGCAGGCGCAGGCGCAGGCCCTGGAACGCCAGATGCAGGCGTGATGGCGAAGCGTGGGAGGACATGGTGGCGGCATGATACGCCGCCACCGTGATCGCTGCCGTCACCGCATCGGGCGTTTACCGCCTCAGAAGCGGTAGCGGCCCTGCACGTAGAAGGTGCGCGGCGCGGCGACCATGCGTCCGGCATTGCCATCCACATTGCGGGTGTACCAGCGCTTGTCGGCCAGGTTGTTGACGCCCACGGCAATCTCGCTGTCGCCCAGGCCCGGTACCTGCCAGGCCACCTGCGCGTTCAACAGGCGTACGCCCGGCACCCGGCCCACGCGGGCGTCGGCGCTTTCGGCCCAGGTGTTGGCGGCATCGGAGAACTGGCCGCTCTGGTGCGTGCAGGAGACGTTGAAGGTCCAGGCGGCAATGGCGTAGCGGGCGCCGATGCTGTCGGTGTCACGCGAGTAGAACGGCACGTCCAGGCCGCGGTTATCGCCGGACTGCTGGATCGCCTTGGTCCAGGTGTAGTTGGCGTACAGCTCCAGCCCGGCCAGTGCGCTGTCCTCGGCGAAGCGATATTCCACCGCGCTTTCCACGCCCTTGTGGTCGGTGGCGCCGATGTTCTGGAAGGTCGGCGGGGTGATGCCCGGCACCTGCTGGATCTGGTTGTCGAAGCGCATCTTGAACACGGTCACTTCCGCGCGCAGGGCGCCGTCCTGCCAGCGCGCACCCAGTTCGGTGGTTTTTGCCACTTCCGGGTTCAGCGGGTTGCTGGCGGTCTGCGAGTTCAGCTGGATGTTCTGCACCGGCCCGAACGAGGTGGTGTAGTTGCCGAACACGGTCAGCTGCGGGGTCAGCAGGTAGGCGATGTTGATCGACGGCAGCGCCTTGTCGTTGCGGCTGCTGAAGGTCGCGGTGCCGCCTGCCTGGCGGCGGTCCATGTCGATCCACTCCATGCGCACGCCCGGGGTGATCCGCCACTGGCCAACGGCGATGCGGTCGTCCACGTAGAACGCGTGCGCGTCGGTGGCGTTGTCGAAGCGGGTGATCGCGCTTTCCACGCCGGTGCGGCGCACCACGGTGTAGCTGCGGTCGTTGCCGCGCTCGCGCAGGAAGCGGTAGCCGGCGGTGATGTCATGGACGGTGCTGCCCCAGCGCAGGCGCTGGGTGTAGCGCGGCTCGATGCCCAGCACGCGGTAGTCGCGCGGCTGCACGGTCAGCTGGGTGTTGGCGGCGTTGATCAGCGAGCTGGCGCGGTTGCTCTCGTTGTAATAGGCCAGCACCTCGAACTCGCTGTCGGCCGACAGGGTGTTGGTGTAGCCCAGGTCGATGCCGGTGCGGTGGCCCTTCCAGAAATCGGTGGGGCGCGTGTTCTGGAACGGATCGGCCTCGTACTGCGCGCGGGTCAGGCCGCCCGGGGTCAGCGAGCGCACATCGTAGTAGGACAGCTTGGCGCGCAGCTCCTGCTGTTCGTCGATGGCATAGGCAAACTTCATGGCCAGGTCGTCGAAGCGGTCGTCGCTGCCCTGGCGCCAGCCGCGGCCGTCCTGGCCGGAGTACAGCAGGGCCATGCCCAGGCCGTTGTCGGCGGTTCCGCCGAGGAAGGCGTTGTACTGGGTGCTGTCACCCCCGCCGTGGTCGTTGGCGCTGTAGCGCACGCCGGCTTCGCCATGCAGCCCGGCTTCGGTGGGAATGGCGCGCGTGCTGAAATTGATGATGCCGCCGACGTTCTGCGGCCCGTAGCGCACCGCGCCGCCGCCACGCACCACGTCGATGGACTCGATGTTGGACAGGCTGGTCGGGGCGAATGACAGCTGCGGCTGGCCATACGGCGCCACCGCCAGGGGCACGCCATCGAGCAGCACGGTCGAGCGGGGCGAGTAACGCCCGGTCAGGCCGCGCACGCCGATGTTCAACGACACCGAGCTGCCGGCGGTGCCCGAGTTGTCGGTGACCTGCACGCCCGGGATGCGGCGCATGGCATCGCCGATGCTGGCCGCGCCACTGGCGTCGATGCGCTGGCGGTCGACCACGGTGCGCGCGCCGGCAAAGCTCTTCACGCTGTCGTGCAGGCCGGTGCCCAGCCAGCTGCCGGACACCTGGATGCTGTCCAGCGTGGTGGCGCTGTCCTGCGCGAAGGCAGTGGCGGACAGGCACAGGGTGAGGGCGGCGGCCAGGGGCAGGCGGGCCGGGGGCAGGATTCGGAAGGACATGGAGGCGGGCGCGGAAGGGTGGTAAATGAGAATTATTGCTGATTCCATTCTCCATTGGAATGCACCTTTGGAGGGTTGCGCATGAACGGCCCAGGAGGGCGGTGCTAAAGTTGCCGATTGCTTCCTGACTGCCGAGATCTGCCATGTCCACTGCCTCTTTCTACCCCGTCGGAACCCCTGGCCAGCCGTGGGGCACGGCGGAACGGGAGCAGTGGCGCGGCCGCCAGCAGCGCCTGCGCCGCTATGACGAGGAAGTGCTGCCGCGCATCGACGCCCTGGCCGACCGCTTCGACAAGGTGGCTTATGGCCAGCTCGACTACGCCGGCGAGACCTACACCCTGTACGCGCTGCGCAGCCGCGACTGGAACCCGGCACTGCCGGCGGCGCTGGTGACCGGCGGCGTGCACGGCTATGAAACCAGCGGCGTGATGGGTGCGCTGGATTTCCTCGAACAGCACGCGGCCGACTACGCTGGCAAGGCCAACCTGCTGGTGGCGCCGTGCGTGAACCCCTGGGGTTTCGAGCGCATCAATCGCTGGAATTACGATGCGATCGACCCGAACCGCAACTTCCGTGCCGGTGGCCCGGCCCGTGAGTCGACGGCAGTGATCGAGCTGATCGCCCCGTACCAGGGCCAGTTTGTGCTGCACATCGACCTGCACGAGACCACCGACAGCGACGAGAGCGAGTTCCGCCCGGCGCTGGCCGCGCGCGATGGCAAGCCGTTCGAGCCGGGCCTGATCCCCGATGGCTTCTACCTGGTCGATGACAGCGCGAACCCGCAGCCGGTGTTCCAGCAGGCGGTGATTGCCGCGGTCGAGCAGGTGACCCATATCGCCCCTGCCGATGAGAAGAATGAAATCATCGGTTCGCCGGTGGTCGCCCATGGGGTCATCGAATACCCGCTGGTGAAGCTGGGTCTGTGCGCGGGTATTACCGGTGCGAAGTACACCACCACCACCGAGGTCTACCCGGACAGCCCGCGCGCCACGCCGGAACAGTGCAACGACGCACAGGTGGCGGCGGTGCGCTCGGCGCTGGATTACGCGCTGGCCCACGGGTGATAGGAAAAGGGGACGGAGGGGATCAAGTCGTTTGTGCCACAAACGACTTGATCCCCTCCGTCCCCTTTTTCGCGTCACCCCAACGCTTCGGCCCACCACAACGCGGCCGGCCCTGGTGTGCTGTCGCGGCGGCGCACCAGATCGCTGTGGATGCGCCGTGGCCAGCCGGGCAGGCGCAGTTCCACCAGCCGACCGCGGTCGTAGCGCTGCACCAGCGCCCGCGGCAGCTCCGCCCAGCCGATGCCGTCCTCGGTCATTTCCATCACCATCAGATAATCCGAGGCGGTCCAGACCGGGCCGGCGGCGGCACGTTCGTGGTCAGCCAACGCGCTCAGCCGGATCTGCCGGTGACGGGCAAGCTGCGCGGCGGCGCGTGTGCCGGCCTGCGCCAGCGGGTGCCCGGCGGCAACGTAGATCGCCAGCTCGCTGTGGTGCGCCAGCGGCTGCGCCAGCAGCGCATCGGGGTAGCCGTCCTGGCGTGGCAGCAGGCCCAGATCGGCACGGCCGCTGGCGACGATGTCCAGCACGTCGTGGCCCTCGGCATCCAGCCACTCCAGTTCCACCTCGGGGAAGGTTTCGGCAAAGCGCTGCAGTACCCGCTGCGCCGGGTCGAGCTGGTACACATCGGAAAACACCAGCGTCAACCGCGGTTCCACTGGCGCCGCCAGGCGGGTGCTCAACTGCTGCAGGCGCGCGTCGGCGGCGAGGACCTCCTGGGCGTGGCCCAGCACCTGGCGCCCGGCCTCGGTCAGCTGCGGATAGCGGCCGCTGCGGTCGAACAGCGTCACGCCCAGGTCGGCCTCCAGATGGGCAATGGCGGTGCTGACAGTGGACTGGGTCTTGCGCAGGCGGCGCGCGGCTGCCGAGAACGAGCCCAGCGCGGCGGCCTCGACGAAGGCCTGTAGGGATTCGGGCGAGTAGGGCATCGCTCCATCGCTCCTGTCGATGGTATCCATCTTTCATCAATCGTATTGGGCGATGATACTGCAGCCGTGCCCATCGCCTCTGCAGCAGGCGGCGCTGATCCACGCACGCTGTGGATCCACCCTCCGGCCCCGGCACGGCCACAAGGAGTCATCCATGTCCCGTACTGTTTCCGCCCGTGGCGCACTGGTCGCCTGGGCCTGCCTGACCGTGGCGATCCTCGCCGAAGTGGTCGGCACCTCGTTCATGGCCCATGCCGCCCGTGATGGGGGCTGGGTCGGCTATGCGGTGATGGCCGTCGCACTGGCGCTGTCCTATTACTTTCTGGCGCTGTCGGTGCGCCGCATCGCGGTGGGCGTGGCCTACGCCGTCTGGGAAGGCCTGGGCCTGACCCTGCTGACCGTGGTGGGCGTGTGGGTGTTTGGCGAACACCTGTCGCTGCAGCAGCTGGCAGGCCTGATGCTGGCGGTGGCCGGCATCGTCTGTGTCACCCTCGGGGAGGCGCACTGATGAACATGACCGCGCTGTTTTTCGTGATCGGTTCGGCCCTGCTGGATGTGGCCGCCAACATGATGGTGGCCCGCTCCGATGGCTTCCGCCGCTGGCGCTGGGGCGCAGGCGCCATCGTGCTGGTGTGGCTGGCCTTCGCGCTGCTGGGCCAGGCCGTGCGCCATATCGATCTGGCGACGGCGTACGCCTTGTGGGGCGCGATCGGTGTGATCGGTACGGCCACCTGCGGCCGCCTACTGTTCGGCAACCGCCTGCGTCCGATCGGTTGGGTCGGCATTGCCCTGGTCACGGCGGCAGTGCTGCTGCTCAGCACCGCCTGACCCACAAAAAGGGGACGGAGGGGATTAAGTCGCAATCGGCTTGGTTTGGGGGTTTGCTGCAGAAAGCGACTTAATCCCCTCCGTCCCCTTCTTGCGGTTGAGCGCGCGCGTGATAGCACGGGGACACTGTCCGTGGGCTGTCATCGCCACAGGGCACTTCATCCTGTGTCCACTGCCAGTCACGGAAAATCGGTAGGCTTATCCCTGAACGACCGGAGATGGCTGCCAATGGAAGCACTGGAGCCTCAACACACCCCGGTGCGCACCCTCCGGCCCGTCTTCGCCTTCGCGGCGATCGTCGTCGTTGCCTTCGCACTGTTCGTCAGCCTGTTCCCGCTTGGTGCGGGGCGTGTGCTGGTCAAAGCGCAGGACTGGGCCGCGCTCAACGTGGGTTGGTACTACCTGCTGGCGATGACCCTGTACCTGGTGTTCGTGGTCGGCGTGGCCCTGTCCAGGTATGGCGGCATCAAGCTGGGGGCCGATCATGACGAGCCGGAATTCAGCTATCTGTCGTGGGCCGGCATGCTGTTTGCCGCTGGCATCAGCATCACCCTCTTCTTCTTCTGTGTCTCCGAACCGCTCACCCATTACCTGCAGCCACCACAGGGCGATGCGGCCGCCGGCGAGGCGGGTGCGCGCCAGGCCATGCAGCTGCTGTTCCTGCACTGGGGCCTGCATGGCTGGGGCGTCTTCGCGCTGGCGGCAATGGCGATGGCCTACTTCGCCTACCGGCACAACCTGCCGCTGGCGCTGCGTTCGGCGCTGTACCCGCTCATCGGCAAGCGCATCAACGGGCCCATCGGTTACACGGTGGATGCGCTGGGCATCGTCGCCACCGTGTTCGGCATCGGTGCCGACATGGGCTTTGGCGTGCTGCACCTCAACGCGGGCCTGACCCATCTGTTCAACGTGCCGCACTCCAACCTGGTGCAGATCCTGCTGGTGGCCAGCATGATGGGAGCCGCCGTGGTCGTGGCCGTGTCCGGCGTGGAAAAGGGCGTGCGCTGGATGGCCAACATCAACATGCTGCTGGCCATCGCGCTGGTGCTGTTCATGCTGTTTGCCGGCCCCACCCAGTACCTGCTCGGCACGCTGATGCAGAACCTGGGCGACTACCTGGGCAGCGTGGTCGGCAAGAGTTTCGATGTCTACGCCTACGGCGGCCGCCCGGAATGGCTGGGTGGCTGGACGGTGTTCTACTGGGCCTGGTGGATCGGCTGGGCGCCGTTCGTGGGCCTGTTCATCGCGCGCATCTCGCGCGGCCGCACCATCCGCGAATTCGTATTCGGCGTACTGCTCATCCCGCTCGGCTTCACCCTGGCGTGGCTGTCGATCTTCGGCAACAGCGCGCTGGACCAGGTGCTGCACCACGGCCAGCAGCAGCTGGCACAGCTGGCGGTGGATGATCCGCCCACGGTGCTGTACGCACTGCTCGATGGCTATCCGTGGAGCAGGGGGGTGATCGCGGTGACCGTGATGGTCAGCTTCATCTTCTTCGTGACCTCGGCCGATTCAGGCGCGGTGGTGCTGTCCACGCTGTCCTCGCATGGCGGTTCGCCCGAGGATGATGGCCCGCGCTGGCTGCGGGTGTTCTGGGGCACGGTCATCGCGGTGCTGACCGCCGGCCTGCTGCTGGCCGGCAGTATCGATGCATTGAAGTCGGCGGTGGTGCTGGCCTCGCTGCCGTTCTCGGCGGTACTGCTGTTGATGATGTGGGGCCTGACCCGAGCGTTCAGCGATGAATCGCACCGCGAGCGTGCGCAGCAGTTCCGGCCCTCACCCCTGATCGGCGACGACCGTCACCACCAGGGCTGGCGCCAGCGCCTGAGCCAGGCCATGCACTTCCCGGTGCGCGACCAGGTCTACCGCTTCATGGATGACACCGTGAAGCCGGCCATGGAAGACGTGGCCGAGCAGCTGCGCGGGCAGGGCTGGGAAGTGGCCACGCGTTTTGAAGCCGGTGACATGGAACTGTCGGTCAACCACGGCGAGCAGCAGGACTTCCTGTACCGGGTGATCCTCAGCGGCTACCTGACCCCGTCGTTCGCCGCCCAGCAGCTGCGCAACCAGCGTTATTACCGTGCGGAAGTGCATCTGTTCGAAGGCAGCCAGGATTACGATCTGGTGGGCTACAGCCGCAAGCAGATCATCAACGACATCATCAGCCAGTACGAACGGCACCTGCAGTTCCTGCACCTGAGCCGGTGATGGCCGGGAGCCGAGCCCACGCTCGGCTCCACCCTCTGGCGATCAGGCCCGCAGCAGCACCTTGCCGCCACGGCCGGACTGCGCCGCCGCTGCCACCGCCGCTGCCACGTCATCCAGCGCGAAGATGCCGTCCACTGGCAAAGTGAGTTCACCGCTGGCCGCGCGCTGCAGCAGTTCGCCCACCAGGCGGCGCTTGTCTTCCACCGCCATCGCCTGGCTGACCTTGCTGCCCCAGAAGCCCTTCACCGTGGCTTCCTTGTAGATCAGGCCACTGGCCGGGATGCGCATCGCCTCGCCACTCATCACGCCGAACGACACCAGCGTGCCGTGCACGCCGAGCAGGTCGACCAGATCGGCGCTGGCTTCGCCGCCGATGGAATCGACGGCGGCCGCTGCCTGCGCTTCACCGGTGGCTTCGCGCACGCGGTCCTTCCAGCCGTCCTGCGAGGTGTCGAACACATGCTCGATGCCCAGCGCCTGCAGCTGCGCCACGGCCTTGGCATTGCGCACCAGGTTGGCCACCTTGACACCGCGCGCACGGGCCAGCATCGCCAGCGACTTGCCCACCGCGCCATTGGCCGTGTTCTGTACGATCCATTGGCCGGCGTCCACCTCCAGGAATTCCAGCAGCATCAGGGCGCTCAGCGGCATCGCGATCAGCTGTGCCGCGGTTTCGTCGGCGATGGCGTCGGGCATCGGGATGACCATGCGTGCCGGCGCGATGAAGGCCTCGGCCCAGGTGGCATGCACCGAAGCGGCGGCAACGCGCTGGCCGACCTGCAGGCCTTCAACCCCTTCACCGAGGGCATCGACCACGCCCAGGGCTTCGCTGCCGCCGACGGCCGGCAGGGTCGGCTTGTAGCCGTACAGGCCGCGCACGGTCAGCAGGTCGTGGTTGTGGATCGAGGCGAGCGTGGTGCGGATGCGCACTTCGCCCGGGCCGGGTTCGGGCAGGGCGACATCGGCGATGGCAAGGACGGTGGCGGGATCGCCGAAGGCGGAATAGAGGGCGGCGCGCATGGAAGCATCCATGAGTTGGGAATGTGCACTCGATCTGGGGATGGGCGCGCGCTCGACAAGGCACTGGTGGTGCAACACGGCATCCTGCGACGGATCGTCGCGGAATCTGTTCATCACCGCATCTTGTGTTGACGATCTGCAACATCCCCACTATGTTGTGGCCGTCACTCCCGGTCAGCCGCCGCCGCCGGACATGCAGCAAACGTCCCGCGGCCCGCCCCTGAAGGCTTGCCGTGTCGACGCGGCCGCCATCGTGCGGACGCAGATCGCCCCCACGGCCCGGATACCGGCCGCAGGCGCAGGCGCATTGCCGACGGTCTGACGTTCCCGCGCAATGGCACACCACCCGACCGCCCCGTGTGCCGGTATCGCGCGCAGGGCCGCCATGGCATCGACGCTTCGAGGCGTGCGTGCCTGGAGACGCAGGACAATGACCGACAGTACCTACCGCGCGGCCGATCTGGCCGGCGCCGGCGACGCCATGCGCGCCGGTGGCGAACGTGTGCCCACCTGGATCACCAAGGAAGCCGGCAACCGCCGCCTGCCGTTCGAGGCGGAGCGCCTGCAGCGCAGCATCGACGGCGTGCATGCCGAGTTCCCACAGCTGGACGTCAGCGACTACCGCCGCGTGGTGCAGGCGATGGTCGAGCGCAAGCCCAGCATCAGCGCCGATGACCTGGTCGACCTGCTGATCCGTGAGGCGGAATCGCGCGTGGACCTGGTGGCCCCGGAATGGGAGCAGTTTGCTGCACGGCTGTACCTGCGCCGGCTGTACAAGCGCGCCAGCCGCAACCGCTTCTACGATGTCAGCCTGAAGTACGGTTCCTATGTGGGCCTGCAGGAAAGCCTGGCCGACCGCGGCGTGTACAGCAACGACATCCTGCGCTGCTATTCGAAGGATGAACTGCAGCAGGCCGGGCAGATGATCGACCCCGAGCGCGACCGGCTGTTCGCCTACAACGGCCTGTACCTGCTGGCCACGCGCTACCTCGCCACTGATGGCAGCCGCGAGGTGTACGAACTGCCGCAGGAGCGCTGGCTGACCATCGCCCTGTACCTGATGCAGGACGAGGGCGGGCCTGGTGAAAGCGGGCGCGTCCGCCGCATGCAGCTGGTGGGCGAGGCCTATTGGGCGCTGTCCAACCTGTACATGACCGTGGCTACGCCCACGCTGGCCAACGCCGGCAAGGTCGGCGGCCAGCTCTCCAGCTGCTTCATCGACACGGTGGATGACAGCCTGCAGGGCATCTATGACTCCAATACCGATATCGCCCGCGTGTCCAAGCATGGCGGCGGCGTCGGTGCGTATCTGGGCTACGTGCGCAGCAGCGGCGCGCCGATCCGTGGCGTGCCCAATTCCTCCGGCGGCGTGGTGCCATGGATCAAGCAGCTCAACAACACCGCCGTGTCGGTCGACCAGCTCGGCCAGCGCAAGGGCGCGGTGGCGGTGTACCTGGACATCTGGCACCGCGACATCGAGGCCTTCCTCGATCTGCGCCTGAACAATGGCGACCAGCGGCTGCGCGCGCATGACGTGTTCACGGCGGTGTGCGTGCCGGACCTGTTCATGGAGGCGGTGGAGCGCCGCGCCGACTGGTACCTGTTCGACCCGCACGAGGTGAAGCAGGCCAAGGGCTGGTACCTGCAGGACTTCTACGACGAGACGCGGGGCGCGGGCAGCTTCCGTGACCGCTATGCCGAACTGGTGGGTGACGAGCGCATCAGCCGCCGCACCGTGCGGGCCATCGACCTGTTCAAGCGGATCATGGTCAGCCAGCTGGAAACCGGCAACCCGTTCCTGTTCTACCGCGATGAAGTGAACCGCAGGAACCCGAACAAGCATGCGGGCATGGTGTACTCCAGCAACCTGTGTACCGAGATCCTGCAGAACATGAGCCCGACGCGGATGATCCAGGAGATCGTCAGCGGCGACCAGATCGTCACCACGCGCCGCGCCGGTGATTTCGTGGTCTGCAACCTGTCCTCGATCAACCTCGGCCGGGCGATCACCGCGCCGGACGATCTGCTGGCCAAGGACGTGCTGGAGCGCCTGATCCCGATCCAGGTGCGCATGCTCGACAACGTGATCGACCTCAACGCGCTGCCGGTGCCGCAGGCCACCATCACCAATCGCAAGTACCGCGCCATCGGTCTGGGTACCTTCGGCTGGCACCACCTGCTGGCCCAGCAGGGCATCCACTGGGAAACGCCCGAAGCCGAGGCGCTGTCGGACACGCTGTTCGAGCGCATCAACTTCCTGACCATCCAGGCCAGCGCGCAGCTGGCGAAGGAGAAGGGCAGCTACCCGATGTTCGCTGGCAGCGACTGGCAGACCGGCGCCTACTTCCGTGACCGCCGCTACGAGGCCGCGGGCTGGGACAGCCTGGCCCGCGAGGTCGCAACGCATGGCCTGCGCAATGGCTGGCTGCTGGCGGTGGCGCCGAACATGAGCACCGCGCAGATCGCTGGTTCCACCGCATCGATCGACCCGATCTACAGCGCGTTCTACTACGAGGAGAAGAAGGACTTCCGCAGGCCTGTCGCTGCACCGGGGCTGTCGCTGGAGACGTGGCCCTACTACGAGAAGGGTGCCTACAAGGTCGACCAGTTCGCCAGCGTGCGGCAGAACGCCCGCCGCCAGCGCCACGTCGACCAGGCGATCAGCTTCAACCTCTACGTGCCCAGCACCATCCGCGCCAGCACGCTGCTGGAGCTGCACCTGAGCGCCTGGCGCGAGGGCCTGAAGACCACCTACTACGTACGCTCCAACGACATCGACATCAGCGAATGCGAGTGGTGCTCCAGCTGACCGCTGCGAATCCTGTAGAGCCGGGCCCACGCTCGGCTCAAGCGCAACGCAGCCGAGCATGGGCTCGGCTCTACAGATGCAACGCATGTAATCCGAAGGCAGACCACCATGGCAACCCCCCTCGACCGCATCAAGATCCTCGAACCGCGCCACCCCAACCGCAGCACCGGCATCATCAACGGCCGCACCAGCGGCATCCTCAACTGGAACGACATCCCATACCCGTCGTTCTATCGGGCCTACAAGGAACTATCGACCAACTTCTGGATCCCCGACGAGGTGGACATGAAGCTGGACGCGCGCCAGTACGGTGAGCTGTCCGGTCGCGAGAAGAACGCCTACGACTCGATCATCGGCCTGCTGGCCACGCTCGATTCGCCGCAGACCCGCTTCATCTACAACGTGGCCGAGTACATCACCGACCCGGCCGCGCATGCCAACGCGGCGATCATCGGCCAGCAGGAAGTGATCCACAACGAGAGCTACAGCTACGTGCTGGCCTCGATCACCGACCTGCCCAACCAGAACCGCATCTTCGAGATCGCGCGCACGCACCCGACCATCATCAAGCGCAACGCACCGATCATGGGGGCCTATGACGATTTCATGCGCGAGAAGACCGCCGAGACCCTGTTGAAGTCGCTGATCCAGTCGTCGATCCTGGAGGGGATCAACTTCTATTCCGGCTTTGCGTACTTCTACAACATGGTGCGGCAGAACCGCATGACCGGTACCGGCAAGATCATCAGCTTCATCAACCGCGACGAGCTGGCCCACACCAAGTTCATCAGTGAACTGATCCGCGCCATCATCGGCGAGAACCCGGAGCTGCAGACCAACGAGCTGACCGCGTACGTGCATGAAGCGTTCGAGCATGCGATCGCGCTGGAAACCCAATGGTCGTCGGAGGTGCTCGACGGCATCGACGGCATCGACGTGGAGGAAATGGTGCGCTACGTGAAGTACCGCGCCAACAAGATGGCCGGCATGCTCGGCATCGAGCGGCTGTACAGCGATACCACCGACAACGTGATGCCGTGGATCAAGGCCTACGCTGACAACTTCACCGAGACCAAGACTGACTTCTTTGAGATGCGCAATGCCAGCTACAAGAAGACCAACGTCGACAACGGTTTCGACGACCTCTGAGCGCGGCGTGGCGCTGCGCATCCTGCTGGTGGTGGCCTCGCTCAGTGGCAATACCCGCGAACTGGGTCGTCACATCCGCGCGCGCTGCCAGACGGCCGGGCATTCGGTGTACTGGCAGGAGGTTGACGACCTGCGATCGGTCGAAACCCTGGCCGCCGATGAGGCCGACCTGGTGCTGCTGGGCAGCTGGACCGACAACGCCGGGCGCACGCCTGCGGAGATGAAGGCCTGGGTGGCCGGCATTGCCGAGCGTGGCCAGCGTCCGCGCCAGCTGGCGGTGTTCGGCACCGGTGAGACGCAGTGGGGGCAGGAGTACTACTGCGGCGCCGTGCACCGGCTGACCCGCTACTTCAACAGCGGCTACCCACCGCTGGAGATCGAACAGATGCCGCATGGCGCACGCGATGCCGCGGCCATCGACGCCTGGACTGATGCGGTCCTGGCCCATTACTGGAGCAATCACGATGCAGATCATCGACGCCACCACGCCTGAGCAGTTCCAGCAGCTGCTGGCCGAACACCCGCGGGTGCTGGTGGATTTCCACAAGGACCAGTGTCCGGGCTGCCGGATGCTGGAAATGTCGCTGCACCGCGTGGCCAACAGCGTGGCAGGACAGGGTACGACCCTCCTGCGCGTGCAGCTGGAGGTGCTGGGCGAAGCCTTCTTCCGCGAGCTGGGGCTGCGGCAGACGCCGACCTTGTCGTTGTTCCGCGATGGCGACGAGCGGCAGCGGTTGGCCGGGTTCCAGTCGCCGCAGCAGATTGAAGCCGCGATCGCGTTGCACTTGTAGAGCCGAGCCCATGCTCGGCTGCCGTTCGCGCGGTGCGTGATAAAAGGCATCCACGCATGGCGTGGATCTACTGGCCGGCGAAGGTATCCACCAGCAGCTTCACGTTCAGCGCCACGATCACCAGGGCGATCACCCAGGCGACACTGCCCAGCCAGCGGGGCGCCACCAGTGCGCCCATCGTCGCCTTGTCGGTCACCAGCCGCACCAGCGGAATGATGGCAAACGGCAGCTGCATGGACAGCACCACCTGGCTCAGCACCAGCAGCTTCACCGCGCCCTGGTCGCCGAACAGCAGGATCACCACCACCACCGGAATGATTGCCAGCGCACGGGTGATCAGGCGCCGCAGCCACGGCGGCAGCCGCAGATGCAGGAAACCTTCCATCACGATCTGCCCGGCCAGAGTGGCGGTCACCGTGGAATTCAGGCCCGAGGCGAGCAGGGCAACCGCGAACAGGGTCGAGGCCAGGCCCACGCCCAGCATCGGTGCCAGCAGCTGGTGCGCCTGCTCGATGTCCTCCACATCCAAGCGCCCGTTGGCGTGGAATACCGCCGCTGCCAGGATCAGGATGCTGGCGTTGATGAACAGCGCCAGGGTCAGCGCGATGGTGCTGTCGGTCACCGCCCAGCGCAGCGCACTGCGGCGGCCTTCATCGGTGCGCGGGTAGGCGCGGGTCTGCACGATGGACGAATGCAGGTACAGGTTATGTGGCATCACCGTGGCGCCAATGATGCCGATGGCGATGTACAGCGCGTGCGGATCGGTGACCACCTGCGCACGCGGAATGAACCCGCCCAGCACCTCCATCACCGGCGGTGCGGCCAGCGCGATCTGCACCATGAAACAGCCGAAGATGATCATCAGCAGGGCGATGACGAAGGCTTCCAATGCACGGAAGCCGCGGTTCATCAGCAGCAGCACCAGCAGCGTGTCCAGCGCGGTGATCACCGCACCCCACAGCAGCGGCAGGTCGAACAGCAGCTTCAGGGCGATGGCGGTGCCGATCACCTCGGCCAGGTCACAGGCGATGATTGCTGCCTCGCACAGTGCCCACAGCGCCAGGTTGACCGGTTTCGGATAGCGGGCGCGGCAGGCCTGGGCCAGGTCCATGCCGGTGGCGATGCCCAGCCGCGCCGACAGCGCCTGCAGGATCACCGCCATCAGGTTGGAAATGAGGATGACCGAGAGCAGCAGGTAGCCAAAGCGCGAACCACCCGCGAGGTCGGTCGCCCAGTTGCCCGGGTCCATGTAGCCCACCGAGACCATGTAGCCGGGGCCGAGGAAGGCCAGCAGGCGGAACCACCAGTGGCCCTTGTCGGGCACGGCCACCGAGGCGTTGAGCGCGCCCAGGCTGGCTGCGGGGGCGGCCGGGGAGTCGGAAGGCGCGACGGTGTTCATGGCTGTAATATAGCCACGGCTATATCCATTAGCAATGTGAAACAATCGTCTTTGCTGCGTCACTGGTCCAGAATTCAGGTTCAGATCCGGAAGTCATCGGCAGGACAGGCACTCGCGTGGGCAAGACAGGCGCTTCGACATCGGCAAAGAATCCCCCCTTGATCGAGGCCGAGCGCCAGGTCGAGAGCTTCCGGCAGGTGCGCGAAGCCCACAGGATGGAGCTGGTCGAGGACTACGTGGAGCTGATTTCCGACCTGCTGGCCGACGGCGGTGAAGCACGCCAGGTCGATATCGCCACCCGGCTGGGCGTGGCCCAGCCGACGGTGGCGAAGATGCTGCGGCGCCTGGCGCGGGATGGCTGGGTGGTGCAGCGTCCCTACCGGGGTGTGTTCCTGACGCCGGAAGGCGAGGCGCTGGCCCATGCCAGCCGCGAGCGGCACCAGACCGTGGAGCGCTTTCTGTTGGCGCTGGGCGTGGATCCGGATACGGCGCGGCGTGATGCCGAGGGCATCGAGCATCATGTAAGCGAGCAGACGCTGGCGCTGTTCGAGGCGTTCGTGCGCAAGGCTGAGGGCGGGGCTTCTAAGTAGATCCACGCCATGCGTGGATGAATTCGTTCGATATCTGACAGATTTCATCCACGCATGGCGTGGATCTACTGGCCGCCGGCCGACCGCTGGTCGGCATGGGGTCAGAGCCGTTTCCCGTGGCAACGGATCCGACCCCGGCGCTTACCTGCCGCGGCGGAAGGCGGCGGGGGTGCGGGCGCCGACGATGATCATGCGGATCATCGTGGAAATCTGTTCGACCAGCTCCGGGTCTTTCTCCGGCGGCTGGTCCATCGCGGTGGCACCCATGGCGAACACCAGCCGGGTGATGGCGGTGGCCACCAGCTCCGGCTTGTAGAGCTTGGCGCCGTCCAGTGCGGCCAGGCGCACCAGGTCGTGCTGCAGTTCTTCTTCGAAGTAGTGCAGTTCGCGTTCGACGGCGTGCTTGAAGTCATCCGAGCCCACCGCGCCTTCGCGCAGCAGCACGTGCAGCAGCTTGTCGTCGGCGCGCAGCTGTTCCATGAAGGTCTCCATCGACACGCGCACCACGCTGGTCGCGCTGGAGGTGGCGCGCTGGCGGGCCTCGCCGATGATCGTGCGCAACGAGCGGCCGGCCACATCGATCAGGGCCACGGCCAGTTCGTCCATGTCGCGGAACTGCCGGTAGAAACTGTTCGGGGCAATGCCTGCTTCGCGCGCGACTTCGCGCAGGCTCAGCGTGGACAGGCTGCGGTGCGGGCCGATCAGTTTCAGGGCAGCGGCCAGCAGGTCCTCGCGGCTCACCGTACGGCGGGCCGGGCTGTTGGCATCTTCGGGCGGCGTCAGGGCGGTGGCGGCGGCCATGGGACTTCCGGGGGGACGAGGCTGAATCATACCCAATCCGGTTCAATATACACATGTATACACAGGTGTATGTGCGGCCGTATAGTGCGCCCATGAGCGCTGTGATCCGTCCGTCCCTGTTTTCCCCGTACCGCTGGCTCTCGCCGTCGCTGTTCGATTTCTGGGCGGGCCAGCTGAATCCGTTGTGGACCCTGCGCGAGCCCCTGGCCCGCCTGGTCCGGCGCGAGCCGGCCGGCGAGGGTGCCGCTACCCTGGTCCTGCGCTGCAACCGGCACTGGGCCGGCATGCGCGCCGGCCAGCACATCACCCTGGGTGTGGAGCTTGAAGGGCGCGTATTGCGCCGCAGCTACAGCCCGACCGCGCTGGGCCGCCGCGAGCTGGCCATCACTGTCAAGGCGGTGGAGGGCGGCACCATCAGCCAGCACCTGGTCCACCATGCCAAGCCGGGCGATCTGTTCCGCCTGGACGCGGCCTTCGGCGATTTCCATATGCCGGCCGCCGCGCCGGTGCTGTTGCTGGCCGCAGGCAGTGGCATCACCCCGATGCGCAGCCTGCTGCGCGAGGCCTGCCAGCGACCGCTGGCCGCGCCGGTGGACCTGTTCTACTGGGAACGCAACGCGGCCGCCTTCCAGTTCCGTGATGAACTGCAGGCGCTGGCCGCAGCGAACCCGAACCTGCGCGTGCACCTGCTGACCACCCGCGAAGGCGAGGTTCCGGCCGCGCGCATCGATACCCATTCGCTGGCCGTGGCCGGCGATGACACGCCGCTGGCGCAGCGCCACGTGCTGGCCTGTGGCCCGGATGGCTTCGTTGCCGCCGCGCGCCAACGCCTGGTGCACCAGGTGGCCGGCTTCCAGGCCGAGGCGTTTACCCCGCCGGCACCGCTCAACGATGCCGACAGCGCCGGTGAGATCGCCCTGACCCTGGCCCGCAGCGGCCGCCAGTTGAAGGTTGCCCGTGGCCGTTCGCTGCTGGAAAGCCTGGAAGCCCAGAGCATCAAGCCCAGGCACGGCTGCCGCATGGGGATCTGCAATACCTGCACCTGCGATCGCGTCAGTGGCACCACCCGTCACCTGCGCACCGGTGAAATGCAGTCCGAGACGGCGCAGCCGGTGCGGATCTGCGTGAGCGCACCGACCACCGACCTGACTTTGGATCTCTGAGGACCTGCTGCCATGACCCGCGCTTCCGACCGTGCCCTGAGCCCCGCCGAGATGAACGCCTTCGGTGCCGAGCTCGACGCGATCCGCGATCGTATCTTGGGCAGCCTCGGCGCCTCCGACACCCGCTACATCCGCCGCGTGGCCGCCGCCGTGCGCTGGTCTGGCGTGCTGGGCCGTGGCCTGCTGTTCCTTGGCGCGTTTTCGCCGCTGTTCTGGGCGCCGCTGCTGTGGCCGGCCTGCATCGCCGGCACCCTGCTGCTGGCGCTGGCCAAGATCCTGGAAAACATGGAGCTGGGCCATAACGTGATGCACGGCCAGTACGACTGGACCGGCGATCCCAAGCTCAACGGCAACACCTATGAGTGGGACATCGTTGCCACCGGCGACAACTGGCGCAAGACCCACAATTTCCGCCACCACACCTACACCAACGTGCGTGGCATGGACGATGACATCGGCTACGGCCTGCTGCGCATCTTCCCGGAACAGCGCTGGTCGCCGTTCTACCTGATGCAGCCGATCATCGCGCCGATCTTCGCGCTGCTGTTCCAGTGGGGCGTGGCCGCGCAGGACCTGCGCCTGGGCCGCTGGTTCAAGGGGCGCATCAGCAGCCGCGCGATGTGGCTGCAGACCCGCCCGGTGGCACGCAAGATGGTCCGTCAGGTGCTGAAGGATTACGTGTTCTTCCCGCTGCTGGCCGGTCCGTTCTTCCTGCCGGTGATGCTGGGCAACCTGGTTGCCAACGGCATGCGCAATGTCTGGACCTACGTGATCATCTTCTGCGGCCACTTCACCGCCGAATCGGAAACCTTCCCGAAGGAATGCCTGCGCAATGAATCGCGCGGCCACTGGTACCTGCGCCAGCTGCGCGGTTCTTCGAACATCAGCGGCGGCTTCATCATCAACGTGCTGTCGGGCAACCTCAGCCACCAGATCGAGCACCACTTCTACCCGGACCTGCCGGCCAACCGCTATGCAGCCATCGCCAAGGAAGTGAAGGAGATCTGCCGCCGCTACGGCCAGCACTACAACAACGGCTCGCTGCCGCGCCAGTTCGCGCAGGTGGTCTGGCGCATCCTGCGCCACGCTTTCCCGAGCAAACCGCGCCGCCTGCCGATGCCGGACATCCTGCCGGCACCGGCGCCCGCCAACGCGGGCTGAGGGTTTCAGCTGGCTTTGGCCAGCACAACCGGCGGATCGCCGTCCTGCGGGGCGCGGTCCAGCCGGCGCAGGAACACCTGCATTTCCCGGCGCGCCTGCTGGTCGCCCTTGCTGCCGGCCACGCTGAGCCCGCGCTGCCACGCCGCACGCGCCGCCTGCGGCTGGCCACCGGCCAACCAGGCCTTGCCGAGCAGCTTCCACGCCGCTGAGTAATCCGGATCCAGCGCCACGCAGCGCGCCAGGTGGGTGGCGGCGTGCACGGGCTGGCCGGCGTCCAGCCAGCTCTTGCCCAGGCCGAAGCGCAGCAGCGCGCTGTCCTTGCCGCTGGCGAGCATGGCCTCCAGTGCTTCGATGTTCATGGCTGTACCTCATGCAGGTGTTCAAGTGGCCCGGGCAGGAAGCGGCCGCGATGGAACAGCAGGGGTGCGCCGCCGGTTTCGTGCACCTCGATGATGCGACCGGCCAGCAGCAGGTGGTCGCCCACCGGCCACTGCGCGTGGCGGCTGCAGGACAGGTGTGCGACCGCACCGGCGATGCGCGGCGGTGTAGCTTCTTCGCCTTCCAGCAACGGCACGCCGTTGAAACGATCACGCACGCTCGGATCGGCGAAGCGTCGTGCCAGGGCTTCCTGCCTGGCTCCCAGTACGCTGAGAGTGAAACGGGGCGCATGCTGGAACACGCGCAGGCTCTTCGCGTGCAGGGCCAGGTTCCACAGCACCAGCGGCGGCTGCAGCGAGACCGGCACGAACGAGTTGATGGTCAGCCCGTGCGGGTGTCCCTGCGCGTCGCGTGCGGTGACGATGGCCACGCCGGTCGGGTAGTGGCCGAGCAACCGGCGCAGGGCGCGCGGCGGCAGGTCCACCGAGGGCGCCGGCGCCGGGGCAGGGAAGATCCCCGCCCATGGCCCGGCATAGGCACTGCCGCCGGCGTCCATCAGGCGAGCGCCTGGCGGTAGCGGCGGCCGACCTCGGCCCAGTCGATGATGTTGAAGAACGCACCGATGTAGTCGGGGCGACGGTTCTGGTAGTGCAGGTAGTAGGCGTGCTCCCAGACATCCAACGCCAGGATCGGTGTATTGCCGGACAGGCCGACCGCAGCTCCCATCAATGGGCTGTCCTGGTTGGCGCTGCTCTCGACCCGAAGGTGTCCGCCGTCATCGGTGGTCAGCCATGCCCAGCCGCTGCCGAAGCGGGTCTGCGCGGCCTTGCTGAAGGCGTCCTTGAAGGCTGCGAAACCGCCGAGATCGCGGTCGATGGCGGCTGCCAGTCCGGCATCCGGCGCGCCGCCGGCCGGGCTGAGCACGGTCCAGAACAGGCTGTGATTGGCGTGGCCGCCACCGTTGTTGCGCACCGCGCCGCGCACGGACTCGGGAAGCGCATCCAGGTCGGCGATCAGCGATTCCACCGGGGTGTCGGCGATGCCGGCCTGTTCCAGTGCGGCGTTGAGGTTGTTGATGTAGGTCTGGTGGTGCTTGCCGTGGTGGATCTCCATGGTGCGCGCATCGAAGTGCGGTTCCAGGGCGTCGTAGGCGTAGGGCAGGGCGGGAAGCGAGTAGGGCATTGCAACAGTCTCCGTGGGGTTGGCCAGGGGGTTGGCCTCGTGGAGACTGTTGTCGCACCTCAACTTTGGTTGAGGTCAAGGGTGGATTGGAAAGCGTGCGCTGATGGCGCTTTGATTCTTTTCGTGGTGCAGGGGCGGATGGGTCAGCGCAGGACACGCCGTAAACCCATCCTTGGGGGCTCGATGGCGCCATCCATGGCGCCAACGGTCCTGCGCTGACCCATCCGCCCCTGCCGGACAGTTTCACGCGCCGGCGCGGAGGTGGATTCAAAGGCAAATGCAAAAGCAAATGCAAAAGCAAAGCGGATTGGTAGTGCCGGCCGCTGGCCGGGAATCAGGGAGGGTCGGATTGCCGGCCAGCGGCCGGCACTACCCGAATCCTCACCGGCGCGGTGATGCGCTGCCCGCGCTCGCAGGAAACTGTCTGGAGGGGGCGGGGGCCGCTGGGCAGGACCGTTGGCGCCATGGATGGCGCCATCGAGCACCATGGAGGGGCTTTTGCGTGTCCTGACCAGCGGCCCCCGCCCCCTCCCACACGTATCAACAAAAGCGCCGGGCATCGCACCAACCCGCCAGCGCTTTCAAATCAAACTCAGCTCAACCAACCGCGGCACGCGCCGTCGCTCTGCTCGCCACACGCCTGCTGCATCCGCTGCTGCAACCGCGCCAGCGTCTCAGCGCCCTGGTGCTTGCCACCCCAGGCCTTCAACTGCACCGCCAGCCGCTCGAAACGTTGCTTCGTGCGCTGGTGGTAGCCCGACGGCTGCGCCTGCAGCTCGGCAATCAAGGCATCGGTGGCCTGTTCGATGCGCGGGGCATCGTCCGGGGCCAGCCGCAGCAGGCCTTCAACGTACAGCACGCCCCACTGCACGCGGGTGGCCGGGCCCTGCGCGCCTTCGTAGGCGCGCTTCAGCCATTCCAGCGCACCGGCGGTATCGCCGCGCTGTTCGGCCAGTTCGGACAGCTCCGGCATGTAGTAGTACGGCTGATCGCTGCGCTTCAGCTCGGCCAGCAGCAGTGCCTCGGCAGCGGCGTCATCGCCCACTTCGCGCAGGGCATAGGCCGCGCTGCTGATGGTCGCCTGGCGCGCGTGCGCATCCGTGGCCGCGGCATCGGCGGCGGCCACCCGCTGCTTCACCCGCTGCACCAGTGCCGCCGGCAGTGCACCTTCGGGCTGCTGCTGGCGGGCCAGCGAGACTTCGGTCAGTGCGCGCGACAACGCATCGTCAGCGCGATTGCCACGCTCGGCATCCGCGCGCTCCAGGGCCACCAGCAACTGCTGGCCCAGCGCGTTGCTGCTGGCCGGGCCTGCACTGGCCTGCTTGACCAGACCAGCACCGGCATAGCCCAGCAAGTCGCGGTTGCGGCGCACTTCGGTGGGCTGCGCCAGTGCAGCCTGCAGCAGTTCGCGTACCTCGGTCGGTGCCGTGGTTGGGCGCTCGGCAGTTGCCAACGCCAGCAGGGCGAAGCGACGCTGCAGGGCGGCATCCGGGGCGGCCGTGGCCAGCTGGCGCAGCACTTCATCTGTCCTGCGCTCACCGGCCAGGCGATTGGCGTCCACTTCCCAGCCGTAGTCGCCCAGCACCTGCCAGTCTTCGGCGCCCAGCGTCGCCGGCGTCGACAGGGCAGTTGCCAGGGTCTCGGCCACGGCGCTGCGGCGGCTGGCGGCCACGGTCAGGGTGCGGGTGAGTTCGGCGGCATCGTTGCCGCCGGCCACGCGGGTGATTTCGTTGCGCTGCGGGTCGAGCACGATCAGGGTCGGGTAGCCGCGTACACCGAAGCGCTCGCCCCAGGCCTGCGCCCCTTCCTCATCGCCATCCAGGTACACCGGCACGAACTTGCCGGTCAGCGCGATGAAGGCCGGATCCTTGAACAGGCCCGCTTTCAACTGGTTGCACGGCGGGCACCACACCGCGCCCCAGTACAGCAGCACCGGCTTGCCGGTCTCGGCGGCTTCGTTGAAGGCATCGTCGACATCGCCCTGGCGCCAGGCGATGGCCGCAGCCGGCGCGGCCTCGGCGGCCTTCGCGCTCGCCACCGGCGCCTGTGCGGGAGAACAGGCGGTCAGTGCCGTGGCCAGCAGCAACAAGGGGAAGGCAGCGCGCATCGGCAGCATCTCGAAGGGAGGGAAACGAAGGGCCATTGTAGGAACGCCGCCTGCCCGCGCTGATGCAGTTTGCTTATGTCCGGCATGCCCTGCGGAATATGCCGGGGGCGGTGCGGGGGATGCCGGCCAGCGGCCGGCACTACCCCTGCAGCTGCGCCGCCAGCAGGCCGGCCAGCCAGGTCATGAACGCTTCGACGCGGCGCGGCAGATGGCGGCGCTGCGCATAGACCAGGTTGACCGGCATCGGCTCGGCCGGGTAGTCAGGCAGCACTTCCACCAGGCGGCCGTCGCGCAGCGCCTGGCGTGCACCCATTTCCGGCACCTGGATGATGCCCAGCCCCGCCAGCGCGGCGGCACTGTAGCTCTCGGCGCTGTTGACCGTCAGTGCGCCGCGCATCGGCCAGCTGCGGTAGTGCTGGCCATCGAAATACTCAAAGCCGGGCGAACGCTGTCCCAGCGTGCCCACGTAGTGCACCAGCCGGTGCTGGTCGAGGTCGGCCAGCTGCCGGGGCGTGCCGTGCTCGGCCAGATAGGCCGGGCTGGCCACGTTGAGGATGCGCATCTGCCCCAGCGTACGCGCGATCAGGCTGCTGTCGTCCAGGGTGCCCACGCGCAGCACGCAGTCGAAGCCTTCGCGCACCACGTCCACGCGGCGGTCGGTGGCACTCAGCTCGACTTCCAGCCCCGGGTGCAGGGCAAGGAAGGCAGGCAGCTGCGGAATCACCAGGTTGCGGGCCATGCCACCGGGCATGTCCACCCGCAGTCGGCCGCTCAGTTCGCTGGTTTCGCGCCGGAACAGGTTCTGCAGCTCGTCCATGTCATCGAGCAGGTCATGCGCGCGTTGCTGCAGCTGGGCGCCGTCGGCGGTGAGGTGGACGCGGCGGGTGGTCCGGTGCAGCAGCTGGGTGCCCAGCTCGGCTTCCAGGCGGGCGATGGCCTGCGAAACGCTGGCCTTGGGCAGGCCCAGGCTGTCGGCGGCACGGGTGAAGGAGCCCAGTTCGGTGACGCGCAGGAAAACCCGCAGAGTGTCGAGGCGGTCCATTGATTGTTCGTCTGGAATGAACAGTAAAATCAGGATCGCGCGATTTATGTGCGCAGGCAATCCCAATAGTCTGGCCACACTTCCTCCCAGACAGGTGCGTGCCATGACTACTTCTTCCCGTGTCGTCCTCATCACCGGTGGCAGCCGCGGCCTGGGCCGCAATGCCGCACTGGCCCTGGCGGCCGATGGTGCCGATATCGTCATCACCTACCGCTCGCAGGCCGACGCCGCCACGCAGGTCGTGCAGCAGGTGCAGGCGCTGGGCCGCCGTGCGCTGGCACTGCCGCTTGACGTGGCCGACAGCTCGGCGTTTCCGGCCTTCGCCACGCAGCTGCGCGATGCGCTGCAGCAGTGGGGCGTCAGCGGCCTGCAGGGCCTGCTCAACAATGCCGGTGAAGGCCTGTATGCGCCCATCGCCGAAACCACCGAAGCGCAGTTCGACCATGCCGTGGCCGTGCACCTGAAGGGGCCGTACTTCCTGACCCAGGCACTGCTGCCGCTGATCGCCGATGGTGGCCGCATCCTCAACGTGTCCAGCGGCCTGGCCCGCTTCTCGCTGCCGGGCAGTTCGGCCTACGCGATGATGAAGGGCGGCATCGAAGTGTTCACCCGTTACCTGGCCAAGGAACTGGGCGCGCGCGGGATCAGCGCAAACACGCTGGCCCCGGGCGCGATCGAGACCGATTTCGGCGGCGGCCGCGTGCGAGACGATGCGCAGATGAACGCCATGGTCTCGTCGATCACTGCGCTGGGCCGCGCTGGCCTGCCTGACGACATCGGTCCGGTGGTGGTGGCGCTGCTGTCGCCGTCCACCGGCTGGGTCAATGGCCAGCGCGTGGAAGCCTCTGGCGGCATGTTCGTCTGACGCAGGACGCCGGTTACGGGGCGGCGAGGGTTAAGGGCTGGTAGACCAGTCCGTTGTACTCGCCGACCTCGCCATCGATCACGAAGCCATAGCGCTGGTAGGTCGGCACCGCATTCAACGAGGCACGCACGCTCATGGCCGGTGCGCGCAGCTGCGGCAGTACTGCCTGGAACAGGGCGTGGCCGATGCCCTGGCCCTGGCAGGCCGGGTCGACGAACAGCATCGCCAGGTGCCGGCCTTCCTTCAGTTCGACCACGCCGACGATCTCGCTGTCCTGCTCGGCGACCAGGATGTGGTTGTCACCGGGCAGCCGCCCGGCAAACGCACTGGCCGATGCCACCTGCATGAACGTGGCCACGCCCTGCGCGCTCAGTGAGGCCGCGACGGCTTCGTTGAAGGCGGCGATGCAGATCGCGCTGATGGCAGGCAGATCGTCGGGGCGGGCGGGGCGGATGGAATGCATGCAGTGTTCTTTCCATGGTGACGTGCAGGTGCGTTGCACACGATAAGCTCGGCGCATGAACCACTTCAATGCGGCCCATGCACGGGTATTCCCGCAACACGGCCTGAGTCTGGGCCTGATGACGCCGGTCGCTGCACACGGTCTTGCCGACGTTGCCGAAGCGCAACGCATCGCGCGCTTGGCTGACGATCTTGGTTTTGCTGCGCTGTGGACACGCGATGTGCCGTTGATGGTCCCGCAGGGCCCGGAAGCGACATCCAGTGCACTTGATGATCCTTTCCTCTGGCTTGCGCTGCTGGCCGGTGCCACCACGCGCATTGCGGTGGGCACGGCCGCCATCGTGCTGCCGCTGCGGCACCCGCTGCACGTGGCCAAGGCCGCCTTGAGCCTGGACCGGATCAGTGGCGGCCGCCTCGTGCTGGGCCTGGGTTCGGGCGACCGCCCGGAAGAATTCGCGGCGTTCGGGGAAGACCTTGAGGGCAGGGCAGCGACCTTCCGTGAGCGCTGGTCATTGCTGCGCGCGGCGCTGTCGCCGGATGAGACAGAACGCTCGCGGCTGCGTGACGCCACGGGCGGCTTCGACGTGCTGCCGGCACCGCCGACGCGTATCCCGATGCTGGTGGTCGGCACGGCGCGACAGAGTCTGCAGTGGATCGCCCGCGAAGCGGAAGGTTGGGCCACCTACCATCGCGAAGAGGCGGCGCAGGAAGGCCGCATCGGCCTGTGGCAGCAGGCGCAGGGCGCGGGTGTGGCCAAGCCGTTCGTGCAGTCGATGCTGCTGGACCTGCAGGCCGATCCGCAGGCACCGGCCGAAGCGCTGCCGTTGGGCCTGAAGGTGGGCCGCGATGGGCTGCAGGCCTATCTGCACCGGGTGCACGCGCAGGGCGTGGCGCACGTGATGTTCAACCTGGTGGACAACGGGCGGCCGGTGGATGAGGTGTTGCGGGAGATTGCTCTGGTAAGTGTCCACCTTGGTGGACACAGCGCTTGATGTGGCATCCGCCGACAGCAGTCGAGCATGGCTCGACTCTACAGGGCGCGTGCATCTGCGTATCATTCGCGTTTGATCCTGTTACCGGAGCCGCACGTGACCCGACGTAACCCCATGCATCCGACCGGGCGGCTGTTCGCCGTGGTCGCCTTCATCGAAGCGCTGACCTGGGCGGGTCTGCTCATCGGCATGTGGCTCAAGTACGGCCCTTACGGCAATGTTGCCCTGGTCAAGGTGTTCGGCCCGCTGCATGGCGCGGCCTTCCTGGTCTACGTGGCGGTGACCCTGTTCGCCGCCATCCGCCTGCGCTGGCCGTGGTGGGCCAGTGCACTGGCGCTGCTGGCGGCCATTCCCCCCCTGGTCACCCTGCCGCTGGAGTGGTGGTTCCGTCGGCGTGGCCTGCTGGAACTGCGCTCGCCGCGCTGAAGTGCTCCATTACTGGCCCGTTCAAGTGAATGGGTATCAAATGCAAATACGAGCCGTTATCATTTGAGGATGCCATCACTCCTGCCGGGGTGGGCTCCTTCATTGAAACGGCTGGTGTTCCATGCATGCACGTCCCGTCGTCGCCGGTCTGCCGGCTCTGGTCCTTGCCGCCCTGATCGGCACCATGGCGATGATGTCGTTCGTGGCGGTGATCGGGCCGGTGGTGCGCCTGCTTGGACTGTCCGAATGGCATGCCGGATTGTCGGTCACCGCGGCCGGCGTACTGTGGATGCTGGCCGCGCGCCCCTGGGGCCTGCTCAGTGACCGCATCGGGCGCAAGCGCGTGCTGCTGCTGGCGATGGCGGCCTACACCGTGGTCTACATCGGCCTGGCGGTGTTCATCGACGTTGCCCTGCAGGTGGTGCCGCCGGTGCTGGTCTCGGTGCTGGTGCTGGTGGGCACGCGCGGCTTGATCGGCCTGTTCTATGCGGCCGTGCCGCCCACCGCCGCCGCGCTGATCGCCGACCAGGCGCCCAGCGGCCAGCGTGCGCAGTTCCTGGCGCGACTGGGCAGCGCCAATGCGCTGGGCATGGTGCTGGGCCCAGCGGCCGCCGGTTGGCTGGCCTACCGCAATCTCCCGCTGGCCCTGTACGTGGCCGCATTGCTGCCGCTGGTCGCGCTGGCGCTGATCGCCTGGCGGCTGCCGGCCACGCCGCCGGTGGCGGCCGCGCAACCGCGCAACCGCGCACCGATGTCGCGGTTGGATGCCCGTCTGCGCCTGCCGCAGTTGGCCGCCTTCCTCGGCATGGTCTCGGTGACCATCGCGCAGGTCACCGTGGGCTTCTTTGCCATTGATCGGTTCGGCCTGGACGCCGCCGCTGGTGCGCGCATGGCCGGCATCGCCCTGACCGCCGTTGGCGTTGGCCTGATCCTGGCGCAGGTGCTGGTGATGAAACTGACGGTGCATCCGCGCCGCTGGATCATCATCGGTGCGCTGATCTCCGGACTCGGCTTTGCCTCGGTCGCCGCTGTGCAGCAGCCCTGGCAGCTGCCGCTGACCTACGCGGTGGCCGCCTTCGGCATGGGCTTCGTGTTCCCGTCCTTCCAGGCACTGGCTGCCGATGCGGTGGAGGCGCACGAACAGGGCGCCGCTGCCGGCACCGTCGCTGCCGCGCAGGGGCTGGGCATGGTGGCCGGCCCGATGCTGGGCACGGTGCTGTATCGCACAGGTGCCAGCCTGCCGTATCTGCTGGTGGGCGTGCTGCTGTTGCTGCTGTGTGGCCTTGCCCTGGCCCACCGGGAAAAGGAGACCACATGACTGATTCCCTGATGCAGGGTGCGTGGGCGGAGGCTGCACCACCCCCGGCCCATGCTGCTGACGAAGCGAACGTTTTCGTGCTGCAGCATGCCGACCAGCAGCTGCATGCGCGCGGCTGCCGGGCAGGCCTGCCCAGCGGCGCGTTGGCGAGCCTGGCCGAGCGGGTGGAAGCATTCTTCGCCCAGCAGCGCGGCGGACCGGGCCTGCTGGTGGGCGCGGTGCCGTTCGAACCGCGCGCAGACGATGCGCTGTACCAGCCCGAGCGTGTGCTGCCCGGCCTGATTCCGCAGCCTGTGCCCGCACCGTCCCTGCGAGGTGCGCTGCAGGCCCAGCCCACGGCGCAGGCCTATGCCACCGCCGTGGCCAGCGCCGTGCAGGCCATGCGTGGGCCCGATGCCACGCTGCACAAGGTGGTGCTGGCGCGCAGCCTGCTGGCGCAGACCGAACTGCCGCTGGCGCCCGATGCGCTGTTGGCACGCCTGGGGGTGGACCCCTCGGTGGCAACCTATGCGGTGCCACTGCCGGTCGAGCCGGGCCAGGCGCCGGCATGGCTGGTCGGCGCAACGCCGGAACTGCTGCTGCGCAAGCGCGGCGCGCAGGTGCTGTCGCATCCGTTGGCCGGCTCTGCCCGCCGCCACCGCGACCCGGTCGAAGACCAGCGCGTGGCGCAGGCGCTGCTGGCCTCGCGCAAGGACCATGACGAACATCGCCACGTGGTTGAGGCCATCGTCGAAGGCCTGGCGCCGTGGTGCCGCCGCGTCGAAGCGCAGGCACAGCCGGTGCTGCACGCCACGGCCAGCATGTGGCACCTCGGCACCCGCATCCACGCCACGCTGAAGGACACATCGACGCCGGCCGCAGCGCTGCTGGCCGAACTGCACCCTACGCCTGCGGTCTGCGGTACGCCGCGACAGGCCGCACTGCAGCGCATCCGTGAACTGGAACCGGTACCGCGCGGCTTCTACGCCGGTGCCGTGGGGTGGTTGGACGCGCAGGGCGATGGCGACTGGTACGTGGCCATCCGCTGCGCCCGCCTGCAGGGCACGCAGCTGCGCCTGTTCGCCGGCGCCGGCATCGTGGCCGACTCGCAGCCGGAGGCCGAGGCGGCCGAAACCGGCGCCAAATTCACTGCCTTGTTGAACGCCCTGGGTGTGCATGACCCGGCGGCCCTGATCGAGCCCATGCCATGAACAACGCTATCTCCCCGCGGCTGCCGCTGCAGCAGGTCTGGCCCGAAGACCGGGCCGCGCGCTACCGCGCTGCCGGCCATTGGCGCGGCGAGACCTTCCCGGCTTTCCTGCGTGACCGGGCAGAGCAGTACGCCGATGAGATCGCGGTGGTGGCCGGTGACGTGCGCCTGAGCTATGCGCAGCTGTGGCACGAGGCCGGGCGTATCGGTGCCGGCCTGCTGGGCCAGGGTCTGCAGCCGGGTGACCGCGTGCTGGTGCAGCTGGGCAACACCGCCGGCTTCATCACCACGGTGTGCGGGCTGTTCCGGGCCGGCCTGGTGCCGGTGTACGTGCTGCCGGCGCATCGCCTCACCGAACTGGTGCACTTCGCGCGCAAGGCCGAAGCCAGTGCCTACATCACCGCCGATGTGCATGAGAACTTCGACCACCGCGGACTGGCGCATGCGTTGCAGGCGCAAGTGCCGGGCATCGCGCATGTGGTGATCGATGGCGAGGCGGACGGGTTCATTGCCCTGGATGCGCTGCAGGGTGACCGCAGCGCATTGCCGCCCGATCCGGACCCGCAGTCGGTCGCCTTCCTGCAGATTTCCGGTGGCAGCACCGGGCTGTCCAAGCTGATCCCGCGCACCCACGACGACTACATCTATTCGTTCCGTGCCAGCAATGCGATCTGCGGCATCGACCGCGACAGCGTCTACCTGGTTGCTCTGCCGGCGGCGCACAACTTCCCGATGAGTTCGCCGGGCTTCTTCGGCGCGCTGTATGCCGGCGCCCGCGTGGTGCTCAGCCCCGGCCCCGGCCCGGACGCTGCCTTCCCGCTGATCGCCCGCGAGCGGGTGACCTGCTGCGGCCTGGTGCCGCCGCTGGCCCTGTTGTGGGCGCAGGCCGCGGCAACCAGCAAGCACGATCTGTCCAGCCTGCAGGTGCTGCAGGTGGGCGGTGCCAAGCTGGTGCCGGAAGCCGCGCGGCGGGTGATCGATGGCCTGGGCTGCACCCTGCAGCAGGTGTTCGGCATGGCCGAGGGCCTGGTCAACTACACCCGGCTGGATGACCCTGAAGACCTGATCGTTGCCTGCCAGGGGCGGCCGATCAGCCCGGATGACGAGGTGCGCGTGGTCGATGACCATGACCAGCCGGTGGCCGAGGGCGAGGTGGGGCATCTGCTGACCCGTGGCCCGTACACCATCGGCGCGTACCACAACGATGCGGTGGCCAACGCGCGCGCCTTCACCGACGACGGCTTCTATCGCACCGGCGATCGTGTGCAGCAGCTGCCGGGTGGCTACCTGGTGGTGCAGGGCCGCGCGGGCGACCACATCAACCGTGCCGGCGAGAAGATCTCCGCCGAGGAGATCGAAGATCATCTGCTGGCCCATCCCGCCGTGTTCGACGCGGCGGTGGTGTCCATTCCCGATGATTACCTGGGCGAGCGCAGCTGCGCCTTCGTCATCGCGCAGGGCGAGCCGATCAAGGGGCCTGCATTGAAGAACTGGATGCGTGGCCGCGGCCTGGCCGCGTTCAAGGTGCCCGACCAGGTGGTGTTCGTGGACAGTTTCGATACCACGGCGGTCGGCAAGATCAGCCGCCGTGAACTGCGTGCGCAGCTGCGCGCGCGTCATCTGCAACAGACAGGAGGAACGCGCTGATGGCGCTGCCCCGCATTACCCCATACCCCTTGCCGACCGCTGCCGAACTGCCGGCTCCGCGCGGCCCGTGGCGCCCGCAGCGTGATCGCATCGCCCTGCTGGTGCATGACATGCAGCGCTATTTCCTGGCAGCGTTCGACGCCGGTGCCGAGCCACTGCAGCCGGCGGAGGCCAACATCGCACGCCTGCTGGCGCATTGCCGTGCACACGGCATTCCGGTGTTCTATACCGCCCAGCATGGCGACCAGGACCGGCGTGACCGCGGGTTGCAGGCCGACCTGTGGGGGCCGGGCATGCGCCGCGGCGAGGAACATGAGCCGATCATCGATACACTTGTCCCGCAGGCGGGTGAGCACGTGCTGGTCAAGCATCGTTACAGCGCCTTCCAGCGCAGCAACCTGGAAACCCTGATGCGGGTGCGGGGCCGTGACCAGCTGCTGGTCACCGGCGTGTATGCGCATATTGGCTGCACGGCCACCGTGGTCGAGGCATTCCAGCGCGATATCGAAGCGTTCATCGCCGCCGACGCCGTGGCTGATTTCTCGCGCGCCGACCATGACCAGGCCCTGCACTGGATCGCCCGCACCAGTGGCGTGCCGATGACCACCGCGCAGCTGCTGGAGGTGCTCTGATGGCCACGACCCACGATGTGCTCGACCTTGAGCGCATGCGCGCCGACGTGGCGCGCGTGCTCGACTGCGCGCCGGCTGATATCGGAGACGACGACAATCTGATCGACCTGGACCTGGATTCGATGCGCATGCTCGGCCTGGTCCTCGCCTGGGGTAGCACGGGCCTGCCGCTGGAATTCTCGCAGCTGGCCGAATACAGCACGCTGCGCCAGTGGTGGGCGGTGGTGCAGAAGCTGCAGGCGGCACAGCAGGCATGAATGCCGCAGGGCTGGCCACGCCGGTGGCGCTGACCGAGGCCCAGTCGGGCCTGTGGTTCGCCCAGTGCCTGGCCCCGGACAATCCTTCGTTCAATACGGCCCATGCCGTGTGGATCGAGGGTGCGCTGGACGTCGACGCGTTCGTGGCGGCCGCAAACCAGGCCGCCGCAGAAGCGCAGGCGTTCGCACTGCGGTTTGCCGCAGGCAATGATGGCCAGCCGCTGCAGTGGCATGATCCGGCCCATGTGCCGCTGTTGTCGCTGCGCGATCTGACGACGGAAGCCGCCCCCGACGCAGTGGCACGCGCCGCGATGCAGGCCGACCGCCTGTCGCCAGTGGATCCCAGCCGCGATCGCATCAGCCAGCAGGTGCTGTTCGATCTGGGTGGGCAACGCTGGGTCTGGTACCTGCGCGTGCACCACCTGGCCGCCGATGGCTACGGCATGGCGCTGTTCAGTGATCGGGTCTGTGCCCTGTATGCCGGCCGTGGCGGCGAGCCGCTGCCGCCCTTGGCAGGCGTGCTGGCCGATGATGCTGCCTATCGTGAAGATCCCCGTCGCGGCTTGGCGGGCCAATGGTGGCGCGGACAACTGCAGGGTGCACCCGCCGGTGCGGGGCTGGCCGGGACGGTAGCGGCCAGCGACGATGCGCTGCGTTTCGTGCAGCCGCTCGACGCCTCTTTCCGCGACCTGCTGCTGCAGACCGCGGTGCGCTGGCTGCAGCCCTGGCCGGACGTGCTGGCCGCACTGTCGGCCGAATACCTTCGCAGGATGAGCGCGGCCGAGGAAGTCGTGCTGGGCGTGCCCTACATGGGGCGACTGGGCAATGCCTCGGCGCGGGTGCCGGCGATGGTGATGAACGTACTGCCGCTGCGGGTGGCAGCAGGCGAGGGCAGCGTCGAGGATTTCGCGCGCGGCATCGGGCGGCAGTTGAGCCAGGGCCGCAAGCACGGTCGTTACCGGGGCGAGCAGCTGCGTCGCGATCTGGGCCTGGCCGGTGCGCAGCAGCGCCTGCACGGCCCGCTGGTGAACGTGCAGCCGTTCTACAGGCCGCTGGCGCTGCCCGGCGCCGCGGCCATGCTGGAGGTGCTGTGCACCGGCCCGGTGGATGACCTGACCCTGGGCTTCCGTGGCGACGGCCAGGCCCTGCTGGACCTGGAGATCGAGGCCAATCCCGCGTTGTACAGCCGCGACGACGTGCAGGCGCACGCCACGAGGCTGCTGCATTTCGTGGCGGCCGCGCTGCAGGCGCCCTGTATGGCCGACGTGCCGTTGGCTACGCCTGAGGAGGCGCAGCGCACGGTGCACGGTTTCAATGCCACTGCCCATGCGCTGCCCGACACCACCCTGGTGGAGCTGCTGCAGCAGGGCATGGACCGGGATCCGCAGGCGACGGCGCTGGTCTTCGGCGATGCCTCGCTGGACCACGCGACACTGGAGGCGCGCAGTTTCGCGCTGGCCGCGCAGCTGCGCGCGATGGGCATCGGTGCAGGCAGCGTGGTCGCGGTGGCGTTGCCGCGCTCGCTGGAGCTGGTGGTCGCGCTGGTGGCCGTGTTGCGTGCCGGTGCCGCCTACCTGCCGCTGGATCTTGCCCATCCAGAAGAGCGACTGGCGCGCATCCTCGCCTCGGCCCGACCGGCCTGCGTACTGGCCGAGGCCGAGGTGCAGGCGCGGCTGGGCGAGGTGCCGGTGCTGGCGCCCGCGCAGTGGACCTCACTGAGCTTCGCCGCACGGTGGGCCCCACCATCGCCGGACGATGCCGCCTATGTCATCTACACCTCCGGCTCGACCGGTGAGCCGAAGGGTGTGGTCATTGAACACCGCGCCATCGTCAACCGCCTGCTGTGGATGTGGGCGCACCATGGGTTCGGCGCAGATGACCGCGTACTGCAGAAGACCCCGGCTACGTTCGATGTGTCGGTCTGGGAATTCTTCCTGCCGCTGCTGTGTGGTGCCACGCTGGTATTGGCCGGTCCGGATGCGCATCGCGACCCCATTGAACTGGCGCGGCTGATCCGCAGCCACGGCATCACCACGGCGCATTTCGTGCCGTCCATGCTCGACGTCTTCCTTGCCGCGCCGGCGTCTGAGGGTCTGCAGCTGCGGCGGGTATTCACCAGTGGTGAGGCGCTGGACGCCGCGCTGCGTGATCGTTTCCACGCCCGGGTGCAGGCAGAACTGCACAATCTGTATGGGCCGACCGAAGCGGCGGTGGATGTCAGCGGGTGGCCGGCCTCGGCCGAGGATCGCTCACGGCCGGTGCCGATCGGCTTCCCCGTGTGGAATACCCGCCTGTACGTGCTGGATGCGCGCATGCAGCCGCTGCCGGTCGGTGTGGCCGGCGATCTGTATCTGGGTGGTGTGCAGTTGGCGCGTGGCTATCTGGGTCGCGATGACCTGACCGCCGAGCGCTTCCTGCCCGATCCTTTCCTGCCCGGGGAACGCATCTACCGCACCGGCGACGTCGCACGCTGGCGCGCCGATGGCGCGGTGGAATACCTGGGTCGCAGCGATCACCAGGTGAAGCTGCGCGGCCTGCGTATCGAGCTGGGCGAGATCGAGGCCGCACTGCGCGAGCTGCCGGGCATGGACCGGGTGGAAGTGCTGCTGCGCCATGACGCACCGGGCGATGCGCGGCTGGTCGCGTACGTGCCCTCGTCGTGCGCCGATGCCGCGGTGCTGCGCAGCCATCTGGCCACGCGCGTACCGGACTACATGCTGCCTTCGGCCTTCGTCGGCGTGGACCACTGGCCAGTGACGGCCAACGGCAAGCTCGACCGAACGGCATTGCCGAAGCCGCCTCAGCAGGATGTCGTCGGGCTTGCGCCGCGTACGCCGCTGGAACAGGAACTGGCGGGGCTGTTCGCTCGCGCGCTGGGCCGCGAACTGCCCGTCGCCGTGGACGCGGACTTCTTCAGCCTCGGTGGTGATTCTCTGTCGGCCGTGCATCTGCTGCTGGCCATTGAACAGCGCTGGCGCTGCGATCTTGGTCTGGGCGCACTGTTTGCGCAGCCGACGGTCGCCGCGCTGGCCGCACGCATTGCCGAGCCTCCGGCGCTGGCCGACCACGCGCTGGGTCCGGTGATTGCACTGGCCACGGCGGAAACTGCCGCGCCGCCGCTGTTCGTGGTGCATCCGGCCGGTGGCATTGCCTGGAACTACCGGACGCTGGCACGCGCGCTGCAGCCGGCGCGCACCGTCTACGGCCTGCAGTCGCCGGCGCTGGACCCGCAGCAGGCGATGCCGTCCAGCATCGAGGTGCTGGCCAACGACTACGTGCGCCGCATCGCCACGCTGCAACCGCAGGGGCCGGTGCATCTGCTGGGCTGGTCAGTGGGTGGCATCCTGGCCCAGGCCATGGCGGTGCGCCTGCACGAGATCGGCCGCGAGGTGGGTGAGCTGGTGCTGCTGGATGCCTATCCCAGCGAGTGCTGGCGGGCCGAGCCGGAACCCGATGCCATCGCGGCGCTGCGCGCGCTGCTGGCCATCGCCGGCCATGATCCCGATGCCCACCCGGAACTGGACAGCCGCGAGCGCATCCTGGCCTTCCTGCGCCGTGGTGGCAGCGCATTGGGCAGCCTGCCCGATGCGGTGCTGGAGGGGGTGGTGCGTGCCGTCACGGGTACCAATCGCCTCATCCGTGAGCACCATCATCGACCCTTCGACGGCACCCTGGTGCATGTGCGCGCGGGGCGTGACCACCAGGCGCGGCCGCAGCTGCAATCGGCGCTGTGGATGGCGCATGCGCGCAAGGTGCAGGCGCTGGAACTGCCGTTCCTGCACGCCGAGCTGACGGGTCGCGATGCGGTGGCACAACTGGGCCCGTGGCTGTCGGCGCGGCTGCGTCAATGGGATGAAGAACAGGAGCGTGCAGCATGCAGCTGACCGGATTTGCAGGGCGCGTGGCGCTGGTGACCGGCGCCGCCGGTGGGATCGGCGCGGCGCTGGTACAACTGCTGGCTGACGCCGGCTGCACCGTGGTGGCCACTGACCGGGAATGTCCGGTGGTGGACGATGCGCGCGTGCGGGCGTTCGCGCTGGACGTGACCGACAGCACGGCGGTCGATGCGCTGGTGGACCGGGTGGAAGCAGAGGTGGGGCCGATTGCATTGGCGGCCAGCGTGGCCGGCGTGCTGCATGTGGGTGAGGTGGCCGGCACCGGCGATGATGACTGGCGACGTGTGTTCGCGGTCAACGCCGATGGCGTGTTCCATGTCGGTCGCGCGCTGGCGCGGGTGATGTCACCGCGACGGGAGGGCGCGATCGTCACCGTCAGTTCCAATGCCGCCGGCGTGCCGCGCCATGGCATGGCGGCCTACGCAGCCTCGAAGGCCGCCGCCACCATGTTCACCCGTTGCCTTGGCCTGGAACTGGCCCCGCTGGGCATCCGCTGCAACATCGTCGCCCCGGGTTCTACGCTGACCCCGATGCAGACCGGCATGTGGGAGGACGCGGGGGGCGCCGAGCGGGTGATTGCCGGCAACCTGGACACCTACAAAGCTGGCATTCCCCTGCGCAAGCTGGCCACACCGGAAGACATCGCCCACTCGGTGATGTTCCTGCTCTCCGAACAGGCCGGCCATGTGGCCATGAGCGACCTGTACGTGGATGGCGGCGCCACCCTGCGCGGCTGATGCCTGGGATTGCCGATTTCCGGTAGGTGCCAACCTTGGTTGGCACGCTCAAGGGTTGTCGATTTCAGGTACGTGCCAACCTTGGTTGGCACACAGAGCGTCGGCGTGCCAACCAAGGTTGGCACCTACCAAAGGTCCGGGCGGGATCAACCGGCGCTGCGGGGCTTGCGCGTGCGCTTGGGCTTCGTGCTTTCCGCCGCACTGGTCGCACCATCCTGCAACGCCTGCAGCCAGGACAGCGTATCGATGTAATCGATGAAATGCCGCAGGTAGCCGGGGCTGGTGGCCTGCATAGTGTCGAGCATGCGCTGCACCAGCACCGCGGAATTCAACGGGCCGCCATCGGCCGGTGCCTCGGTGCGCAGCGAGCGCCGCACCTGCAGTTCGCTGCGCAGCTCGGCCCACTCGCGGCGGACCTGGTCCAGCATCGGTACCTGCGGGTAATGCGGCAGGCTGCGCGAACCGGCATCCAGGTCCCGCACCAGTGCGCGCAGGTCTTCCCGCGGCGAGGGCGGTTTACTTGCCATCCGTGGCCTTCGGCTTGGGAATCGGTGCGATCTCCACGCGGCGGTTGCGCGCGCGGCCGGCTTCATCGGCATTGGAACTGACCGGCTGCTCGCTGCCGAACGCGGCGGCAAACACCGCATCAGCCGGAACGCCATCGGCAATCAGCGTGCGGGTCACTGTCAGCGAACGCTGCGCGGACAGCTCCCAGTTGTCGGCAAAGCGGCGGTTGCCATCGCGGATCGGCGCGTCATCGGTGAAGCCGCTGACCATCAGGATCTCTTCGCGCGAGCCCAGGTAGGCCGCCAGCGGCGCGGCCAGGCTGCGCAACAGCGCCTGGCCCTCAGGCTGCAGCTGGTCGGAATTCAGTGCGAACAGCACCTTGCCACTGATGCCGATGCGGCCATCGACCAGGGTTACCCGGCCGGCGGCCAGGGGGCCGGCCAGCGCTTGTTCCAGGGTCTGCAGGCGTTTGGCTTCGGCCTGGCGCTGCTTCACTTCCTGGTCCAGCCGCTGCGAGAGCTCCAGCTGCACGGCGACCACGCCGACCAGGATCAGCACGAATGCGCCCAGAAGCACCGACATCAGGTCGCCGAATGCGGCCCAGATCGGGGCGTGCGAGCCGCCGTCGACCTCCAGTTCATCGCTCATGCGGTGCCGGCCTTGCCACGGCGCGTGGCCAGCTGCTGCAGCTCTTCCATCACCTGCTTCTGCGACAGCAGGCTGAGGTCGACCACCTCACGCGCCTGTGCCACGTAATAGGCCAGCTGCTCATCGCTGCGCGCCAGCGACGCGTCCAGCGCGCCGCCGATCTGCTCCAGGCGCCCGGACAGTTCGGTGGAGGCCGCGCCGAACTGCTCGACCGCCGCGCCGAAGGTGCCGGCCAGCTGGCCGACCTCCGCTGCGCTGCCAGTGAGGTGCTCGGCGATGCCATCAAGCTTGCCGGTTTCGGCGGCAATGTGGTCGGTGAAGCGGCTGCCGACGCGTTCCAGCAGCTCGGCCGAGCCCCCCACCAGCGCGTCCACGGCGGTGCGCTGTTCGTGCGAGGCGTGGTTGATCGCTTCCAGCAGCGTCTGCACGGTGGCCAGCAGGTGGCCACGTTCTTCCAGCATCTTGTTGTCGCGCACCAGACTCTCGGACAGGGTGCTGCGCAGTTCGTTGATGACTTCGGCCGCGGCCCTGGGTGCGTCGGCGGCGGTCTGCAGCAGGGTGGAGACTTCGGCGAGCGTGGCACTGGCCTGTGCGCGGCCGTTCTCGCCGATCTGCTGGGCGGTGCTGGCCAAGGTCTCGCAGACCTGCTGCTGGCGCTCGGCCAGGCCCTGCGCAATGGCATCGAGAGCCGCACTCCACTGCTGCAGGCGCTGCTCGTCACCCGCCTGGAGCTGCGCCTGTAGTGCGGCGTGCGCCTGCTGCAGCTCGGCGGCCACTGCATCCCAGCGCGCCTGGCGCTGCTGCTCGCGTGCATCCAGGCCCGCCTGCAGTTCCGCATGCGCGCTGGCGGCGAGCGCCTGTGCGGCCTGCCAGTCCTGCGAACGCTGCGCTTCGTGATCCTGCAGCAGCGACTGGCCTGCGGCATGGCGCTCGTCCAGTGCCTGCAGCAGGGCCTGTGCCTGCGAATCCAGCTGTGCGCCGACCGCCTGCAGTGCCTGCTGCTGGCGCTCCACCAGCGCGGCGTTCACGGCCTGCTGCTGCTCGGCGGCAGCACGCCACGCCTCGGTGTTGCCGGCGGCATCGGCCTGCAGGCGCTCGCCGATGCGTGCGAGCACCGTCTCAGCCTGTGCGCCCTGGCCCTCGCTAAAGGCCTGCAGGTGCTGGCGCAGATCGGCCACCAGCGTCTGCTGGGCCTGGGTCTGCTCGGCCACGACCTTGGCCCAGCTCGCTTCAGTCGCAAGACGGCTGCGCTCGAAGCCTTCGCTGAGGCCGGCCAGCTGCTGCTGCACGGCGCTTTCGACACGCGCATGCAGTGCCTGGCCGTGGGTGGCCAGGCCTGCCAGCGTGGTCTCCGCCATCGGCTGCAGCGCGCCGGCAATGGCGGCGGCACTGGCCTCGGCGCCTTCGCGCAGCGATTGCTGCAGCGATACGGCCAGCCGTTCCTGCAATGCCTGGCTGTGGGTGAGGAAGTCGGACTGGCCGGTCAGCAGGCGCTCGTTGGCGGCGGTGCTGTGCTGTTCAAAGGCCCTGGTCATCGCCTGCAGGCGGTCCACCAGCGCGGGCAGGGCGGCCGACTGCGCCTGCAGCAGGCGCAGCGACTCGGCGCGCTGCCAGGCCTGCGAATACGGGTGCAGCTCGCCGGCGATGGCGCGGTCCAGCTGCTGCACGACCTGCAGGCGGTCGCGGCGCAGCAGCGCGGACAGCAGGCCGAGCATCGCCGAACTGGCCACACCGGCAATCGAGGTGCCGAAGGCCACGGCCAGGCCCTGTACCGGCGAAGCCAGCGAGCCGCGGATGGCGGCCATGTCGGTGGCGCTCTGCAGCGCGAGGCCGGTGCCGCGCAGCGTATCCATCATGCCCAGCAGGGTGCCGAGCATGCCCAGCAGCACCAGCAGGCCGACCAGGTACGGTGTCAGCACCGGCCCGGGCAGGGCGATGCGCTCGCCTTCCACGCGCAGGCGCACGGCATTGCGCAGGCTTACCGGTACACGCTCCAGCCACGGCGCCAGGGCGTCCTGTGCCGCACCCAGATCGTTCAATGCGGCGCGCAGTCCGTTGCTGGCTTGGCGGTAGCGGTACAGCTCCACGCCGCCGGCCAGGTAGCAGACTGCAATGATGGCCGCCACCGCCGCACCCAGAGGATGCACCGTCACGTAGCCGATGCCGATCCAGCACACGGCCAGCAGGCCGACAAGGAAAACAACGACATGGAATGCAGTTCTGGACATGGTGTTCCGGTCAGTGGGAGCGCAGGGCTGCAAGCAGCCCGTGGATCGGGTGGAAGCGCAGTTCAAGCTCGGCCAGCAGCAGGCTGCGCATGTCATTGCGGAAGGAGGCGCGCCAGCCGGGCTGGCCGTGCACGCGCTCGAAACGGGCGGCCAGCACCGTCGGCGCGGTGGCCAGCAGGCTGTGCTCGCGTGGGGTCAGGGTCTGTTCCATCACCGCGTCGACCTCGGCCAGCCGCGCCAGTTCCGGCGAGGCCTGCACCAGTTGGTCGCGCAGGCGGCCGCGCAGGCGTCCGGTGGCGGTCTGGATGGCCTGCTGCAGCACGCGGTAACGCTGGCGCAGCGAGGCGAAGTTGGCCTGCGCGGCGGCCTCGGCCAGGTCCAGCAGGCGCTCGGCCTCGGCATCCTCGCGGATCGAGGCCAGCAGGCTGGACTCGGCCTGGGCGCAGTCGGCCAGCAGGTCCTCCATCGCTTCGGCGGCCTCGCCCGGTTCGGGCAGGCGGCCGTCCAGCGCCCCGGACAGGGCCACGGCGCGGCTCCAGTCCACCCACTGGCCGAGGCGGTCGGTCAGGGCGGGACTGCTGGCCGGCATCGCGCCGTCGCTGAGACGGGCAAGCAGGCGGAGGAACTCCGGTCCACCCAGGACCGGCTGCGCGGCGTTCGCCATCAAGGAGCCAGGGGCCAAAAACCGTTGATTTTACAACCAGATGACCGCCTCTGGATGAAGGGGGCGGGCGGCCCGTGGCGGGCATGGCAGAGGAGGGTCTCGGCCGGGGCGGGCAGACGGCTTAGAATGGTCGGCTGCACTAACGCAACTGGACCTTCTGGAGCTCCTGCATGACCCTCGCGCCGTTCTATCCCATCGGTACCCCCGGCCAGCCCTGGGGCGATGCTGAACGCGCGAAGTGGCGGGCCGCCCAGCACCGCCAGCGCAGCTACCACGATGATGTGGTGGCCGCCCTGGAGCGCCTGGATGACGGTTTCGACGTGATCCAGTACGGCCAGCTCGACTATGCCCCCGACCACTACCCGTTGTTCGCGGTGGTCAACCATGACTGGAACCCGGCCCTGCCGACGGCCCTGGTGACCGGTGGCGTGCATGGCTATGAAACCAGCGGCGTGCATGGCGCCCTGCAGTTCCTGGAACAGCAGGCCGAGCGCTACCTGGGCCGGATGAACCTGATCGTGGCGCCGTGCGTCAGCCCCTGGGGCTACGAGCGGATCCAGCGCTGGAACCCGGATGCGATCGACCCCAACCGCAGCTTCCGTGACGGCGGCCTGATCGAGGAAGCCGCCTCGCTGATGCGCTGGGTGGCCGAGCGCAAGGCCGACATCCGCGTCCATCTGGACCTGCACGAAACCACCGACAGCGACCTGCACGAATTCGACCCGGCGCGCTGCGCCCGCGACGGCAAGCCGTTCGAGCGTGACACCATTCCCGATGGCTTCTACGTGATCGGCAACAGCGAAGACCCGCAGCATGAATTCCAGAAGGCGTTGATCGAGGCCGTTGCGCCGATCACCCACATTGCCCCGGCCGACGCCGAGGGCAACCTGGTGGGCCTGCCGCTACAGTCGCCGGGCGTGGTCTGGGGCGAATCGCGTTCGATCGGCGCCTGCGCCGGATTCACCGACGCACGCTATGCCACCACAACCGAGGTCTACCCGGACAGCCCGCGTACCCACCCGCAGGAATGCAACGACGCCCAGGTGGCGGCGGTGTGTGCGGGGTTGGATTACGCGCTGGCGTAGAGTCGAGCTTGCTCGACTGCTGGTGGCACGTAGAGTCGAGCAAGCTCGACTCTACGACGGCAGGGCGCAGCCGTCGCGCCGGATCACCCCTTCTGGCGCTGCTCCTGGATGGCCTTGTCCAGTGCGTCCAGGTCGTCGGTCGACGACTGCAGCCACTGCGGGTACTCGGCGGTTTCAACGAAACCTTCGCCACGCAGGACATCGTCCAGGTCCGGATCGTCCTTGCCGCTGTGCTGCAGGAAGCCTGCCATCAGGCCGGACAGGCGGTGCGCGGCCTCGAAGGCAGCCTGCAGCGAACCGGCCGGCTCCACGATGGTGCCGAGGAAGGCCGCGTAGGCGGCGTGGTCGACCTCGAAGTCGTCACGGTTCTTGAAGGCCTCGGCACCCAGCTGCGCTTCGCCGGAGTTGTGACGGGCGAAGCCCCACGTCCAGATGTCGAGGAAATGCAGCGCTTCCAGCTTCTGGCGTTCCTCCGGATCCAGATCGATCGCGCCGGAAAGGGCATATTCCATGGTGGCGGCCGAGAAGGCTTCGGTGCCGGAGTTCGCGTGGAAATCGCTGAGGCTGCGCAGCGCATCGGGCTGATGCGGGTCGAGCTGCAGCGCACGGTAGATCACGCGCGCGCCCTCGATGTGGCGGCCCTCGGCGATGAAGATGTTGAGGGCGTGGTTGGCCAGCTGGGCGGCGTTGAGTTCGGCGTAGGTCGTCATCGGAGGCTTGAAAGGAAAGGGCCGTCCGATGGTAGGTGCAGTATTCCGCCGCAACAAGGGTTTGCAGGGCATGGCTTGGCGCTACAACGGGCGCGTGCAACGCGTTGGTCCAGTAGATCCACGCCATGCGTGGATGCGTTCGCAACCCCTCGAGGCCAAACACTTCACAACCCACAAGCACGGCAACCGCGACCATGGGGCACCCCACGCCGGCGAGTTCCATCGAGGATGCTGCAGAACCTGCTCCATTTCGCTCCGCTGCTGACCGCGGTGATGACCTGCGTGACCGCCCTGATCTGGGTGGTCTACCTCAACTTCTTCCTGCGCAGCTACCGCCGCCAGCAGCGGCCCTCGATCCTCATCACCTCCGGTGCCGGGCGTAACCTGGACGCGCACTGTTTCGTGACCAACCTCGGCCTTGAGCCTGTGTACCTGCTGGACGTGGTGATCGACCTGATCGAGCCGGACGGCACGGTCGTGCGTGCGGTCATTCCCGAGCGCACCGAGCACTGGAGCAAGGCCGCGCCCAGCGAAGACGACGACATCCGCCGCGCCACCAATGTCGGCCCGCTCAGCAGTGGTGGCGAGCGCGACCTTGGCCGGTTCCGCACCCTCATCGAGCGCGCCGGCACCGAGAACCCGGATATCAAGACCGGCAACGCCTTCACCAGCCTGGAAATCACCGTGGTCATCGTTACTGCCAGCCAGGCCGAGCTGTGCGGTGCGTCGCGCTGCTATCGCATTGAATATGGCGACGATGGCGCGCCGAGGTTGAAGGCGCGGACCATCAAGGCCGCACAGCTGCAGGGGTATTTCGCACGCCGGAACCTGACGCGGCTGTTGACCACGCAGCTGGAAAGTTCGCGCCAGTAACGCCGGGCCATGCTGGACTGGTTCGCGCAGACCGCAGCCGAGCATGGCTCGGCTCTACAGAAGAGCGGACCGCAGCCGAGCATGGCTCGGCTTTACAGAAGATCGAAACGCAGCCGAGCATGGCTCGGATTTACACCTCACTCTGCGGCCGGGCTGCGCTCGTCACGTACCGAATAGATCACCGAAAAGATCTTCCAGCCCTGTTCGGTGCGGATCAGCTGCCACATTTCCTTGCCCCAGTTCTGCTTCACGCCATCGGACAGGAACGTGTAGTCGAAGGTCAGCGAGGCGGCGTCGCCATCGGTTTCGATCCTCGGGTTGGAGAAGATCTCTTCCTTCGGCGTGGGCGACGCAACCGCGCTGTCGATGAGCGAGATGAAATTGTTCGAGGGAATCTGCCGCGCCTTGATCGCGTCGGGCTTGGTCCTGCGGATGTCCTGCAGGCGCACGTCCTCGGAGACGAACTGCCAGCCGATGTCCTCGGGTTTGTCCGAGAAGAACAGGCTCATATAGGTGGGCTTGTCCTTGTTGACCAGCGCAGTGCGGAAGGTTTCCAGCACCTGTTCGATGGCCTTGATGTCCTCCGCGTGCGCGGTTGCCTGTGCACCGGAATGGCCGGCGGCGAGCAGGCCTGCACACAACAGCAGGGTGGCCGTGCGGGGGAAGCGTCCGACGGGGAGGCGCGCGCGCATCAGCGGGCGGGTGGTGCAGTCTTCCATGGCATCCGATCCTCACGTGCCTCCTGGCACCGGCGCCAATCTAGCATGCGGCTGAGCGCAGGCTGTGGTCGGTTCACCGCAGGCAGCATGTCGAACGCCTCGGGCGGCAGTTCGACGGCACTCACCCCGTGCGGGGGTTCCCGCCCCGTCCGCGCCGGGCCAGATACACACGGAAGAGCAGCAGCGCTGCAAAGGCGATGACCGCCGCCTGCGCTGCAGGCGAAGGGCTGGCCGCGCCTTGCGGCCAGAAGCACAGCCAGCCGGCGAATACGGCCAGCGCGGTCATTGCCAGCAACAGAAGCCCTTTTGCCAGCGGACGGGAAAAGGTCAGCGCGATCAGGGGGGCCGACACCAACAGCAGGCCGCCACCCGTGAGGCCAGCGCCGACGCGGCCCAGGCCCATCTGCCCGAAGACCGCGATGGCGATCATGCACAAGGCCATCAGTGCGGCGCAGCCACCGATGGTCAATGCCAGCGCGTTGCCAATCCTGCCGAGCGCACGGGGTGGCTTTGGATCCGTTGGGTCCTGTTCGAGCGGAGCGCGTCCGTCCATGAGATCCATCGTGCGCGGGGGTGTCGTGGGCAAGTCTGCCCGGAACGTCGGCCGGTGTCCAAGCTGCCTGAGTGTGCTTCGCGAAAGGCAGCCGAGCATGGCTCGGCTCTACCGAAGAGCGGGGAGCAGTCGAGCAGGCTCGACGCTACTCGACCGGTCGTGCCCGTGCGGTCACCTGCGCAGTCAGGGCCAGGCTTGCCATCATCAGGCCTTCCATCACCCGGTCGCCGAGGTACTCGCTGTCCGGGCCGTTCTGCCGCACGCGCTCGCACGCCAGGATGAGTTCGCCCACGATGCGCAGCCCGGCCAGAGCGCAATCGGCATCGGCCAGGGCGATGCGGCGGCCCGGCCGCAGGTTGGGCTCGGGCCAGGGCTGGCCGTCCGCCGCCGCGCCCGTACCAATGCGGTGCAGGGTATCGATGAAGCCGGGGCTGCCGTCACTGCGGTCGTCGGCGTTGGCCGGGCCGGGGAAGTGCTGCGGGTGCAGGTGCGGGGTCTTCGAGGTGCTCATGTTGATGGCTCCGTTACAGGACAAGCGGAAGCCGCCACACAAAGGTGGCGGGCGGTACGTGGTTCGAATCCGGGTTGATCCCAAGCCGGTGGGCATGAAGCCCCCACGCACCGCCCGCCATGGAGGCAGGCGAATTGCCAGCCGGCGCCACGCAAGGCGACGCCGGCTGGCAAGCGCTGTTACCAAGGATCAACACGGGATTCGACACCCGGCCACCCGTTTTCGGTGGCACGTCATCTGTACCGCTGCTGCCACGAGGTGCCAATGAGATAAGTTGCAGATTGCCTGCAGATCGCGTCGCTTTCGCAATTCTTGCATTGCGGCTGCGCCGCTCGAACGCCTGCTGCCGCAGGGCCCGCACCGATGCGTGCAAATTGCGACACGCATCGGTGTTTCGCAGTGTCCGTCCACCGCATCGCCGAGGCATTCGCGACAGTGCTTTACCCCTCAGCACAGCGGCCTGCGTTACAGCGGCAGCTCCCACTGCAGCCGCACGCTGGGAACCGAATGCCGTGCGCTGCGCACCACCTGCGTGCCGCCGTCATCGAAGCGCCACTGGCCGCTTTCGCTGTCCCGGCCGAGCAGGGTGCTGCTGGTCAGCCGCAGCGTGCCGTGTGCGCCGGTGCTGTACTGTACCCACGCTTCCAGCTCGCGCCGGTAGGCGGCGATGTCGATTTCACCCAGGCTGTAGCGGATGCGGCCGCCACTGCGCCAGGTAAATGCCAGGCCGCTGCTCCAGCGCGGGGCAATGCGGTAATCCATGGCGGCGCTGGCAGTGAACGGCACCTGGTCCTGGATGCGGTTGTCGGGCCCGGGGACACCGCGCACCCGTGACTGGTTCCAGGTGGCGTTGCCGCGCAGTTCGATTTCAGGTGCATCGGGCAGCACGCGGGCCAATGGCATCTGTCCGTCCAGTTCGATACCCCAGGCGGTGGCGCGGCTGCCGTTGACCGGGGTGGCGACCCAGCGCCCATCACGCAGCAGGGTTTCGGTGCGGATGGGCGAATCGATGCGGCGCAGGTAGCCGCCGATACTGCCCTGGGTGCCTTCGCGGCCGTGCAGTTCCCAGGCCGTGTCCAGGCCCCAGGCCAGTTCCGGGCGCAGCGCCGGGTTGCCGATCTCGTCCGGGTTCAGTGCGCGGTTGTTGGTGGAGGTGTAGGGCCGTGGCACCAGCAGACGCAGCTCCGGCGCGCGGAAGGTGCGGCTGAGCGACACGCGCAGCTGGTCCTTGCCCTTGGCCCGCTTCCACAGCCCCTGCAGCACCGGGGTGAACACGCTGGCGCGGTTGCGCACCGGGGCGAAGCCACGCCCTTCGCTGCTGGTCTGCAGCCGCTCCCAGCGGCCGCCGAGATAGAAGGCGCTGTGCTCGCCCAGGGCGAACTCATCCTGCGCGTAGACCGCAACACGCTGCAGGCGTGCATTGAAGGAGAGATCGCTCGTTGAAGCGGCTGCGCCATCGAAGCCCTGCAGCTGCTGCAGGCGCGATTCGCGACGGTTGTCCAAGCTGCCTTCGGCGCCCACCTGCAGGGTATGGCGGCCGCGCGCAGGCAGGGTCCACTGCGCGCGGCTGCTGCCGCCCAGGACATGCAGTCGGGCATCGGTGTGGTCGATCAGGTTGTCCTGCCCATCCTGCGCCTGGCCCTGCTCGCGGAAGCGATAGTTTTCGCGGTTGCCGTCCACGGCGCCGCGCACCGTGAGGCTGCCGCCGCGCTGCAGCTGGCGGGTCCATTCCGCGCTGGCCTGGCCCTGGTCCAGGCGCAGGCGCGTGCGCTGGCGGTAGTGCGGCGTGCGCAGGGCGGGCCCGTGCACGGTGTCCCAGTCGATCACCATGTCGCGACGGAAGTCGGACGCATCCAGCAGTGCCTGCAGCGAGACCGTATCGTCGGACGTGGCGTTGAGGGTCATCGAGGGTGACAGCGAAACGCTGTCGCGGCGACCGGTGGCGCGCAGCTGGCTGTGCCGCAGCAGCAGTGGCTGCCCATCAGCATCCCAGGCCTGTTCGCTGCCGCGCTCTTCCACCAGGAAGGCGCGTCCGGTGGCCGTGGCCGTGAGTGCGTGGTCGACCCGCGCGCCCTGGTGGGTCTGCCGCCAGCTGGCCGTGGGCGTGCTGCGTGACTGGCTCTCGGCCCAGGACAGGGTGAGGCGTTGGCTGTCCTTGGTTGCGGTCGCACGGGTGATGATGTTGAGGGTGCCGGCGATGGCGCCTGTTCCGTGATCGACCGTGGGCGCACGCAGGATCTCGACGCGTTCGACCTGATCGGTGGCCAGCGAATCGAGGCTGAACCCGGCGGGGGCGCGCTGGCCATCCAGCAGTATCTGGGTGTAACCGCTGCCCAGCCCGCGCAGCGATACCGTGCCCGGGCGTCCAGGTGCGCCGCTGGAGACGCTCACGCCGGGCAGGCGCTTGAGCGCCTCCAGCAGATCGGTATCACCGTGGCGCCGCAGGGTTTCGTGATCGACGACGATGCGGCTGGCCACATCATCACGCCGCGCGTCATAGCGCTGCGTCTGCACCTGCACGGCCTCCAGTTCGGTGGTGGCCGGCGCCGCCGGTGTGGTCTGTGCAGCAGCGGTGGCGGCGGGCCAGAGCAGGCAGCCGATGGCCAGGCGGGTGCCGGCCTGCGGGCGGCGTGGCGGTCGCTGCGTGGAAGAGCCTTGCATGATCGTTGGATTCCTTTCTGATTGCGATGCGGCGGGCAGCAGGGGGGCCTCCCGCGGCCGGGTGTCGAGTCACTGCGCTTCGGTGTGGCAACGCGCGGCGGGCGCGTCAGCGGGTTACTGCAGCCAGGCCTGCGGATCGACGCGCGTGCCGCTGCGCAGCAGTTCCATGTGCAGGTGGGGGCCGGTGGTGCGGCCGGTGTTGCCGGTGCGGGCGATGACCTCGCCTTTGCGCACGCGTTGGCCGACCTCCACCTCGTAATCCTGCAGGTGGGCAAACAGCGTCTGCCAGCCGCCGCCGTGGTCGATCACCACCACGGTGCCGTAGTTGGGGCCATCGGGGTAGGTGCGGGTGGCGGCGATGATCGTGCCATCGGCCGGCGCCTGCACGGCAGTGCCACGGCGCGCTGCAAAGTCCACGCCACGGTGGGCGCGTTGGCGGAAATCCGACGTATGGCCGAACACGCTGGTGACCCGCGCATGGGCAACAGGCGTGGCAAAAGCGGGGGCCGGCGGCACAGTGGCTTCCAGCAGCGTGACCGATGCGGCCTGCAGCGGTACGGCCAGCGATGGCGGGACAGCGGTGGCCGCCGCCTGCACGGCAGCCAGGCAAAGGGTGGCGGTCACACCGGACGCGGCCAGCAGCAGCGTGATGGCCTTGCCGGGGCGGCGGCCTGCATCGCCCTGCAGCATGTGCCGCAGGCGCAGCTGGTGGCCGCCGGGATCGCGGTGTGACAGTGCGCTGGCAGGCCGCAGCGCGGTGGCATGGCGCAGCGTTTCCACGTACGCCTGTGCCAGCAGGCGGCCATCGCCAGCGGCGGGTGCTTCCGCCAGCGCACGGGCATCGCATTGCAGTTCCGCCGCCAGCTGCACGCGCGCGGCGATGCGCTGCACGAACGGGTTGAACCAATACAGCGCAGCGACCAGGCGCATGAGGGTGGCGCGCAGCGGATCACGGCGGTGCAGGTGCGCGGTCTCGTGGCCGATGACCAGGCGCAGTGCGCGGTCCGGCAGGGCGAGACTGGCTGCGGGCAGGAGAATGCGTGCATGGGGCCAGCCGACGGCGAACGGCGTGCCACCGCCTTCAGTGCGGCGGACAGCGATGCCTGAGGCCTGCAGCCGCCGTACCGCCTGCCGTGACTGTGGGCCCGGCAACTGCGAGGCCTGCACGGAACAGCTGCTGCGAAGCACCGCGCGCAGGCGGTGTGTGGCCAGTGCCCAGCGTGCCAGAGAAAGCAGCACGCCAGCGACATACAACGCCCACAGACAGAGCGGCACGACCTCCGCGAGGGACACGTCGATACCGGTTGTTGCGGCCGTGGCAGGCAACAACTCCTGCGGCAGGGAATTCAGCGCGACCGGCAAGGCGCCGGTCAGCTGCGGCAATGGTGCGCGCGGCAGCGGCAACAGCAGTGCCAGCCCCGGTGGCAGCACGGCACACATCCAGGCGACCAGCCAGTAGCGCGACGCTGCGTGGGAAAGCTGCAGCCAGCGCTGCAGGGCCTGCGCGGCGTACCAGGCCAGGCCGGCGCTGAGCACGCTGGTTGCAAGTGCGGTTCCCCAGGCCGCTGCCGGCAGGCTCATGGCTGGCCCTCGTCATGTGCGCGCAGCAGGGCCTCCAACTGCTCGATTTCCTGGCTGCTGAGCAGCCGGCTGTCGGCGAAGGCCTGGCTGGGCAGCGGGCCGTCAATTTCCAGCACGCGGCGCGCGAAGTCCGTGCTGAGGGCAGCCAGCGTGGCCAGCTTGCTGACCTTGGCACTGTAGACATTGAGGCCGTGCTGGCTGCCTTCCTTTACCAGGCCCTTGTCGACCATGCGCTCCAGCGTCTTGCGGGTGGAGGAGTACGACCAATCCAGCGTCGCGACGGCGGCGTTGTGCAGTTCGCGTGCGCTGCAGGCGCCGTCACGCCAGAGGCACTTCAACAGTTCCAGTTCGGCATTGGAGGGCGTCGGTGCGGGCGACATCGTCAGTCCTGGCGTTTGATCGATGTCGCAAGCGTGCGACATTTGTCGCACGCGCGCAAGCCGGCACGTCAATCGGGCGGTGAGTCGCGCATCACGCTGTCGATCCAACCTGCATAGCGCGAGATGCGAACGTTGTGCACGACCTGGCCGTAATACCCGGCATCCAGCGCATGCTCGGGCACGGCTGTTATCCACGAACCGAGGCCGATCAGCTGCCAGCCATCCGGGTCGCCGATCAGCAGGGGACCACCGCTGTCGCCGCTGCCGATCACGCCCTCCAGCGGCAGGCCGCGTTCCGGGCCATCGAAGCGATACCAGAGATAGCGATCGTTGCCGCCGGTCACTCTGTTTTCCGCGCGGCGCAGCACGTCCCGATGTGAAGCGCCCGGCGCCAGCCCGGTGCTACCGGTGCCGGTGGCACCCTTGCCGACCAGGGTGGCGATCATTCCTGCTTCAGCCTGCCCGCGGTAGAGGCGAACCGGTGCAACGTCGCTGACCGGCGTGACCAGCCGGATCAGGGCGATGTCATCGGAAGCGGCAAGAAAGGCATGGATCGGGCCCGGGTTGCCGGAGGCCAGCGCCGCCTGGCCCAGTGCGTCGGGCAGGCGTCGGTAGCCCGGATGCACGACCACGCGTTCGACCCGGTAGGGGCGTCCATTGATCTGCACGTCGGCATCCATGCCCGCCATGGGTGCGGCATGTGCGGCGGTGACCACCCAATGCGGTGCGATGAGCACGCCGTGGCCTTCGCCGGGCATGTCGGCCAGAGCAGGGACTGTGGATGCCGGAATGCGGTAGGCGCTGTCATCGACATCGCTGCGGATGACGATGGCGCCGGCGGCGAAGGGCAGGGTGGCGAGGGCCAGAAGAAGCCAGCGGTGCATGGGTCGGTGCAGTCCTGTGCGGGGCAATCCGCACGGTAGCCCGGTTCCGGCTCACCGAACACCGGTGTGCGACGAAACGGCTCTTCGGTGTGATCAACCGGGCGCAATGAGGAGTGACGACCGCCACTCCGGCAGACCGACCGCGCAGCGGGTACGCGTCACGATCGCGGCGATCTCTGCCTCGAAGCCGCCGCCGGGGTGCAGCAGTGGCGTGAGTTCGGCACAGCGCTGCTTCAGCACATCGACCCATGGCGCCGCGTGGCTTTCCTCAGCGGCCAGGGCCAAGTGCCGGCGACCTTCGTCGTACGCGCCGGCCAGCCCGGCGGTTATGCCGGCATGCATGTGTTCGCGGATGCCCGGTCGAGGGTGGCGGCTCATCAAGGCACGCACCTGCTCCGGGCTGGGGAAGCGGTCACGCAGGGCCAGCACCTCGGCGGCCGCCTGCTCGGCCAGTGCCTGTGCGGCGGAGGTAAATTCGGCGGTATTGGTGAAGGGCTGGAAGGGGGCGACGCGGTAGCCCGCATCGAAGGACAGGAAATCCTTCTCTTCCCAGAGCCAGCACGCGCCGACATTGAGATAGCTGCCTCTGCTCCATGCCGAGGGCTGGAACTCGATCACCCCGACCCACCAGCCCTGGTCATCAAGCCAGGTGCGCGAGCGGCCTTTCTGCACGCAGCCCAACGGGCGCAGTACGGTTCTTGCTGCTGCAGTCAGCAGGCGGGTGTGTTCCGGAGTTGGCATCCCCAGCGTCCTTGCGAGTGGCGTGCCGAGGAGTATCGCAGAGCACCTCGTGAGTGTGGCCCCGGCGCGTGCGAGGGCTGCTGGATGTGGAGGGTCAGGTCGCAGTCGAGGACACCGGCACGCAGGCGGTCGTTGAAGACCAGCAGCAGGCGCGGCGCGGGATGGACCGCAGCTCCTGGCCTTGGACGATGAAGGGTCCAGGACGGATGTTGCAGTAGCGTCGAGCTTGCTCGACTGTTTTTCTGTAGTCGAGCAAGCTCGACCCTACCGGGCCAGCGATTTCCAGTCCCGTTCCGGCTGCATGCCGAGGCTTGTGATGAAGGGCCGCAGATCCTGATACAACGCCTGTGGCACCGGATTCTTTGCACCGTCCCACTGCAGTTCATTGCACTGGAAACAGACCTCCAGCGTATGGGTGCGTTGCTTGCCCGTGTAGAACTCGAAGCGGTGATGGGGCTCGAAGATGCAGGCAGTGGCCCACATGCTCACGTAGGGATCGACGCCTTCCAGCGTGGCAATGAGAGACTGCCTGGCCTGCCCGGCCAGCACCACCTGCCGGTAGGTACGTTCCTGGGGGGGCGTGGCGCTGTGGATGCCCTCGGCCGTGTCGTACTCGCTGGAGTGTTCGATGACCACGATGCGGTCGGCATTCCGGGCGGTGCGCACCAGGTCATCCAGCAGGGGCTTTCCCTCGGCGTTGGGCGGGTTGTCGTCGACGGCGAGCGGGCCTTCACTCGGCATCGTGGTTCCGGGCGCTTGCGGTGACGGCGTGCAGCCGCAGGCAAGCGCCAGCAGGGCAAGGGTGGCTGTCGGGCGCAGCAGGCGCATGATGGGTCACTCCTTGCGGGTGGCAGAGTAGGTGCTGGCACCGCGCTTCAGCGCGAAGCCAGCCACCTTTCCGGCCGTCGCGGGCGGAAACGCGATGGTCATGTCCTGCGCGGTCATGAAGTACTCGCGGCCGGACTGACGGAACAGCTCCATCGGACGTGCGCCGAACAGGTCGCTCTGGAAGTACAGGCGATCCCCTTCGCGGGTGACGCGGGCCGGGGTGTCCATCAGTACATAGTCACCCGCCACCTCGGCGCTCACTGCGGCATCGGGGGCCAGCGCGGTCTTCTCCACGATCTGGAACTCGGGCCAGCCGTACTCGGCGGCCACGCTCACCAGGATCTCATCGACCAGTGCTGCACCGCTGTCGCTGTTGGTCAACACGACGATGCCCTGGCCGGTATGGGTGTAGCCGTAGATCTGGGCGCGGTAGCCATGGGTGCCCCCGGTGTGGGCGAAACTGGTACCGGCGCCGATCGGTTCGACGTACAGCCCCAGCCCGTAGTCGCCCTTGAGGCGGGTCAGCATCTGCCGCGCCATCGCACTGGTCAGCACCTTGCCCTGGGCGCCATGTCCGCTCTGCTGTATGTCCAGCACCACCCTGGCCAGGTCGCTCGCCGTCGTCCACAGACCGGCGGCAGCCGCCTCGGGATAGACCCGCCAGCCGCCCGCGACGGGCTGGCCATCGCTGGGGTGGGCATGGGCCGTACGCGAGCGAAGGGCAGGCGGCAGATCGGTGGCATAGGTGCTGTCGCGCATCTGCAGCGGCCCCAGCACGAGGTGCTGCATCAACTGTGGGTATGGCTGTGCGCCGGCATCGGCCATCATCTGCTGGATGATGGTGTAGCCGCCACCGGAGTAGGTCCAGGCACTGCCGGGTACTGCCTCCACGCGGATCGGATCGGAGTTGGCCGGCGCAGTGCCATCGAGAATCTGCAGCAGCGTGGGCAGGCGCTCGCCCTGCGCATGGCCGAAGAAGCCGTGCACATTGATGCCCGCGCTGTGGTTGAGCAGGGCGCGCAGGGTGACCGGATGCTGTGTGGTGAGCGTGTTGTCGGGGATCTTCCAGTGCTGCAGTTGTGCGTTGGCCGGGGTGTCCAGAGACAGGTGGCCCTGTTCGACCAGGCGCAGCGCGCCCAGTGCCGCGACGGTCTTGCTGACCGAGCCGGCCTGGAACAGGCTGTCGGGCGTGGCCGCGTGGGTGCTGCCCGGTTCGAGCACGCCGTAGGCGCGTGCCCATTCAATGCGCTGGCTGTTGATGAGGGCAATGCTGACCGCCGGCACATCGTGGAAGGCCATGCGCTCGGCCAGGGTCATCTTCTGGTCGGGCCGGTCCTTGACGACGATGCGGCTCGAAAGCCCGTGCTCGACGCGGTCGATGCGTGCCTGGAGGTCGGCCGGTGGAGTCTGCGCGAGCGCGCCGGGAGCGAGCAGCAGGGTGATGAGGGCGGGATAGAGGCGGGTAGCAGGCAATCCGTTGCTGGTGCTGGGCATGGTGGGCGTCTGAAGAGGGAGCGTAGAGTCGAGCCTGCTCGACTGTGGGTGGAAGCAGTCGAGCAGGCTCGACTCTACCGCGCCCGATTGCGGTTTAATGGGGGTTACAACGGTTGTCCGGTACCTGATCCCATGTTCCACGTCTCTGTCGTCCCCCTTGCCTCATCCCGGTTCCTGGAGCCCGCCGCATGAAGGTGCTGCTGCAGGAACAGTACATGCAGGTGGGGGTGCAGAAGGCCGAACTGGCCCAGCTGCTGGCCGGTGAGAGCGTGGAGAACCTGACCCGCTTTGGCGGCAGCGGCGGCTGGGCGCTGGCGCTGTCCCTGCACGACGGTGACCAGGCGGTCCTGCTGGACGGTGGCACCTATTGCAGGCTGGTGCTTCCACGCGCTGCGCTGCAGGCGCTGGGCGATGGGCCCGGGTTCCAGCGCACGCTGGACCTGGATGACGGCACCTTGCTGCACCTGCACGTGGAAGTCGCACCGGGTGAGGGTGGCGGCTGACGACGCGTGCCCACCCATTGGGCCAACCGATCAGCCCATGACATAGCGCAGCACACCTGCCGACGCCACGCCGATCAGTACCGTCGGCAGCATCGACAGCCGCGTGGCGGCCAGCAGGGTAATGGCCAGCGCGGCCAGATCCGCCGGTTGGTGGGAGACGAAATCCGGTGCGATGACCGAGATCAGCACGCAGCCCGGTGCGGCCTCCATCACGGTCACCGCGCGCTTGCTCAGCGTGCGGTTGCGCAGCGCCAGGAAGCCCACGATGCGGGTGAGGTAGGTGACCGCAGCCATCAGCACGATGGTCAGCAGCGAGGCCCAGTGGATCAATCCGCCGAGGATCATGCCGCGTCCTCGGCCAGCAGCCACGCCGCGGCCAGGCCGGCCAGGGCACCGCTGGCCACGTACCAGGCACCGGGCACCAGCAGATAGGTGCCCGCGGCCACCAGCAGGCTGACCAGCCAGGGGCGTGCGGCCTTCATGCCCTGCCACATGCCGCGCAGCAGGACCAGGAACACGGCCGGGAATGCCATGTCGAAGCCATAGGCGTGGATGTCGCCCAGCAGCGGCCCGACCAGCGCACCGACCGTCGTGCATGCCACCCAGACGGTGTACAGGCCAGCCGACACGCCCAGGTAGTAGGCCAGGCTGAAGCCCAGCGCGCGCCGCCGGGCATCGGCCACGCCCAGCGCCCAGCTTTCATGGGACATGAAGAACAGCGCCGGCAGCACGCGGCGTCGCGGCAGCTGCTGCAGCAAGGGGGCGAGGCTGGCACCCATCAGCAGGTGCCGGCTGTTGACCAGTGCGGTGATGGCCACGATCAGGGCGATGTGCGGCGGCGAGGTCCACAGTTCCACGGCAGCGAATTCCGAGCCGCCGGCGAAGTTCAGGCCGGTCATCAGCGGTACTTCGATCGCGGTCAGGCCCTTCTGTGCGGCCTGCGCGCCCAGCACCAGGGCGAACGGCAGGAACCCGATCATCACCGGGATGGCGGCGCGCAGGCCGCGCAGGAATTCGGCACGCGGCGCGGTGTCGCAGGCGGGGTCGGGCAGGGGCAGGCGGGTGCGGGCGTCCATCGAGCGATCATCGGTCGTCAGTGTGGGGACGCTCATGCTAACGGCGATGGCGGCGAATCGGGTTGCGTTGGTGCCGCATGGCGCGGATTATCTGAAACTTCGTGCGGCCAAATGCCATTCTGGTGAAATCCAATGCAGAACGACCTTGATGCCCTTGACCGCCGCATCCTCGGCGCCCTGCAGCGCGATGGCCGCCTGCAGAATCTGGAGTTGGCGCGCCAGGTGGGCCTGTCGCCCTCAGCCTGCCTGCGCCGGGTGCGGCTGCTGGAGGAAGGCGGCTACATCGACCGCTACGTGGCATTGCTGAACCCGGCCAAGGTGGGCAGAGGCTTCACCGTGTTCGTGCGGGTGTGGCTGCGCGGGCAGGATGAGGACACCACCAACCATTTCATCAACAGCATCAAGTCCTTCCCGGAAGTACTCGAGTGCCATCTGATGGCCGGCGACTGTGACTTCCTGCTGCGCGTGGCAGTGGCGGATCTGGATGCGTACCGGCAGTTCCAGATCCAGCACCTGAACCGGATTGCGGGGGTGCAGAGCACCAAGACCGAGATTCCGATGCAGCGCATCAAGCAGACCACCGAGCTGCCGCTCTGAAATCCGGCCCTCAGCCGGCCGGGCCGCGTTCGCTGGTGATGCGTGCGCCTTCGCGCATCACCAGGGTCACCGGGGTCTTTTCCACCACCTCCAGCAGCCGCGACCACTGAGCGTCGCTCAGGTCGGCACTGGCGTGCAGCACGCGGTGCACGTGCAGGCGACCATCGCTGTCGCGCTCGGAGCGCAGTTCGGCCTGGAACTCGCCCAGTTCCCAGCCCTTGCGCTGGGCGTACATGCGCAGGGTGATGGCAGTGCATGAGGCGAGCGAGGCCAGGTACAGATCGAAGGGCGCGAAACCGCGGCCCTGGCCACCCAGGGTGGCGGGCTCGTCGGCATCGACACTGAAGGTGCCGTTGCTGATGTGGTGCAGGTAATTGTCGGCGGTGGAGGTGATGCGGGCATAGGCCATGAGTGGCTCCGGGGCGGCGGATAGGGTTTCCGGGCGATTCTCGCCGATCCGCTGGGCATGTGTAGGGCGCCAGGCAGGAATGCCGCGCGGTCTGTGCGATGATTCAACGGCCGGTACACCCGTCACGGAGGACACCATGCGCGCACGTCACGCCGCCTGCCTGCTTGCCACGCTGGCACTTGCCCTGCAGGTGTCATCTCTGCAGGCGGCCACAGCCCCGTCGTCTCCCACGCCGCCCAGCCTGGTGCAGGCGTTGAAGGCGGCCGAGGCGTCTTTGCGGCTTATCCCAGGTGATGATATCGAATCGGATTTTCGCCCGGCCTGGACCGGTGTGGCTGATCTTGATGGCGATGGCCGATCCGAGATTGTGTACTTCTACACGTCCGATTACACCGGTGGCTCGTTCGCGCAGCGCAACGCGGTCACGGTAATGACCGCGCTGACGCCCGATGATCCACGCGGCAAGGAGAACCCCAAGAGCCTGTCACCGGTGGATGCGGAAGACTATGCAGCCATCCGCGAATCAGGCTACGCCAATGATGCTGACCTGCAGATTCCAGGTGCGGTGCAGTCCATCCGCATCGAGGGCAAGCGCATCATTGTCAGCTTCATCGTCACTGCGGGCGCGACGGTCTGCGAGATCCCGCGCAACTTCCGCCACGTCTGCCCGCCGGAGGGCGCGTATGAGTGGACCTTGCACTGGACGCCCGGCAAGCTGATCCGGCAGGAGCCGTAGCGTCGAGCTTGCTCGACTGATCCGGCAACCGCAGTCGAGCACGCTCGGCATCTACGATGCTGGCGCCGGGCAGCATGAGCATGCCCGGCGCCAGCGGTTGCCACTCGACCGTCAGGCCGGCTTCGGCGCCTCGCCCTCACCCGACTCAGGCAGCGGCGGCAGGGTCGGGTCCACCGTCACCGGTACGTCGCTCTTCAGCAGGGCGGCGGCCTCCTTGTCGCTGGCCACGGCCGGCGGTGAACCGCGCAGCGGCAGCCCTGCGGTTTCCTTGACGAACAGCATGGTCACCAGGCCGATGACCGCTGCACCCATCAGGTAATACGCCGGCACCAGCGGATCGCCCGTGCGTTCCACCAGCCAGGCGGTGACCAGCGGCGTGGTGCCGCCGAACAGCGAAACCGACACATTGAACGCAATGGACAGCGCGCTGTAGCGAACCGGGGTGTAGAACAGGGCGGGCAGGGTGGAGGGCATCGAACTGGTGAAGCACACCAGCGCCAGGCCGAGCAGCATCAGGCCGAGGAAGATCAGCCAGTCGTTGCCGCTGCCCACCAGCAGCAGGCAGGGCACGGCCAGCACCAGCAGTGCGATGCAGGCACCGATGATCATCGGCCGCCGGCCGAGCTTGTCGCTGAAGAGCCCGCCGACGATGTTCAGCGGCATCATCACCAGCATCACGATGATGATCAGCAACAGGCCCTTGCTCTCCGCATAACCCATGGTCACGCTCAGGTAGCTGGGCATGTAGGTCAGCAGCATGTAGTCGGTGACGTTGAACACCAGCACCAGGCCCATGCACACCAGCAGCTGGCGGCCATGCACGCGGAACAGGTCACCCAGCCCCGGGCGGTCGTGCTCGCGCTTCTCGGCTTCTTCGGCGAACGCGCGGAAGGCCGGGGTTTCTTCCAGTTTCATGCGCATGTACAGGCCGAGCAGGCCCCAGCGGGCCGGCCACCAGGAAGGGGATGCGCCAGCCCCAGTCCAGCATGTCTTCGCTGCTGAGCATCATGTGCAGCGCGGTGACGGTGCCTGCACCGGCGATGTAGCCGCCCAATGTGCCGAACTCCAGCCAGCTGCCCATCAAGCCGCGGTTGCGGTCGGTGGAATACTCGGCGATGAAGGTCGCCGCGCCGCCGTATTCGCCGCCGGTGGAAAAGCCCTGCACGACGCGCGCGAGCAGCAACAGGACCGGTGCCCAGATGCCGATGCGTTCGTAGGAGGGAATCAGGCCGATGGCAAAGGTGCCCAGCGCCATCAGGATCATGGTGAAGGCCAGCACTTTCTGCCGGCCATAGCGGTCACCCAGCGGGCCGAACACCAACCCGCCGAGCGGGCGCACCAGGAAGGCCACGGTGAAGGTGGCAAAGGCGGCGATCACCTGCGCGGTGGGGTTGCTGGAGGGGAAGAAGACCTGGCCGATGGTCACGGCAAGGTAACCGTAGACGCCGAAGTCGAACCATTCCATCGCATTGCCCAGTGCAGCGGCACCGACGGCGCGCTTGAGCATGGGCTTGTCGACCACGGTGATCTCGTCGACCTTCAGGTGGCGGCGGCGTTTGAACCAACCGAAATGGGCATGGGCATCGGGGTTGTCCTGCATGGGGACGTCCTTTCTGTTCTTGGATGGGGAGTGCGGAATAGGCGGTGTGGTGTGTCCCGGAAATCGGAAACGGCGATGCTGGCGCAACTGGCGCAGGGGCATCGATGCGGGCGGTCCACGCTGGACCAGGACATGCGGGAAAAAACCACGCACGCGAAACTACGCCAGGGAGTGGCGAAAGACGGTGAGGATCGAAATCAGCCTGGCTGCATCAGGCCGGAGGCGTGTTGCACAGCGCTGCAGCAATCAGGGCCTGCGCGGCGTCATCCACCCGGGTCCTGCACGCGGCGGAACACTGAGCGGGTGGGGGCGGGTGTGGCAAGCGGTACGCCGGTCGGCCGTGCTTCCCACGTAACAGGCGCGCCTGCCACGTAGTTCGTCGTGTCGATCATCCGTTCATGATAACGGTTACGGCGTGAACGTGCAGCGACGCACACGGCGGCGGACGCTGTGTTCCAGCGTGCCTGTTCATGCGTGCGCCGCAATGACATGCTGTGAACACTGTCTGGCCGCACCGCTCACAACGCAGTCCTTACGGTGGTGGCGAACCAACGCAACCGGAGCATCGCATGACCCGTCGCATTCCCGAAGGTACCTTGGTTGTCGTCACTGATGGCGGCTCGGCCCGCGTGTTCACCAACGTTGGCAGCGACCATCAGCTGACGCTGAAGCAGGAGGGCGAGCTGCGCCTGCAGGACATCAGCGAACAGGGCGTATCCGGGCAGGGGCCTTCAGGGGCAGTGCCCAAGGACATGTCCATCTCCCAGCTCAACGAGGCGACATTCGCCAAGCAGGTGGCCGAGCAGTTGAACGAGGATGCACTGAAAAACCGCTATTCGCACCTGATCCTCGTGGCCGATCCGATCACGCTCGGCCGCATTCGTCCGCTGCTGCACAAGGAAACCCAGGCGCGGCTGCTGGATGATCTGGCCAAGAACTTCACCAACGCACCGCTGGAAGACATCCAGCGCGCGCTGGCGGCGTAGCCGCATGCCGTTCATGCGCGACCACCAGGCCGTCGAGCCGGCCCCCAGCGATGTTGATGCACAGGCCGGCTGGCTGCTGATTGAATTCGGCGCACCGTGGTGTGGCCACTGCCAAGCCGCGCAACCAGCGCTGCAGCAGTTCGTGGACGCGCATGATCTGCCGCACTGGAAGATCGAGGATGGCAAGGGCAAGCCACTGGGCCGCTCGTTCCAGGTGAAGCTCTGGCCGACCGTGGTGCTGCTGCGCGATGGCGAGGAAGTGGCGCGGGTTGTGCGGCCGGTGGGGAGTGCGGATCTGTCCGCGCTGGTGTCCGCCTTGCCATCCTCGTAGAGTCGAGCTTGCTCGACTGCTGTTCGCGCAATGCGGGAAATCAACGCTGTTGTAGAGCCGAGCCCGCGCTCGGCTGCTCTTCGCGGATCGCGCCAGGTTCAAAGGCAGTCGAGCAAGCTCGACTCTACCGGACGAATTGCTCCGGCCAATCCCGGTACAGCGCTACCTGACCGTGATGGCGCACCGCCGAAACGGCCGCAGCGTCGATCTGGCCGATCAGCCATCGGCTTTCTTCGGTGAACACGCGCTCGCTCTCGCACAACACGCCATTGGCCGGCATGCCACGGTCGGCAGGCACATACAGCGCGGCGCGGCCGAAGTTCACATCCACGGATGGACTCCACGGGGCCATGCCGGCAGTGGCCGAGACCAGTACGGGCAGCTGGTTTTCCAGCGCACGCGCCTGCGAGCCGATGCGCACGCGGTAGTAGCCTGCCTCGGTATCGGTACAGCTGGGCGCCAGCAGCAGGTCGATACCCGCCTCGGCCAGCTCCCGCGCCAACATCGGGAATTCGGTGTCGTAGCAGATCAGGATGCCCAGCGTGCCCAGTGGCGTCTCGAACGTACGCAGGCCATCGCGACCACCGGCGATGTGCCATTCCTCGCGCTCGAAACGGGTCATGATGAGCTTGTCCTGATGACCCAGAAGCCCCTGCGGGCCAAACAGGAACGCGCGGTTGCGGTACTGGCTGTCGTCGTCCAGCACCGGCGCCGTGCCGGGGCAGAGCCAGATGCGATGGCGCCGCGCGATCTGCGCACACAGGGCCTGCCAGCGCGGCAGCAGCGGCTGGATGCCGGCAATGGACGCGGCCAGGTCGCTGCGTTCGGCCGGCGGCAGCTGGCCGGTCAGGGCCATTGCCGCGTATTCGGGCAGCAGCACGAGCTGTGCGCCGGCCGCGGCGGCTTCGGCGACGTGTGCGTCCAGGTGTGCGGCGTACGCGTCCCACTGTTCGATCAGTTCGATGGCGTACTGGCTGGCAGCGAAGCGGATCATGCCGGCAGTTCCTTCAGCCAGAACGACATCGGCTTGGCGGTCTTTTCGTGGTGGCCGACGTCGCGCCAGGTGAAGGACGTGCTCAGCTCGGGGTGATGGACGTAGCCACGGTTGTGCCAGAACGCGTCCAGTGGCTGGTAGTCGGCCGGGCGCAGCGGATGGTCCAACGGGCGCTGCACTGCGCTGAAGCAGCACAGGTCGAAGCCGGCGTGTCGGGCATGCGCTTCGCGTGCCTCGAAGAAGCGCACGCCCAGGCCCTGGCCCCGGTATTCCGGCAACAGTACCGATTCGCCGAAGTAGAAAATGCGGTCGGTGTCCCAGGCGCCGGCGAGGAACGGTGCCTGGAACTGGGTGGTTTCCTCGCGCATGGGGATGCCGGTGGACGCGCCGACTACGAGGTCACCGTCCTGGGCCAGCACGATGATGCTGCCGCTCGCCGCCGCGTAGGTAGCTACGTAGTCACGCTCGTAGCCCAGGTCGCCTTCGTACAGGTAGGGGAAATCGCGGAAGACGCGGATGCGCAGGCGCGCCAGATCATCGAGGAACGGGAGTGCCGCCGGCCCTTGCAGCGTGGTGATGCGCACGTTGGTTGCTGCCCCATGGATACTGGGGGTGAGTATAGGCTATGCTCCCGTCCCCGCCCATCCCCAGGACTGCCCCATGAGTGCCACCGACGTCATCCGCGCCTACTACGATGCTTTCAACAGCGGTGACATCGAGGCATTTGTCGCCCAGGTGACCGACGATGTGGTGCATGACATCAACCAGGGCGGCCGCGAAGTGGGCAAGGACGCGTTCCGCGCGTTCTGCCAGAAGATGGCGCGTTCCTACCGCGAGCAGCTGACCGACATCGTGGTGTTCGGCAGTGCCGATGGCAGCCGTGGTGCCGCCGAATTCACCGTCAACGGCCAGTACCTGGCCACCGACGAAGGCCTGCCCGAGGCGCACGGCCAGCCGTACGTGCTGCCGGCGGGTGCGTTCTTCGAGATCCGTGACGGCAAGGTCGCGCGCATCACCAACTACTACAACCTGCCGCATTGGATCGAAGCGGTCAGCCGCTGAGGCCGGCGCCACGGCTTTGGTAGGTGCCAACCTCGGTTGGCACAGAACCGCCGACCAACGTCGGCCTCCACCAGCGCACGGCCCCGGCAACCGCAGCGCAGCATGCGGCGTGCGCACCCCGGTGCTACGATCAGATCACCACCTGAATCGATCCAAACGCCGATGCCCCTGCTGGACCGTCGCCTCCTGATCGCCGTCGCCGCCACCGCAATGCTCGCCTCCGGCGTCGGCATTGCCGCCACGCCGAAGTCCGCCGCCGACAAGGCCTATGCCTCGGTCGACCCCTTCATCGGCACCGGCGGGGAAGGCCATACCTACCCGGGTGCGACCGTACCGTTCGGCATGGTCCAGCTCAGCCCGGACACGCGCATCCAGCCGCGCGAAAAGGCCTATGGCTGGGCAGCCGGCTATCGTTACGACGACAGCAGCATTGTCGGCTTCTCGCACACGCATTTCTCCGGCACCGGCCACTCGGACCTGGGCGACATCCTGGTGATGCCGTTCACCGGCGAGCCCGGCCTGGAACGCGGCGATCCGGAAAAGCCGCGCAGCGGCTATGCCTCGCGCTTCCGCCATGACGACGAGAAGGCCGAGCCGGGTTACTACGCGGTCACCCTCGACGACTACAAGGTGCGCGCCGAGCTGACCACCAGCGCCCGCGTCGGCGTGCATCGGTACACCTTCCCCAAGGGTACCGAGGCGAAGATGCTGCTGGACATGCGCACCAGCATGTACGACTACCCGGGCAAGATCCTGTGGTCGCGGGTGCGCGTCCGCGACGACGGGACCGTCACCGGCTTCCGCGAAACGCGCGGCTGGGCGGCAGGCCGCCAGCTGTACTTTGCGATGCGCTTCTCGCGGCCGCTGGCCGGCCACGAACTGCACAGCACCGAGAAGGACATCGTCTACAAGGGCTTTGCGCCCCCGGGTGAGAAGGATCCGAAGCAGCGGGCACAGATCGAGGGCCGGCAGCTGGTGGGCACCTTCGATTTCGGCAGGCTGGACGCGCCGCTGATCGTCAAGGTCGCGATCTCGCCGGTGAGCGAGGCCGGTGCCATCGCCAACCTCGATGCTGAAGTGGCCGACTTCGATTTCGACCGCGTGCGTGCGCAGGCGAAGCAGGAGTGGACCCAGGCGCTGTCGGTGCTGGATATCGACGCGCCCGAGCATGCACGGCGCAGTGCCTACACCGCGCTGTACCACACCATGCTGGGGCCGACGCTGTTTATGGATGCCGACGGCCAGTACCGCGGCGCCGACAACGCGGTGCACAAGGCCGAGGGCTACACCAACTACTCGACCTTCTCGCTGTGGGATACCTACCGCGCCCTGCATCCCTTGCTTACCCTGGTGCAGCCGGAGAAGCGCAACAGCGATTTCATCAATTCGATGCTGGCCCACCACGACCACAGCCCCTACGGCATGCTGCCGGTGTGGTCGTTCCACGGCCTGGAAGACTGGTGCATGATCGGCTACCACGCGGTGCCGGTGATCGCCGATGCTTATGTCAAGGGTATCCGCGGCTTCGACGCCGACAAGGCGCTGAAGGCGATGGTCGAGACGGCCAACTACGGCCCCTACGACGGCATCGCGCAGTATCGCGAGCTGGGCTATGTGCCGATCGATGAGGAAGGCGAGGCCGCCAGCAAGACCCTGGAATATGCCTTCGACGACTGGACCATCGCGCGCATGGCGCAGGCGATGGGCAAGACCGACATTGCCAGCGCCTTCGACAAGCGTGCCGGCAACTGGCGCAACGCCTTCGACAAGGACACCGGCTTCATGCGCGCGCGCAAGCGTGATGGCAGCTTCCGCACGCCGTTCGACCCCAGTGCCAGCGGCTATGGCACCGACTACACCGAAGGCAATGCCTGGCAGTATTCCTGGTATGTGCCGCAGGACGTGGCCGGTCTGGCCGCAGCGCACGGTGGCAGCGATAAGCTGCTTGCACGGCTGGATGAGGTGTTCAACGCCAAGGTCGATCCGTCCATCTTCGAGCACATGGAAGACATCACCGGCCTGATCGGCTGGTACGCGCACGGCAACGAACCCAGCCACCACGTGGCCTACCTGTACTCGTACGCCGGCCAGCCGTGGCGCAGCCAGGCCCGCCTGAAGCAGATCATGGACACGCAGTACGCCGACCGCCCCGATGGCCTGGCTGGCAACGATGACGTCGGCCAGATGTCAGCGTGGTACGTGTTCACCGCACTGGGCTTCTATCCGGTGGCACCGGGTTCGGGCGAGTACATCCTCGGCCGTCCGTTCCTGCCGAAGACCGCGATGCGCCTGCCGAACGGCAAGACCTTCACGATCGTGGCCAATGGCCTGGACGACAAGCACACCTACGTGGGCAGTGTGAGCCTCAACGGCAAGCCGCTGCAGCGCACCTTCCTGCGCCATGACGAGATCCTGGCCGGTGGCGAACTGACCTTCACCATGCAGGCCGAACCGAACAAGGACTGGCCGGGGCAGGGCGCGCAGGCGCCGTACTCCATGAGCCGTTGATACGGCACGCATGACGCTGCTTGGTAGGTGCCAACCTTGGTTGGCACACGGGGAATCACGGCGCCAACCAAGGTTGGCGTCTACAGGCCGCGGAACCGCATCCCCACCCGTGCGCCACCCATCGGCGCACTGCCGATCTCCAACGCGGCTTCATGCCGCTGCGCGATCTCGGCCACGATGGCCAGGCCCAGTCCGCAGCCATCGCCCTGGCTGCTGGCGCGGTAGAAGCGTTCCGTGACGCGGCCACGCTCGGCCGCGTCGATGCCGGCGCCATCATCATCCACCCAGACCTGCACGCCGTCCGCATCGCGTTGCACGCTCAGGGTGATCATTCCACGCACGGCGCCATAGCGCAGCGCGTTGTCCAGCAGATTGCCCAGCGCCTCGCGCAGCAACGGTGCATCGCCCCGCACCGGCACGCCTTCGTCCGGCCCCTCGTACCCCAGGTCCCCGCCGGCAGCCAACGCGCGGTCGGCATAGCGCTCCACCACGGTGCGCGCCAGCATGGCCACGTCCAGTACCTGCAACGGCAACGAAGCGCCCTGTGTATTTTCCGAACGGCTGAGCAGCAGCAGCTGGTTGACCAGGTGCTGCAGCCTCGACAACCCAGCCAGTGTTCCGGACAGCGCCAGCTGCTGCGCCTGTGGATCCTGCTGCCGCAGCGAACTCTCCAGCTCCACCTGCATGGCCGCCAACGGCGTGCGCAGCTGGTGTGCGGCATTGCTGACGAAGCGCCGCTGCGCCCCCTGCATTGCATCCAGCCGCTGCAGCAGTGCGTTGTAGGCCTCCACCGCGGGCCACAGCTCGCGCGGTGCCTCCTGCTGCGGGTCCAGAGGCGCAAGCGGGTCCGGTCGCGGGCTCGCCAGTCGCCGCGCCACCTGGTTGGCATGGCGCGCCGCCGCGCCGGTGCCTGACCAGGCCAGCCACGCCGCCAGCGCAAGTATCGCGGCCTGGAACGGCACGCTGGTCATCAGCAGCTTGCGCTCGAGCCGGTGCCGTTTGCGCAGCGTCTCGGCCACGCGCAGGCGCACCTGATGCCCGCCCGTGGTCGGCACCAGCACCTCCACCATGCGCACCGCTTGCCCGCGCAGCCGCGCATCGTAGTAGACCGCGTCTTCATCGGCGGTCTATGCGGGCCGCGGCAGTGCCTCGGCCAGATCGCCATACAGCCGCGCGCCGCTGGCATCGACCACTTCGCCATGTACTTCATCCACCGTGTCCCAGGTGAACATGCGTGACATGGCCGGGGTCACGTCCATCACCGCGCGACCGTCCTGCTCCTTCACCAGCTCGGACAAGGACATCGCCGAGTCCAGCAGCCAGCGGTCATAGACCTGGCCGGCAAAGTAGCGCGCCAGCGCGAACGAGCCCACCGCACTGCAAAGCAGCAGCACCAGCAGCGGCAGCCACAGCCGTCGCAGCAGCAGCCCACGCAGGCTCGCCACGCGCTCAACCATCGATGGCCTCCAGCCGGTAGCCGAGGCCACGCAGCATGCGGATGCCCACATCCGCGCCGGCCTGTTCGAACTTGCGCCGCAGGCGGCTGACATGCACCTCGATCACGGAGAGATTGGCCTCGTGATCCCAGCTGTACAGCGCGTCGAACAGGCGCTGCTTGGTCACCGTACGTCCGGGCTGCTGCATCAGCGCATCGACCAGGGCCAGCTCGCGCGCGGTCAGCTCGATGCGCTGGCCGTCCACCTGCACCTCCTGGAGGATGCTGTCCAGGCACAGGCGGCCCAGCCGCTTCTGTGCGGGCGCATCGCTGCGGCGTCGCGCCAGCGCACGCAGGCGCGCTTCCAGTTCGCCCAGCGCGAAGGGCTTGGCCAGGTAGTCATCGCCACCCCGGTCCAGGCCGAGGATGCGGTCCTCCACGCCATCGCGTGCGGTGAGGATCAGCACCGGCAGGCTGATGCCCTGGTCGCGCAGGCGCGACAGCAGGTCGAGGCCATCGACATCGGGAAGCGACAGGTCCAGCACCATCACGTCATACGGCGCAGCAGCGAGTGCCGCGGGCGCCAGCAGGCCCTGCGCCAGGTGGTCACACAGATGCCCAGCGCCCTGCAGGGCGCGCACCAGGCCGTCGGCCAGGGCCGCGTCGTCTTCGATCAACAGGATTCGCATTGCAAGCTTCGCGCAAGGTTCGGGAAAGTTTGGCGCAAGTGCGTCACCTTACCGTGGCGCGCATGAATTTCCTCCCTCGTTCGGCGGCCCTGCTGGCCGCACTGGCGTGTGCACCTGCGGCGTGGGCGATCAGCCTGCAGGACGCGCAACGTGCCATGGATGCACACAACCCGGACCTGCGCGCGGCGGCGCTGGAACTGCGCGGTGCGCAGGGTGATGCGCTGACCGCTGCGTTGCGGCCTGCACCGGAACTCTCGCTGGGCACCAGCAAGATCAGCCCGAAGCACGGCGTCGGCAGCGGCCGATGGCAGGACAAGCGCGTGGACAGCACCGTCGGCCTGGGCTTCACCTGGGAACGCGGCGGCAAACGAAACCTGCGCATGCGCCAAGCCGATGCGCTGGTGGAGGCGGCCGGGCTGGAACAGCTGGACATGCGTCGCCGGCAGCAGGTGGCGCTGCACGAAGCCTATTTCGGGCTGAAGGCCGCGCAGGATGTCCGCGACATCGCCGAGGCCAACCGCCGCAGTTCGGCCGAGCAGATGGCCGCTGCGGAGCGGCAGGTCGCCAGCGGCGCGATGGCACCCGTGGATCGTGCCCGCCTTGCCGTGGATGATCTCGCGGTGGCCGATGCGGCCCGCGAGGCGTCGCTCGACCTGCGCGATGCGCAGCACATCCTGGCCCTGCTGCTGGGCAGGGAGGAAAGCGCCTCTCTCAGTGCGGACGACGCGTGGCCCGACGCCAGCAGGGAAGCGGCTCGCAGCGCCGCCGATCCGCAGCAGCGCGTGGACCTGCGCGCGGCACGCTCGCGCCTGGCCGCGGCCGATGCGGGCGTGGCACTGGCCCGCAGCGAACGCCGTCGCGACATCCAGTGGGGCGTGGAGGCCGAGCGCGAGCCGACCGACATCAACGGCGTGACCTGGGGCGTGTCGGTGACGATTCCGCTGGGGGCGCCGTCGCGCGCACAGGGCGGTATCCAGCGTGCCGAGGCCGACCGCGATGCCGTCGCGCTGGAACTGCATGCGCTGCAGCGCCAGACCTGGGCCGAGTTGGACCAGCTGCAGGCCGGCGCCGAAGCCGCCGCGCAGCGCCGCCGGGATTACGAGGGGCTGCAGGCCGACAGTGCACGCAAGGCTGTGCAGGGCATCGAACTGGCCTATCGCCGCGGCGCCGCCAGCCTGACCGACCTGTTGGACGCGCGCCGCAGCTGGCGCGAGTTCGAAGCCGCGCTGATCCAGGCGCGTGCCGACCATGCAATTGCACTGGCGCGCTGGAGCGCCGCCACGTCCGTTGCCGAAGGAGAGACCCTGTGATCCTGCATGCTGCCACTCAACCGCGTGCGCGCCGCGCATTGCTGCCTGCGCTGCTCGCGCTGGCCCTGCTGTCCGGCTGCGGGCGTGAACCGGCCACCTATGCCGATGGCGCGCCGGTGGTCAGTGCCGGGCAGATCCAGTTCCCGGCCGACAGCCGCCAGCTGGACGTGCTGCGCAGCGAAGCCGTGAGCGAGGGCGCCAGTGCCTCGCTGCAGCTGCCGGGCCGTGTGGTCTGGGACGAAACCCGCTCCAGTGCGCTGCGCGCGCCGTTGCCGGGCCAGGTCTCGCGCATCGAGGCTCAGCCGGGGCAGAAGGTCAAGGCTGGCCATGTCATTGCCTGGATCACCTCGCCGGAGTTCGGCCAGGCGCAGGCCGAAGGCGTGCGCGGGCGCGCCGAGCTGCAGCAGGCCCGCCGCGAGCTGGAGCGCACCCGCGAGCTGCATGCCGCGGGCGTGGCCTCGGGCCGCGAACTGGACGAGGCCGAAGCGCATTTCGCTGGCAGCCAGGCCGACCATGCACGCGCCGCCGCGTTCGCCACCGCCTATGGCAATGGCAACCGCGTGGACCAGCGCCTGCCGCTGCGCGCGCCCATCGACGGCGTTCTGGTGGAGCGGCGGATGAGCCCGGGCATGAACGTGGGCCCCGATAGCGAACAGCCGCTGGCGGTGATCGGTGATCCCGACCGTCTGTGGCTGTTGCTGGACATTCCCGAGAGCCTGGCCGGGCGCCTGCGGCCGGGCATGGCGGTGCGCGTGCCGGCTGCCGATGGCAGCACGCTGCAGGCGACCCTGCAGCATGTGGATGACTTCGTCGACAGCGAGCGCCGCGTGGTGCAGGCGCGTGCCGAGCTGGACAACCACGGCCGCAGCTTCAAGGCCGGCCAGTACGTACGCGCTCAGGTGGCGCTGCCGGCGCAGGGCGGCGTGTCGCTGCCGGATGCTGCGGTGCTGCTGATCGAGGGCAAGCAGGTCGTGTTCGTGGACGAAGGCAAGGGCCACTACGCGCGTCGCGCCGTGCAGGCCGAGGAGCTGGGTGACGGACGCCTGTGGGTGCGCGAAGGGCTGGCGGCCGGCAGCCGCGTGGTGGTCGAGGGCGGCCTGCTGCTGCAGCAGCTGGTGGACAGCGCACCGGCCCCGGCAACGGCGGCCTCCGCAACCGCGGCTCCCGCGATGGGGCATGCCGCACCATGATCGATCGCCTGATTGCCTACTGCCTGCGTCAGCCGCTGATGGTGATGCTGGCGCTGCTGCTGTTCATCGGTGCCGGCATCGCTGCGTTCCGCGTACTGCCGGTGGAAGCCTTCCCCGATGTGTCCGACACCCAGGTGACCGTGGTCTCGCTGCACCCGGGCCGCGCCGCGGAGGAGGTCGAGCGCGAAGTCACCATGCCGCTGGAGGTGGCACTGTCGGGCATCCCGCACTCGGTGCGGGTGTTCTCGCACACCCAGTTTGGCCTGTCGATGATCATCCTGACCTTCGACGACAAGGCCGATGACTATTTCGCGCGCCAGCAGGTGATGGAGCGCCTGCAGGGCGTGGACCTGCCCGAGGGCGTGACGCCCGAGCTGGAGGCGATGAGTTCGGCGGTGGGCGAGATCTACCGCTACGTGCTGAAGGCCCCGCACATGAGCCCCACCGAGCTGCGCACCGTGCAGGAGTGGGTGATGGAACGTGGCCTGCGCACCGTGCCTGGCGTGGCCGACGTGATCAGTTTCGGCGGCTATGCGCGTACGTTCCAGGTCAAGCCTGACCTGGACAAGCTGCGTGATCGCGGCATCAGCCTCGGCGAGTTCTCAGAAGCGCTGGAGAAGGGCAGCTCCAATGCCGGCGGCGGCTATGTGGAGCGTGGCCAGCAGCAGTTCCTGATCCGCGGCGTCGGCCTGATGCGCTCGCCGGCCGATATCGGCAGCGTGGTGGTCGCGCAGAAGGGCGGAACGCCGGTGCTGGTGCGCGACCTGGCCAGCATCGCCGATACCGGCCTGCCGCGGCAGGGCCTGGTCGGCCAGGACGACAACGACGATGCAGTGTTCGGCATGGTGTTGATGCGCAAGGGCGAGAATCCGTCCGATGTGCTCGACGGCCTGCATGCGCGTGTGGCCGAGATCGAAGCCAACCAGCTGCCGGCAGGCGTCAGCATCGAGCCGTTCTACGACCGCTCCTGGCTGGTCTCGACCACGCTGAAGACGGTGTTCCGCAACCTGCTGGAAGGCGCGGTGCTGGTGTTCCTGGTGCTATGGCTGTTCCTCTACAACGCCCGCGCCGCGCTGATCGTGGCGGCGATGATGCCGCTGGCCCTGCTGTCCACCTTCCTCGGCCTGCACCTGTGGGGCGTGCCGGCCAACCTGCTGTCGCTGGGGGCGATGGATTTCGGCATCATCATCGACGGTGCGGTGATCGTCACCGAGCACATCGTTTCGCGCCTGTCCGCGCTGCCGCGTACGGCGGACCGGAAGACACGGTTCTCCACCGTGCTGTCGGCGGCCTCGGAAGTCGGGCGGCCGACGTTCTTCTCGATGCTGATCATCATCGCCGCGCATATCCCGATCTTCACCCTGCAGCGGCAGGAAGGCCGGATGTTCGCGCCGATGGCCTATTCGGTGACCTCGGCCCTGATCGGCGCGCTGATCCTGGCGCTGACCGTGGTGCCGCTGTTCTGCTACTGGTGGCTGCGGCGCGACCGCATGCGCGGCGAGAACCCGCTGATGGACCGACTGACCGGCTGGTACCAGCCGGTGCTGGAGCATGCGCTGGCCCGCCCGCGGGCGGTGGTGCTGACCGCCGTCGCGTTGCTGGTCGGCACCCTGGCGCTGGGCACGCGCTTGGGCTCGGAGTTCCTGCCGGAACTGGATGAGGGCTCGATCTGGCTGACCGCCACGCTCGACCCCAGCACCAGCCTGGCCGAGGCGCAGCAGCAGTCACGGCGCATCCGCGAACTGGTGAACACCTATCCGCAGGTCTCCACGGTGGTGGCCAAGCTGGGCCGTCCTGAAGATGGTTCCGATGCCAAGGGCGCGAACCAGATCGAGGCGCTGGTGGCGTTGAAGCCGGAGAAGGAATGGCCGAAGGGCGTGGACAAGCGGCAGCTGATCGCCGACCTGCAACGCACCCTGGAGCAGCGCATTCCGGGGCCGGAGTTCTCGATCTCACAGCCGGTGCGCGACAACATCCTGGAGAGCATCTCGCAGATCAAGGGCCAGGTCGTGATCAAGGTCAGCGGTGCCGAACTGGATGTACTGAACCGGGAAGCCCAGGCCATCCTCGGCCAGGTCCGCGGCGTGGACGGCGTGGAGAGCGCCTTCATCGACCGCGATGGCTCGCTGCCGCAGCTGCAGGTGCAGATCGATCGTGATCGTGCGGCGCGCTATGGCCTGAACGTGCGTGACATCGACGAGGTGATCGAGACCGCGCTGGGCGGCCGTGAAGTGGGTGAGCTGTGGGAGGGCGACCGCAAGTTCCCGATCACCCTGCGCCTGGACGATGCCGACCGTGACCTGCAGCGCCTGCGCGTGGTGCCGGTGGGCATCGGCGATGGGCATGCCGTGACCCTGTCCGACGTGGCTGATTTCCAGATGGCCAGCGGTGCGATCAACATCTCGCGCGAGAACGCGCAGCGGGTGAAGGCGGTGAGCATCTTCATCGCCGGCCGTGACATGGGCAGCGTGGTGGCCGACATGCGCTCGCGAGTGGATGCCAGCGTGAAGCTGCCCGAGGGCTACCGCCTGGAATGGTCGGGTGAGTTCGAGAACCAGCAGCGCGCGATGAAGCGGCTGGGCTGGGTGATCCCGCTGTCGGTACTGATCATCTTCGTGCTGCTGTTTGATGCCTTCAAGGACATCAGCAGTGCGGCGCTGATCCTGGCCAACGTGCCGCTGGCGATGATCGGCGGCATCCTCGCCCTGTGGTTGACCGGCATTCCGTTGTCGGTGTCGGCGGCGATCGGCTTCATCGCGTTGTTCGGGCAGGCGGTATTGAATGGCGTGGTGATGCTCAGCCGTTTCGCGCAGCTGCGCGAGCAGGGCATGGACCTGCTGCAGTCGGTGGTGCAGGGTTCGCTTCAGCGCCTCCGCACGGTGCTGATGACCGCGTTGCTGGCGATGTTCGGGTTGCTGCCGATGGCGACGTCGCACGCGATTGGCGCCGAGACGCAGAAGCCGCTGGCGGTGGTGGTGATCGGCGGCCTGCTGTCGGCGATGCTGCTGACCCTGCTGGTGCTGCCGACGCTGTATTACTGGGTGCACAGCCGCCGCGCCGCCAACCGGTAGGTGCCAACCTTGGTTGGCACGCCGCCATGATCCGGTAGATGCCAACCTTGGTTGGCACGTTGGGAACGTCCACCAAGGTGGACGGCTACCAGAACCTGCCGCGCCGCGAACCGGTAGGTGCCAAGGTTGGTTGGCACGCCGCCATGACCCGTAGATGCCAACCTTGGTTGGCACGGTGGGAACGTCCACCAAGGTGGACGGCTACCAGTGCGCGCGGTCCTTACCCCACCACCAACGTCTGCGCTTCCAGGAACGCTTCCATGCCCCACGCGCCGCTCTCGCGGCCAATCCCCGACTGCTTCATGCCGCCGAACGGGGCCATCGGCTCGTGCCGCAGCGTGTTCACCAGCACCCGGCCAGACTGGATCTGCCGCGCCACCGCCGCCGCATGTGCTTCATCCGCACCGATCACCAGCGCACTCAAACCGTAGGGCGTGTCGTTGGCGATCGCCACCGCCTCGGCTTCATCGCGGTAACCGATCACGCACAGCACCGGCCCGAAGATCTCCTCACGGGCGATCATCATGTCGTTGCGCACGCCGGTGAACAGCGTGGGGCGCACGTACCAGCCACGCGACAGACCCTCGGGGCGACCTTCGCCGCCGGCCAGCAGCTGTGCGCCTTCCTCGAGGCCGGTACGGATGTAGCCCTGTACGCGTAGCCACTGCCGCTCGCTGACCATCGGCCCGACCGTGGTCGCAGCATCCTTCGGGTCGCCGCTGCGCACGGCCTGCACCGCCGCCGACAAGGCACTCTCGAACTCCGCCCTGCGTGATTCCGGCACCAGGATGCGGGTGCCGGCGATGCACGCCTGGCCACTGTTGATGAAGCCGGCCTGCACGGCCAGCGCCGCTGCCGTCTGCGCATCGGCATCTTCGAGAATCAGCGTAGGCGATTTGCCGCCGAGTTCCAGGGTGACACGCTTGAAGGTCTCCGCCCCCGCACGCAGGATCGCGCGACCGCTGGCGGTCGAGCCGGTGAAGGAAATCTTGGCGACATCCGGCGATGCACTGAGCGCCGCGCCAACCTCCTGGCCAAGGCCGTTGACGATGTTGGCCACGCCCGCCGGCAACTGCGCCGCGTGCAGTGCCTCCATCACCACCTGGGTCTGCAGCGCCGACATCTCGCTGGGCTTGACCACCGCCGTGCAGCCGGCGGCCAGGGCGGTGGCCAGCTTGCCGCAGATGAAGGAGGCATTGCTGTTCCAGGGCGTGACCAGACCGGCCACGCCCACCGGCAGCAGATGCACCTGGGCCTGGCCAACGCTGCGCTCGAACGGGAAGTCGGCCAGCACGCGCATCGCATCGTCGATGACCTGGACCGGGTGTTCGACCATCCAGCGCGAACGCGCTGCGGGCGCACCATACTCGGCCAGCACCGCAGCGTGCAGGGCATCCTGGCGCTCGGCCATCGCATCCCGGAAGCGGCCGAGCATGGCCAGGCGCTCGGCCACGCTGCGGGCGGCCTGTGCGGGGAGGGCGGCCTTGGCGGCGGCGATCGCGCGTTCGGCGTCCACGCCGTCACCCAGACGGACCGTGCCGATGACATCCTCAGTGGCGGGGTTGTGCAGGTTAGCCATGTACTGGCCGTGCGAGGCCACGAAGGCGCCGTTGATGTAGTGCTGTTCGATGCGTTGCATGAGCGGTTCCTTGCGAGGCGGGAAGGTGTGGGCAGAGTCTGGCCCGGCTCGACCGTGCAGGGAATCCGGTCTATCGTGGATGGGGTGTCCCTGTTTTCGGGACTATTGGAGGCATGCCGTGCATCGTTCCGGGCTGGTTGAACTCGATGCGGTCCTCGCCGTGGCCCGGCGCGGCAGCTTCCGTGCGGCCGCACGCGAGCTGGGCATGTCGACCTCGGCGCTGAGCCATGCGGTGGCCAGCCTGGAGGCACGGCTGCAGGCGCGGCTGTTCCACCGCACCACGCGCAGCGTGGCCCTGACAGAGGCCGGCGCACGCTACGTCGCGCGGATCGGCCCCGCCGTGGCCGAAATCCAGGCTGCGGCGGAGGAGCTGCATGGCGATGCGCTGCACCCCAGTGGCACGCTGCGCATCAGCGTGCCGCCGGAAAGCACGCGCATGCTGTCCGGGCTGGTGGCGGCCTTCGTGCAGCGCTACCCGCAGGTGCGGCTGGAGCTGTCTGCCGAGGCGCGTCTGGTGGACATCGTTGCCGATGGTTTCGATGCGGGCGTGCGCCTGCATGAGCAGCTGCCGCAGGACATGGTGGCGCTGCCGCTGTACCGGCAGCAGCGGATGCGCGTGGTCGGATCGCCGGCCTACCTGGCCGAGCACGGCACGCCGGCCACGCCCGATGCGCTGGGCGAGCACGGGGCGATCCGCATGCGGCTCTCGCACGGGGGTTTGTACCGCTGGGAACTGGAACACCGCGGCCAGGTGCTGCAGGTCGATCCGCCGCCGCGGCTGGTGGTGGGCGAACTGCAGGCAGCGCGCGCGGCGGCCCTGGCGGGTGTCGGCCTGGCGTTCCTGTCCGAATGGCATATCCGCGAGGACCTGGACAGCGGCGCGCTGGTACCGGTACTGGATGCCTGGTGCCCGCCGTTCCCGGGGCTGTACCTGTATTTCCCCGGCCACCGCCATCTGCCGCCCGCACTGAAGGCCTTCGCCGACCTGCTGCGCGAACGCGACGCGCAGGGTCTGGCCCCTGACGCCGGGTAGATGCCAATCCTGGTTGGCGCTTTGCCCGGATCTGGTAGATGCCAACCTTGGTTGGCGCGCCGCGATGATCTGGTAGGTGCCAACCTTGGTTGGCACATTGGGACCGTCCACCAGGTTGAACGACAACCAGAGCCTGCCGTGCCGCGGATTGCTAGGTGCCAACCTTGGTTGGCACGGTGGGACCGTCCACCAAGGTGGACGACTACCAGGGCCTGCCGTGCCGCGGATTGGTAGGTGCCAACCTTGGGTGGCACGGTGGGACCGTCCACCAAGGTGGACGACCACCAGAGCCTGCCATGCCGCGGATTGGTAGGTGCCAACCTTGGTTGGCACACTGGGACCGTCCACCAAGGTGGACGACTACCAGGGCCTGCCGTGCGGCGGATTGGTAGATGCCAACCTTGGTTGGCACGGTGGGACCCTCCACCAAGGTGGACGACCACCAGAGCCCGCCATGCCGCGGATTGGTAGGTGCCAACCTTGGTTGGCACATTGGGACCGTCCACCAAGGTGGACGACTACCAGGGCCTGCCGCGCCGCGGATTGGTAGATGCCAACCTTGGTTGGCACATTGAGAACGTCCACCAAGGTGGACGACGACCAGAGCCTGCCGTGGCGCGGATTGGTAGGTGCCAACCTTGGTTGGCACGGTGGGAACGTCCACCAAGGTGGACGACGACCAGGGCCTGCCGCGCCGCGGATTGGTAGATGCCAACCTTGGTTGGCACATTGAGAACGTCCACCAAGGTGGACGACGACCAGAGCCTGCCGTGGCGCGGATTGGTAGGTGCCAACCTTGGTTGGCACGGTGGGACCGTCCACCAAGGTGGACGACGACCAGAGCCTGCCGTGGCGCGGATTGGTAGGTGCCAACCTTGGTTGGCACATTGGGAACGTCCACCAGGGTGACGACTACCTGGGCCTGCGGCGAAGCGCCCGCCGGTTGAGGATGTGGGCGGTGGCCAGCAGCACGCCACCGCATGCGGTCGCTACGCCGTGCCAGCCCAGTGATTCCTTCAGCGGCATGTACAGCGAGGACGCCAACAGTGCGGTGGCGCCACAGGCGGCCAACCACAAGGGCCAACCGTTGTGGTGCCGGCGCCCGCCGGAGGCCGTGCTGGCCATGGCCACGGTGGAAGCCACCAGGGCGAACACCCATTCCCAGCGCGACATCACCAGCAGCGCGGTCATCGCGCCGTGGGCCGGGTGCTGGAACGAGCGCAACGCCATCATCGCCGCGGGTACGAAGGCCAGCAGCAGGGGCAGGGTGATGCAGTGCGCGGCGCAGGCCAGGGACAGCCAGGCGCCGGCGAGGTCGAGACGGGGGTGCCAGCGTGCCGAAGCTGGCGGCTGGGGCAGTGCCCTTGCAGGCGGAGTGGGGATGTGGTCCATAATGTTACATAGTAACAATAATGGAGTCCCCCATGAAGCGTTCCGTTCTGCTGCTCCTGTTGTTTGCCGCTCCCGCCGTGCATGCACACGACGTGCGCCAGCTCGGCGCCCACGTGCATGGCCAGGCCACGGTCGACCTGGCCGTGGACCAGGGCACCCTGGAACTGGCCGTGCAGGCGCCCGGCATCGGCATCCTCGATTTCGAACGGCCGCCGGCCAATGCCACCGAACAGGCGGCACTGGACGCGGCACTGGCCACGCTGAAGCGCGGCGACTGGCTGACCCTGCCCACCGCAGCGCAGTGCACGCCGCTGAAACGTGACGCGCGCGCCGAGGGCTTCGCTGCCGCTGCAGCCCCGGCTGCCGGCACGCCAGCCAGACACACCCATGCCGGGTTCACCGCCGAGTTGCGCTATCAGTGCGCCAACCCGGCTGCGCTGCGCGTGCTGGTGCTGGCATTGCCGAAGGCCTTCCCGAACCTGCACGAGGTTATCGTCAACAGCGCGACGGCGGCTGGCCAGAGCCGCACCGTGCTCAACGCCGACAACCTGCGCGTGGTGCTGGCCCATGAATGACGCCGCGCTGATCGCGCTGGAACGGGTGCGTTTCAGCTATGGCGGGCGCACCGTGCTGGACATTCCCGAGCTGCGCATCGCCGCCGGTAGCAGCGTGCTGATGCGCGGTGCCAGTGGTTCGGGCAAGAGCACGCTGCTGGGCCTGCTGGCCGGCGTGCTGCGCCCCGGGCAGGGCGAGGTGGTGGTGGCCGGCACGGCCTTGCACGCCCTGAAACCGGCTGCGCGCGACCGCTTCCGCGCCGATCATCTGGGTGTGATCTTCCAGCAGTTCAACCTGCTGCCGTTTCTCAGTGTGCGCGACAACATCGCGCTGGGCGTGCGCTTCGCGCCCGCGCGCAGCGCACGACTGGGCCGGCCGCTGGAGGATGAGATCCGCAGGCTGCTGCAGGCCCTGCAGCTGGCCCCGGACCTGTTGCAGCGCCGTGCCGGCACGCTGAGCGTGGGCCAACAGCAGCGTGTGGCGGCCGCGCGCGCATTGATCGGCCGCCCGGCGGTGCTGCTGGCCGACGAGCCGACCTCGGCACTGGACCGCGAAGCGGCAACCGCCTTCCTGCAGCTGATGGCCGCGCAATGTGCGGCGGCCGGCACCACCGCAGTGGTGGTCAGCCATGACGACAGCCTGCAACCGCTGTTCGACCGCGTCGTGCAGCTGCAGGAGATCAACCACGCCGGAGCCGCCCATGTTTGAACTTGCCTGGGCCAGCCTGCGCAGCCGTGCGTTGAGCGTGTCCCTTACCGTCCTTGTCATCACCCTCAGCGTGACCCTGCTGCTGGGCGTGGAGCGCGTGCGCGTGCAGGCCCATGAAGGCTTTGCCAGCACCGTTTCGGGCACCGACCTGATCGTCGGCGCGCGCTCGGGGCCGGTGAACCTGCTGCTGTACTCGGTGTTCCATATCGGCGACCCGACCAACAACGTGTCCTGGCAGTCCTACCAGGAACTGTCGACGCTGCCGCAGGTGAAGTGGGCGGTGCCGCTGTCGCTGGGTGATTCCTGGCGCGGCTACCGGGTGATCGGCACCACCGGCGGCTATTTCGAACACTACCGCTACGGTGCTGGGCATGCGCTGGCCTTCGCCGAGGGCAAGCCCTTCGATGACCTGTACGACGCGGTGGTCGGCGCCGATGTCGCCCGCGCGCAGGGCGTGCAGGTAGGCGACGCGATGGTGCTCGCCCACGGTACCGGCGCAGTGACCCTGGCCAGGCATGCCGACAAGCCGTTCCGCATCCGCGGTGTGCTGCAGCGGACCGGCACGCCGGTGGATTCGTCGGTGCTGGTGTCGTTGCCGGCGATCGAGGCCATTCATGTGGACTGGCGTTCGGGCGTGCAGCTGCGCGGGCGCAAGGTCAGTGCCGAGCAAGCGCGGCACCTGGACCTGACCCCGACCAGCATCACGGCTTTCATGCTCGGTCTGAATTCGCGCATCGCCACGTTTTCGGTGCAGCGCGCGATCAATGACTACCCCGACGAGGCACTGCTGGCGATCCTGCCCGGAGTGACCCTGCAGCAGCTGTGGCAGTCGCTGGGTACGGCCGAACGGGCGCTGCAGCTGATCAGTGCGATGGTGGTGCTGCTGGGCCTGGTCTCGCTGGTGGCGCTGCTGGTGTCGACCCTGCAGGAGCGCCGCCGCGAGATGGCGGTGCTGCGCGCCACCGGTGCGCGGCCACGCTACATCGCCAGCCTGCTGGTGCTGGAAGCGGCGGCGACCAGCGGCATGGCCTGCGTGCTGGCCCTGGCCGTGCTGGTGGCCGCCAGCCTGGCCGGTCGCGGCTGGGCGCTGGCCAACTTCGGTCTGTCGATCACCCATGTCTGGCCGGATCTGCGCGAGCTGGCCTGGGTGGGCGGGGTGCTGGCGCTGAGTGCCGTGGCCGGTCTGGTGCCGGCCTTGCTGGCCTATCGGCGCACCTTGGCCGACGGCCTGTCGGCGGGAGCCTGAGCGATGCGCGCGTGGCTTTTCCTTGCCGTGATTCTGCTGCTGGCCGGCTGCGAACGTCCGCTGGATACCGGCGTGCAGGCCCTGCCGCCGACGCCTGTGCAGGACGGGGCGACAACGCAAGCTGCTGCTGAGCAGGAACTGGACTGGCTGCAGATGATGCCCGCCGACGAACTGGCCGCGCTGGAGCGTGGCGATGGGCCGGAAGTGAAGCACAACGGCAACCGGCGCATGGCCCAGTTCGGCACGTTCCGCACGGTGGACACGGTGCTGGATCGCGCCGTGCGTCTGCCCGGTTACGTGGTGCCGCTGGCCAATGCCAGCGATGGCCGGCTGACCGAGTTCCTGTTCGTGCCGTACTACGGCGCCTGCATCCACGTGCCGCCACCGCCGCCGAATCAGATCGTGCACGTGCGGTTGTCGCGGCCGATCGACATGCCGGACATGTATTCGCCGTTCTTCCTCGCCGGCACCCTGCGTGCCGAACGCGTGGATGACGACCTGGCCGGTTCGGCCTACACCATGGCAGACCCCGCGTTGAGGCCCTATGAACCGTAACGCCAGTGTGCTGCTGGTGATGCTGCTGGCCGCTTGCAGGCGGCCTGGTGGCGATGTACCCGAACCGTCCACTGCGCCTGCGCCCGCCGCAGCCGCAGCGGCGGGCGATGCGCCGGCGCAGGCAGCGCATGAAGCGCCTGCCGCCAGCGACGGCGCGATCACGGCCTGGAACGCCTTGATGCCCGAGGACGATGCGTTCCTGCGTCCGCCGCCGCAGATCGGCATCGACCGCAGTGGCGGCATGGGCGCGATGTCCGGCGTCGGTGGGCTGATCGATGACAGTGGCTCGGGCACGCCGCCGGGCGCGGCCATCGATCACTCCAGCCCCGACCGCGCCCAGCAGTTCGGCTCCGCGGCCGTGGTCGATGATGTGGACGGTCGCGAGGTCGACCTGGATGGCTATGTGGTGCCGTTGGGTATGGATGATGCCGGGGCGGTGAACGAGCTGCTGTTCGTGCCGTTCTATGGCGCGTGCATCCACGTGCCACCGCCGCCACCGAACCAGATCATCCACGTGACCCTGGCCAGGCCGATTGCACTGGGCAATCTGTGGGATGCCTATCGGTTGTCGGGCCAGCTGCGGATCAAGCGCTTCGAGGCCGACATCGCCAGTGCGTCCTACGATGCGGACGCCGCCACGTTGACGGCGATCGGCAGCTGATGCGGCCGGCGCACTGGCTGGGGATCGGAGCGGTGGCACTGTTGGGCGGCGTCGCGCTGCTGGTCTGGCAGCGCTGGGCCCCGCAGGGGCGCCCGCCATCCGTGGCGTTCCCCGCACCGGCGCCAGCATTGCAGGCCGACATCGAGCGGCACCTGCGCGAAGACCGCGCGTTCCGTGATGACGTGGTGTTCCTGCTGGCGGCCACCGTGCGTGACCGCTGCGTCCCCGCCGAAGCGGGTGTGCTGGCACGCATGGCCAACCGCGCCGCGCTGCCGATCCTGGCTGCGGTCAGTGCAGTGACCGCGCAGGACCGTCGGCTTGACCGGCCGATCTACCAGTTCATCCAGCACCGGGCCGACAGCACGCAATGCGGTGAGTCCCTGCGGGTGCCCGACTCTGGATCGGTGCTACTGCAGGTGGACATCGAACAGTACGCGCGCAGCTTCCCCGACAGCTACTACGACCCCACGCACAGCAGCGTGCCGCGCGACTTCGGCGGCCGTCGGCTGGTTGAGCGTGCAGGCAATGCCTGCAACAGCGTGGTCTATTCGGTGCTGCCGCTGGGCCCGGTGGACTGGCGCTGCAGCATGCTGCGGGCCAATGCGCGCAGCCGCGTGCGAGATGCCTGCGAGAGCGAGCTGCAACGCCAGCACGGCAGCACCGGCGGCGAGCTGGACATGGCCGTGGGGCAGGGCATGCAGGGGGCGGTCGCGGCGGCGATTGCCGCCTTGCCGGACGGCTGCCGGTAGCCGGCTTTTGTAGAGTCGAGCCAGTCGAGCAGGCTCGACGCTACCGGGCCAGGGCTGTGTCGAGTTTCTGCTCTGCCGCATCCGCGTATTCACCGCAGGTCTTTGCCTTGGCGCCGGCCGCTGCACCGGCCGCGTAGTCCCAGCCACTGCCGTCCGGGTGCGGGGTCAGCAGCACATCGCAGGGCAGGGTGCGTACGGTGGCGAAACTGCGGCGGTAGTCCTCAACCAGGTGCGGGTAGCGCGGGTTGTCCTTCAGGGTGTAGCCCGGTGCGCTGAGGCTGTCGGCGTAGGCAATCTGCACCGGCTTGCCGTTGCGGGTGTCGGTCCAGGTCCAGGCCGTGCTGCCGGGGGTGTGGCCCGGCACGAAATGCGCGGTGAAGCGCATGCCGCCTACGTCCACCGTCTCGCCATCCATGATGATGCGATCGACCTGCGCGGGTGGATAGGTGATGTCGTCGCCGAAGTGCAGGTCATCACTGCCACCCCGGGCAAGCAGCACCGCCGATTCGGCATTGGCCAGCACGCGTGCGCCGGTACGCCGCTTCAGTTCGGCCACCGACCCGGCATGGTCGGCGTGGGCGTGGCTGAGCAGGATCACCCGAAGGTCGGCCGGGGCAACACCACGAAGCTGCAGGTTGTGCAGCAGATGGTCGGCCATCTGCGGCATGCCGCCGTCCAGCAGCACCGCCCCCTGCGGGGTCTGCACCAGCAGCGAGGTGAGATTGGCGGTGCCGATCTGCCAGGTGTGGTCGGCAATCTGCAGCGGGGCAATCGGCTGCAGCCAGGAGGGATCGACGGTGTAGGCCTGCAGCTGCGGCAGCACCGGTTCGGCGGCATGGGCGGCCAGCGGCAGGCAGGTGGCAAGGACGAGGGCAAAAGGCAGCAGGCGCATGCGCAAGTGTCACGAGTGAAGGTGCAACGACGCTATCACGGCCCCTTCTTTTCCCGTCTCGCGTATTGCTCATGGGTGCAATAAGCGCGATGGTTGGCTCGGCCAGCGAACAGATGTCTCCATGGACCACGACCGCAGGTCTTCCGACGGGAACAGCGCTCAGGCCAGCTTGGCCGCCATCATCGCCAGCTTGCTGACGGTGTTGAGGTTGCGTGCGGTGCCATGGGCAGCGCAGGGAATGCGCAGCCTGGAATCAGCCATGCCGTCACCGTAGTGCACGTGCAGTGCGCGCGGCCCAAGCGCCAGCTGTTCGCCGTTCAGTCCTGCCACGCCCTGCAGGGGGTCACGGGGCAGCGGGCCATCGACAAACAGCGCCACCACGCGGTTGCCGGCCGCATCCGGGAACGGATTGCGTGCAGCTACCTCGGCGATCTCCGCAGCACTGCGCACCAGCACGCCTACCGGTCTGCCGGCGTAGGCCTGCAGTCGCGCCGCCAGCGCATCGCGTACCGTCGCTTCGTCCAAGCGGCTGCGGAACACCACGTTGCCGCTGGCAATGTAGGTGCGCACCTCGTTGAAGCCGGCGTCCTCGCACATCCCCACCAGCGCGGCCATGGGCAGCTTGCCGGTACCGCCCACGTTCACCGCGCGCAGCAGGGCCACGTAGGCACTCATGGCGAAGCCGCCTGCAACCGGTCGTACATGCGCACCAGATCGACCAGGCTGCGCGCTTCCATCTTGCGCATCACCTGCGCGCGGCGCACCTTCACCGTGATCTCGCTGACGCCCAGGTCGGCGGCGATCTGCTTGTTGAGGCGCCCACGCACGACGCCGTCGACTACCTCTCGTTCACCGGCACTGAGCGTCTGCCAGCGCGCCTGCAGTTCGCCCAACGCCTCGCCCTCGCGGCGGCGCCCGCGGTCCAGCGCGATGCCCCTGTGGATGGCGTCGAGCAGTTCCTGGTCGCGGAAGGGTTTGGTCAGGAACTCGATGGCGCCGTCCTTGATTGCGTTGACGCCCATCGCGATATCGCCGTGGCCGGTGATGAACACCACGGGGAGCTGCAGGCCAAGGCTGGCCATGCTGCGGTGGAAATCCAGGCCGCTCTGGCCGGGCATGCGCACGTCCAGCACCAGGCAGGCCGGGGCATAGTCGCGCGGGTGGTCGAGGAAGGCCTGGGTGGAGGCGAAGGCGCGCACCAGCAGGCCCATCGAGGACAGCAGATCCTCCAGCGCCGCGCGCACGGACGCATCGTCGTCGACGACGTAGACAATGGGTGCCGGTTCGGCCGACGGTGTCACTGGCTTACGCATGGTCATCCTTGCCGGCGGCCGGCAGTTCGAAGGTGAAACAGGCTCCGCCACCGGCCGCGCGCGTGGCGCCGATGCGGCCGCCATTGGCCTCGATCATCGAACGGCTCAGGCTGAGGCCCAGGCCGAGCCCGTGGTCCTTGGTCGTCCAGAATGCATCGAAGACGCGGTCAGGCTGTTCATGGGGCAGACCCTGGCCACGGTCGCGGACACTCAGGCTGACCTGGCCGCGCCCATCGCGTGCGGTCAACAGCGACAGCCTGCGCTCGCCGGCCGGCACCTGGGCCATGGCGTCCACGGCGTTCAGCAGCAGGTTGCCGATGACCTGCTGTACCTGCACCGGATCGGCGAAGACCGGTGGCAGGTCGGCATCCAGCAGCAGCGCGACATCCACCTGGTGCTGGTCCAGTTCGCTGCGCGACAGGGCGAGCATGTCCTGCACGGCCTGGTTCAGATCGAAGACGCGGCGCTCCGGTGCGGCGCCCTGGGTCAGTCCACGGATGCGGGCAATCACGTCACTGGCGCGGTGCGCATCGGACAGGATCCGGGCGATGGCCTGCAACGCCCTGTCGACATTCGGGGGCGATTGCGCCAACCAGCGCTGGCCGGCCTCGGCGCTGCTGGCGATGGCGGCCAATGGCTGGTTCACCTCATGGGCGATGGAAGTGGTCAGCTCACCTACGGTCGAGGCCCGTGCGACGCGCAGCAGGCGGGCCTGGGCTTCCTGCACCGCGGCCTTGGCGGCCTCCATCTTCAGCACCAGCCAGGTGGTGATGCCGATGACCAGCATGCCGATGGCCGAGTTGACCAGGCCGATGCGATAGGTGCCGAACCGGGTGAGGAAAAAGCTCAGCCCGGTGAGTGCGATGCACGCCGCGGCCAGCAGCAGCAGCCCGCGCGGCGGCAGCAGCCGCGAGGCGGCGAGGATGACGGCCGCGTAGAAGCACGCTGCGGCCACGGCGTAATCGGTCAGCGTGTCGAGCAGGAAGATCGCCGTCACCACCACGATCAGGGCGAGCAGCGCCAGCGGGCGGCGGGGCGACAGCGAGGGCATCGGGAACAGCTCCCTGGCGGGTGGTGGGGGGATGATAAGCGGCGGTGCCGGGAGATGCCCACCGTGGTGGAGCGGTTCTGCTAGATGCCCACCTTGGTGGGCAATGCCGGCCATCGGCCGGCGCTACCGGGGATGGGTCACTCTTCGAGGCTGGCGTTCCAGAACCCCTGCAGCACACCCGGCGTCGCGGCGAGGTTGGCCAGCACCGCATCCAGTTCCGCCGCGTCGACGCAGGTGGCATACAGCACCGCTTCAATTTCCACATCGCGCTCGCCGAATGGCCGCTGGTCCACCGCCCGCACCGGGTACTGCGCCTGCTCGAGCAGCAGCAACAGCCGGTCCAGCACCTCGGCCTGCTGCTCGCGCTGGCAGACCACGTTGATCGCATAGGTTGCCTCGCTGAAGCCCTCGGCCAGCGGTTGCCGCTGGATACGGTTGACCACCGGCCGCAGCAGGGTGTTGGCGGCCAGCACGAACAGGGCAGCCATGAATGCCTCCGGCAGGAGCTTGATGCCGGCGCAGGCGCCGACGGCTGCAGAGCCCCACAGGGTAGCGGCGGTATTCAGGCCAGATACCTGCGCGCCATCCTTCATGATGGCCCCGGCGCCGAGGAAGCCGACGCCGGAAATCACATAGGCCACCACATGCAATGGCGAGGGCGGGCCGCCGTACAGGTCGTGGAAGCGGACCGCCAGATCGACGAACACCGCCGCTCCCACTGCAACCAGCGTGTTGGTGCGCAGCCCGGCGGTACGCTGGCGCAGCTGCCGCTCCAGCCCGATCGCCGCGCCGAGCACGAAGGCTACGCTCAGGCTCAGCAGTGAGCCCAGCGTGGCGCCGGCGTCGAACGGAGGCAGGTTCAGCTGCAGGCCCAGCATCACTGCCACCCGTAGCGGCGGATGTAGAGCCGCTTCATCGCCGTGGTCAGCACCGCGTAGCCGAACAGGATCGCCACCAGGAATGGCCAGTAGCCCAGCGGCAGTGCCTGCAGCTTGAAGTAGCCGGCCAGCGGGCTCATTGGCAGCAGCACGCCGATGGCCATGATCGCCGCGGTCATCAGCAGCAGCGCCGGCGCGGCGATGCTCTGCAGGAACGGCACCTTGGGGGTGCGGATCATATGCACGATCAGGGTCTGGGTGAGCAGGCCGACCACGAACCAGCCGGACTGGAACAGGCTCTGGTCAGCCGCCGTGCGCGCGTCGAAGACATGCCACATCAGGGCGAAGCAGCACAGGTCGAAGATCGAGCTGATCGGCCCGAAGAACACCATGAAGCGACCGATGTCGGCCGGGTTCCACTTCAACGGCTGGCGCACCAGTTCCTCATCCACGTTGTCGAACGGAATGGCGATCTGCGAGATGTCGTACAACAGGTTCTGCACCAGCAGCTGCAGCGGCAGCATCGGCAGGAAGGGCAGGAAGGCCGAGGCCACCAGCACTGAGAACACGTTGCCGAAGTTGGAGCTGGCGGTCATGCGGATGTACTTGAGCATGTTGCAGAACGTGCGCCGCCCCTGTACCACGCCGTCCTCCAGCACCATCAGGCTCTTTTCCAGCAGGATGATGTCGGCCGCCTCCTTGGCGATGTCCACCGCGCTGTCCACGCTGATGCCGATGTCGGCCGCGCGCAGGGCCGGCGCGTCGTTGATGCCATCGCCCAGGAAGCCGACCACTTTGCCCTGCGCGCGCAGGCTGCGGACCAGGCGTTCCTTGTGCAGCGGCGTAAGGCGGGCGAACACGCGGTGCCGCTGCAAGGCCTGCGACAGGGCCGCATCGTCCATGCATTCGGTCTGCGGGCCGGTCACGATCGCGTCGACGTCCAGCCCGACCTGGGCGCACACGCGTGCGGTGACCAGCTCGTTGTCGCCGGTGAAGACCTTCACCTCCACACCATGCGCGGCCAGTGCCTGCAGCGCCTGCGCGGCCGACTCCTTCGGCGGGTCGAGGAAGGCGACGTAGCCGACCAGGGTCAGGCAGCGCTCGTCGGCCTGCGAATAGACCGACTGGCTGGCCGCGGTCTCCTTCATCGCCACGGCCACCACGCGCAGGCCCTGTTCGTTGAGTTCCTCGGTGGTCTGCCGCACCCGCGCCAGCCGCACCGCGTCCAGTGGCTGGTCGATGTCGCCCTCGCGCACGGTGCTGCATACGGCCAGCATCTCTTCCACCGCACCCTTGCAGATCAGTTCGTGGTGGTCCTCACGCTCGGCGACCACCACCGACATGCGGCGGCGCTGGAAGTCGAACGGAATCTCATCGACCTTGCGGTAGTCCTGCGACAGACGCAGCGAACTCTGCAGCTCCACGTGCTCGAGTACGGCACGGTCGAGCAGGTTGATCAGGCCGGTCTGGAAATGGCTGTTGAGATAGGCAAACTTCAGCACGTCCTCCGAGTCGTGGCCGAACACATCGGTATGGCGCTCCAGTGCGATCCGGTCCTGGGTGAGGGTGCCGGTCTTGTCGGTGCACAGGACCTCCATCGCGCCGAAGTTCTGGATGGCATCCAGGCGCTTGACGATCACCCGCTGCCGCGACAACAGCACCGCCCCCTTGGCCAGCGTGGAGGTGACGATCATCGGCAGCATTTCCGGGGTCAGGCCTACCGCCACCGACAGCGCGAACAGGAAGGCCTCGGTCCAGTCGCCCTTGGTCCAGCCGTTGATGAGCAGCACGAACGGCACCATCACCAGGGCGAAGCGGATCAGCAGCCAGCTGACACTGTTGACCCCGGCCTGGAAGGCGGTGGGGGCGCGTTCGCTGGCGGTGCTGCGCTGGGCGAGGGTACCGAAGTAGGTGTGGTTGCCGGTGGCCAGCACCACGGCCGTGGCCGTGCCGGAGACCACGTTCGTGCCCATGAACAGCAGGTTGGCCTGCTCCATCAGGCCGGCGTCAGCGTTGCCGGGGCTGGCGAATTTTTCCACCGGCAGTGATTCACCGGTCATCGCGGCCTGGGCGACGAACAGATCCTTGGCGCTCAGCACACGGCAGTCGGCCGGGATCATGTCACCGGCCGAGAGCACGATGTGATCGCCCGGCACCAGTTCGCGGATGGGAAGGTCGAGCAGGCGGGCGGGGCGGCGGCTGTGCAGATGTGCGCCGAAGTACTGGCCCGCCACGTCCGCCGCCTCGGTCCCGGCGCTACGGCGCAGCACACGCGAGGTGTTGCCGACCAGGGCCTTCAGCCGCTCGGCTGCACGGTTGGAACGCCCCTCCTGGACGAAGCGGATGAGGGTGGACAGCAGCACCATCGCGCCGATCACCACCGTGGCCTTGGCGTCCTCGGTCAGCCAGGACACGGCGGCCAGCACGCTCAGCAACAGGTTGAACGGGTTGCGATAGCACTGCCACAGGTGGCGCCACCAGGGCAGCGGCTTTTCGTGGTCGACTTCATTGGGGCCTAGGCGGGCCAGGCGCTCGCTGGCCTCCTGCGTGCTGAGGCCATCGCCGTGCGAGTCCAGTGCGGCCAGCAGGCGGGCGTCGTCGAGGCGGGCCAGGGTAAGCAGGCCATCGGTCAGCGCGGCCGGCGCGGCCTGAGCGGCGCCGCGGCCGAAGCCGGCTTCGGGCAGGGCGCGGCGGCGGAACAGGCTGCCCGCGCGTCGGCTGCGCAGGAAGGCGTTGAACCAGGCGTTGAGCAGGCTCATGGGATGTCCTCGGAATGTCGACCCGGCGCGGGCCGGGTCGGAAAGTGGCGTGGTTCAGGCGCGGCGCAGGGGCGGCACCGACGGTGACCAGGGCTGCAGATGCAGGCGCTGGCTGCCGCCGATGCACAGCGGCTTCATGGCATTGCGCAGGGAAGGGGGCAGGTGGCGCAGCACGTTCATGCGCTCGCTGATCGTCAGCAGTGACAGTGCATCGGCAACGACGCGTGGTGAACCCAGCGCAAGCGAGCGGGCGAACATGACCGGGCCGTGCTGCAGCAGGCGGCTGCGCAGGCCGGCGCCATCGCGCTCACCGATCAGACGGCGCAGGCTGATGTAGAGGATCTTGTAATGCATGGGGATTCTCCGGGCAGGCGACGCCCGGGGCCCTCATCACGCGTGCGGACAGGGACCAGCGGCAGGCGCCGTCAGGGAACAGGGGGCTGCAGGGCAGGGCGCGGTGCGCTCGGCAGGGTCGGGGTCCATCAGCGTCTCCGGGGGCAGGGGCCTGTGTGGGCCGGTGGCGCTATTGTCCGCACGTGGATGCAGCGGGCCTAGATGCCCGTGGGTAAGCGCGGCTATACGTTGGTATAGGTGTCGTGCGTGATGCGTGGCGAACGCCATCCACGCGTGGCGTGGATCTACCAATCCGCGGATCGGTCGGCGAAGGCGTCGGTGGCGCGGACCAGCGCATCGGTGGTGGCGGGCTCGGTGGCGCTGTGTCCGGACAGGACCATCTCCAGCCGGGCTTCCGGCCAGGCGCAGGACAGGTCCCAGGCGCTGCGCGCCGGGCAGATGATGTCGTAGCGCCCCTGCACGATCACGCCGGGCAGATGACGGATGCGGTCGATGTCGCGCAGCAGCTGGGCATGCTCGAGGAAGGCATTGTGGCGGAAGTAGTGTGCTTCGATACGCGCCTTGGCCAGCGTGTCCAGCGGGTCGGCCTCGGAGATCGCATCCACCTCGTGAACCAGGGTGGCGGCGTTGTCTTCCCAGCCGAGCCAGGCCAGTGCGGCGGCAATCCGGGTGGGCTGATCGGCGCTGTCCAGCCGCTTCCAGTAGGCGGCGATCAGGTCGCCACGCTCGTCTTCGGGAATATGGGCCTCGTAGCGCGCCCAGCGCTCGGGGAAAATCCAGCGGGCGCCGCCTTGGGCCTGGTTGAACCATGCGTTCTCCTCGGCCCGGCCCAGGTAGACGCCACGCACGATCAGCCCGGTCGCGCGATGCGGATGGGCCTGTGCGTAGGCCAATGCCAGGGTGGAGCCCCAGGAGCCGCCGAACACCAGCCAGCGTTCGATGCCCAGGTGGGCGCGGACCTTTTCAATGTCCTCCACCAGATGGACGGTGGTGTTGTCGCGCAGTTCGCCGAATGGCGTGGAGCGGCCACACCCGCGCTGGTCGATCAGCACGATGCGGTAGCGCGATGGATCGAAGAAGCGACGATGGACGGGCGAGACGCCTGCACCCGGGCCGCCATGCAGGAACACCGCGGGAATGCCTTCGGGATTGCCACATTCCTCGACATGCAGCGTGTGCAGGGCGTCCACCGCGATCGTATGTTCCCGGTACGGCATGATCGGTGGGTAGAGCGTGCGCATGGTCTGTCTCACAGGCAGGTACGCACAGCATAGCGGGGCCTGCACCCGGACGTCTTGGCGGGGGTACGGCGGGTGGATGGGCGAGTGAGGCAGCCGGGCAGGCTCGACTCTACAATGCAGGCCATGCCTACCCTGGATGACCTGCGCCGCTACGCGGTGGCGCGTACGCTGTTCACGCCGACCACCCTGTTGGCGGCGATCCGCCGCTTGGGCTTCGTGCAGGCCGATCCAATCCGGGCGCCGGCCCGCGCCCAGGATCTGACCCTGCGGCATCGGGTGAAGGGCTACAGGGCCGGTGATCTGGAGCGGCGTTATGCACGTCTGCCGGTGGAAGAAGACTGCCTGGTCAACTATGGTTTCCTGCCACGCGAGCACCTGGCGTTGATGCACCCGCGGGTGTCATCCCGGGCATGGGACGCAGCGACCCGGCGCAGGGCTGCCGAGGTGCTGGCATTCGTGCAGGCGCGCGGCAGCGTGCATCCGCGCGAGGTCGACCAGGCATTCGCCCATGGCCGTGTGACCAACTACTGGGGCGGCACCAGCAATGCCAGCACCCACCTGTTGGATGGGATGCACTATCGCGGCATGCTGCGGGTGCAGCGTCGTGACAGCGGTACCCGCATCTACAGCGTGGCGTCCCACCCGACCGTTGCCGGTGGCGCCGCCGCAGAGGCCGAGCGCGCCGCAGCCTTGATCGACCTGGTGGTGCGCAAGTACGCACCGCTGCCCGCCGCCAGCCTGACCTATCTGGTCCGCTTGCTGGGCTATGGCGCGCCGCACCTGCGTGTGGCCCTGCAGCGTGCCTTGCAGGGGGCACGGCAGACGCTGGCCAGTGCCAGCATTGAGGGCACGACGTGGTACTGGCCGGCGGGCGAGAATCCTGGTTCGCGGCGCTTCCAGGTCGATGATCAGGTGCGCCTGCTGGCGCCTTTCGATCCTGTGGTCTGGGACCGCCGCCGGTTCGAGCTGCTCTGGGGCTGGGCCTACAAGTTCGAGGCGTACACGCCGGCTGCCAAGCGTCGGTTCGGGTACTACGCGCTGCCGTTGATGTGGCGCGGCGACGTCCTTGGCTGGGCCAATGTCAGCTGTCGTGACGGCGTGCTGCAGCCCAGTTTCGGCTATATTCGCGGCAGGGCACCGGAAGAGGTCGCGTTCGTCAATGCACTGGACGATGAACTGCAGCGCCTGGGCGATTTCCTGCAGGGCCAACGGTCGGTCTGAGGCTGGACAGGCGCAGGACGTCAGCCACGCCCGCGCCCGCCAGGTGTGGGCGGGGAGGTGGCGAGCGAGGCGGTGGTGGAGGTAACGGCCATTACGTTATCGCATTCCTCCAAGCGTGCATTGGCCACGGCCTGGGTGGCCCCGCAGTGGACACAGGCGAGAATGGTGCCCCCTTCCAGATGGGCGATCTGCGCGTCCGCGGCGCGGGTGACCTCACCACACGCCTCGCAGCGCAGCGCCATGGACCGGATCTGCACGATGGCCCCTGCCGGATCCCTGTCTGCATCCAGGGCCAGGACGAAAAAGCGACCGGTATTGGGCATGCCATTGTCTCCGTGGAACGTGCGGACAGCGTGCCTGCCGCAGCGGCTGCAGGACGTGATGGAAGGCTCAATCCGGTGTGGACGTCGATGGCGCAGCCTTGGCGTGCCCGCCAGCGCGGCGGCCACGCCGCACGCGATCGCGGGCGCCATACAGGTCGCTGTCGGCACGATGGATGGTGTCGGCCACCGCCTCGCCGCGCGCGTGGGCCGCCGCGCCCATCGAGAATGCGATCGGGGCAAGCGCCGCGTTGCCCTGGTACCAGTCGAGCAGCGCCTGCAGCCGCGCCTCTGCCGGCTGGATCAGCACGACCATGAACTCATCGCCGCCCAGCCTCACTTCGCTTTCACCTGCTCCCAGCGGAGAGCGCAGGAAAGCAGCGAATTCGACGAGGATGGTGTCGCCGCGGCGATGCCCCTGGGTATCGTTGACCTGCTTGAAGTGGTCGAGGTCGAACACCACGCAGGCCCAGGATTCGGTATCGAGCTGCTCCAGCCGGTGCAGGTAGCGCCGGTTGTGGCAGAGCGTGAGCGGGTCGCGTTGTGACAGTTCGCGCAGGCGCTCCTCCTGTTGGCGCAGGGCCGTCACATCCTGCGCATGGCCCAGCACGAAGGGCGGATGCGCTTCGCTGTCCAGCACGTTGTGATACGCCCAGTAGCGGCGGCCACCATCGGCGGCAATCAGTTCGATGACGCCGGCATCGGTGTGGTTGACCTCGATCCGCGACAGATAGGCATTGAATGCCTCGCGCCGCTCGGGCGGCATCAGGTCGCAGAGGCTGCGCCCGACCATCTGGCTTTCGGGATAGCCCAACGACTGCACGGCCGCCGGGTTCACCGAGGTGAGCGTGCCGTCCAGGGTGTGCGTACAGATCAGCCCCAGGCTGTAGTGGAACAGCCGCCGGTAACGCACTTCACTGGCCTCCAGCGCGTCCAGCACCGCGCGTTCCTCGGTGATGTCCTGGATGGCCCCCACCAGGCGCGGCCGGCCTTCCACCTGCTGGCGGCTGCCGACCACCCGGGTCCAGATCGCGCGGCCATCGGCGGTGGTCATCGGCAACTGCACCTCCCATGGAGTGCCGGCGTCGATGCCACGCTGCACCGAAGCCTGGATGATCGCCCGGCTGTCCTCGCGGTAGAACGACAGCGCACTGTCCAGGGTGGGCTGGTAGCTGGAGCGCACGCCGTGGATCTGCTTGGTCTCGCGGGTCCAGCGGACCTCGTTGCTGGTCAGGTCCAGCTCCCAGCCACCAACCTTGGCTGCGGTATTGGTGCGCTCGAGGAAATCCTCGCTGCGCTTGAGTTCGCTGTGCAGGCGCTGGGCCTGTTCAACCTTGTGCAGCAGCGCCGCGCGCTGTTCCAGCGCCTGGGTGGTTACCCGCCCCAGATGCACCATCAGTTCGCGCTGGGAGGGCGAGAGTACGCCCGGCAGGGTGTCCAGCAGGCACAGGGTGCCGATGCGGGCACCGTGCGCTGTGCCCAGCGGAATGCCGGCGTAATGGCGGATGCGCGGCCCGGAGGTGACCAGCGGGTTGCCAGCGAACAGCGGGTCCTGGCGCGCGTCGGGGATCTCCATCAGCGCATCCTGCTCGATGGCGTGGGTGCAGAACGAGATGTCGCGTGGCGTTTCGCTGGTTCCGGGCAGGCCGATGTTGGCTTTGAACCATTGCCGGTGTTCGGCAACGATGGAAATCAACCCCATCGGCATGCCAGTCGCTGCCCGGGCGGCGGCCACGATGGCATCGAAGACGGGCTCAGAGGGCGTGTCGAGCACGCCCAGGCGGTCGATCTCGCAGAGTCGGAAAGCTTCATCCATGGTGTGCGCGCTGGCTTCTTCGGGGAAGGGCGGGGCGAGGCCTACGCTAGAGTGGCAATTGTTAGCGCGATGCGTTTTTTCGTGATGCTGCCGTGATGCCTGATCGCGCGGCTCAGCTGTTGCGCTTCAGTGCCGCCTGCCGCGCTGCGAAGACTTCCGGAGTCTGTGGCTTGACGAACAGGGCCACCAGTTCGGGAAATTCTTTCTTGACCGCGGTCTCGATACGGGTGATGCAGGCTTCAATCTGCGGCGTGCGGCGGTCGTCCTCGAATTCCGCGCTGAGCATGGCCACCACTTGTTCCGGGCCCATCTGCAGGGTGGTCACGCCATTGGCACGCCGCAGGTCAGGATCGGTAACCGCCACGGCCATGATCCGCTGCGCCACCGCCGGGTGCGCCGGCTCGCCCACCAGCAGGCCCTTGGTTTCCCGCGCCAGCAGGAAGGCGGTGACGGCGAGAACGGCGGCGATGCACAGCGAAGCCACCCCGTCCAGGACCGGCATGTCCAGCAGCTGGGCGGCCAGCAGGCCGGCGAAGGCGAAACCCAGGCCGAGCAGTGCCGCACTGTCTTCCAGCAGCACGGTGAAGGTGGAAGGATCCTTGCTGCGCCGGAAGGCTTCGAAGTAGCCCATTCGTCCCTTGCTGCGGCGGAACTCGCGCAGGGCGATGTACCACGAGGTCCCCTCGAACAGCATGGACACTCCCAGTACGGTGTAACTGAGCGCATGGTTGCTGGCCGGTTGCGGATGGCGGATGTGCTGGACGCCCTCGTAGGCCGAGACGCCCGCACCGGCAGCGAATACCAGCAGGGCGACGATGAAGCTCCAGAAATACAGCTCACGCCCGTAACCGAAGGGGTGCAGCGTATCGGGCTGCTTCTCCGAGCGGTGCAGGCCGTACAGCAGCAGGACCTCGTTGAGCGTATCGACCAGCGAGTGCACGCCTTCACTGAGCATGGCCGAGCTGCCGGAGATGCCGGCAGCAATGAATTTGGCGATGGCGATGGCGAGGTTGCCGAGCAGCGCTGCGTAGACGACCAGGCGGGAGCCTGTGGGAGCGGCCATGTGCGGTATCGATGGAGGCGAGCGCTGATGGTGCGATGCCGGGTGTCCGCAGCGTGTCTACGGCTCGCCCGGTGCTACCTGGGATTGAGGTAGATGCGGCTGCCATCCGACTCGCGTCGGCCTGACCAGCGCCCGCCACCGCCCTGTCGGAAGCGCCCGATGACCTGGTTGTTGGTATCGGTCAGCAGCAGCTCGTTTCCCGACAGCAGCCAGCGGTTGACGGCGAAGAAGCCATCCGGGCACCCCGCCGGCACCCAGGCGCCGTAGCCGCCAAACCACTGGCTGTCCTTCAGGGTGATGGTGCAGCTGCTGCCGTTTTCCTGGCCCAGCGTCCAGTCACCAGGCAGGTCGCTGTCACGTACCGATCCGCGCTCGTGGTGGCGGCCGCTGTGCCAGTCATCGTCGCTGTCGTCGTGGTAGCGGATGTCCACTTCGGCGTCGCTGCTGTGGCTGCGCGACTCCGAATGCGCGCTGCCGGTGGTCGTGGTTTCGGTGGTCACCGCGCCCATGTTGGCGAAGTCCGAATCGTCCTGGCCACTGCCGGTGGTTGATCGGGTGGTTTCGCTGGTCTGTGAGCGGTTGGACGACTGCGTGGTGGTGGACTGGCCAGCGCCGAAAGAGGCGTCCTGCGCCCCGGCCGTGGCGGACAGGGCAAGGCTGCACAGTGCCAGCAGCCCTGCATGCGGGAAGCGTATGGCCATTCCGGGATCCTCGTCTGGGACTGCGCGAACCGTTGATCCGAGCGGCGGCAGCCTGCCGCGCGGCTGCAGGATAGCGCCGGGCTGGCGGCCCGGTGTGAGGAATCTGTGTACAGGCGGCCGCTGCGCCTGGCCTGGCGCAAGCGGGTCTCAGCTGCTGCCGGCCAGCACCGCGCGTACCCGTGTGGCCAGTTCGCCGATGGTGAACGGCTTGCCGATCAGCTGCACGTGCGCGTCGAGCACGCCGTCGTCGACCAGGGCATTACGGCTGTTACCGGTGGCAAACAGAACCTTCAGCTGCGGGTGGCGCGCCCGTGCCTCATCGGCCAGCTGGCGGCCATTCATTCCCGGCATCACCACGTCGGTGAACAGCAGGGTGATGCCCGGATGGGCCTGCAGCAGCGGCAGGGCGCTGGCGGCGCCGTCGGCCGACAGCACCTGGTAGCCCAGTTCGGTCAACGCATCCACCGAGAAGGCGCGAACCGCCGCATCATCGTCCACCACCAGGATCTGCTCCGCGCCGCCCCCGGCCAGGGGAGCGGGCGCGGCGGGCGTGGCGGGCAATGCGTCCGCTTCGGCCAGCAGGCGTGGCAGGTAGATGGCCACGGTCGTACCTTCGCCGGGCAGCGAGTGCAGGCGCACATGGCCGCTGGTCTGCTGCACGAAGCCGTAGACCTGCGACAGGCCCAGGCCGGTGCCCTGGCCGACCGGTTTGGTGGTGAAGAACGGATCGAAGGCGCGCGCCATCACCTCCGGCGGCATCCCGCTGCCCGTGTCGGCCACCGTGATGCGGACGTAGTCACCGGCAGGAACGCCGTCGTGTTCAAGGGCATTGGCCAGGTCGACGTGGCAGTTGCTGGTCTGCAGGTTCAGCCGCCCACCGCCAGGCATTGCATCGCGCGCGTTTACCGCCAGGTTGAGAATCACGTTTTCCAGCTGGCTGGCATCGGCGTGCGTCCACCACTGGCCGCCGCCCAGCTCGGTCTGCAGGATCACGCTGCTGCCGAGCGAATGCACCAGCAGGTCGGTCATGCCTGCAACCAGATGGTTGACGTCCAGTGCCACCGGCTGCAGCGGTTGCTGGCGCGAGAAGGCCAGCAGCCGCTGGGTCAGCTGGGCGGCGCGCTGGGCACCATCCAGGGCCATTTCGATGTAGCGCACGGCGCGTGCGTCACTGTCGCCGATGCGCAGGGCCAGCAGGTCCAGCGGACCGATCACCGTGGCCAGCATGTTGTTGAAGTCGTGCGCGATGCCGCCACTGAGCTGGCCCACGGCCTCCATCTTGCGGCTCTGCCGCAGCGCATCCTCCACCCGCAGGCGTTCGGCCACTTCAGCGCGCACGCGTGCTTCCAGCTGTTCGTTCAGTTCCCGCAGGCGTTCGTCCGCGGCCTTGCGTGCGGTGATGTCGATGGCCACGCCGAGCATGCGCACGCAGCGACCGCCCTCGAAAATGCCGCGGCCTTTGGCCGCGACCCAGCGCACGATGCCATCTTCCTTGCCAACCGTGCGGTACTCCACATCGTAGTTCGCGCGCAGCTGCGGATCGGCCGTTGCAGCCAGGCTGGCCAGGGTGGCCTGGCGGTCATCGGGGTGCAGGCCGTTGCGGAAATCATCCAGGCTGACCCCGGCGCTGGCGGAAATACCGAACATGGCCTTGGTCCGTGGCGGCCAGATCAGGGTGTCCTGCAGCATGTCCAGATCCCAGAAACCCAGCCCGCCGGCCTCGGTCGCCAGGCGCAGGCGCTCCTCACCCTCGGCCAGGGCGGCTTCGGCGGCCTTGCGTCCGGACAGGTCGAGCATGGCCCCGATCATGCGCAGCGGGCGCCCATCGGCGTCGCGCAGCACCGCGCCACGGTCGAGTACGTCTGCGTAGCTGCCATCGGCCCGGCGGAAGCGGTACTCAGAGATCCACGCGGTGCCATCGCCGTCGATGACCGCGTGGATGTCGAGGTCGATGCGGTCACGATCATCGGGATGTATATGGTCCAGCCACCACTGCGCGCTGCTCTCCATCACCGGGTGGCCGAACAGGCTGCACAGCGCCTCGTTCCAGACCACATGGCCGTCGGACATGCGCCAGTCCCAGACGGCATCGTTGGTGGCCTGCGCAGCCAGCCGGTAGCGCTCCTCGATGTCGAGCCGTTCGGCTTCGGCCGATTTGCGGTCGGTGATGTCCAGCGAGGTACCCACCAGGCCGATGACTTCGCCGTCACCGTTGCGCAAGGGTGCCTTGGTGGACAGCCACCAGGCGCGACGTCCATCGGCGAAACTGATCTCTTCCTCCAGCTGTTCGCCCTTGCCGCTGGCCATGATCCGCTCGTCGGTGGCCATGACCGCAGCCGCCTGTGCGGGATCGGCCAGCAGTTCGGCATCGGTGCGCCCGACATAGTCGGCGGGCGGGCGGCCGATCAGCTCGGAGGCGCCGCTGTTGCCGATCAACAGCCGCCCTTGGCGATCCTTGGCGTACATCACGCCGGGTGCGGCTTCAACGAACGAACGCAGCAGGGCCTGCGCCTGGTCGCGCTCGGCCTGGATGCGCAGTCGCTCGCTGATGTCGATGAGCACGCCCGGAAAGCCCTTGGCCTTGCCGTGTTCGTCCAGGTCGACGCGGCCGATGCTTTCCAGCCAGTGGTACCCGCCATCGGTGTCGCGCGTGCGGTACTGGTGGGCAAAGCGGCCGCCGTGCTGCACGGCGTGTTCAATGGCCGCCATCAGGCCGGGCAGGTCGTCGGGATGAACTGCGCCCAGTACGTCATGCAGCTGCAGCCGTCGCTGCGCCAGCGCCGGGTCCAGGCCGAACGCCCGTGCCAATGCTTCGTCGACGGTCAGCTGGTCGCGCGGAACATCCCAGAACCAAGTGCCGACGATGGCACCCGCGGCCAGGGCCATGTTCACGCTTTCGGTGGCATGCGCGGTCTGCGGCAGGGAAGCGGAAGGCTGGTTCACGAACGATCTCGAACGGCAGGCGATCGGCTGCCACGGACCGTGACAGGCAGATCAAGGGCCGCCAGTCTAGATCAAGGGCGCGTCACGGCCGCGTGGTGCCGGCTCAACTTCCGTCGGGTTTCACCCGCATCACGCGCTTGCGATATTCGTAGACGTTGTCGCCGCGAACGCGCCGCTCCTGCGTGCCGGTGATTGAATCGACACGCCGGTCCGAGCCGGTGACCGGCTTGGCGTCAATCGCGGTTTCATGTTCGAACGAATGCGATTTGTCGGTGTTGCGGTAATAGCGGTACAGCGCCCAGTAAAGCGCTGTTGCGCCGGCCGGGCCGGCCGCCAGCAACCAGAGACCACTGTCGTCACTCATGTTGTCGCCACCAGGAATGCAATTGCGAGGCCTTCGATGACCGTACCGGTGGCCAGTGCAGCCAGCAGCATCTTCCACTGCTGCACGGGCACGCTGCCCATGGTCTCACCGGTGCGGCCGTTCACCGCGATGTAATGCAGCATGCCGCCATTGGCGCCGGGCTGGTGGTAGGAATACAGCCACACCGGCAGGTACATCGAGACCCAGCGGCTGCCGTGCACCTCCAGCTGTTCCTGTTCCCAGCGCACGCCACGGTCGTAACGGCGCACACTGGCTTCCACCTGCGCGCGGGCGATCGACAGCAGCTGGTCTTCCAGCCGCGGGCGCAGCTTTTCCACATCCAGGTTGCGCTTTTCGGAGGTGAAGCCCGCCAGATAGGACGCGTTCCACTTCACCGCGTTCTTGGTATCGAACGGCAGGATGGTGTTGATGATGTTGTTGGTGTTGGTGCGCGTGTCCAGATTGCCGCGGTCGGCTGAAGACTCCAGCGGCAGGTCATCGACGGTGAACGCTACCTGGCGTTCGACCTGGTAGATGTCGGCGTCGTAGTAGGTCTGCTTGTTCTTCTCGGTGCCGCGGGTGTACTCGCGGGTCTTGATCTCGCCCTTGCCGGCCACGGCCGCGCTGACATTGCTGTCCACGATCATGTAGGGCAGGTACACACCCACCACGTTTTCCGGGGTGAACTGGTCCTTGAAGGCCTTCAGCGCGAACATCCGCCGCTTGTCGACGAACTGGCGGATGCGTGCGACCGCATCGTCCTTCTTGATATGGAAGGGCAATACCGCATCGGGCACGGCGCCATTGCTGATCTGCTCGTTGACGCCGAACACGTGGCGGCACCAGTGGCAGCGCGCGGTCATGGTGCTTTCGGTATTGACGGTGACCTCGGCGCCACAGCCGGTGCATTTGAAGGTCATCAGCGCCGACGCGTCGGCATCGATGTCGCGCGCACCGGAGGCAACCACCGTGCCCTGCAGCTGGTCCAGCGCGTCGCCCAGGCCGAACTCCTCCTCCACCCGCGCGCCATGCCATTCATGGCGGCAGTACTGGCAGACCAGGATGTCGGTGCCGAGCCTGGGGCGGATATCGGTGGCGCCGCACTTCGGGCAGCGGTTCAGCCCGTCCTTCAGCTCGCTGGCCGAGGTGTCAATGGCCAGCGGATCGGGGGCTTCGACTTCATCGCGGATGGCCTGCGGCAACGTGCTGGTATCCAGCGGGAAGCTGCCGGGCAGGGGCGGGACGTCCTGCGGTGACCCCGGGCCATCCAGCTTCGCCGCCGGCAGTGGCGGGGGTGAAGCGGGAGCAGCCTGGGGCAGCGGCGGTGGATCGTTTCTGGGGTCGGACATGGTGTCTGCGCGTCCTGCGTGTTACAGGCCCAGTGCCTTGGCCTTCAGTGCGTCGTAATCGCTCTGGGTGATCAGGCCCAGGTCCAGCATCTCCTTGGCCTTCTTCAGCTTGGCCACCGGATCATCGGCGGCCGGTGCCGTTGGCTGCTGCAGGCTGCCTGCACCGAACATGCCCGAGGCCATGCCGACGCCGACCAGGCCGGCCGCGCCGCCGTTTTCGCCGGCCGACTGGATGCCCTGGGCCACGCTGGCCTGCAGGTTGGAATTGCCGCGCGAACCGGACAGCGCATCGGCGCGCTGCACGGTCTTCAGCAGTTCACGGGTGTTGGCGTCGTACTCGATCGAGACGATGGCGGTCTTGACGATGGCCAGGCCACGGTCGGACTTCCACTGGTAGGCCTGCTCGACGGCGGCCGACAGGCTCTGGGCGAAGCCGATTGAATCCTGCTGCAGCTTGGTGATGCGGTTGCCCTTGGAAGGGTCGTTGCTGTACAGGCTGAAGGCCGGTGCCAGCGAACCCACCACTTCATTGAACAGCTGGGTGGCGGCGGCATTGTCCATGTCGGTGAAGTCGAACACCTGGCCCGGGCGCAGGTAGCTGGCCGGCACGAAGTTCTTCACGAACAGGATCGGGTCGACGATCTTCAGCGTGTACGAGCCACGGGTGACCGCGCCGACCTGGGTGTTGAGGAAGGCATCGTCCCAGTAGATTTCCGACTGGGTGCCGAAGCGGTTGTCCGGCAGTTCCTTCAGCGAAACGAAGAAGGCGGCCTGCTGCGAGCCCGGCTGCCCGCCGAACTTGAAGCGTTCCCAGCTCTGCTTGATGAAGGTGCTGACCAGGCCGTCGCCGGCGAAGATCGACTGCGAGTTCAGGTCGTCCGAGCGCCACTCGTAGCCACCCGGCTCGGCCACGAAGGCGGTGATCGCGCCGTCCTGGAACAGCAGCAGGCCGTAGCCTTCGGGCACGACGATCTTCGAGCCGTTGCTGATGATGTTGGACGAGCCGCTGGTGTTCGAGCCACGGCCGGCATTGGTGCCCTGTGGCACGGCCGCAAACAGCGCCGCGGTCGACGGCAGGCCCGTCGGTACGGTGTAGAAGTCTTTCCACTGGTCGGCCAGAACACCGCCCACCGCACCCTTCACTGCCTGTACCAGACCCATGACCTGCTCCCTGTGGTTGCCGGACAGGCACCGCGCCTGTCGTCGGCTGACTATAGAGGAGCAGGGCGGTGCCTCGCCAGCGCTGCCAGGGGTGCCCATTCATGCAGGGCGCGTGACTGTCCGTGCAGCCCGCAGGCGTCAGATCATGGCCCGCTTGATCAGCGCGTAGGCCACCAGCACGACGAGCAGGGCCGGCAGGGTTACGAAGGACGCGATCATCCAGCGAAGCGCTTTGCGCGAGGTGATCGCGGCCAGGTCGTTCTGGCCGGCGGCATTGAGTCCTGAAGTCCTGCTGGCGTAAACGGTGGCGACGATGCCGAGCGGCCAGACGCCACAGAAGATGCTCAGGATGGCCAGGCCAAGGTAATCCCTGGGTGGGGTGTTCGCTGCTGCACTGTCCATGTAAACGTTTCCTCCTTGATGGAGGCGGCATTATGCAGCGGCGCAGACGTCGCGGCCAAGGATTCAACCGTGGTCAGCGTACCGATTGCGGAACCCGTCGTAGTCTGCGGGTGTCATACCCCATCGCGGCTATGCGCTCGACCGCAGCCTGGTAGTCCTTCTGTGAAACCTGCGGCGTGCGCGCCATGTACCAGACGTAGTCGCGCTTGCTGCGCCCGACGATCGTCTGCTGATAGTCCTCATCCAGCCAGGCGATGATGTACTCGGCCTGGATGGGCCAGATGAACTGCATGCCCCACACTGCGCCGGCGCCTTCCTTTTCCACCCGGCCCACCGGATGCATGCGCTTGGACGGCGCCTGGAAGCTGCCCTTGCGGTAGGTGAACGTGGTCTGGATCCGGCCGTCCGGCTGCAGGGAATAGCTTTCTACGGCGTCGAAGGCTTCGCGCTCGGGCCAGGACGGGATGTGGGCGATCACGTACCAGTCGCCCATGAAGCGCGGCACGTCCACTGACGCAGCACGTGGCAATGGCCGGGTGTCCTGGCTGCTGCAGCCGCTGCCGAACAGGGCCACGGCCAGTAGTGAAAGCAAGGGCAGGGTGCGCATGGCCGTGGCTCCTTCAGCGGGGGCGGAACAGGTAGTGGGCGACCAGCCACTGCTGGCCGTTGTCGTAGCCGAACAGCTCGGCACAGGCCATCCAGAACATGCGCCAGCGCTGCCACCAGATGCGCGCGGCCGCCTCGCCATAGGTGGCCTGCAGCACCGGCATCAGCTGTGCGCGGGCGGCGTCCTGGTTGTCCAGCCAGTGGTTGGCGGTGCGCTGGTAGTGCGTGCCATCCAGCAGCCAGCGCTGGTCCAGCTGCAGGTGCTGCTGGAAATGCAGCAGCGTATCGGCGGCCGGCATCAGGCCACCGGTGAAGAAATGCCGGCCCATCCAGTTGTCATCGCCTTCGGTCTCGAACGGGTACATCAGCGTGCGGTGGGCGAAGATGTGCACGAACAGTGCGCCGTCGGGGCGCAGCCAGCCGGCAATGCGCTGCAGCAGCTGCTGGTAGTTGCGCACGTGTTCGAACATCTCCACCGAGACGCAGCGGTCGAAGCGCTCGGCCGGCAGCTCAAGCTGGTTCACGTCGCGGGTGAGCACTTCGACGTTGCGCAGGCCACGTGCCTGGCACTGGGCCAGGATGTGCCCGCGCTGGCTGTGCGAATTGGATACCGCGGTGATGCGTGCATTCGGGTAGCGCTCGGCCATCCAGAGGGTCAGCGAACCCCAGCCGCAACCCAGTTCGAGAATGTCCTGGCCGTCACGAAGCCCCGCGCGCTGCCCATACAGTTCCAGCATCGCCTCTTCAGCCTGGTCCAGCGTTTCGTGACCGGTGCGGTAGTAGCAGCTGCTGTACTTCAACCGCTTGCCCAGACAGGCCTGGAAGAACGCGGCCGGCACTTCATAGTGCTGGCGGTTGGCGGCATCGACGTGCAGCGCCAACGGGCTGCCGGCCAGTTCGGCGATGCGTCGCTGGAACCGCGCGGACTGTGCTGACAGGCCGCCCTCGACCTCCTCCTGCAGGCGCTGCGCGCACAGGCGACGGATGCCCGCGCGCAGGGCTGCGTCCGGGATCCAGCCGCGCTCGGCCCAGCCGGTCAGGCCGCCTTCAATCTGGACGGGAGGGTGCAGCGTGCTGGTGGCATTCATGGCGTGCGGTCCTGGGAAGGGGAAGTGCGGGGGAACCACGGGAAGAACATCGAGGTGCTGCGCTGGTACTGGCGGTAGTCCTCGCCACGGCTGCGCAGCGCCTGTTTCTCGGTGAAGGGCACACCGCTGAGGTAGCGCAGGAACAGATACATCACCACCGGGCCAGACCACGCCAGCCACCACAGCGGCGAGCCGACCGCCAGCAGCACGTAGGTGAACCAGTGCAGCCATTCAAAGAAGTAGTTGGGGTGCCGCGAGTAGCGCCACAGCCCCTGCCGGCAGGTCTTGCCCTTGTTGGCGGGGGCGGCGCGGAAGCGCGCGAGCTGGCGGTCGGCCAGTGCTTCGCCACCAACGCTGAGCAGCCACACCGCCACCGCCGCGGCGATCCAGCCGCCATGGCCGGTGGCCGGGTTGTGCGCCACGGCCAGGAACGGCAGCGCGAACAGCACCACCAGCAGGGCCTGGGCCATGAAGAAGCCGAAGATCTTGCCTTGGTGGCCGTGCCAGTGTTCGCGCAGGTAACGGTAGCGACCGTCCTCGTCTTCACTGCGCACGCGGTGCCACAGATGCAGGGCCAGGCGGCCGCCCCACAGGCCGCCGAGCACGGCCAGTGCGATGCGGGGCTGGACCGCGCCGTCGCCCAGCCAGGCCAGCAGCAGCGCGCCCGCGGCCACGCCCTTGGCCCACAGCACGTCGACTACGCCGATGTTGCGGTGGCGGCGCTGCCACGCCCAGCCCCAGCACATCACCAGCACCGCGTAGAGCAGCACCCAGCCGAGCAGGTTCATGCGGAAGCTCCGTTGTGTGTGCCCTTCTGTGCGTCCACTCCCGCAGGGCCGGTGCCGCGTCGTGCCAGCGCGCACAGCAGGGGCAGGGTGATGCTCCAGCCCACGCCGAGCAGCACGACACCGCGCCACGCGGGGGCGCTGAACTGCACGGCGTCGAAGCCGCGCGATGCCGACAGGTAGGCCAGCGGTGCCAGCAGCAGGCCGAACATCACAGGCAGCAGGCGATGCCACTGCAGGAAGGTCATGGACCCGGTGAGTGTCATTGCAAACGCCGCCCACAGCGCCATGATCCACGGCGGCGGTGCCCAGCCCAGCGGCGCGGCGGCATAGCGCACGGTGCCACTGGCGGCCGCCGTGCCATCCACCAGCCAGGCACAGGCAAGGGCAAGCAGCAGCAACCGCAGGTCCACGCGTGGCACCGGGCTGGTCAGCAGCTGGCTGGCGACATAGATTGCTGCTGCCAGCAGCGCCGGCCATTGCCAGCCGCGCGCCGCACCGGCCACCGCGCACAGCCAGACCAGCTGGTTGCCGAGCAGGTTGGCCCAGGTCCGTTTCATCTCAGAGCCCACCGCCGCTGGGGACATCCGTGCAATGGCCTGGCCGCGCCATCAGCAGGTGCGATACACCGATGGAGCGCTCCAGGAAGCCGCCCTCGCAGTAGGCCAGATAGAACTCCCACAGCCGGCAGAAACGTTCATCGAAGCCCTGCGCCAGCACCGCGGCGCGCTGGGCCAGGAAGCGTTGGCGCCAGGCGCGCAGGGTCAGTGCATACGAGTGGCCGAAATCCTGCTGGGCGATCAACTGCAGGTCGCTGGCCCGGGTCTTGGCCGCCATGATCGCGTTGATCGAGGGAATGAAGCTGCCGGGGAACACGAAGCGCTTGATGTAGTCCACGCTGCGCCGGGCCTGCTCATAGCGATGGTCCTCGATGGTGATCGCCTGCAGCAGGGCCAGGCCATCGGGTTTCAGCAGGCGCTGCAGGGTGCCCATGTAGGTATCGAGGAACTCCGCACCGATGGCTTCGATCATCTCGATGGAGACCAGCTTGTCGAACTGGCCCTGCAGGTCGCGGTAATCCTGCATCAGCACGGTCACCTGTTCCTGCAGGCCGGCGTCCTGCACGCGCTGCACGGCCAGTGCGTGCTGTTCGGCGGAGATGGTGGTGGTGGTGACATGGCAGCCGTAGTGACGGGCGGCATGCACGGCAAAGCCGCCCCAACCGGTACCGATCTCGACCACACGGTCACCTGGCTGCAGCTGCAGCTGCTGGCAGATCCGGTCCAGCTTGCGTGCTGAAGCCACCTCCAGCGTTTCGTCGGCGTGGGCGTACAGGGCCGAGGAATACATCAGGTCCGGTGACAGGAACAGGGCGAAGAAATCGTTGCCGAGGTCGTAGTGGGCGGCGATGTTGCGACGGCTGCCTTCGCGGCTGTTGCGGCGCAGGCGGTTCCAGCCGCGCAGCAGCCAGCCAGCCGCGCGCGCCGGGCCACGTTCCATGCCGTCCAGCAGATCGCGGTTGCGCACCAGCAGGCGGACCAGCGCGACCAGGTCATCGCAGCGCCAGTCGCCGTGGATGTAGCTTTCGCCCGCGCCGACGCTGCCCTGCGCGGCGACCTTGCGGTAGAAGGCCGGGTCGTCGATGGCCACCGTGGCCTGCAGCGGCCCCTGGCCATCCCCCAGCAGCACCTCGCCGAAGGCATCGCGGACGCGCAGCTGGCCGTGGCGCAACGGGGCCAGCTGGGCCAGCAGGCGACGGCGCAGGAAGGCGTCCAGTGCACTGGCACGGGGCAGGGCCACCGAAGGCGTCAGGTTGTTCATCGCGGTTTCTCGGCAAGGGAAGGGTGGTCGTGCACAGGGTTGCGTTTGAGCCACAGGCGCAGCGCGTGCCAGTGGATGGCGGCGACCACCTGCACGGTCATCAGCGGGTAGGCCAGCAGCACCCGCGCCAGGCCGCGGCCATCCAGCGGATGGCGCTGCATGGACTGGGTGGCATCGAACTGGCGCACGCCGTCGCGCCAGACCTGCATGTGCACGCGCAGCACCTCGCCAGGAGCGTTGAAGCGCCAGTCGTAGCGGCAGTCCATCGGCATGAAGGGCGACACGTGGAAGCACTTGTCGAACTGCCAGCGCAGGCTGCCGCCTTCGTGCTGCGCCTGCTCGACCGCCAGCACGTACGCGTGCCGTTCCTTCCACGGGGTGTTGGTGATGTCGGCGACGATGCAGTCCAGGGTGCTGCCATCAGCGTGGTAGCAGTAGTAGAAGCTGACCGGGTTGAATACGTGGCCGCCGAAGCGCAGGTGGGTCAGCAGGCGCACCGGGCCCTGCGGGCGGCGGCCCAGCACGCTCGCGGCATGGTCGCGCACGGCATCAGCCAGCGGCACCTTCGCATCGCCCAGGTAGTCGCTGCGGCGGAACTCAGCCACGTTGCGGCGGTTGACCGACCACAGCCAGCGCCCGGCAAAGATCGTGTCCAGTTCGTCCAGGTCCAGCAGCAGCTGCGCCACCGGGTAGCGGAAGGCGTGTGCATGCGGATGGTGCCGCCGATGCCGCACCTGCCCGACATAGAGCGCACTGGCGGTCATGCGGTGATCTCGGTCGGCCGCAGCGGCGATGCGATGCCGGTGCGGGTGCGCAGCGCATCGACCATGCGCCGTGCGCTGGCGATGCCATCCTCGTGGAACCCCCAGCCCCAGTAGGCGCCGGCAAACCAGGTATGGCGATGGCCCTGGATTTCACCCCAGCGCTGCTGCGCGCGCACGGCGGCATGGTCATGCACCGGGTGCGCATAGTGCAGGCGGTGCAGCACCTTGGCCGGGTCGATGGCATCGCTGCGGTTGAGGGTCACCACCAGCGGCGTCTGGACGGGCAGGCCCTGCAGCAGGTTCATGCAGTAGCTGACCGTGCACGCCGCGGCCGGGTCCTGCGGAACGTGGGCGTTCCACGCTGCCCAGGCCTTGCGGTTGCGCGGCAGCAGGGAGGCATCGGTGTGCAGCACGACTTCGTTGGGCTGGTAGCGGATCGCGCCCAGCACCGAGCTTTCAACCGGGTCAGCATCGGCCAGCAGCGCGAGGGCCTGGTCACTGTGGCAGGCCAGGATCACCTCGTCGAAGCCCTCGATGCCGGCGGCGCTGTGCACGCGCGCGCCCCACGGCATGCGCTCGATGGCCAGCACCGGTGTTTCCAGCCGCTCATGCACCCGCCAGCGCCCACGCAGCGCGTCCACGTAGCGCGCCGAGCCGCCCTTGACCACACGCCACGGCGGGCGTCCGGTCATCTGCAGCATCTGGTGGTTGGCCATGAACTGCACCAGGTAGCGCGCCGGGAAATCCAGCACGGTGGCGGTCGGCGAAGACCACAGCGCCGATGCCATCGGCAGCAGATGCTCCTCAACGAATGCATCGCCGAAGCGCCGCTGGCGCAGATACTCTCCCAGCGTCGGGCCTTCGGCCCCGGCCAGCAGCAGCGGTGCGTCCCGGTAGAAGCGGCGCAGGTCGGCCAGCATGCCCCAGAAGCGCGGCGACACCAGGTTGCGGCGCTGGCAGAACAGGCCATCCAGCGAGGTGGCGTTGTACTCCACGCCACTGCGGTCACTGTGCATCGAAAAGCTCATCGTGGTCGGCTGGGAGACCACGCCCAGCTCGTCGAACAGAGCGCTGAGCAACGGGTAGTGCTGCGGATTGAAGACGATGAAACCGGTATCCACCGCCAGCTGGCGCCCCTCCACCTCCACCTGGTGGGTATGGGTATGCCCGCCCAGGTAGTCGTTGGCTTCATACAGGGTGACTTCGTGCTCGCCATCCAGCCAGTACGCGCTGGCCAGCCCTGCGATGCCCGAACCGATGACCGCGATGCGCATGCTCAGTCCTTCGCCTTGGCCAGCACCCAGCCGGGTATCGGCTTGAGCCCGTGGACCAGGCCCAGGGCAGCCATCAGCCGCAGTCCGTACCAGGTCAGGTCCACTTCCCACCAGCGGAAGCCCTGGCGGACGGTGCCGGGGAAGAAGTGGTGGTTGTTGTGCCAGCCTTCGCCAAAGGTCAGCAGCGCGAGCCAGAGGTTGTTGCGGCTGTCATCGCGGGTTTCGAAGCGGCGGCTGCCGAAGCGGTGCGCCAGGGAGTTGATGGTGACGGTGGCGTGGAACAGCACCACGGTGGAAATGAAGAAGCCCCAGACCAGCAGCTGCGGGCCGCTGGTGTGCAGGCCGGGGGCCACGCGTTCCAGCAGCGCACCGAGCGCATACAGGCCCGCAGCCAGCAGCACGGGCACGGCGATGTCGAAGCGGTCCAGCCAGCGCAGCTCGGGAAAGCGCGCCAGGTCCGGTACGCGGCTCAGATCGGTGGCAAAGGCTTCGCGGGTGAGGAACCAGCCCATGTGGCTGCGCCAGAATCCGCCCTCGTTGGGCGAATGCGGATCCTGCGGCTGGTCGGCGTGGCGATGATGGTGCCGGTGATGTGCGGCCCACCAGAGCGGGCCGCGCTGCACGCTGGCGGCGCCGATGAGGGCGAAGACGAACTGCACCGGCCGGGAGGCCTGGAACGTGCGGTGCGAGAAGTAGCGATGGTAGAAGCCGGTGATTGCAAACATGCGGACCGCATACAGGGCCAGCGCTACCAGCACTGCGGTCCAGGACACACCCACCCAGATCACCCCCAGGCAGGCCACGTGCAGCAGGGCGAACGGGACCGCCCGCAGCCAGTCGATGCGGCCGCGCTGCGCGGTCTCCACCTCGACCGCGGCGGCGTCGGTGTCGAACCACCGGCGCAGGGTGCGCAGCAGGCGCTGACGTCGTCGTGGAAGGGGCGCGGCAGCGGACATGGGCGAAGTCTCGAAGGCGTGTCTGTCCATCTCTACGCGACAGCGCGTCAATTGGATGCAGCGCAGGTGCATCCGGCGGGCTTTCACCTGGCGGTCACGGCACAGCTCGCCACCAGTGGTTGTGCCCAGGCCTGCTGCCACTGCACCGCGGGCTGCGGGGCGGCGGGCATGGCGAAGCGGACGGTGACGATCGGATAGCTGCCACCTGCATCGCGCAGATTGCTGGTGCCGCGGAACTCCAGCAGCCGCCGGTCGGCATCGGCATAGACCAGCGACAATCGCGGGGCTACCGCGCCATACCAGGTGTCCAGCCGGACCTCGATGGCCTGTGCCGGCACGCCCTGCCAGCGCACCGCAGCGCTGCGGCGCACCCTGACGGGATAGAAGCGCTGGCGCGCAGGTACCAGGAACGGGAGGCGCACCTCGTCGCCCTGCATCAAGGCCTGCCAGTGCGCGCGCACCGCCGCATCGAAGCCGGCGTCGATCACCGCGCCCGGTGGCAGGGCCAGACGTGCCTGCCGCTCGGGCTCGCCGGAGCTTTCCTTCCAGTTGATGCGGATCTGGCTGCCTTCAACGGCCACGCGCGCGGCCTGGCCGCTGCGGCCATCCTGCAGCTGGTAGCCCCGGGCCTGGGCTTGGGCGGTGCCTGGCAGGGTCTTGCGCGCGAAGGGACGCCCATCCGGACACAGGTACTGCACCCAGCGCGGGGAACCCTCAGCCGCCTCGCGCCGCCAGTGCAGTTCGCGGTAGGCCGGGGTGCCGTCGCTGAGGGTGGCTACGCCCTCGCTGTACAGCAGCGGCGCGGCGCTGGCCACGGTGGCGAGGTGGAGCAGCAGGCCGGCGGTATGCATGGTGATCCTCGCGGAGTGGCTTGCACGGCATACGCGCAGAGCCGGGAACTGGATGCAGTGCGGCCGCTGCATCCAAACCGGCCTCGGCTGCGTACAGCACCCAGACACCCTTCACCTGCCCGATCACCGCCCGGATGTACCCTGACGCCGCCAGCCCTCCCTTTGACTTCGACACCGCGCGCATCGTGTCCAGTTCCCAGCAGCCGAGCAACGAGCCGACGAACTGGACCGGTGACATGGACGGTGTGGCGCGCCTGCGCGACCGCAGCTGTTTCATGCGCATCTACGACCATTTCATGCCGCGCCTGTGTGTCTACCTGCGCGGCCTGGGGGCACCGGAGGCGGTGGCCGAGGAACTGGCCCAGGAAAGCCTGCTTCGCCTGTGGCTGCGGGCGGCCGACTACGATGCGGCGCAGGGTGCGCTGAGTACCTGGCTGTACCGCATCGCGCGCAACCTGCAGATCGACCGGGTGCGCCATGAGCGCAGCTGGATGCAGGTACAGGCCGCCGTGGAAGCGGCGGCCTGCGGCGATATGCCATCACACAGCAGCGCCGAGCATTACGCCGACCAGGCGCGCCTGCGCCAGCGGATCAACGAGCTGCCGGCCGTGCAGGCGCGCTTGGTGCGCATGTCTTACTTCGAGGCCAGGAGCCACGGCGAGATCGCCGAGGCGCTGGGCATGCCGCTCGGCACGGTGAAGTCGCACCTGCGCCGGGCGTTCCTGCAACTGCAGTCGAAGGTGGGGGGCACACCATGAGCCCGCACCATCACCTGGACGAATCCACGCTGCTGAGCTACGCCGCCGGTGCGCTGCCGGCGCCGTTGAGCGTGGTTGCCGGCGCGCATCTGGAACAGTGCGGGCATTGCCGCCAGCGCCTGCGCGAGGCTGAGGCCATCGGTGCGGCCCTGGTCGAACAGACCCAGCCCGTGGCAGTGGGCGGGCGCAGCCAGGCGCTGCGTGCGGCCATGCTGGCTGAGATCGAGCGCCCGTTGCCGGTCGTGGCTGCGGTGCCGGTGGCACGCCCGGTGGAGCCGCCGGTAACGCGCACCGAGGTGGATCCGGATCACCTGCCTGTTTCGCTGCACCCGTACTTCGGTCGCTCGCTCAGCGGCCTGCACTGGCGCTGGATGGCGCCGGGCGTGCATTGCATCCGCGCAGCACAGATGCCCTCGCTGATCATGCTCAAGATCGCACCGGGTAAATGCCTGCCCATGCACAGCCATGGCCGCAGCGAGCTTACCCAGATCCTGCGGGGTGCCTACAATGATGCCCTGGGTCTGTTTGCGCCGGGCGATGTGGCCGATCTGGACGAGGATGTCGAGCACCAGCCGGTGACCGCGCCGGGCGTGCCCTGCATCTGTGTGTCCGCGCTGGATGCGCCACTGGTGTTCAGTGGTTGGTTGGCGCGGAAGATCCAGCGGTTCGTCAAGCTCTAGAACGCTGGAGGGAATGCCCGATGGGCGACAGCAAGGCAATGCGGGTGCTGCTGGTGGGCGCCAGCGGACTGGTCGGGCAGGGCGTGATGCAGGCCTGCCTGGAATCGCAGCACGTCGCACAGGTGGTGGCGCTGGTACGCAGGCCCGGGAGTCTGCCCGCTGATGTCGATGCGATCGTGCTGCCCGATTTCCTGCAGTGCACTGCGCTGGGCGAGGCGCTTTCCGGTTTCGATGCCTGCTTCTACTGTGCAGGCGCGCCGCCCGTGGGTACGCCGGAAGCGGAGTATCGCAGGGTCACGCTGCAGGTCACCCAGGCGGTGGCCGAGGCATGGTCGGCAGCCAATCCTGGAGGATTCTTTCTATATGTGTCCGGCGCGCAGGCCAACCCGCGCAGCCGCATCATGCCGCTGAGGGTGAAGGGTGAAATCGAGCAGGCGCTGGCCCAGTTGCCGCTGCGTGCGGTGATGCTGCGCCCGGCCGGCGTACGTCCGGTGGCTGGCACCGGCACGCGGCACGTCGTGCTCAAGCCGTTCTATCTGCTGGCCCGGCCACTGATGGCGATGGCCGAGGTGCTGCTGCCCATGCTGACCACCAGCAACCGTGCCATCGGCCAGGCGATGATCGCACTGGCGCGCATGCCCGCACCACCGGCAGTGGTGGAGTGTGCGGAGATCAACCGGCTGGCGCGCGCATCTTCAGCACGCTGACCACCGATTCGGCCAGATCGCTGCGGGTGAACGGCTTGGACAGCAGCGGCGCGGTGCGTCCCTTGCTGCCGGCAGCGTCGTGGTCTCGCGGATAGCCGGAGGTGAACAGTACGGCGACCTCAGGCCAGCGCTCGCGCACCTCCCGCCCCAGTTCCCAGCCGGACATGCCCGGCATCACGACGTCTGAGAACAGCAGGTCGACCCTGGCGTCCGGGCGCTCCAGCAGGCGCAGCGCAGAAGGGCCATCGTGTGCTTCCAGCACCCGGTAGCCCAGCTGACGCAGGGCCTCGACGGTGTACGCGCGCACATCGTCGTTGTCTTCAGCGACAAGGATGGTCTCTTCGTGGGGTTCGTAGTCGGCCAGCCCGGTGCTGGGCGCGACGGTGTCGCAGGGCAGCGCCATCGCTGAGCGCGGGAACATCATGGTGATGCTGGTGCCGCCGCCTTCCACCGAATCGATCAGTACGTGGCCACCGGACTGCTTGACGAAGCCGTGGACCATCGACAGCCCCAGGCCCGTGCCGCGGCCCACCTGCTTGGTGGTGAAGAAGGGTTCGAATACCTTGGCGAGCGTATCGGCTGACATGCCGTGGCCGTTGTCGCGGACGCGCAGCATGACGTACTCGCCGGGCAGCGCATCGGGGAACAGGGCGGCATAGTCGTGGTCGAGGTGGCTGTTGTCGACCTCCACCACCAGGCGGCCGCCACCGGGCATGGCGTCGCGCGCGTTCACGGCCAGGTTCAAGACCGAGGCTTCCAGCTGGCTGACGTCCAGCTCGATGCACCAGATCCCTTCGCCGGTACGGATATCCAGCTGCACCAGCTCACCGAGGGCGCGCTGCAGCATGTCCTGCATGCCGAGCAGGGCATCGTTGAGGTTGACCGCCTGGCTGCGCAACGGCTGCTTGCGGGCGAAGGCCAGCAGGCGCTGGGTGAGGCTGGCGGCGCGGCCGACACCCTTCAGGGCATTGTCCAGTGCACGCGCGGTCATGTTGCCGGGCTGGCTGTCGCGCTGGCTCAGCAGCAGGGCGTGCTCGATGTTGCCGGCAATCACGGTGAGGATATTGTTGAAATCGTGGGCGATGCCACCGGTCAGCTGGCCTACGGCCTCGATCTTCTGGGCCTGGCGCAGCGCGTGTTCGGCGTGGATGCGCGCGGTGGTTTCCACCGCCTCGGAGACCACGGCGGTGATGGCGCCGTCTGCGCCCTGCAGCGCGCGGAAGGAAAAATCAAAGCTGCGGCGACCGGTCGGCAGTTCAAGATCCATGGCCTGCACGGCGCTGCGCCCACGCGCCGCCTCGGCCACGGCCTGGTCGACCGCAGGGGCGAGTTCCGGCGTGCCGGCGAACCACGGAGATTCCCAGAACGGCAGGCCGACGACATCCGCCTTCTCGGCAAGCACGGCCGCCAACGAGGCGACGTTGGCGTCGACGATGAGGCCTGCAGTGTCGAGCAGCACCTGGTGCTGGAAGCTGGATTCGAAGATTGCCTGCAGGCGCCGCTTGCTGCCCTGCAGTTCGACGGTACGCGCCTGCACCTGGCGCTCGAGGGATTCGTTGTCCTCGCGCAGGGCCAGTTCGGCGCGCTTGAGCGAGGAAACATCGCTGCCCAGGCAGGTGTAGCCGGTTACCGTGCCATCGGCAGACCGCTCGGGCACGCAGTCCATCTGCACGAAACGTGACTCGCCACTGCGGTGCACCAGCGTGGTCTGGAAGCTGGCGCGTTCGCCGGCCAGTACCCGTTGCAGGCTTGGCAGGGCGTTGGCGAAGGCTTCCGCGCCGCTGATGTCCTCGGCGCTTCGGCCAAGAATGCTGTCCAGCTCAACGCCATGCCAGTCGAGGAACGCTTTGTTGGCGAAGCGGTAGCGGTGCTGGGTGTCCAGGTGGGCGATCAGCGCGGGGACTGCATCGGTGATCTGCTGCAGCTGCGCCTGGCTCTCGTCCAGCGCGGCCTTGGCCTGCGCCAGCTGGCCGCGTTCGGTGGCTTCCTGGCGCGCGCGACGGATCGCATCGGGCAGTCGCTGCAGGCGCTGCTTGACCACATAGTCGCGCGCGCCGCGGGTCAACGCCTGTACCGCCAGCTCTTCAGTGAGCGTGCCGGAGACGAAGATGAAGGGAATGTGCGGTGCGCGCTCGCGCGCCAGGTCGAGGGCGGCGTCGCCGTCGAATCCCGGAAGCACGTGGTCGGCCAGGATGACGTCGAAGCGGTCGCTGTCGATCGCCGCGATGAAGGCATCACGGGTCCACAGGCGCTCGACCTCGAAGTTGAGCCCGGCCCGCTTCAGCTGCGCGGTGATCAGCTCTGCGTCCAGGGCGCTGTCTTCCAGCATCAGGATGCGCAGGTGTGCGGGGCGGTGCATGCCATCACGCATTGGACGTGCCAGCTCCAGAGAAAGGGTGGGGCGGCGGTTGGTTGGTGATGCCCCAGAACATGCCCAGCCCCTGGATGGCGTCGAAGAACTCCTTGAAGTCCACCGGCTTGACTACGAAGGCGTTCACGCCCAGCTGGTAGCTGCGCACCAGATCCTGCTCTTCGCGGGAGGAAGTCAGCATGACGATGGGGGTGCTGCTCAGGGCGGCATCACCGCGCACCTGTTCCAGCACTTCCAGACCGTTGACCTTGGGCAGCTTCAGGTCCAGCAGCACGACCACCGGGCCGCCATGATGGGTACCGGCATAGGCGCCCTCGCAGCGCAGGTAGTCCAGCGCCTCGGCACCGTCGCGCACGTGCACGACGCCGTTCAGCAGCTGGCAGCGCGCCAGCGCAGCCATGGTCAGTTCGGCATCCTTGGGGCTGTCTTCAACCAGAAGGATGGGCCGCAGATCCCTCATGGGTGTTCTCCGTTGTGATGGGGCAGGGTGAAATGCAGGGTGGCGCCCTTGCCCAGTTCGCCTTCGGCCCAGGTACGGCCGCCGTGGCGGCCGACGATACGGCGGACATTGGCCAGGCCGATGCCGGTACCTTCGAATTCTTCAACGTGGTGCAGGCGCTGGAATACGCCGAACAGCTTGTCGACATAGCGCATGTCGAAGCCGCAGCCATTGTCGCGGACGAAGAAGATGTCTTCCTCCCCGTCGCGTTCGCAGCCGACCTCGATGACCGCGTGCTCGCGCTCGCGGGTGAACTTGACCGCATTGGACAGCAGGTTCTGCCAGACCAGGCGCATCATGGTCGGGTCGGCCTCCACGGCGGGCAGTTCGCCGACCTTCCAGTCGATCTGGCGCCCGGCGTAGTCGAAGGCAAGCGTGCGGCGCACATCGGCGACCAGCGCGCCCATGTCCAGGTGCATGCGGCCGAGGGTGGAGCGACCCATCTGCGAGAAGCTCAACAGGTCATCGACCAGGGTCCCGGCCGACTTTGCCGATTCGACGATGGTGTCCAGGAAGCGGCGCTCGGTGTCGTCCAGCCGGTCACCTGCCGAACTGCCCAGCAGTTCGGAGTAACCCACGATGTGGCGGAACGGCGCGCGCAGGTCGTGGCTGACCGAGTAGGAGAATGCTTCCAGTTCCTTGTTGCTGCGCAGCAGCTGTTCGTTGAGTTCGGCCATCTCTTCGGCCTTGCGCAGCACGATGTCGACGATGGCCGTGCGCATTTCGTGCGCGGCATCGCGGTCGGCATCGGTCCAGGGCAGGCTGCGCTGCTGCACGGTTTCCTTCCATGCTTCAAAGGAATGGCGTGGTGACAGCACCGTCCCCGGTGCCGCAGTCTTGCGCGGGTCGCCGCCCCAGCGCACGGTGCGCACCACCTCGGGGCGGAACCACATCAGGAAACTGTCGTGCAGCTGCGAAATGGACACCGCCAGCACGCCGCTGGCCAGCGCCGACAGCCCGGCACCGGGTGCCCATTGGCTGGCAAGATGGTCGGTGGCATAGACCTCGTCACCCGCATGGCCTTCGGCCAGCCAATGGGCGATATCGAGCACAGCGCCGGGTTCGGGGCACTGCCCGACACGCAGGCAGTCACCCTTGTGCACGATGGCCGCACCGGCGGCATTGGTCAGCGACATCAGGCTGACGGGATCCTGCCGCAGCGCCGCCATGAACTCTTCGTCGCCGGCCATGCGGCCCAGCAGCTTGACCAGCACCGAGCGGCGCTGGATGCGTTCCTCCACGGCATGGGCGCGCTGCTTCAGCGCGATCTGCAGCGAGACGATCTGGCCCATGAACTCGCAGGCGGTACGCACCGGGTAGGGCAGGCGGCGCGGTGCGGCGCTGTGGCACGACACCAGGCCCCACAGCTGGCCCTCGTGCATCAACGACACCGACATCGACGAGCCGGTGCCCATGTTGCGCATGTACTGCAGGTGCACCGGCGAGACACTGCGCAGCACCGACAGGCTGAGATCGGTCGGCGCGGCGTTCGCATGCTCCGGCGTACGCAGCAGCGGCACTGCCGTGTAGTCGGCATCGGCGATCAGGCGCACGCGGTTGCGGCGATAAAGCTCGCGCGCCTGCGCCGGGATGTCCGACTCGGGAAAGCGCAGGTCGAGGTAGGAGGGCAGCACGCCGTTGCCGTCTTCGGCAATCACGATGCCATTCCAGCCGCTGTCGAACTGATAGACCAGGGTCCGGTCGAAGCCGGTCATCGCACGCATGTGCTCGGCGGCGATCTGGCAGAGGGATTCGACGGTGGCAGCGGTTTCGATGGCGGCCATCAATGCGCGGATGGCCGGATACAGCGCTTCCAGCGAGGTCGGCTGGCCGGCCACGGGCGATTCCAGCTCCAGCAGCAACGCCTGCGGTGAGCGGTGTGCCAGCAGCTGGTGCAGGCCACTTCCGGGCAGCTCGATGGCGCCAAGATGTGCCGAACCGTCGAGGGGAACCTGGCCGGCGCGCTCGATGCAGCCCGCAAGCGCACCGCCCAGTACGTCCGCCACGCCCTGGCCCAAGGGATCGCCGAAGCGCTCCAGCAGTGCCGGGTCGCTTATGGCGCGCTCACGCACCTGCAGGCTTTGCGGGTCGATGACCAGCAACACGCCGTAGGGCTGGATCGCACCCGGGGTATGGATGGGTTCACGCGCGCACAGATCCAGCGCGGCATCCTCGGCGCTATCAGCAATGGGCATCACTCGTGCTGCTCACGATTCGGAGCACACGCCAAGCGCCGGCATGCGCGCCGTGGTGCTCGTGGGTTGGAAGATGAATCCATGCGGATATGGTGAAGCAAAATGCGTGATTCGCATACCATTCATTGAAGCAGAAGCGCGGGAGTGAAGCGCTGAACAATTCAGGAAGAACCTCTTGCCATTCCGCCATGTCTTCGCAGCCGCTGCATCTGTACTGCACGCATGCTGCACGCGGCGCTGCCTACAGTGGAGCGACTCTCTCTCTGGCGACGCTTCGTGGACCTGCACAACTCCGTTCCCTGCGCTGGGCAGTACCGCCCGTTCCCCCGCCGCGCGATGCCAGACAGTGCCTGCTTCGAGCTGATGGATGTCAATGCGCTGCAGGACCCCTGCAGCGGGCGGATCGTCCACCTGTACGCGCTGGTCGCCCGCTGCCTGGCCTGCGAAACAGTGTTCAAGGCAGAAGAAGGTGCAGGGTTGATCAGTACGTCGTCGGCCAGGCTGCTGCGCTGTCCTTCGGGCTGCGGCCAGCAGGCGTTCACGGGGGCTGCGCTGCGGCGGTGGCGTGCCGTTGTCGGACCTGCCGTATCGCCCATGGCTACAGCACTGCAGGATTGAGCTGCCAGACGGTGTAGCAGAGCGCCGATGCGAAGCTGACCCAGGCCAGGTAGGGCAGCAGCAGCCATGCCGCCAGCGGCGTGCGGCGTGCGAAGGCCAGCATCGTTGCCACGATCAGGACCAGTAACAGCAGGATGTCGACGAACGCTGCCGCGCCGAGCTTCCACGCGAAGAACAGCCAGCTCCACAGCACGTTGACCACCAGCTGTGTGACATAGAGCCCCAGCGTGGCGCGGTGGCTGCGCCAGCCGCCGCGGCGCCACACCAGCCACGCGCTGATCGCCATCATGAGATACAGCGCCGTCCAGACAGGGCCGAACACGCTGGCAGGTGGCGCCCAGCCGGGCAACGCCAGTTGGCCATAGAATGCCGCCGCTTCAATCGAGGCGCGCGCCCCGAGTGCCGCCGCGGCCAGGGTCAAGCCCAGCCAGCCGAGCAGGCCGAACACCTGTCTTCTGTGATTCATCACTGATCCTCAACTTCTGGTTCTGCTGCAGTCTGTCTACGCACTGCGTGGGGCGATTGGATGCACCACGTTCCGCTGCGTCAGTCAGGTGCAGCAGACGCTCCATCGGCAGGCAGCAGGGCCGGGCGGCTGTCAAACCACTCGCGCGCGCCGGCCAGGTGCCATTGCCGTTGCTTGCCGTCCAGCTCGATGCCCGCACCGAGCAGGCCCCAGCGCAGGTAGAGGTCACCGCGTTTGTGCTGGTCGAGCAGATCCAGCCGGGCGCGGACCGACAGGCGCTCGTTCTCTGCCTGCAGGCCATCCAGCATGAGATGGCCGGCCTGCCAGCGCAGGCGGGTGCGTGCGTTCACCTGCCCGGCATCGAGCAGCGACAGCGCCCAGCGCGGATAGTCGCTGCGTTCGGCAAACACTCCCAGCAACGGGCCGGCATCACTCAGGGTCAGATCGGCGCTGGCATCGACCTGGAACGGCGCCTGGGCATCGATCCGCCCCTGTTTGAACAGTGCCCGCCCTTGCCAGGGTGCCTTCCGCTCCTGCTGGCCAACCTGCACGTCGCGCAGCTGCACCGATGTGCCGGACAGATCGAAGTAGCGCTGGGCGAAGTCGGCGCGGCGCAGGGTGGCGTCCACCTGGGCGGTGCCACGCAGATCGAGGCCGGCCACCTGCAGGCGTGCGCCGTTGCCGACCAGGGTGGCGGTACCATGGCCGACCCGGCCTTCCGTATCCAGTTCCACATCGCCGGTGAGCGTGCCGGTGCCACCGAGCAGCGTGGCCTGGCCCTTGCCCAGGTAGCGGTTGTAGGCGGTCAGGTCGGGAATGGTGGCGTTGCTGAAGCGCAGGCGCGCACGCATGTCCTTGCGGAACTCGCGCAGGCGGCCATCGCCGCTGAGCTGCAGTGACAGGTCGCGCCCGTCGAACAGTGCGTCCCCCTTTGCACCGCCCGCACGTGCGTCGAACCGTGGCACCCGCACATCCAGCGTGGCGCGGGTGGGGCTGCCGGGTGCCAGCTCGCCGTGTGCGCTGGCCGTACCGGTCATGCGCACGCCTGCCACCTCGGCCGTTGCCGCCGCTTCGGGGATGTCCACCGTACTGCCCGCTGCAAGCTCACCGGCTTTCAGCTGCAGATCGGCCCGTACGGTGCCGCCGCCGTCCAGCTGCACCCACGGCTTGCGCAGGAACAGGGCGGGAATCCAGTTGAGCGAGGTGAAGGTCCATTCGCCCTGCATGCGACCGGAGGTGCGCTCGATCAGCTGGCCGGGCTCACGGAAGGGAATCTTCCGCCCCGTGATGTGCAGGTCGGCATCCAGCGAAGCACCCGTACCCTCGCGCGCCGGCAGCCGTGCCTGCAGGCGGATGTCCCGTGCGGCATCCATCTGTACGGCCAGCGTGCCGCGATCGGGCGCGCCGGCACCGGCCTGCAGCGGCACCCGCCACACGGCGCGGCTGCCTGGCTGCAGGGTGCCGCGGTCAAGCGTGATGTCGGCCTGCAGCTGGCCCGTGCTGGGCGAGCTGGATACCGCCAGCGTCCGCGCATCGGTGTCCACCCGTATGCCATGGCTGCGGGCATCCACCTTCAACGCGCCGCGCAGGATGTCGAACTTGGCGATGCCGGGCGCCTGGTCGCGGTAGTGCCAGGGATAGCCGAAGCGCGCGTCCACCTTCATGGCGTCCAGCAGCTGCACGCCGTCGTAGCTGGCGCTGGCATCGCTGAAGGTCACCTGCGAGTCATACAGTTCCGACGGTCCACCGCGCAGCTGCTTGCGGAAGCCGACGGTGCCGCGGCCCTGGCCGATGATCAGCAGCCTGCCGAAGCGGGCGTGCTGGATGGAATCACTGCGGATGGCATCGAAGCGCAGGGTCCAGCCCTGATTGCCGCGTGGGGGCGGCGGCACCACATCGTCCACTCGGGTGACTTCAGCCGACACACCACTGGCCTGCAGGTGCGGCACGCGCACCTCGCGGCGGAACAACGGCCACACGGCCAGCCGCGCACTGGCCCGGTCGGCATGCAGCACATAGACGGTGTGGTTCACATGGCCGCGCATGTGCACGTTCCAGGCGATGACATGGCCTGGCAGCAGGGTGATCGCCGGCCCGGTGCGCATCACGAATTTCTGCGGCTTGCGGTTGGTGACCAGGTCGAACAGCGGCGTGTTGAGAAAGAGGTTGCCCGCCAGCAGGTAGAGGGCGTAGACACCGGCGACGCTCCAGGCCAGCACCCGCCAGTGGCGTGGCCATTGCTTGAAACGTGCGGGAAAGGCGCGCATCCGGGCTCATGAAGGGTTGGGAAGTGCGTCACTATCCCCAACACGCGGGCGTGGTGATGTGAATGCCCGCCACTGCTGCCTGCCGGTGATCGCAAGCAGCGCATGCGCAGCCCGGCAGCAGGGATGCTCAGGCGCGCCAGGACCATGCCGGCTGCGGAAAGGTGGCTGCGCCGGCAGCCACCTCATATACCAGGGGCGGCAATGCCCGCAGGCATGTCAGCCCGGCAGTTCGCACTGCATCCTGCCGTCCACGTAATAGGGTTTGGGCACGTTCGGGTTCTCGCTGGTCTTCTCGAACACCACTTCGAACGACTCGGCATCGGGGGTGCCCTTGCGCTCGGTGCAGGCGTCGGTGAGTTTCTTCTTCACTGCGGTGATGCCGGCATCGCGGTTGGCGCCGTCGGCGCTGTTGGTCAGGTTCACCGTTTCGGCCATGGCGAGCGGGCTGATGGCCAGCAGGGCGGCGGTGATGGTCAGGCTGTGCAGACGGGTCATGCATTCTCCTCGTGCGTTCCATTGCGGATGCGCCGCAGGTGCGCGACGCGCAGCCAGCATAGGGAAGCCTGGTTAAGGCGCCGTGCTCGGCCGGTCATCAACGCAGGCTGCGACCGATTGTCGCTCAATGGTAGTGGGAACCATTCGCATCTGCTATGATTTAACGCGCCCTTAACCAGCGCCGCTGCCGCCGCCCCAGGCGCGCCTCTTCAGAGCAGGTCCCCCCATGTCTGTAACCCGTTCCCGTTCCCGTTCCCGTTCCCTTGCCCGTGCGCCGATGCGCTCGCTGCTGTCCGTTTCCGTGGCGATGATGCTTGCCGCCCCCGTGGCCGCGCAGGTCGCGCCGGAGGCGCCCGATGGAGCCACGCCGACCGATCTCGACGCCGTGCACGTCAACGCCTATCGCACCGTCACCCACAGTTCGGGCGCCACCAAAACCGATACGCCGGTGGCCGAGATGGCCAAGTCGGTGTCGGTCATCGCGCGCGAGGAACTGGATGCGCGCGGCGTGCAGACCCTCAACGATGCGATGCGCTATGTGGCCGGTGTGTCGCTGGAAAGCAGCGGTATCGACAACCGCGTTGATGATTTCCGCATCCGCGGCTTCGATGCCGGCAGCTGGAGCAACAACGTCACCGTCGATGGCATGCGCGCGCCGCAGGGCGGGCAGTGGAACCGCACCATGATCGACAGCTGGAACCTGGACCGGGTGGAGGTGCTCAAGGGCCCCTCGGCGGTGATGTACGGCCAGGTGGCTCCGGGTGGCATGGTCAACCAGGTCAGCAAGACGCCCACGCCGGACCAGCAGCAGGTGCTGCAGCTGGGCGTGGATGGCAACGGCCAGTACAGCACCGCCTTCGACGTGGGGGCGGGCAGCGATGACAAGCGCCACCTGGGCCGCCTGGTGGGCCTGTATCGCGACGGTGATACCCAGATCAAGCACACCGACCAGGAACACTGGTTCCTCGCGCCCAGCTACACCTTCCAGGTGGCACAGCGCACCCGCCTGACCCTGCTGGGCCTGTACCAGCGCGACGATGGTGGCTCCACCTACCAGTTCCTGCCGATGGCCGGCACCCTGGTCGCCACGCCCTATGGCCACATGAAGAACAGCACCTTCATTGGTGAGCCGACCTGGAATACCTACGACCGCACCATCTGGTCGGCCGGCTGGTTGTTCGAGCACGCGTTCAACGAACACTGGACGCTGAGCCAGAGCGCGCGCCGCTTGAACGTGGATTCGACGTTCCGCACCGTGGTGACCAATGGCGCGCTGAATGCAGATGGACGCACACAGACGCGCCGCGCCACCTGGGGCGAGGGCGACTCGCGCGGTGACACCGCCGATACCCGGCTGACCGGCAAGTTCAGCACTGGTGCCGCCGAGCACACGCTGCTGCTGGGTGTGGACTGGCAGAAGGCCGACTGGACCGCCGCGCGTGGCGCGATGGGAACGACCACCGATACGCCCACCGCCATCGACATCTTCAACCCCGTGTACAGCGGCTACATCCCGGCCACCACCTCGATCAGCTACTCCGGTGGCATCAACCGCCAGACCGGTGCCTACCTGCAGGACCAGATCGCGCTGGACAAATGGCGCTTCACCCTGGGCGGCCGCTATGACTGGACCAAGGATGACACCTGGACCCAGAGCTACACCGTGGCGACCGACCGCTATGGCGCGCGCACGCCGAGCGGCATCAAGAGCGAAGCCTTCAGTGGCAACGCCGGCATCCTGTATGTGGCCGACAACGGCCTGACCCCGTACCTGAGCTATGCCGAATCGTTCCAGCCGGCTGGCAGTACGGCCACCCAGTCCTACGACCGTACGCCGTTCGACCCCATCACCGGCAAGCAGTGGGAAGTGGGCCTGAAGTACCAGCCGGCCAGCTTCGATGGCCTCATCACCCTGTCTGCGTACGATCTGCGTCAGCAGAACGTGCTGACCGATGACCCGGACATCAACCACAGGACCTGCGGCACCACCGGCACCAGTCAGTGCCAGGTGCAGGACGGCGAAGGCCGTGTGCGCGGCGTCGAACTGGAAGGCCGCATCACGCCTCTGGATGGCTTCAGCGTGATCGGTGCCGCGTCGTGGATGGATTCGGAAGTGACCCGCAGCAACAACGGCTACACCGGCAAGCAACTGGCGATGGTGCCGGACTGGACCGCTGCGCTGTGGGGTGACTACACCTTCCAGGGCGGTCCGCTGGAAGGCCTGAGCCTGGCTGCGGGCATGCGTTACAACGGCAGCAGCTACGGCGACAGTGCCAACCTCTACGGCATTCCGTCCTACACGCTGTGGGACGCAGCCATCCGTTACGACATCGGCCACTACGGCGCGGTCGGTACCCAGCTGTCGTTGAACCTGAGCAACCTGGCCGACAAGCGCTTCGTGTCGACCTGCACCGGTGTGTCCTCGTGCTACTACGGCACCGGCCGCACCGTCACCGCCACGGCGCGCTTTACCTGGTGACGTACACCCGTTGATGCGGGAATGCCGCCGCTCCCGGACGGGGCGGCGGCTGCTTCAATCACGCCGTCGCGTTGGCAGCGTAGGTTGCCAGCACGGCCGGCAGGTCGTGCATGGACTCGAAGATCACCTGGGCACCGGCTGCGCGCAGCGCTTCGGGCGTGCTGTGGTATTGGCCGCCGGGGCTGTAACCGAATACCGTCGCGCCGGCGGCAACGCCCGCAGTCGCGCCGGTCACCGTATCCTCGATCACCGCGCAGCGGGTCGGGTCCACGCCCAGTGCCGCGGCGGCCGCCAGGTACACATCCGGGTGCGGCTTGGTGCGCGGCTGGTCCTGGCCGCTGAAGATCTGCCCGGCGAAGGCATCGAGGATGCCGATCTTGTCCAGCTGCAGGCGCACCTTCAGGAGATCGGCGCCGGACGCGCAGGCGATCCTGCCGCCGGTGGCCGACTGGATGGCACGTACGGCGCCCGGCGCGCCGGGAATTTCAGTGAGGTCGCGTTCCAGTGCCACATTGCGCTGGTGGCGGAACGCATCCAGCCACGCGTCGGTGAACGGTTTACCGGTGCGCTCCTCGATCAGGCCGGCCAGGCTGGCGACCGACTTGCCGAGGAAGACCTCTGCCGCTTGCTGCTGGGTGAGCGGCCAGCCGCGCTCGCTCAGCATTTCCGAGAGCACGCGGGCCACCAGCGGCTCGGAATCGACGAGGACGCCGTCGCAGTCGAACAGCACGGCATCGAAGGGGAAGGGGGACATGTGGAACTCCTTGCAACGCGCTTTGTAGAGTCGAGCTTGCTCGACTGAAGGCGTGCGCAGTCGAGCAAGCTCGACTCTACGGAAGGCGTGCGCAGTCGAGCAAGCTCGACGCTACGGAAGGCGGGCAGTGATGAACGCGGCGATCCGCTGCAGCGTCTGCGGGGTGCCGGCGTTGTAGACGATCATCGACAGGTCCGGGCGCGCCTCCACGGCGAAGGTTGAGAATTCCAGTTCCAGCAGGCCCAGCTCGGGGTGCTTGAGCCGCTTGCTGCCGTCGCCCTCGCTGGCCACATCGTTGCTGCGCCAGAGCGCTGCGAACTCGGGGCTGCTGGCTGAAAGCTCGGCCGCCAGCCCGGCGACCTCGGTTTCGGCACCGGCGCGGATGGCATCGGCACGCAGGGAGGCGACCACGAAGCGGGCGACGCTGCTCCAGTCGTCCTGCGCCGCGCGCACCCGGCTGTTGCTGAAGATGAAGCGCAGGATGTTGCGCTCGCGGGCCGGCACCTGCGCGTAGTCGGTCAGCAGCACCGTGGCGGCGTGGTTCCAGGCGACCACGTCCCAGGTCGGGGTGCGGATCAGCGCCGGGCTGTAGGGCAGGGCGTCCAGCACCCGCTGCAGGCGCGGCGAGATGCTGTCGCCGCTGCGGTATTTCACTTCCGGCGGGCGGCCCAGCCCCAGCATGTAGACGTGTTCGCGTTCGGTGTCGGTCAGCCGCAGGGCGGCGGCGATGCGGTCCAGCACCTCGGCGGACGGCGCGCCGCCGCGGCCCTGTTCCAGCCAGGTGTACCAGGTCGGGCTGATGCTGGCGCGCTGCGCGACCTCTTCGCGACGCAGGCCGGGCGTGCGCCGGCGACCGGTTTCGAAGCCGAAACTTGCCGGATCCAGCCGTGCGCGACGGCTCTTGAGGAACTCCCCGAGCGAATGCTGGTTCATGCCGGTGACCGCCTGCCTGTCAGTTTCTATACCTGTATAACGTCACTACTTTAACAGGATGCGGCGAGCGGGATACTGAGCCGACTTTCCAGTGGAGCCAGACTTCATGCGTGTATTCCTGACCGGTGCTACCGGCTTCATCGGCCGCCGCGTACTCCAGCACCTGCAGGCTTCAGGCCATCAGGTCATCGGCCTGACCCGCTCCGATGCGGGCGCGGAGGCACTGCGCAGCGCAGGTGCCGAGGTGCAGCGCGGCGAACTGGGCGACCTCGCCAGCGTGCGCGCCGGTGCCGAGGCGGCCGATGCGGTGATCCACACCGCCTTCGACCACGATTTCAGTCGCTTTGCGGCCAACTGCCAGCAGGATGCCGCCGTGATCGGTGCAATGGGCGAGGTGCTGACGGGTTCGGCGCGACCGTTGTTGATCACCTCCGGCGTCGGCATGGGTGAAACCGAGCCCGGCCAGCCGGCGATGGAGACGGTGTTCAATCCCGGCCACGGCAACCCGCGCATCGCCTCCGAACGCGCAGGCAATGCCCTGTTGGAGGCGGGCGTGGACCTGCGGGTGATGCGCCTGCCGCAGGTGCACGATACCGTCCGCCAGGGGCTGATCAGCTATTTCATCGGGATTTCCCGGCAGCAGGGCGTCGCCGCCTACGTGGGCGAAGGTGCAAACCGCTGGTCGGCGGCGCATGTGGACGACGTCGCCCGTGCGTACTGCCTGGCGCTGGAGCACGGTCGCGCCGGTGAGCGTTACCACGCCGTGGCCGAGGAAGGCATCCGTGCGCGCCGCATCGCCGAGGTGGTGGCAGCGGGGCTGGACGTGCCGGTGCGCAGCATCACGCAGGACGAAGCGGCTGCGATGTTTGGCTGGTTCGCGCTGTTCGCCGGGATGGATCTGCCCGCATCGAGTGCACTGACCCGGCAACGCCTTGCCTGGCAACCGGGTGGCCCGACGCTGCTGCAGGATCTGCAGGCGATGGACTACCGCGCAGGGCGCTGACTACGGCTGCGCGCTGCGGCGGTCCCTTGCCAGTGCAAGCGTCTGGTTGACCGCCTCCTGCAGCTGCGGGATGTGGAAGGGCTTGGCGACGAAGCGTGCCTTCTGGTGGCGTGCCGGCACGACCTGGTCATAGACGGCGGAGGCGAACAGGAACGGCACGCCCAGTTCCGCAAGCCGGTCGGCGACCGGGAACACCACGCCGTCGCCAAGCTCGATATCGAGGATGGCGGCGTCGAACTGCTCCTTCCGCAGCAGGTTCAACGCTTCGAACACGCTGTCGGCGTGGGTGACGGTGTTTCCTTCATCGGCCAGGGCGTCTTCAACCAGTTCGGCGAGATCCAGCTGGTCTTCCACCAGCAGCAGGCAATGCTCCTGCGTTTGTTCAGTGCGGTACTTCTGCATGCGCAGGTCGTGCTCGTTGGGCGATGGCGGGACCAGTTTCCGCTTTCCCGCATCAAGCCAGCGGCTCGCTGCCGTGTGCGCGGCGCGAAGGTCGCATGACGCGATGGATGCGGGTCGTGGTCGGCGGGCGGTCGTGAACGGTCCTGGTAGGTGCCCGCCTTGGTGGGCCGAAGGACCAGGACGCCAACCAAGGTTGGCGTCTACCGGAGCACGGGCAGGCCAGGACGCCAACCAAGGTTGGCGTCTACCGGAACACGTGCAGGCCAGGACGCCAACCGAGGTTGGCCCCTACCGAAGCCCATCCAGCCAGGGCGCCCACCAAGGCTGGCGTCCACCGGAGCCCATCACGGGCGATCACGCTGTGTTGGTTTTCTGCGCGCCACACTGGATCACCCCCGTCACAGGATCCAGCATGAGCCAGGTATTCATCGTCGGCGCAGCCGGCAAGGTCGGCCGTTCCCTCGTCGAGCAGGCCAGCGCACGTGGCCATCGCGTACTGGCCCTGCATCGCGGCCAGGACCAGGCAGCTGAACTCACGGCGCTCGGCGCACGGCCGGTGCAGGGCGACCTGTTGCAGCTGGATGTCGCCGCGCTGGCGGCAACGATGCAGGGCTGCGACGTGGTGGTGTTCTCGGCCGGTGCCGGTGGCAAGGGCGGCGCGTCGATGACCGATGCGATCGATGGTCGCGGGCTGGAACTGGCCGTCGCAGCAGCCCAGCGGGCGGCGGTACCCCGGTTCCTGCTCGTGTCGGCCTTCCCGGAGGCCGGGCGTGGCAAGCACCTGTCGGATACGTTCGAGAACTACATGGTGGTGAAGAAGCGTGCGGACGTGCACCTCGCCGAAAGCCCGCTGGACTGGGTGATCCTGCGCCCCGGAACGCTCACCGACGAACCCGGCACGGGCCGGGTGCGGGCGGGCCTGGCCATTCCCTACGGCAGCGTCGCCCGCGCTGATGTGGCCGCCACGCTGCTGGCGCTGATCGAGCACCCGCCGCTGTGCCGCTGCATCATCGAACTCACCGAGGGCGAAACTCCGGTGTTCGATGCACTGCAGGCGCTGTCGCCGGCGTGAGGGGTTGACCACGACAACGCGGTGACGCAGCATCGGATGCATGGTCTTCCGAGCCTCCACCATCAGCACTACCACCACGACTGCCGCTGGCAGGTCGTGAGGTCGTTACGTGACGTGATGTAGCGCCACCCCTCAGGACCCCGCCAGTCATGGACGGGGTCTTTTCGTTTCTCCGTCCGTGCCCACCCCGCAGGAGAAACCCCATGAGCCCTTCCCGAATCCCTCGTCGCGGCCTGTTGGTCATCGACATGCAGCACGGCCTGTTCAACGGCACGCGTCGCCCGTACCGCGCTGACGAAGTGCTGGCCAACATCAATGCACTGATCGGGCGCGCACATGCGGCTGGTGCGCCGGTGTTCGCCGCACGCCATGTCGGCCCTGCGGGTACGCCGCTGGCCAGCGACAGTCCGCTGTCCCAGCTGCTGGCCGAACTGGCGATCGACCCCGCACGCGACACCGTGTTCGAGAAAACCCGGCCGAACTGCTTCTTCAATACCGGGTTGGCCGAACGGCTGGCCAAAGCCGGCGTGGAGGAACTGGTGATCGTCGGCATGAAGACCGACTTCTGCGTCGATACCACCAGTCGCGTCGCGCGCGACCTCGGGTTCGCGGCCATGCTGGTGGCCGACGCGCACACCACCACCGATTCACCCGTGCTGGAAGCGCAGCGTATCGTCGATCACCACAACGCGACGCTGGGCGGAGCCTTCGTCAGCCTCGTCGCCAGCGCAGACTGCACGTTCGCGGCAGACGGCTTGGGGTAGGTGCCCACCTTGGTGGGCACATCGATACGCCAGCGCCAACCAAGGTTGGCGGCCACCAGACGGCTTGGGTAGGTGCCCACCTTGGTGGGCACATCGATACGCCAGCGCCAACCCAGGTTGGCGGCTGCCGATGCCTGATGACTCAGCGCAGCGCGTCCTTGCGGGCGCTCAGGGCCTGGTCGGCGCGCAGGAACACGGCAGTGGTGCTCTCACCACTGCTGCCGCCCGCCGCACCCAGCAGCAGAGGCCGGGGCAGACGCGCGCAGGCCTCATCAGCCACCGCCTGCAGGGCTGCCAGGGTCTGCCCGGCGTGGTCGCTGCCCAGGACCGCGATGAACTCGCCGCTGCCGGTCACCCGGTTGATGCTGTCGCCGCGGGCCACGTCCAGGCACTGCTCCAGCGCGGCGTCCAGCTGCTGCAGCTGGCGCTCAAGACCGCGCTCACCCAGCTGCCCGGCCAGGCCAGCCAGGTCCTGCAGCTCCAGGATCACCACGGTCCAGGCCGTACCACTGACCTCGCCGGCATCCACCAAGGGGCTCTGTTCCAGGATCGTTGCCACCTCCTGCTCACGCTCGCGGCTGCGCGCTTCCATCAGGGTCATGGTCAAGCGGGCCAGGGCCTGCAGGGCCTCACGCTGCTCCTGGCTGAGCGAGCGCGGGGCCAGGTCGACCACGCAGACGCTGCCCACCGCCGCGCCCTCGCGGGTCACCAGCGGTATGCCCGCGTAGAAGCGCGCGCCCATCTCGTTCAACACCGGGTTGTCGACGAAGCGGGTGTCCTGCTTCAGGTCGCCCACTTCCAGCAGTTGATCGGGCTGGCGGATCGCGTGGTCGCACACCGCCACGTCGCGGTCGGTTTCGCTGCCATCCACGCCGATGCGGGCCTTGAACCACTGCCGATCGCGATCGATCAGGGTCACCAGGGCCATCGGCGTACCGCAGACGGCGGCCGCCACCTTGACGATGTCATCGTAGGCCGGTTCGGGCAGGCTGCCGACAACATGCAGGGCGTCCAGCGCCTGCTGGCGTTCGGATTCGGTGAAAGCGGTCGAAGCGTGGTCGGTCATGGTCTTCCCGGGCAGGCAATGGACGGCTCCATGCTAGAGCACGCCTGCGATGGATGGATGAACCACCGCCGCACCCATGCCATACCTGGGCGCATGGGTGCGGCGTTTGGGCATCAGCCCAGATCACAGCCTGCGGGCTGCGGCCAGGTCGTGGCCGGCAGCATGTTCTTCAGCGATGCCGGCGCGTTGATCGCCACGTAGCTGGCGCCAAGCAGTTCTTCCAGATCGGCGATGGTCACCAAGTAGCTGTCCAGGCTGCCCAGGTTGGCTTCGTTAGGAATGATCCAGCTGATGGCCTTTGCAGTACCGGTGCCGGGATCGCGGGTGATGATCGTCTTCCAGAAAAATTCGGGCGTCGAAATGCCGTGACTGGCCAGGAAGTAGTCGTTGGCCGCATCGCCGTAGACCACACCGCCATAGACATCCACCGGCGCGATATCGCGGTAGCACTCGGCCACGTTCTCGGCCTTCACCCAGATGCCCTGGTTGAAGCTGGACACCTGCGGCACGATGTTGGTCATGTAGTTGGCGCGGCGGATGTAGGTGGCGTCGTAGTCCATATGGTTGGAGGTCACCAGATGCCCCCGGTCATAGCCGCTGTGCACGCTGGCGTACGAAGCGGTGCTGTTCTGGCCCAGGCAGCCGGTAGGCAGGTCCGTGTCCTTGTAGAAGCTGGACGGGCGCTTGGCCGTGCCGGTATCGGCCAGCAGGGTGTATTCGTAACGCGTGGCGCTGTGGATGCTGCAGTCATAGGTCAGCACGAAGCCGCCCTTGTTGAGGGTGACCGTTTCCGCATGGGCGGTGCCGGCGATGGTGCTGAGGACAAGGGCGAACAGGAACGTGGCAAGGCGCATTGCAGTGTCTCCGTCAGGTTTTCCAGGACGCAGGACGCCATCACGGCGAAAGCGTTCGCCATGCGGAGGCACTGCGCGTGTAGGTGGGTGAGGACTGCGGTTGGAACCCGGCGGGTGCCGGCCATGCAGGAGGAACTCGACCGCGCTCCCTGGCCACCGAGGTGGCGCGCGGTGTCGTAAGCGTCAGTGTGTGTCGCTTTCAGGTCAACGCTGGATGTCCGGAGTTGTGACCCGGCGCAAGCGTCCGGCGTGTGTCAGATCTCAGACCACAGGATGAAACGGGCGCATGGCAGGCGCGCGCGCCTGTATCGGCCGCCAGGCGATCTGCGGCAGAATCAGTGCGTTGATCCATCGGAAGCGTGACGCGTCACGCGCTTGCGCCACCGCAGTGCAGACTCAAGGAACGAGGACAGGTCATGGATGTTCGCCCCCTGTTGCTGGCGTGGCTGCTGGTCGCCGCACTTCCGGCCGCCGCGCAGCAGATCCGCTCCGCGACCGGCCCCGCGCGCAAGCCGCTGCCAGCCGCGCCGCGGCCAGCGCACAACTCGATGGCGAAGAGCACCACGCCGTTCAACTGCGCGCAGTACGCGTGGCCAAAGCATCCGCATCCCGCCGCAAAGGCGTACTGCGATGGGGTCGAGGCCGCTACGCTGCAGAACGAGGCCCGCCAGGCCGGTCGTCCCGGCCCCTCCACCGAGGTGAGAGTGCTGCCTGCGCTGGGTTCAGCCGAAGCCAAGCGCACCGGCACCGCCTGCATTGGCGGCCAGGCCTTCCGGCGCCTGGCCAATGGCTGGGAACAGCTGGCCTCGCCGTCGGGTGGGTGGCTGCGCTGCCGGGAGCGCTAGGCGCGCCGGCAGGCCTCAGAGCCTGCCCTCAGATGCGTATTGGGCGGCGCCCTGGTCCACCAGCGCCTGCAGCTCCTGCAGCAATGGCTCATCCCAGCGGTCGAAGTTGAAGCAGGACTTTCCCTGCATGCGCTGCTTCAGGGCCGGACTGATGCCAGCCAGCAGATCGGGATGGTCATAGATGGGCATCAGGTGGAAGGCGTGCTTGCGCCCGGATACCTTCACCGCACCGAAGAACTGTGCCTTGCCATTGGCGGCCGGCGTGCGGCAGTTGGCGTAGAAATGCTGGTCCGTGTCGTGGACCACGAGCAGGCCATCGCCATGACGCAGCAGCATCTGGCGCAGGGCGCCGAACAGATCGGGCGGCACCGAATCGGTGGACGTGGTGGGTGTCGCCTGGTTGCGTTTCATGGGAACTGCCCGGTGAGGGGAATGCTCTGGGAGAGACGCAGCTTGCCTGTGTGCGCACCGTAGCACGGGGAAGCGAAGCGATCCGGGCGTGTGCGCCGGATCGCTCCTTCATGGTGCTCAGGCCTTGGCGACTGCCTGGATCAGCACCGTTGCGGCTTCGGCCGACGAGCCCGGGTTCTGGCCCGTCACCAGCAGGCCATCGCGGCGCACGTACGAACCCCAGTCCGGCCCCTTGCTGTAGTCACCGCCCAGGTCCTTCAGCATGTCCTCCACCAGGAAGGGCACGACCTGGGTCAGGCCCACCGCGTCTTCCTCGGTGTTGGCAAAGCCGGTGACCTGCTTGCCGGCGACCAGCGGCTTGCCATCGGGCGCCTTGACCTGGCGCAGCACGCCCGGTGCGTGGCAGACCAGGCCGACCGGCTTGCCGCTGGCAACGAACGATTCGATCAGCGCAATGGAATGCGCGTCATTGGCCAGATCCCACAGCGGGCCGTGGCCGCCGGGGTAGAACACGGTGTCGAAGTCGGCAGCGCTGACGCTGTCCAGGCGTACGGTCGCGGCCAGCTGCGCCTTGGCGTCGGCGTCGGCTTCGAAGCGGTGGGTCAGTTCGGTCTGGAACGCCGGCTCGTTGCTCTTCGGGTCCAGCGGCGGCTGGCCGCCCTTGGGCGAGGCCAACACAATCTCCGCGCCTGCATCCTTGAAGGCGTAGTAGGGGGCGGCCAGTTCCTCCAGCCAGAAGCCGGTCTTGTGCCCGGTGTCGCCAAGCTGGTCGTGCGAGGTCAGAACGATGAGGACTTTCATGGGGGTGCTCCTGTTGGAAGGATGAGGAAGTAGACCGGTCGTCTATGGCTCGGTCGTGAAAAAACACTCCGCCAGGAGTGTGTCGTACGCATCCCTCGCTCAGCGTGAGGGATGCAGGATCTGTCGGGTGCTGAGCCACGCATTCTCGAAGGGCTGCGGCCCGCGCACGATCTTGACCATGATGCTGGCGCCCAGCCACAGCTGGTAGAGGCTTTGTGCCAGCGCGGCGGCATCACCTTTGCTGGCCAGCGAGCCGTCGGCCTGGCCGCCTTCGATCGCCCGTGTCAGGCGCTCGATGATGCCGGCCGTGCCACTGCGCAGCGCCGCACGCATGGCCGGCGAGAGATCAGCCACCTCGGCGCCCAGCTTCACCGCCAAGCACTTGCCTTGGCAGTCCTCAAAGGACTGGCTCTCCATCCAGGCGGCAAAGTAGCGCTCCAGCTGCTCGGCTTTGTTCTGGCCGGCGCTGCCGAAGATCTGGTCCATCTCGGCCAGGTACTCGTCGAAGTAGTCCTGCAGCAGGGCTTCGCCGAAGGCCTCCTTGGAGCCGAAGTAGTGGTAGAACGAGCCCTTCGGCACGCCTGCCGCGGTCAGTACCTCGTTCAGGCCGACCGCCGAAAAGCCCTTGCCGCCCATGGTGCGGCGGCCACTGGCCAGGATCTTCTGGCGGACGCCGGTGCCTGCAATGTCGGGGGCGGGGTTCATGGGAGCGACGATACCCCCAATTAGACCGGTCGTCTAGTGGCGTCTCGGGCGCGTGCACTTCACCGCCTTTTGTAGAGTCGAGCCATGCTCGACTCAGGGCCTTCAGCCGCGCACGGGCTCGGCTCTACAGACGGCGAGCACCCTTCGTCCCACTCAGCCTTTGCGCACCTTCTGCAGGAAGGCATCCACCGCAGGCACGTGGTAGGCCCCTTCGCGGCGCAGGATGCTGAGCGGACGCTGCAGCCCCAGCGCCCGCACCGGAAGCCGCACCAGGCTGCCGTCCTGCAGGTCACGCACCACGCTGATGCTGGGCAGCCAGGCGATGCCGCCGCCATGGATCGCGGCCTGCTTCAGCGCCTCGGTATTGCCGAACTCCACGATGCTGCCGGTCTTCACGTCCAACTGCTGCAGCAGCTCACCGATCAGCTCGCGCGTGCCCGAGCCGGGTTCGCGCATCAGCAGCGGCAGTCCGTTGATGTCGGCCGGGTTGGCGCGCCTGCGACCGGCCAATGGATGCTGCGCACCCACCACGGGAATCAGCTCATCGCGGCTGAATTCCTCGGCGACCACGCCCTCGACCCTCACCGGCCCTTCGACGAAGCCCACGGTGAAGCGCAGGTCGGCCACGCCCTGCGCGACCTGTTCGGTGTTGCCGACGAACAGGGAGATACCCAGCTGCGGGAACACCGAGCGGAACTGGGCGACGAAACGGGGCAGCACGTAGGTGCCGATGGTGTTGCTGGCGCCCAACGAAAGCTGGCCGGCGCGGGCATCGGCGAAATCACGCATCGCCGCCTGCGCGCTGTCGGCCACCGCGAACAATCGTGCCGAGTAGGCATGCAGCACCTTGCCCGGTTCGGTCAGGCGCATGCCGCGCGGCAGCCGTTCGAACAGCACCACTCCCAGGCGTCCCTCGAAATCCTTCAGTTCCCGCGACAGCGCCGGTTGGGACACGCGCACGCGGATGGCAGCGGCGGATATGCTGCCGGTCTCGGCGATGGCGTGGAAGATGGCCAGGTGATGCAGGTTCATGCGCGTGGGTTTCGGTCAGAGCTGCCCGATAAAGTACTGCAGCACGAGGCTGCTGGTCGCCACGGCCACCCACACGCCCAGACCCAGTGCAATGGGGCGAAAGCCGGTGGCGGCCATGCGCCGCAGGTTGGCGGACAGGCCGATGGCGGACAGCGCGAACACGATCAGCACTTCAGCCAGCGTGTGCAGCACCGGCAGTGCAGCATCCGGCACCCAGCCCGCGGTGCGCACGCCCGACGCCACCAGGAACCACAGGATGAACCACGGGAAGATCGCGCCGAGATTGAAGCTGCCCGCAGCGCCAGCGCCGTTGCTGCGCCGTTTCGCCAGCGCCGCCATCGCCACGGTCAGCACCACGCACACCGGAATGATCAGGGTCGCGCGGGTCAGCTTGACGATCGTGGCGAAGCCGCCGGCCAGATCACTGTAAGCGTAGCCGGCGGCCACCACCGACGAGGTGTCATTGATGGCTGTGCCTGCCCACAGGCCGAAGCCCTGGTCACTCATGTGCATCAGGTGGCCGAGCAGCGGGAACAGCAGTACGGCTACCAGGTTGAACAGGAATATGGTGGAGATGGAGAACGCCGTATCGTGATCGTCGGGCTTGAGGATGGGGGTGACCGCCGCAATCGCCGAGCCACCGCAGATCGCCGTGCCTACGCCGATCAGCACCGTCAGCTTGCCTTCCACGCGCAGCCAGCGCCCGAGCAGCCACGCACTGAGGAAGGCCACCGACATCGTCACCAGCGTTACCGACAGTGATTCCATGCCGGTCTTCAGCACCTGGTCCAGGCTGAGCCCGAAGCCCAGCGCGATGATCGACCACTGCAGCACCTGCTTGCCGCCGAAGCGGATGCCGGCGTCGAAGCGGCTGCCCGGCCAGAGCAGGTTCTTCAACACGATGCCGAGCACGATGCCGAACACCGGCCCGCCAACCAGCGGCAACACGTGGCCCAGCACAAGGGCGACCGCGGCAACGCCGGCGGTCAGCAGCAGACCGGCATGATGACGTGAGATCCAGGAGGCGGCGGGGAGCAGAAGGAGGTTCATTTTGGCAACAGGATGGGGCGGGATGGCCAGTCTGGCCCTGATGCAGCCATGCATCCAATACAAATAATCCAGTGCATCCATATCAAAATGGCATGGATGCGCCTCTGTCCGACGCCTGTACCATCGGCAGGCGCAGACCCACCGGTGCCCTTGGCGGACGATGCAATGACCGAACCTGCTGTTGATGGCCGCACCACACCGCTTCGCGTCATCCTTGCGGGCATCTGTGCGCTGGTACTGACCGTCGGCCTGGCCCGTTTCGCCTACACGCCGATGCTGCCCATCATGAAGGCCCAGGCAGGCCTGGGGTATGTTGCCGCCGGTTGGCTGGCGGCGATCAACTACGCCGGCTACATGGCCGGTACCCTGCTGGCGGCTGCGACGGGGGAACTGCACCGCAGGTTCGCGTTCTATCGCATCGGCCTGGTGGTGGCGGTGGCCAGCACCGTAGCCATGGGCCTGACCCGCGATCCGCTGGCGTGGGGCGTGCTGCGCTTCCTGTCCGGGCTCTCCAGCGTGGCCGGGTTGCTGCTGGCCTCGGGCCTGGTGCTGAACTGGCTGCTGCAGCACGGCCGTCGCCCGGATCTGGGCCTGCACTTCACTGGCATGGGCCTGGGGATCGTCGTGTCCGGTGTGGCCGTCGCCCTGACACTGCCTGTGCTGAGCTGGTCTGGGCAGTGGATCGCGCTGGGGGTGCTGGGCCTGTTGTTTTTCGTGCCTGCCTGGCGATGGATGCCGGCCCCGCCGCCCGCGTCGCGCGCGGCCGGTGCACAGGTCGCGCGGCCGCCGCCGGCATCGGGCGCGTGGATGCGCCTGCTCAATGCGGCCTATGTCTGTGCGGGCTTCGGCTTTGTCATCGGGGCCACCTTCATCGTCGCCATTCTGGAAAGGTTGCCTGTGCTGCACGGCCGGGGCGGCTGGGTCTGGGTCATCGTCGGCGTCGCCGCGCTGCCCTCCACGTTTGCCTGGGACCGCATCGCTCGCCGCATGGGCGCCACCCGCGCCTTGCTGCTGGCGTACGTCCTGCAGGGCGCAGGCATGCTGCTGCCAGCGGTGTCCGCACGTGCGGCGGTCAATCTGCTGTCGGCGGCCCTGTTCGGCGCCACCTTTGTCGGCATCGTCAGCCTCACGCTAGCGCTGGTCGGTCGGCATGTGCCGTCCAACCCGTCCAAGGCGATGGCGCGCATCACGCTGGGCTATGGCGTGGCGCAGATCCTGGGGCCGATCATCGCCGGCTACATGGCCAGGGCGACGGGCAGCTACCAGGGCGCGCTGGTGGCAACGGCGGTGTTGATGGGTTGCGGGGCGCTGCTGCTGTACGTGGCGGATCGCAGGGAGCGAGCGGGCAGGTGAGGGGCCGCCACGGCCATGCTTGACGGGCAGCGCAATCGACGCTGAAGATCGGCACCACACGCCAACGCTCAAGGATCGATCATGGCTGGCTTCAAAGCGTACCTGCATGAAGGCATTGCGAACGGCGAGGTGAATCCATGAAAGTGCTCTGGGCACTCACATTCGTCATTGCCGTGGCATGTGCCGGCTGGGTGGCCTGGCAGGTTCATTGGGGTGGCGCCTGGATCTTCCAGGCATTCGGGCTGGGTGCGGTGGCGTCCCTCGTCTGTGTCATCACCGCCGTCGCTGTCGGGGGCCGCAGGCGGCGGCTGATGGCTGGGATACTGCTGGCCGGATATCTGCTGGCCTTCATCAGCTCGATAATGGCGATCGGCAACGTCCGCTGAGGTCCGCGCCCATGCCCAGCACCCGAATTGCGAGCATTCTCATAGCCGCCGCCGGGCGTGCTTGCCAGACTTCATGCTGGCAAACCAACGCTGCAGGTGCGGCACCTTGTCAGCGTTCCAGCATTTCATCCACTGCCTTCTCAGCCGCATGATCCTGGAATGGCATCAGCGCGTGTGGCAGCGCCTGGGCAAGCGCTAGCCTAACATCCGGCTGAACAGTCGCTGCCGGCACACCGGCTTTTGCGAGTCTTCTCATAGCGGGCGCCCGCTGCACTTCTTAGCATCGCCCCAGCCCCTGCCGAGCAGCACGCCGCACCTGGCACGCGCCAGCGGCGGGCGCTGCGTCCCGATACCGGTGTACACCCCGCAGCCGTTCCTGCCCGCACGAGGGCGGGAGGGTGTCTGTGGTATACAACAATTCTCAAAGTGAGGCCCATGGTGGACCCTGTGAGCACCCGCGTGATCATCGCCGATGACCACCCGATCGTCCGCGCGGGCGCGCGCGGCATCATCAGTGCCGATGTCTCGGTGATCGTCGTCGCTGAAGCGGCCACGCCGGAAGAACTGCTGGACGCCCTGGCCCGCGAACCCTGCGATGTACTGGTCACCGATCTGACCATGCCCGGGCAGCAGCCCGACGGGTTGCCGATGCTGGCCACGGTACGCCGCAAGTACCCGGCGGTGGGCATTGTCGTGTTCACGGTCAGCACCAATGCGCGTCTGCTGCAGCTGGCCATCGCCTCGGGTGTCAGATGCGTGGTCAACAAGAATGCCGCGATGGACGAACTGCCGCAGGCGATCAACGCGGCCATGCGCGGCAAATCCTACATCGGGCAATCGCTGCAGGCGGAGCTGGGCGCGGGCCAGGAGGGCAAGCGGATCAAGGGGGTCAGCCAGCTTTCGCCGCGTGAGATCGAGGTGCTTCGCCAGATTGCGGCGCACCGCACCGTGAGCGAGATCGCACAGCAGCAGAACCGCAGCGTGGCCACCATCAGCCACCAGAAGATCAGTGGCATGCGCAAGCTGGGGCTCACCACCGACGCCGAGCTGCACGTGTTCCTCAGCAGCAGTGATTTCATGCTCTAGCGCTGCGCCGGGTCAGGGGGCGAGCGGCGGTGACCGTCGCAGCTCCTCAAGCATCGCCGACAGCCGTTCGATGGCCGTGCCGCGGTTTTCCATCGGGTCGCGCTCGATGCCCGCCACCGTCGCCGCAAGCGCGTGCATGCCGACCAGACCGGCTGCACCGTGCAGGCGATGGGCGTAGAACACGGTCTGTGCCCGGTCTGCCGCCTGCAGTGCGCCCAGCAGCTGCAGCACGTCCTCAGCCAGCAGCTGGCGGAGGTCCACGGCCATGTCGGCCTCCACCTGGCGCTGCAATGCCTCCGTGGCGGCGTTTTCGCCCGACGCCACCGCGCCGCCGCTCCACAGGGCCAGCATGCCGCGCAGCTCGGTCAGCCGGATCGGCTTTTTCAGCACGCCGTTCATGCCGCTGTCCTGGCATCGCTGCAGATGCGCCGCATCGGTGGCCGCCGAGATGGCGATCACCGGCAGCCGGTCGCTGCCGGCGATGCCTGAAGCGCGGATCATCCTGCAGGCCTGGTAGCCATCCACATCGGGCATGAAGCAATCCATCAGCACCACATCGGGCAGGGCGCGGTCCTCCTGCAGGCGCCGCATCGCGGCCTGCGCGCTGTCGGCCGTTTCGGCGGTAATGCCCAGGCGCGCCAGCTGCTCGCCCAACACCAGCCGGTTCGGTGCGTGGTCATCCACCACCAGCACGCGCAGCCGCGCAATGCTGGCGCCGGTGTGCGTGGCTGCGGCCACCGGAGTGGCCTGCGCTGCTTCCACCGGCAGGCGCAGGCTCACCGTCGTGCCTTCGCCTTCCTCGCTGTACAGCTCGATGCTGCCTCCCATCAGGACCACCAGCTCCTTGCTGATGGCCAGGCCCAGGCCGGTGCCACCGTAACGACGTGAAACACTGCCATCGGCCTGGGTATAGGGATCGAAGATGCCGGCCTGCAGCGCGGTCGGGATGCCGCAGCCGGTATCGCTCACCACCGCATGCAGCCAGCTGCCGGCAGGCTCATCCAGCACCTCCATGGCCAGGGTGATGCTGCCCTGCTCGGTGAACTTGCGCGCGTTGCCGAGCAGGTTCATCAGCACCTGGCGCAGCCGGGTGGGGTCGATCATCAACCAGCGCTCGTCCGCGGGCAGGTCCAGGTGCAGGTCGATGCCACGCTTGTGCAGTTCGCCGCTGAAGATGGACGCCACGCTGCGGCCCAGTGCGCGGATTTCCACCGGCACTTTTTCCAGCTGCATCTTGCCTTCGTCCAGCTTGGACAGGTCCAGCACGTTGTCCAGCAGCCCGGTAAGCGCCTCGGCGGCCTGCTCGGCGGTTTCCACCAGCTCCCGCTGCCGCCCGTCGGCCGCCTGGTCGGCCAGTACCTCGATGGCACCCAGCACCGCATTGATGGGCGTGCGGATTTCATGGCTCATGGTGGCCAGGAAGCGCGCCTTGACCCGCTCGCCTTCGATGGCCGCGCGCCGCGCGCGCATGGCCCAGCGGGTGACGATGGCCAAGGTGAGGATCAGCACGGCGATGGCGGCCACCCAGGGCCAGTTGTACTGCAGCACTGTCTTCAGCGTGGGCGCGCCGAAATCCTCGCTGCGCAGCCAACGCTCGCGCAGCCGCGACTCCTCCCCGGTGGAAACCGACGACAGCGCCTTTTCAATGATCGCGTGCAGCTGCGGCCAGTCCTTGCGGATGGCGAACTGCGCGGTCATGGCCATGGTGATCTGCGGGTGAGAGATGTACAGCTCGCTCTCGTCGCGACGGGTGATGAAGGGGACGAAGGTCATCGTCGTCCCCATCGCCGCGTCCACCTTGCCATCCATCACCATCTGGAAGGCATCCAGCGGGGTCAGCACCGGCACCACCTGGATGTCGGGATAGTTCATCTGCAGCACATCGGCGTACTGGCCCTGGCTGCGCGCGGCCACCCGCTTGCCCGCCAGGTCTTCCATGCTCCACACGCTGGGATGCCCCGGCTTGCTGAAGACCACGCTGTACGCCACCAGATAGGGGCGCGACAGCTGCACCGCGTCCTCGGTGGTGCGGGTCAGGCGGTCGGGCATCGCATTGACCAGCATGTCGGCCTGGCGTGCCACGACGGCATCCTGCGCTGCATCCCAACTGGCGGAAGGGGTGAACTCGAAGTTCAATCCGGTGCGCTCGCTGATCAGCGCCAGGTACTCGGCCGACAGTCCGCTGAGGTGGCCATCGCGCAGGTACTCCAGCGGTGCCAGCTGCGCATCGGAGGTCACCCGGATGACTGGATGGGCGGCTATCCACTCGCGTTCCGCAGGGGTGAGCTGCACGGTCTGGGCCAACGCACGACCCGGCAGGCACGCGACCATCAGCGCGATCAACATCATGTTGATCCACATCTGCAGTCTGGCGGAGCCGGGCAGGGGAGGCGTCATCGGCGGAGTCCATGAGGAAGACAGACGGCACAGGCAGCATCGCTGCTGGTCACAACGGTAACCTGAAAGTGGTGGCAAAAAGTGAAACTCCAGCCGATGGACGCTGCCGTTCAATCGGTCGCAATTTTGCGATTCCTCATATAGAAGCCAGGCGGTCCAGTGGCGCATTCTTGCCGCCCGCTTCGCCGCTTGTACCGCACGCACACCATGAACCCGCCTGTCTCAACGATGGCCGCCGCCGCTGGCTTCACGTTGCTGGAACTGATGATCACCGTGGCGGTGCTTGCCATTCTGGTGACGGTGGCGGTGCCTTCGTTCACCGCGATGATCGCGCGCAACCAGATCACGGCCGCCGGCAATGATCTGATCGCCGCGCTGCAGTTCGCCCGCCACGAGGCCGTGCGTCGCAATGCCGCCGTGCAGGTCTGTGCCAGTGGGGATGGGCAGGACTGCTCCGATGCGGGTTGGCAGACCTGGGTCGTGCGCACCGGCAACGGCACCGTACTGCGCACGGTGCAGATTCCCGGCATGGTCTCGGCGTTGCCGCAGGGAGCGTTCATCCAGGGGGTGCAGTTCGACAGTACAGGCCTGTTCCATGGCCGGGGCAGCCAGGAACCGCAGGGAAGCGTGCTGTTCTGCAGCGCCCGCACCGATCGCCGCCTGCAGCTGGAAGCCACATCGGGTATCCGCCTGCAGCTTGTCGCCGCTGCGCCAGGGGTGTGCGCATGAACGGCTGGCGTGGTCCTACGTTGCGGCGGCCGCGTTCCATGGCAGGTGCCGGCCTGATCGAGGTGCTGGTGGCGGTGCTGCTGCTGGCCATCGGGGGCCTGTCGGTGGCGATGGCGCAGGCAACGGCACTGCGGCGCACGCAGGGTGCAATGCTCAGCACCACGGCGGTGCATGCCAGCGCCAGCCTGGCCGATGCGATGCGGGCCAACCACCAGGCCGTGCTGGACGGCGCCTACAACACAGCTGGGGAGCTGTGTGCGGCAACGGGTGGAGCGGGTGGCGATCTTGCGCAGCAGGACCTGCGCCGCTGGGTGGATGCCCTGGCGGCGGGCATGGATGCCCGCGCTGCGGTCTGTGGGGCGGTTGACTGCCAGGCGGGGAGCTGCCAGCTGGAGGTCAGCTGGGACGATGCGCGCGCCGCCGGGCGGGACAGTGCGCCGCGCACCTCGCTGGTGCTGGGGATAGCACCGTGAGGCGCATGCACGGGGTGAGTCTGGTCGAGCTGATGATCGCAATGGCACTGGGGTTGCTGTTGCTTGGTGTATGCGGGTACTTCTACCTGGCATCCCTCAGCAGCACCCAGTCCACCCTGGGCGTGTCGCGGGTGCAGGAGTCCGGTCGCCTGGCGATGGAACTGATCGGCCGCGACATCCGCGGCGCTGGCGATCTGCTCTGTGACAACCGGCATCCGCTGGCCAACCTGCTTGCCGAGCGCGACAGGCCGTTCTGGGCGACGCTGGGTGAGCCACTGCGCGGGGCGGCCAGCGGTGGCGGCGGCAGTTTCGAGGATCCACTACTGGCACGTGGCAGCGAAGCAGGCCAGCGGCTGCCGGACAGCCCTGCGCTGCGCCTGTGGACCGTGCTGCCGCTGTCCCTTGGTGCTACGGCGCAGGTGGCCTCGAGCCAGCCGATCCCGGTGGCGGGAAGCCAGGCGCCGGCCGTGGGTGCGCCCCTGCTGGTGTGTGATTTCACGATGGCGGCGGTACTCCGGGTCACGGCAACGGGCGGCAGCATCGGCCACGCCGCACCGGCCAATTGCACCGGGTACTTCGCCATCGGCGCGGTGTGCCCGACGGAGACGCCGGCTGAAGCTGCGCAGCACCGGTTCGGTGTGGACGCGGCATTCGGCCTGCCGCGGCAGGTGCGCTGGTTCGTTGGCAACGATGAGCGGGGCGTGCCTTCGCTGTACCGGCAGGAGCTGGTTGACGGGCAGGTCGCCAGCGGTGGGCCGGTACTGGCAGCGGTGAGTCGCTTCAGCCTGCGCTATCTGCTGGACGGCCAGCCCGATTACGTGACAGCCGATCAGGTTGCGGACAACCAGTGGGGCCAGGTGCGTGCAGTGGATGTGCTGATGCAGCTGGACGCGCCGGCGATTGCCAGCAAGGACGACGGCATCTCGCGTGTATTCCAACAGACATTTAGCGTGAGGAGTCGCCTGCAGTGAATCTCCCATCTCCCTGCCGACAGCGCGGCGTTGCGCTGTTCGCGGTGCTCATCGTGCTGGTGCTGGTTTCGTTGCTGGTGCTGGTCAGCCTGCGCTCCAGCCTGCTGCAGGAACGCATGACGGCCGGCACCCGCGATCGTGCCATGGCCCTGCAGAACGCCGAGGCCGCGCTGGACGAGGCGCAGGTTGCCATCGGCGCCAGCCGATTTGGCGAGGGTGAGGGCGGTCTGGACTGCTCCGCCCGGCTGGCGGTTGCCAACGCGCTGTGCTGGCCGCACCCGTCGCTTGCCGGCGCTGCAGCACCGGGGCGCGGCTGGCGCCAGGCGCGTGACCTGCAACCGAAGGCACTCAGTGCGGGCGCACCGGGCTTTGCCCTGCAGTACATGGGGCGGCGTGAATCACAGATCGAACTCGGCCTGGGCGATGAACCCAACTACGGTGAATCGCAGGGGCGTGTCGAGGCCGATTACTACCGCGTGCTCGCGCGCGGCTCGGATCCCGAGGCTGCACCGGACCGTTCGCAGGTTCTGCTGCAGGCCACCATCGTTCGCGAATGAGGTTCAACTGATGTCCCCAGTGCCACGCCGACCCGCCAACCCTGCCCATCTGCTGGGACTGTGCCTGGGCACGGTCGGGGCACTGGGTGCGCCGCCCCTGCATGCCGGGATAGCGCAGGCACCCCTGACCGCGCAGATTGAAGTGCCCGGCAACCTGGTGCTGGTGCCCTCAGTGGAATTTCCGACGCTGATCAGCGCGGCCAACCTGGGCGACTACGCCACCTCGGCCAGCTACGAAGGCTATTTCGACAGCGCCAAGTGCTACCGCTACGTGTATGCGGCCAGCGAGCCGCAACGGCACTTCGAACCGATTGGGCTGCGCCAGGGAGAGGCCTGCGCGGGCAAAGCCTGGGATGGACGCTACCTCAACTGGGTGGCGACCCAGACCATCGACCCGTTCCGCAAAGCGCTTACTGGCGGCTACCGCGTGCGTGATACACCGCAGGAAACCTGGCTGGAAAAGGCGGATTTCTCGATCCAGAACCGCGCTGCCAACTTCCCTGTCCGGCGCATGCCAGCGGGTAACGCCGGCAACGCGACGCTGGTCGCTGCTTCCACTCCCGCCACCTGGACCGCGATCTATGCGCGCGTGTATGGGCTCGGCGCACGCATGTACTTTGCCGGCAGCCGGAATGCCTCCATCGACACGGCAAAGGCAAACGGCGGCGGCACGCCCTACAACCCGGACAATCCGGCGCACCGGCTGGTGCCGGACAAGAACGGAAAGCAGGGCGACCAGAATGTGGTCTATGAGGTGAGCATGCGCGTGAAGGTCTGCGATGCTGTCGCTGGCCTTGAGCCGAACTGCGTGGCCTATGTGTCCAGCGCGAAACCCGAGGGACTGCTGCAGCGCTACAGCGGCCGGCTGCGCTATTCGATCTTCGGCTATCTCAACAATGGCGGTCCCAACCCCGTCGACCAGGGCGGCTTCGAGCCCGCGCCGGAAGGCGGCGTCCTGCGCGCCCGGCAGAAGTTCATCGGCCCGATGGTGCCGGACCCGATCAAGCCTCCCTCGACCAATGTCGCTGCGGAATGGGACCCGGTGACCGGTGTGCAGATCGCCAATCCCAACCCGGCCGATGCCAGCGCCACCGGGGGCGGGGTGAAGGACAGCGGCGTCATCAACTACCTCAACAAATTCGGCCAGATGAAGACCGGCCGCACACCCAAGTACTACGACAACGTCAGTGAGCTGTACTACGCCGCCAGCCGATACATGCGTGGCCTGGGCAATGTGACCGAGTTCAGCACGCTGTCCAGTAATGCCACTACGCGCTACCGGCAGGCCGATGGCTTTCCGGTCATCACGCGTTGGGATGATCCCATCGCCTACCAGTGCCAGAGCAACACGCTGCTGGGCATCGGCGATACCAATACCTGGAAGGACAAGAATCTTCCGGGCGCAACCAGCAAGAACGGCGAGGACCATCCCAAGCCTGCAGCGGTGGCCGCAGATACCACCTACGATGTAGTGAAGGCCATGACGCAGATCTGGCGGATGGAGGGCTATTCCGCTGCCGACGCCAAGGCGCGCGCTACCGCGTCCAGCTACAACAAGCCCCAGCAGTACAACTCGGCCTACATCGCAGCGCTGGCCTACCTGGGCAACACCACCGACCTGCGCCCGGATGGCGCAGCCAACGGCCTGCCAGGCAGGCAGACCCTGCGCACCTACTGGGTGGATGTGATCGAGCAGGGGGACTACAAGATCGGCACGAACCAGTACGTTCTGGCCGCGAAGTATGGTGGATTCACCGTGCCGGAGGGCTTCAATCCCTACGATCCCTCCGCCACCCGACTGGCCGACGCCAGCTGGTGGAACGGGGTGGATCTGGTGAACGGTGACAAGCGCGAAAAGCGCCCGCGCACGTTCTTTGCCGCCTCCGATGCCACGCGCATGGTCGCCAGCCTGGAAGATGCGTTCCAGATGATCGCCCAGTCCAAGCCGGGTGCGGGTTCCGCGCTGGCCAGCAATGGCGGCTCGCTGGATGCCGACGGGCGCGTCTTCACCGCGTCCTACCGCACCGGCAGCTGGAACGGCGACCTGGTGGCCTACGGTGTCGATGCCGCCAGCGGTGTGCCCAGCACGGGCGCGGCGCTGTGGAGTGCGGCCGCCCGCCTCGACGCCCGCGATTGGAAACGCCGCGCCCTGTACACCTCACGCGCAGGGCGGCTGCAACCCCTGCAATGGGCCAGTCTCGCGCCTGCCGCGCAACACATCCTTGGCGACAGCAGCGTGCTGGAGTACCTGGCGGGTGACCACAGCAACGAGGGGCGCCAGGGCCTGCGGGCACGCGCGAGCGTGTTGGGTGACATCGTGAACGCCTCGCCGGTATACGCCGGCGCACCCAACGCGCGCCTGTATGCCGACCGGCGCTTCCAGGGCTCGGACCGTTACCCTGCATTCGCCGCCGCACAGGCAGGCCGCGCCGCGACGGTGTATGTGGGCGCCAACGATGGCCTGCTGCATGCCTTCAATGCCTCCAGCGGCGAGGAAACCTTCGCCTTCATGCCGGCAACCGCCATTGGCGAGCCGCTGCGCGCCTATACCCGCGAGGGCTACACGCACCAGTACAACGTGGACGGTGAACTGACCGTAGCCGATGCCTACGTTGGCGGTGCGTGGCGCACGGTGCTGGTGGGCACCCTGGGCCGGGGCGGGCGAGGGGTGTTTGCATTGGATGTGACCAACCCGGCCAGCCCCAGCCTGCTGTGGGAACACGATGCCAGCACCGTGCCCGGCCTTGGTCGCGTACTGGGCAAGCCACTGGTGGCCCAGGTGGCCGACGGCGATTGGCGGGTGGTGCTGGGCAATGGGGTGGAAGGCAGCGGCGACGGCTCGCGGTTGATCAGCATCGGCCTGGCCGACGGTCACGTGCAGAGCATCGCCTTGGACGACCAGGGCAAGGGCGCTTCGGGCCCACGGCCATGGGATGCCGACCGCGACGGGTTTGCCGAAACCGCTTATGTCGGTGACCTTGCCGGTGGCGTGTTCCGGGTGGATCTGCGTGCTGGCCGCAGCGAGCGTCTGTTTTCCGCACGCAGCGGCAGCGACGCACAGCCGATCACCGCCGCGCCGCTGGTGGCGCGCAACCCCGCCACGGCCGAAACGTGGGTGTTCATCGGTACCGGTGCACTGCTGGAAGTGGCTGATCTGGCCGATTCCCGTGTGCAGTCCTGGTATGGCCTGCGCGATCGGGGGCACACCATTGCCGGCCGCTCCGGCCTCAGTGTCACCCGTATCACCGCAGAAAGCGCCAACGGCGGGCGCGTGGTGGACAAACAGAACGTGCCTGGCGAGGACGGCTGGGTGATGGACCTGGTGTCACCCGTCGCCGGTGCCCAGGGAGAACGCATGATCGTGCCCAGCCAGTTCCGCGGCCGCGTGCTGCTGGGCACCACCCGTATCCCCGATGCCAGCAACCCCTGCAACCCGGCCGGTTCGGGTTACTACATGGCGCTGGATCCTTTCAGTGGTGGGCGTCTGGACGACAGCTTCTTCGACATGGATGGCAACGGCGAGGTCGGCAACGCGGGTGACCTGCTGGACGAAAACGGCAAGCCTGTGCCGTCGTCCGGCTACCTGGTGGGGCAGGGGCCCAATGCGCCCGGCTTCCTGGGTGACTGGCTGGGAGGCTCCGGTGAAGACGGTGGGCTGTCCGGGGTGATCACCAACCCGATCGGCAACCGCGTGCGCCGGGTCAGCTGGCGCGAAGTGCGCCTGGTGGATGAGCAGGAGGACTGACAGATGGCCCATCACCCAAGCCGCGGCTTCAGCCTGCTGGAACTGATGATCACCTGCGCGGTGATCGCCATCCTGGCCTCCATCGCGCTGCCCTCATATCGCAGGCACATCATCAAGACCCACAGGATGCGCGCGGAGGTCTGCATGACCGACCAGGCCAACGTGCTTGAACGGCACTACACCCGTGCGCTGAGCTATCTGGCAGCGCCCGCCGCGGCCTGCGCCAGCGAGCTGGACAGCTATCGCCTGCAGGTCCAGGCCACGCCCGGTGACTACACCGTCATCGCCGAGCCGATCTCGAGCCAGGCAGACGAAGCCTGTGGCCGGTTGACCCTGGACCAGGCCGGACGCACCACGCCGGCCCGGCGCGAGTGCTGGTGATGCGATCGCCTCCCTTACTGACAGCAGAGACCGTTCCCCATGCCATGTTCTGACGTCCTGCCGGCGACCCGCGTGGTGATTGCCGATGACCATGCCCTGCTTCGCGCCGGCCTTTCCGTGATTGCCAACGCCGCGCAGGCGTTCCAGGTGGTGGGACACGCTGAGGGTCCCTGCAGCCTGGAAGCGCTGCTCGGTGCCCGGCCGTGCGATCTTCTGCTGGTGGACCTGCACATGCCGCAGGAGGAGCAGCCTGATGGACTGGCCATGCTGGCCCGCATCCGTCGCCTGCACCCGATGCTGCGCATCATCGTGTTCACCGCCGATGATGATGCGGAGCAGATCGACCTTGCGTTCAACTACGGCATTGATGGTTTCGTGCACAAGACGTCCGCTGCCTCCGAGCTGCTCGATGCCATGCAGAGCGTAGTGGCCGGGCGTCGCTTCCTGTGCCAGGCGACGCGTGTGCGTCTGGCGCAGCGCCTGCCGCCCGACACATCGCCACTGGACGCGTTGACCGCCTGTGAGGCCGACGTACTGCGGCTGCTGCGGGAAGGACTGTCACTTACCCGCATCGCCGAGATGCGCAAGCGCACCGTGGCGACGGTCAGCCACCAGAAGATCAGTGCCATGCGCAGACTGGGCGTGGCCGGTGATGCCGAGCTGTTCGCCCTGCTGGCCAGACTGCAGCGGCACTGACGGCCGCCTGCAGGGCCGACCTGCGCGCTACAGGCCCAGTGCCTGGTGAAGCTCGCTGTTGAAGCGGCCATACGCATCGTTGGCAGCATCAATGGAGGCGTGGGGGACGAAGATCTTCTGGCCCGAGCGCAGCCCGACCTGAAAGTAGTGGCAGCGTGGGGTGGAGCGTACCGCAGCAACGAAGGCCACATCGCAGGAGGCAAACGTATAGCCGCCCGCCGACAGCAGCGACGGCTCACCCCAGGCGGCCTGGTGGCGGGTGCATCTAGCGCCGCGCGTCACGTTCGCATTCACGCTGGTGCAGCTTGGCCAGCAGCGTGGCCTGCTGATCGAAGATCTCGCGCATGCTCTGCCGGCAGACCACGTACTCGCTGCCGCTGAACGTACGTATCGCGAACCAGCAGACGCTGCCTTCATCAACAATGGACCCGATGGATTCCACCTCATCGGAACGGAAGATCCAGCCATCACACATGATCATGGCAACTCCTTGACCACAACAAGGCGAACTGCAGGGCGCTCAGAGCGCCTGCAGCTTCTTCATCGAAACACCGTCGCGGCTGATCGATGCCAGCAGCAGATCGCCGCCGGCGACGGTCGCACCAGCCATCAGGTTGCGGTAATGCACCTGGACACGGGCCGCGCGCAGCATCTCGTCTTCGTCGGTGGACCCTTTCCACTTCTGCAGTGGGTGGCCCGGGCTGGCCATGCTGCCTTCGGCCTTGGTGGCCCGCGCCGGTGCCCCACTGACCTTGGAGAAGACCCGGGCAACAACGCTGCCGGTCTTCTCCGACCAGCCCATCGCCACCAGGTCGAACTGCTGGCTGGCCGCCGGCGCGGCATCGGTTTCAGCTTCTCCGCCCTGGGTGTATGCGCGCCAGTGGACATCCAGCAGGCGCGGCACGATGCCCTCTGCACCGTCGATGTCGAAGCGGGGCGCGTTGGATACCTTCAGAAGCTCGCAGTAGATGGTGAAGAAGAAATCTTCATGGCTGCGGCAGGCCAGCAGCATCTGCCCATGTGGCAGCAGCAGCACCCGGGACATGCCGCGGCCTTCACCGTCGGCGCCCGGGTCGCTGGAAAACGTATCGACGGCGACCACGCCCTTGTCTTTCTGGACAACTACATTGATGACAGACATTGCAATCCGCTCGTGTCAGCAGGGCGGCGGATTATTGCAGGGCGAGTATCCGGTTGTATTTAATAAGGTTCGCAAAACGCAGTGCATATGCAGAATTCAATCATTCTCATATCCGCAGATGCAGGCGCGAAGGCAGAATGCAGGCGCGCCCCGAACATCCCAGCGGGGCGTACCGTCGCTCAAGCCTGGCGCCCCCGCCAAGCCTTGATCGGCGGTTTTCTCCTTCCTTGCGGCGGAAGCGATCACATTAAGGGCTCCTTAACCGAAATGGTTTCGGCCGGAACTTTGCGAATCTTCAAATAGCAAGCTGGCACCCCAGTTTCTAGCATTTCCTCGTTGGCCATCCGGCCCTTTTCTGAAACGAGGCAGACAAATGCGAACCACTCTCACATGCGCGCGTCGCGTGCTTTCACTCTCTGTAGCTTCGGCATTGGGCATGCCCCTGCTGGCGATTGCGGCTGACCCGGTGGTTGCGGACGGCTCGCATCAAACTATTTCTTTCGAAACCATCGAAACGTCGAACGATGCTGGCAATGCCTTGCTCGCATTGAGCACCGGCTCAATCGATGCGACTGACATGAGTCTCAAGACGCACGGCGACGACGCAGCGGCCGTTCTGGCGCTCGGTGGAGACGCGGGCGGTAGCACCATCCGACTGACCAGCTCAGCCGTCGAGACAACGGGTCTCGCAAGCCACGGGCTTTCCGCACGCGACTTCGGCAGCGTACATGCATCCGGTGTAAATGTTGATGTCAGTGGCGTGCAGTCGGCTGCAATTTATGCGCGGGACGTGGGTACCAGCATCTTCTACAACGACGGCACACTTCGCAGCGCAGGCGGTTCAAGCGCAGATGCGCCTGAAGACCAAATGGGTACAGTCACCTCGCAGCATGCTGCATGGGTTTGGCTGACCAATACTTCGGTAGTGAGTGACTACAGGGACGCAACTGGGAAGCGTGCTGGCTTGGGCATCAAGGCAGACGGCGCATTCGTTTCCTTGGTTGACAGTTCAGTAGAAGCCAAAGATGGACTCTGGGCATTGAACGCTGGCAGATTCAGCACTGACAAGAGCTATATCGAAGCCAGCGGTGGGATCGGCGTCCGTGCGTCTGGACTGTCTTTCGGCGAAATGCTGAATGGACAGGTCGCAACGACCGGGCGCGGCGCTGTAGGCATCCAGTCTGATACAGGCTCGCATCTCATGGTCGCGCGCACCCGGGTTGACACGCAGGATGACCTCTCACACGGTTTCGTCGCGCTATCGGGTGGCTCGATTGAAACCCTGCAGACCGATGTGACCGTGCACGGCAACGACTCCGCTGCGCTTCTGGCCGAGGGTGCTGGCAGCACCATCCGTCACGACGGCGGCATCCTGCGCAGTGAAGGCAATCTCGGCAATGCTGCCTCGACGGATCGCAAGGCCACGGTGACCTCGCAGAATGGCGCATCGATCCAGCTCGACAATGTGCTGATCGAGAACCTGTACACCAATACGGTGTCTGGTCCGGAAGGCGCCATTCCCGATGTGCGTCTGGGCATGGGTATTCTGGCCGACGGTGGCAGCGTCGCAGTCGCCAACAGCCATGTCGAGGCAGAGGATGGCGTGGCCGCATTGGAGCGCGGCGCGATTACGCTGGACAACACCACCATCACCGCGCTGGGCGGTTGGGGGTTGCTGGCCGGGGGCGAAGGCTCTACCGCAACCATGAACGGCGGTTCGATCCTGGTCGAACAATCGGCGGTGACACCCAATACTCCAAGCTCCAACGGCCGCGCAGTTGCGGCTACCGTGGGCGGCCATGTATCGCTCAATGGGACCACGGTCGAGGTCCGCCAGCTGGGCGGAAACGCACTGGAGACCTATGGCGCCGGTTCAGTCATCGACATGACGGGCGGCTCGGTGCTGACCACGGCCGATCAGGCTTGGGGCGCTCTTGCGGGCTATGGTGACTACGCCGACGTCGTGCGCGGCGGGCAGATCAACCTGGATGGCACGGTTGTCGAAACCCGGGGCTCGCAGAGCATTGGCCTGTTCGCAGGCTATGACGGTGCCATCGATGCACGCAACACCCAGGTGCTGACGTCTGGCGAAGGCGCGCACGGCGCCGAGCTGAATCGTGGCAGCTTGACCCTGGACAACAGCCAGATCCACACCACCGGTGCGGGGGCCGCCGTTGTCGACGCTTCGGCCGGCAGCGCGTTCTCGGCGGCAGGCAGCACCCTGGTCAGTGATCAGCACACCGCCCTGCGGCTCGACGATGCCCGTGTCACCCTCACCGATGGCACGGCCACCCAAGGGGGTAACGGCAGTCTGGCGACGTTCGGCTCCGATACCGCCAACACCCTGGTGTTCGACCGCGACGTGGTCGCGCTGGGCGATATCAGCTTCGCCGACGGCGCACTGGACAGCGACGGCAACGGTTCGCTGGACCGCACATCCTCGCTGTCGCTGGACAACAACAGCTACTGGCGGGGCGCCACCGATGCCATCGGCGACCTGTCGCTGGCCAATGGCAGCCGCTGGGACGTGACCGGCAATTCGACCGTGGGCACCCTGTCACTGGCCGATTCCAGCGTGGTCTTCGACCATGCCGATGGCCAGTACAAGACCCTGACCGTGGACGGCAACTTCCACGCCGACAACGGCCTGCTGGCGATGAACACGGCGCTGGGCGATGACGCCTCGCCGACCGATCTGCTGCATGTGAAGGGCGATACCTCGGGCAACGCGCACATCGCCGTGAACAACATTGGCGGTACCGGCGCGCAGACCGAAGATGGCATCAAGCTGGTGCAGGTTGATGGCGTGTCGGCGGGCGAGTACGCGCTGGCAGGTCGTGCCGTGGGCGGTGCCTATGAGTACTTCCTGTTCCACGGCGGCCGCGCCGAGCCGAACGACGGCGACTGGTACCTGCGTTCGGAGCTGTCGCCGGTTGATCCGCCGGTGCCTTGCGCGGGCGAGGAATGCACCGTCGACCCGATCATCGACCCGCCGCTGCCGACCCCGGTGTTCCGTCCGGAAGCCGGCGCCTACCTGGCCAACCAGGCCTCGGCGCTGGGCCTTTTCAACATGGATCTGCACGAGCGTGTGGGTGAGCCGAACCTGGCCCAGCGCCAGCGTGGCGATGGCAACCTGGGCAGCGCCTGGGCCCGCGTCATCACCGAACAGCCGCGCTACCGCGTCAACGACCAGCTGGTCGGGCAGGGCCGTCACAACGTGGTGCAGATCGGCAGCGACCTGACCTTCTGGGGCAACCAGGATCGCGGCGTGGTC
>NZ_DASQCB010000002.1:0-391888 GCF_035634915.1 Stenotrophomonas sp.
CCAACCCGCCGTACGTCACCAACGACGAGACCGATGCCCTGCCGCAGGAATACTCCTACGAGCCGGAAATGGGCCTGCGTGCCGGCGACGATGGCCTGGACCTGGTGCTGAAGATCCTGCGCGACGCCCCGCTGCACCTCAGCGAGGACGGCCTGCTGATCTGCGAAGTGGGTGAATCCGAGCAGCACCTGATCAAGCTGCTGCCGGAAGTCGACTTTGCCTGGATTGAATTCAAGGTTGGCCAGATGGGCATCTTCGCGGTCGAATGCCGCGAACTGATCGCCCACAGTGCGCGCATCACCGAACTGGCGGCGCAGCGCCCGTGAGTTCCAATTCGTTCGGCAAGCTGTTCACCGTCACCACGTTCGGCGAATCGCACGGGCCGGCCATCGGCTGCGTGATCGATGGGTGCCCGCCGGGCCTGGCGCTGGATGCGGCCGAATTCGCCCACGACCTGCAGCGTCGCGCCACCGGCAAGAGCCGGCATACCTCGGCGCGCCGCGAGGCCGATGAGGTCGAGATCCTGTCCGGCGTGTACGAGGGCCTGACCACCGGCACCCCGATCGCGCTGCTGATCCGCAACACCGACCAGCGCAGCAAGGATTACGCGAACATCGGCCAGCAGTTCCGGCCGGGTCACGCCGACTACAGCTACTGGCACAAGTACGGCATCCGCGACCCGCGCGGTGGGGGCCGTTCCTCGGCCCGCGAGACCACCATGCGCGTGGCTGCCGGCGTGGTCGCCAAGAAGTGGCTTGCTGAGCGCTTCGGCGTCACCGTGCGCGGCTACCTGTCGCAGCTGGGCGAAGTCCGCCCGTCCGGTTTCGACTGGTCGGCGGTGGAAGACAATCCGTTCTTCTGGCCGCACGCCGAACAGGTGCCCGAGCTGGAGGCCTACATGGATGCGCTGCGCAAGTCCGGTGATTCGGTCGGCGCGCGCGTGGACGTGGTGGCTGACAACGTGCCGCCAGGCTGGGGCGAGCCGATCTACGGCAAGCTCGACGGCGACCTCGCCGCCGCGATGATGAGCATCAACGCAGTGAAGGGCGTGGAGATCGGCGATGGTTTCGCCAGCGCCGCGCAGAAGGGCACTGAACACCGTGACCTGCTGACCCCGCAGGGCTTTGCCAGCAACCACGCCGGCGGCATCCTCGGTGGCATTTCCACCGGCCAGCCGGTGGTCGCCTCCATCGTGCTGAAGCCCACCTCCAGCCTGCGCCTGCCGGGCCCGTCGCTGGATACCGAAGGCAACGTCGTCGAAGTGGTCACCACCGGCCGCCACGATCCCTGCGTCGGCATCCGCGCCACGCCCATCGCCGAGGCGATGATGGCGCTGGTGCTGATGGACCAGGCGCTGCGCCACCGTGCGCAGTGTGGCGACGTCGGCACCATCACCCCGCGCATTCCCGGGCAGATCGATGGCTGATACCCGGCCGACGGTGTGGGTGAGCCAGCCGCTGATCGATGCGGCCATCGCGCCGCTGCGCGATCGCGTGCAGCTGCTGGCCACCGACACCGTCACCGCCTGGTCGCCGCAGCAGATCGCCGAGCGCCTGGCCTCGGTCGACGGCGCGATCATCACCCTCAACGAGCGCATCGGCGCGGCCCAGGTGGCCGATGCCGCGCAGCTGCAGGTGATCGCCAACGTCGGCGTGGGCTACAACAATCTGGATGTCGACGCGCTGAGCGCGGCCGGCATCCTCGCCAGCAACACCCCGGACGTGCTCACCGAGACCACGGCCGACCTCGGTTTCGCCCTGCTGATGGCCACCGCGCGCCGCATCACCGAATCCGAACGCTGGCTGCGCGAAGGGCAGTGGGGGCAGTGGTCGTTCCAGACCATGCTCGGCGCCGACATCCATGGCAGCACGCTGGGCATCCTCGGCATGGGCCGCATCGGCCAGGGCGTGGCCCGCCGCGGCGCGCTCGGGTTTGGCATGAAGGTGCTGTACCACAACCGTTCGCGCCTGCCGGCCGAGACCGAAGCCGCGCTCGGCGCGACCTATGTCGACCTGGACACGCTGCTGGCGCAGTCCGATCACCTGGTCACCGTGCTGCCCTACACCGCGGCTTCGCACCACATCATCGATGCGGCGGCGCTGGCGAAGATGAAGCCGTCGGCCACGCTGGTGAACATCGCCCGCGGCGGCATCGTCGACGAACTGGCCCTGGCCGATGCGCTGGCCCATGGCCGCCTGGCCGCCGCCGGCCTGGATGTCTACGAAGGCGAACCGAAGGTGCGCCCGGAACTGCTGGCGCTGCGCAACGTGGTGCTGACCCCGCATATCGGCAGCGCCTCGCTGGGCACGCGTACGGCCATGGTGCAGCTGGCCGTGGACAACCTGCTGGCCGGCCTCGGCCTGGCCGGCGAAGCGGCGCGCATGCCGAGCGCGATCAATGCCGACGCGGCCCTCGCCGCGCGTGCCGCGCTGGGCAAAAAAACCGGGAAACGATAGGGAACCTCTGCGCGCCCCGCCTGAGGAGGTTCCCCGAACCCAGCTGTCGTGCGTGAGTTTTCCCCCTTCCCGTTTTCGTGAGAGTTCCCCCATGAGCAATGCACAACGCAGCTTCCACGTCGCCATCGTCGGTGCCACCGGCGCCGTCGGCGAAACCATGCTGGCCATCCTGGCCGAGCGCAACTTCCCGGTCGGCACCCTGAGCCTGCTCGCCTCCGAGCGCTCGGCCGGCGGCGAAGTCGAGTTCGAAGGCCAGAAGGTGAAGATCCAGGACCTGGCCACCTTCGATCCCAGCGGCGTGGAAATCGCCCTGTTCTCGGCCGGTGGCAGCGTGTCCAAGGAATACGCGCCGAAGTTCGCCGCCGCCGGTGCGGTGGTGATCGACAACTCCTCGGCCTTCCGTTACGACGATGACGTGCCGCTGGTGGTGTCCGAGGTCAACCCCGACCAGGTCGGCAACCGTCCGCGCGGCATCATCGCCAACCCGAACTGCTCGACCATGCAGATGCTGGTGGCGCTGGCGCCGCTGCACCGCAAGTACGGCATCGAGCGCATCAACGTGTCCACCTACCAGTCGGTGTCCGGCGGCGGCCGTTCGGCGATGGAAGAGCTGGGCAAGCAGACCGGGCAGCTGCTGAGCTTCCAGGAGATCGATCCGCAGCGCTTCCCGGTGCAGATCGCCTTCAACCTGATCCCGCACATCGACGACTTCCAGGACAATGGCTTCACCAAGGAAGAGATGAAGCTGGTCTGGGAAACCCGCAAGATCCTCGGCGACGAGAGCATCCTGGTGAACCCGACCGCCGTGCGCGTGCCGGTGTTCTACGGCCACTCCGAATCGGTGGCGATCGAAACCCGCGACAAGGTCACCGTGGCTGAAGCGCGCGCGCTGCTGGAACAGTCGCCGGGCGTGGAAGTGGTCGACCGCCATGAAGCCGGTGGCTACCCGACCCCGGTCACCCATGCCTCGGGCACCGACGCGGTCTACGTCGGCCGCATCCGTGAAGACCTGTCGCACCCGCGCGGCCTGAACCTGTGGATCGTCTCGGACAACGTGCGCAAGGGCGCGGCATTGAATGCCGTGCAGCTGGCCGAGCTGGTCGCCGCCGAACCGCGCTGATCACTGCTGTCCTGTAGAGCCGGGCCATGGCCGGCTGCTTCTGCCCTTCGTAGAGTCGAGCTTGCTCGACTGCTTTGAAGGCAGTCGAGCAAGCTCGACTCTACCGGGTGCCGCCGCCCTGGGTGGGTGCGGACCGTGGTCCGCACGCTTTATAGTGTCGCCCATGAACAAACGGGCCAAGGGCGCATCGCGCCCGCTCACCTATCTTTCCGCCGCGCTGCTGGCCCTGGCCAGCAGCTCGGCCATGGCCCTGGGTCTGGGCGACATCCGCGTGCTGTCGCGGCCCGGCCAACCCCTGCTGGCCGAAATCCCGGTGGTGTCCGCCGATCCCTCCGAGCTTGAACACCTGCGCGTGGCGCTGGCGTCGCCGGTCACCTTCGAACGCGTCGGCCTGCAGCGTCCCACCGGCCTGGTCAGCGAACTGCAGTTCGAACTGACCACCAACAGCCAGGGCAGGGCGGTGGTGCGGGTGACCTCGCAGGCGCCGGTGGAAACCCCGTCGCTGAGCTTCCTGATCGAGGCCGATTGGGGCCAGGGCCGTCTGGTGCGCGAATACTCCGCGCTGGTCGATGCCCCGGCCAGTGCGCTGGCCGTGGCCGAGCCGGAAATCGTCGCCCCGTCCGGGGTGCTGACCAACACCATCGCCCGCGATACGCCTGCGGCCCCCGCGCCAACGGCAACTGCCGATGCCACCCGCCCGGCAGCGCCACGCACGGCAACCCCCGGCTCCCGTGCGTCCGCGCCGGTGGCCCCGGCCGTCGCCGACGGCAGCATCAAGGTGCAGCAGGGCCAGACCCTGTCGCAGATTGCCGGCGCGCTGGCCCGGGGCAACCAGATCAGCCGCGACCGGGCGATGATCGCCCTGCTGCGTGCCAACCCCGAGGCCTTCATCCGCGGCAACGTGAACCTGCTCAAGCAGGGCGCGGTGCTGCGCGTACCCGGAAGCGATGCGCTGGCCGCGATCGACGGCAATGAAGCGGCCGCGCTGGTACGCGAGCATGCCGCGCAGTGGCGGCAGGCACGCACCGTGCCGCAGCCGGCCGGTGCGCCGGCACCCGCTGCCGGGCCTGCCAGCGCTGCGGCCCCGTCTGCCGCCGCGACCGCCGGGGCACGTCTTGAGATCGCTCCGGCGCTGGCGTCCGACGCCGCGCATGCGGGCACAACCACCGGCACCGGTGCCGGCAGCGAGGGTGACATGCTGGGCAATGAACAACTGCGGCAGGCCAGGGAAGACGTCGCCACCCGCGATGCCGAGATCGGTGAGCTGAAGCAGCGCGTGGCCGAGCTGGAAAAGCTCAAGGACCAGCAGCAGTCGCTGATCGCGATGAAGGACAACGACCTGGCCGCGGCCCAGCAGCGCCTGGCGCAGGCACCCGGTGCGCCGGCCGGCGGCACGCCGTGGTACTGGCTGGGCCTGCCGCTGCTGCTGTTGGTGGCCGGCGCCGCCTGGCTGCTGCGTCGACGCAAGCCCTCGCCGCTGCCGCCGCTGCGTGAGGAAGGTGATGCCGCCGCCCTGGCCGCAGCGGTACCGGCCGGTGCCGCGCTGGATTCGCTGGCCGAACAGTCCTCGTGGGCGTCCGGCGAACCGGAGGCGGGCCGCCAGGAGCCTTCGATGCCGGCGTGGGCGCTGGAAGAAGATGATGTGGCCCAGCAGCCTGCCCATCTGGAGCACGCTCATGAAGAGCCGCCAGTGCCCTTCGCAGCCGACGACCAGGCGCTGACGCCACCGCCGGCCGATGTCGAAGCCTCCTGGCAGGTGGGCGCGCTGGTGACCGATGAGGGCGACGAACTGCCGCCGCCGGTCAGCGATGCGCCGCGTTGGGACGAGCCCGCGCCCGTGCCGCCGGAGCAGAGCGATCAGAGCCCCGAGCCCGCCGATGGAATCGACGTGCCCGACTACGCGCTGCAGGCCGAGCAGCAGCCCGAATTCCGCGGTGTGTTCGATCTGCCGGCCGAGCAGCCTGGGCAGGACGAGCCTTCGCTGCCCGTCGAGGCCCCCGGCGAAGAGGCGGCATTGGCCAGTGAGCCCGACAGCTACGGCTGGGCCCCGCGCGTGGGCCAGGAGCGGCTGGAACTGGCCATCGCCTACCTCGATCTGGGCGACGCGCAGACGGCGCGCACCCTGCTGGAAGAGGTCGCCGCCGACGGCGACGTGCACTGCCAGGCCCAGGCGCGCGAACTGCTCGCCCGTCTGGACTGACCACTGGACCACAGGGGCCACCCATGAGCCGCGACAACCGCATCGACTACGTCGAGTTCGCCTCGGCCGACCCGTCCGCCAGCCGCACCTTCTTCGAGGCAGTGTTCGGCTGGTCGTTCGTCGACTACGGCGAGGACTACACCGCCTTCGACGATGGCCGCCTGCAGGGCGGCTTCTTCCGTGGCCAGCCGCAACGTGCGGAGGCCGGCGCCCCCCTGCTGGTGCTGTATGCCGACCTGCTGGCCCCGGTCGAAGCCGCGGTGCGCGCGGCCGGTGGGCAGATCGTCCGGCCCGTTTTTTCTTTCCCCGGTGGCAGCCGCTTCCAGTTCGTCGAGCCCGGTGGCAACGAACTGGCGGTCTGGTCCGAACGCGATCCGGCCTGAGCGCCGCCCCACCGGCAACATCGAGGTAGCAGCACATGCGTTACGCGCTCGGCGTCGAGTACGACGGCAGCGATTTCAGGGGCTGGCAGAACCTGGGCGAGGGCGGACCCAGCGTCCAGGCCAGCCTGGAGAAGGCCTTGTCCTCGGTGGCCGACGCGCCGCTGCAGGTGGTCTGTGCCGGCCGCACCGATGCCGGCGTGCACGGCCAGTGCCAGGTCGTGCATTTCGACACCGACGTGGTGCGCGACCCGCGCGCCTGGATGCTGGGTACCACCACCCGCCTGCCGCGCTCGATCGCGGTGCGCTGGTGCGTGCCGGTGGCCGATGATTTCCACGCCCGCTTCTCGGCGCGCGCGCGCCGCTACCGCTACCGCCTGCTCAACCGCGAGGTGCGCCCGGCGCTGGACCGGCAGACCCTGAGCTGGGAACGGCGGTCGCTGGACGAGACCCTGATGCACGCGGCCGGCCAGGCCCTGCTCGGCGAGAACGATTTCAGTGCATTCCGCTCGGTCCAGTGCCAGGCGCTGCATGCACGGCGTGAGCTGCAATCGCTGCAGGTCAGCCGCCACGGCGAGGTCATCGAGGTGGCCGTGCGTGGCAATGCATTCCTTCATCACATGGTCCGCAATATCGTCGGTTCGCTGATCCTGGTCGGCAGCGGCGAGAAACCGGTGGAGTGGATCGCCGAGCTGCTGGCCGGCCGTGATCGCACCGTTGCCGGCCCTACCGCACCACCGCAGGGGCTGGTGTTCCTGGGGCCGCTGTACCCCGACAACTGGCAACTGCCTGCCGAGGTCACCTTATGAGCCGCTCCTACTACCGTACCCGCATCAAGTTCTGTGGCATGACCCGCGCCGGCGATGTGCGCCTGGCCGGCGAACTCGGCGTGGACGCGGTGGGTTTCATCTTTGCCCGTGAAAGCAGCCGCCGGGTGGCCCCGGCCGAAGCCCGGGCGATGCGCCAGGCGATCGCACCGATGGTCGACGTGGTGGCGCTGTTCCGCAACAACAGCAAGGAAGAGGTGCGTGAAGTGCTGCGCACCGTGCGTCCGACCCTGCTGCAGTTCCATGGCGAGGAAGACGAGAGCTTCTGCCGCAGCTTCAACATGCCCTACCTGAAGGCCATCGCCATGGGCGGGCGCGAAGACGTCAACGCACGCACCCTGCAGCTGCGTTACCCCAGCGCGGCCGGCTTCCTGTTCGACAGCCACGCCCCGGGCGGCGGTGGCGGCACCGGCGTGGCCTTCGACTGGGCACGCATCCCCACCGGCCTGCACCGTCCGTTCCTGCTGGCCGGGGGTCTGAATCCGGAAAACGTGAAGGACGCCATCCTCGCGACCCTGCCGTGGGGCGTGGATGTGTCCAGTGGCATCGAGGTCGAGCCGGGCATCAAGGACGGCTACAAGATGCGCACGTTCGTCGAGGAAGTGCGCAGCGCCGACTGCACCGTGCTGGAGTGAGCCGGGCAGGGGCCATGTGCGGGGCCGTCTGCGGGCGGCCTGCACCTTCACATTTGTCCCTGCACGCACTCTTCACATAGGATGAAAGCAACGCTGCGGCCATGAAGGCTGCTGCCGGATGCACGGAACCGCCCTCGGGGACGGATTCCGGACAGGTGCCACGCGCCCCTCAGCCTTGGAAGGCAAGCGATGCAGGAGTTTCTCACTGTTGTTTTCGGCTACCCGACCCTGCCGTACAGCATCGTGCTGGCGGTTTCGCTGGTCTATTGGGGGCTTGCCGCATTTGGCCTGGTAGATGACGGCTTCGGCGACCTCGGCGCCGACGGTGCTTTGGATGGCGGCAGCGACCTCAGCGGCCTGTCGGCCCTGCTGCAGCGCTTCGGGCTGGGCGGCGTGCCGGTCATGGTCGTGGTCACCCTGCTGGGGTTCTTCGGCTGGGCCTTGACCTACTTCATTCATCTGTTCGTACTGTTGCCCCTGCCGGACCTGCTGCGCTGGGGGTTCGGCACGCTCGTGGCCGTGCTCGCGCCGTTGCCGGCGGTACCGGTCACCGCGCTGCTGCTGCGGCCCATCCGCAGCTTCCTGCTGCGCCTGCAGCCGGTGGCGCAGGCCTCGCTGCTGGGCAGGGTGGGCGTGGTGGCCTCGCCGCGGGTGGATGCACGCAGCGGCCACGCCAATGTGGATGACGGTGGCGCCGGGCTGATCCTGCAGGTGCGCAGCGACATCGAACTGCAGCGTGGCGAGCGCATCGTGCTGGTCGAGCACGTGGCCGAGCAGCACTACTACCGGGTGGTCCGCGCCGATGCGGTCGCCCTCGATTTCCAGGACAACCTGCTTCCGGGCAACAAGGAGAATCACTGATGAGTTTCGCTGGCGCGGCCCCCTTCCTGATCGGGATCATCGTCGTCGTAGGCCTGCTGCTGGGCCTGGCCGGACTGTTCAAGGCGTTCTACCGCAAGGTCGACCAGGGCGTGGCCCTGATCGTCAATGACATGAGCGCCACGCCCAAGGTGCACTTCACCGGCGCCCTGATCATCCCGGTGCTGTACCGCGCCGAGCTGATGCGCATCAGCCTGATCACCCTGCAGATCGACCGCCGCGGCAAGGAAGGCCTGATCTGCCGCGACAACATGCGCGCCGACATCGCCGTGGCCTTCTACCTGCGGGTCAACGAGACCCAGGCCGACGTGCTGCGCGTGGCCAAGGCCATCGGCGCCGACCGTGCCTCGGACAAGCACGCGGTGGACGAGCTGTTCAACGCCAAATTCTCCGAGGCGCTGAAGACGGTCGGCAAGAAGTTCGACTTCACCGAGCTGTTCGAGAAGCGCCAGGAGTTCCGCGACGAGATCATCGCGGTCATCGGCAACGACCTGAACGGCTATGTGCTTGAAGACGTGGCGATCGACTACCTGGAGCAGACCCCGAAGTCGCTGCTGGACCAGTTCAACATCCTCGACGCGCAGGGCATCCGCAAGATCACCGAGCTGACCGCCGCGCAGAACGTGGTGACCAACGAGCTGGAACAGAACGAGAAGCTCGCCATCACCAAGAAGAACGTGGAAGCGCGCGAAGCGCTGCTGGCGCTGGAACGCCAGCAGGCCGAGGCCGAGGCGCGGCAGAAGCGCGAGATCGAGACCATCCGTGCCCGCGAGGAAGCCGAGACCGCCAAGGTGCAGGAAGAGCAGCGCCAGCTGTCCGAGAACGCGCGCATCGAAGCGCAGCAGCTGATCGAGATCCGTGACCAGAACCGCCTGCGCGAAGTGGAAGTGGCCGAACAGAACCGCCAGCGCGCGGTGGCCATCGAAGCCGAGCGCGTGGAGCGCGCACGCCAGCTGGAGCAGGTCACCACCGACCGCGAAGTACAGCTGCAGGGCGTGGAGCGTGACAAGGTGGTCGAGCAGGGCAAGATGGACGTGGCCAACATCACCCGCGAACGCATCTCCATCGACAAGACCGTGGCCCAGGAAGAAGAGCGCATCAAGGAAGTGCGCGAGGTCTCCGAGGCCGACCGCCAGAAGCAGGTGCTGATCCTGGAAGCAGAAGCCAAGGCGCAGGAATCGCTGGTGCGCGAAGTGAAGGAAGCGCAGGCACGGGAGACCGCCTCCAAGCACCGTGCAGTGGAACTGACCACCCTGGCCCAGGCCGAGCACGAGGCGGCCGGCAAGCAGGCCGAAGCCAAGCGCCTGCTGGCCGACGCACTGCGCGCCGAACAGGCGGCACCGGGCCTGGCCGAAGCGCAGGTCCGTGAAGCCTCCGCGCTGGCCATCGAGAAGGTCGGCATTGCCGAAGCCCGCGTGATCGAAGCCAAGGCCGAAGCCAGCCTGAAGCAGGGCAGCAACGAGGCCCAGGTGCTGGCGCAGACCCTGCAGGCGCAGGCCCAGGGCGAAGAGAAGATGGGCCTGGCCCGCGCCACCGCCACCGAATCGCTGGGCAACGCCGAAGCCGGCGTGGTGCAGAAGAAGCTGCTGGCCGAGGCCGAGGGCCTGGTGCGCAAGTTCGAAGCCATCGCCTCGCTGAGCGACCAGGCGCGTGGCCACGAAGAGTTCCGCATGATGCTGGACAACAGCCTGAAGCAGGCTCTGGCCTCGATCGAAGCCGGCAAGGAAGTCTCGCGCGAGAACGCCAACGTCATCGCCAGCGCGCTGCGCAATGCCGACATCGATCTGGTCGGCGGCGACGGCGGCATGTTCGAGAATCTGGTCAAGGCTGTCTCGCTGGGCAAGTCGATTGAAGGCTTCGCCGGCAAGAGCCCGATCGTGCAGGAGCTGATGCAGCGCTATCTGGGCGTGGCCGTGGCCGAGCCGGCACCGCGGCGGATCGCCGAGGACGCCGATGCGGTGCCGACGGTGTCGGCCGCTGTGGTCGACAGCGCCCATTGATGCATCGGGCGGTGGCCGTCCGGCCATCGCCCGCCCGCGCCGGCCGCAACCACGGCCGGCCGTCCGTGAGCCGGAAGCCTGCTGATGTCTGAAACCCATCCGTCCGCCGAAACCCCCGCGCCGGAGGCCGGCGGCAACACCGTCGACCAGGCCGTTGCCCAGGGCGGTGCCTACGAAGTCCTGCGCCGCCGCCTGGGTGAGCAGGGCCAGCGCCTGCGGGCCCTGGCCGAAACGCTCAACCGCCAGCGCCTGGCCGAATTCGGTGACAGCCGCCTGGAAGTGGTGGGCCGCTTCCGCATCCGCAGCGAGAACAACTGCGTTGGTCGTGACATCGTCCAGGTCGGGCCCGACCGGCTGCTGTTCGGCTACAACGTCTACATCGGGCTGAAGACCCACACCCGCATCGAGGATGTGTTCGGCCTGTACCGTCTGGTGCAGGGCAGTGATGGCTACGACGTCGCCTCGCTGGAGCTGAAGGGCAGCTTCCTCGACCAGCCCGGCTTCGTGCACGACTTCAACGAGCTTTATTCCTACTACAAGCACGCGCGCCTGCTGCAGCTGATCGTCGTCGGCGACAAGCTGCTGGCCTCGTTCCAGATCGGCGAGCGCAGCAGCGACGTGCGCGTGTTCCGCTGGGCGCTGTCGCGCGAAGGCGAGCTGACCTATCTCGATGCGCGCGGCGAACGCGATATCGCGCTGCCGCCGCCGTTCGACTTTGAATGGACCAGGGCCACTCGCGACCTCGCGGTCAACGGCCGCCATTCGCACCTGAACATCCTCGACACCCTGTTCGTGGAGACCACCGGTGGCGACCTGACCATCAAGGTCGAGAACAATACCGAGACGGGGCAGGGCATCTACAGCGAACCGGTGGAAGACAGCACCCAGTCGTTGGACGACGCCCAGTTCGAGTTCGCCCGCGTCGGTTCGCTGCTGCTGCTGAAGGTGCTGCCCTACCGCGAGACCGTCTGGCGCGGGCTGATCTACAACACGCTCACCGGCGACATCGTGCGCAACGACGCCATCGTCCAGGCCTGCGTGCAGCTGCCCGAAGACCATGGCGTCATCTTCCCCGGCGGCTATTACCTGCAGGGCGGCGAGCACAAGGCCTTCGATGCTTCGATGGCCGGCATGCAGTTCAAGCGCAGCATCCGTTCGCCCAATGGCGAGGACGTGCTGTACATCTTCTACGAGCGCGAAGGCGGGCGCTCGGCGCTGTTCGTCTACAACACCATCCAGCGCGTGCTGCAGAACCCGGTGTTCGGCCACGGCTACGCCTTCATGCAGGATGGGCGCATGGTGCTGTTCCATGCCGAGGGCACCGAACCCACGCGCATCCATCCCATGCAGGTCTGGCAGACGCCGTTCAGCAGCGATGAATTCGCTGCCAGCCGTCCGTCCGGCAACACCTTCATGGGCCGCATCGGCAATGCCGAACTGGTGCGCGGCATCTCCAACCTGTTCAACCTGGCCCGCGAGATCGACGGCCAGGATGTCTCGGTGCAGCGCTACCAGCGTCTGGTGGCCGACACCCGCCGTCTGTTCGACGCCCACCACTGGCTGGGCGACGAGGCCTGCGACGGTGCCGAGGCGCTGCTGCGGCAGATCAGCGCCACCGGCGAATCGGTGCTGGACGAGTACGAGAAGGTCCAGTCCATCCGCGAGCAGTCGGCGCAGGCGATGGTCGAAGCGGAGGCCAGCTACAAGGCCCTGCTTGGCCGGCTGCAGCCGCAGAACTGGAACGAGGTGCAGGCCTTCGTCGAGGCACTGAACGAGATCACTGCGCTGCGCGGGCGCCTGCTGACCCTCCGCGAGCTGCGCTACATCGACACCGCGCGCATCGAGGCGATGGCCGCCGAACTGGTGCAGGCGCAGGACCGCGTCGGTGCCGCCACCGGTGAATTCCTCGCCGGCGATGCCGCGCTGGCGCCGCTGGGCAGCCGCCTGCAGGTGCTCGATGAAGCCGCGCAGCAGGCAGCCAGTGCGCGCCAGCTGGACGAGCAGCTGGACGGGCTGCGCGGCATGGCGGCAGACCTGGACATGCTGTCCGAACTGATGGCCGGGCTGAAGGTGGACGATGCCACCGCCCGCACCCGCGTGGTCGAATCGATTTCCGCGCTGTACGGCCGCCTGAACCAGGCGCGCACGCGTGCCGAGCAACGACGCCGCACCCTCGGTTCGGCCGAGGCCGTGGCCCAGTTCGCCGCGCAGTTCGCCCTGTTCTCGCAGTCCATCACCAGTGCGTTGGCGATGGCCAGCGACCCGGAAAAGGCCGACGAGCAGCTGTCGCGCCTGCTGGTGCAGCTGGAAGAACTGGAAAGCCAGTTCGGCGAGCACGAGCAGTTCCTCGGCGACATCCTCAGCAAGCGAGAGGAACTGGTCGAGGCCTTCGAGACGCACAAGCAGGCGCTGCTGGATGACCGCCAGCGCAAGGCGCGCTCGGTGCTCGATGCGGCCAACCGCATCCTCGATGGCCTGGCCAAGCGCACCGAGCGCTTCGCCAGCGCCGACGAACTCAACGCGTTCTTTGCCGGCGATCCGCTGATCCTCAAGCTGCGCGAACTGGCCGAGCGCCTGCGTGCGCTGCGCGACAACGTCAAGGCGGATGACATCGAAGCGCGCCTGAAGGGCGTGCGCGACCAGGCGGTGCGCCAGCTGCGCGACCGCAGTGACCTGTACGAGGCCGGTGGCAACGTGGTCCGGCTCGGTCCGCGCCATCGTTTCAGCGTCAACACGCAGGCGCTGGACCTGACCCTGCTGCCACGTGGCGACACACTGGCCATCCATCTCACCGGCACCGACTTCCTGGAAACCCTGCACGATCCGGAGCTGGATGCACTGAAGCCGTTCTGGCCGGTGACCCTGGATTCGGAATCCGAGGCGATCTACCGCGGCGAGTACCTGGCCGGCAGCGTACTGCTGGCCGCGCAGGCGGGCAGTGATGGCCTGGACCTGGCCCAGCTGCAGCACGACGTGGCCGACCCCGAGGCGCTGGACCAGCGCGTGCGCGCGTTCGCCGCACCGCGTTACCGCGAAGGCTACGAGCGCGGCATCCACGACCATGACGCCGCGCTGATCCTGCGCGCACTGCTGCCGCTGCAGCAGTCGGCAGGCGCACTGCGGCATGGACCGCGCGTGCGTGCGCTGGCCCTGCTGTTCTGGGCCGCGCAGCAGCGCGAGGACGCGGTGAAGCAATGGCCCAGCCGCCGGGCGGGTGCGGAGACCATCGCCCGTCTGTTCGGCTCCGACGAAGGGCGCAGCGCCCTGCGCGCGGAAATGGCGGCGGCCATCGCCGCGTTCGTGCAGGCCGAAGCCTTGCCGTTCGACGATGAAGCCGCCGACGCGGCGGCCGCCTACCTGGGCGAAGAGCTGGTCAATGGCGAGCCGGTGTTCAGCACCAGCAGGCATGCACAGGCGCTGCTGGATGCGCTGGCGCAGCAGCTGGAACAGGCCGGACAGCGCGAAGCGCTGGAACGCGCCCTGCAGCGTGCGCAGGACCCGCTGGCGGCCCGCTGGGGGCTGGCCGGGCAATGGCTGCGCGCGCTCGCCGGTCTGCCTGCCCAGGCCGCGCACGCCGGTTATGCCGACGAGGCCGCGGCGCTGCTGCTGGTGCAGCGCCAGCTGCGCACGCGCGGCAGCGACGCACCGCTGCGCGTGGAGGTCGCCGGCCTGCTCGGCGAGCACCCGCGCATCCACGGCGGCACCCTGTCGCTGTCGCTGGATGATTTCCTGGCACGCCTGCAGCATCACCTGAAGCGCTTCGTGCCCGATTTCCACGCTTACCAGGCGGTGCGCCAGGGCATCATCAACCGTGAACGGCAGACCCTGCGCCTGTCCGAGTTCAAGGCGCGGCCACTGTCTTCGTTCGTGCGCAACAAGCTCATCAACGACGTCTACCTCGGCGTCATAGGTGACAACCTGGCCAAGCAGATGGGCACGGTGGGCGAGAACAAGCGCAGCGACCTGATGGGCCTGCTGATGATGATCTCGCCGCCGGGCTACGGTAAGACCACGCTGATGGAATACGTGGCGCACCGGCTCGGCCTGGTCTTCATGAAGATCAATGGACCGGCGCTGGGTCACGACGTGCGCTCGCTGGATCCGGAACAGGCACCGGATGCAACTTCGCGGCAGGAGCTGGAAAAGCTCAACCTGGCCCTGGAGATGGGCAACAACACCATGCTGTATGTCGATGACATCCAGCACACCCATCCCGAGTTCCTGCAGAAGTTCATCTCGCTGTGCGATGGCACCCGCCGCATCGAAGGCGTATGGCGCGGCCGCACCCGCACCTACGACATGCGCGGCAAGAAGTTCTGCGTGGTCATGGCCGGCAACCCGTACACCGAGTCGGGCGAGGTGTTCAAGATTCCGGACATGCTGGCCAACCGTGCCGACATCTACAACCTGGGCGACGTGCTGGGCGGCATGGAGGCGGCGTTCACCCTCAGCTACATCGAGAACAGCCTGACGTCCAACCCGGTGCTGGCACCGCTGGCTACGCGCGACATGGCCGATCTGTACCTCCTGGTCGACCGCGCGATGGGCAAGGACGTGTCGACCAACGGGCTCAGCCACGCCTACAGCGCTGCCGAGGTCAACGAGATCACCGCCACCCTGCAACGCATGCTGCGCGTGCGCGACGTGGTGTACCGGGTCAACCAGCAGTACATCGCCAGTGCCGCGCAGGATGATCGCTACCGCACCGAGCCGCCGTTCCGCCTGCAGGGCAGCTATCGCAACATGAACAAGCTGGCCGAGAAGATCTCGCCGGTGATGAACGAGGACGAGCTGCAGCAGCTGATCTCCGACCACTACCTGGGCGAGGCGCAGCTGCTGACCACCGGCGCCGAGGAGAACCTGCTGAAGCTGGGCGAGCTGCGTGGCGTGCTGGATGAGGCGCAGGTGCAGCGCTGGGCGCAGATCAAGCGTGATTTCCTGCGCAACAAGGCCATGGGCGCCGACGACAGCGATGTCGGTGGGCGCGTGGTCGCGCAGCTGGCCGACATCGCCAGTGCCCTGCAGCTGCCGCCGGCCGCGCCGGTGGTGGCCGCGGAGCCGGCGCCGTGGCCGGCACTGCTGGAGGCGCTGCAGCGCCTGGCCGAAGCACGACCGGCTGCAGCCGTGCCGGTCCAGGCGCCGGCACCGGTCGCCGCGCCCATTGCACCGGCAACGCCGCTCGCCGAGGATCTGCAGGCCGGGCTGGCGCCCCTGGTGCAGTTGCTGGTTGCTTCGCAGGCGCAGCAGGAGCAGGTGTCGCAGACCCTGGCCGCATTTGCTGGATGGGCACGGCAGCAGGTTGAAGGTGCAGGTGGCAGCAGCGCCGCCACCGTGCGCCGGCCACGTGTCAGGCGGGCCAGCACGCCGGAGGAGCGCGCACTGGATGAGGCGTTGATGCGCCACTTCTACGGCGAGTCGCTGCCCGCCGATGCCGCTGATGGCACACCGATGCCGCCGCCGCTGCCGTGACCAACGCGGCGCCCCTGCCAACGCCGCAGCGGCCGGACACGGCCGATGTCGCGCGCGTGGGCGAGTACGGCGCGCCATTGCTGCAGGCGTTGGCCTCACGCGAAGCCGCGCTGCCGGCGACGGCCGGCGACGGCCTGGTGGCGGCGCTGGCACGCATCGCGCTGGCCCTGCAGTCGGCCGATCCGGTGCGCCTGCGGCGGCAGGAAAACTGGTGGGGCCGCCTGCTCGGCCGCGATGTCGAGCGCGAAGCCGAGGGCCGCCAGCTGCAGTCGCAGCTGGGCGTCCTGGCCCTGCAGGCACGCGAACAGGCCCAGCAGCTGCAGCAGTACGGTGCGCTGCGGGTTGCGGCCATCACTGCAGCCAGCCAGGCTGCGGACGCGCTGCAGGCCTGGGCGGACGCGGCGGCAGCGTGGTTGCCGGGACTGGACGCCGCCAGCCAGGCGGCGCTGTCGCTGCGTATTGACCATCTGCAGCGGCTGGCAGCACTGCGCCGCATCGAAGCCGGCCAATGGCAGCTGCTGCAGGAACAGGATGCTGCGCTGCTGCAGCGTTTCACCCGCATCCATGACGTGCTGCTGCCCGCGTGGCGGCAGGCTGCCGTGGCCATGCACACCGCCACCGGCGCGGCGCGCGCTGCCCAGGCGGCCACGCTGCATGCACAGATCGACGACGAGGTCGCGGCGGCTCAGGCTAGACTGCGCTGAGCCGGCCGCCGCTGCCGCCTACCCAACTGCAAGGACACTGCCCGATGAACCAGGACAGCCAGCACCCCGGCACCCTCGTGCCGACCCCGGCCACCCCTTCCGCACTGGACGAGGGCGCGCTGCAGGCCCTGGGCCTGGTCCGCGAGGATCTTCCCCGCATCGCCGAGATCCGCCAGGAACTGGACGACCTGCGGCCGGGTAACCTGCAGGTGTTCGGCCGCGAAGCCGCCTCGCGCACCGCCGCGTTTTCCAGCCAGTTGCTGGACCAGGTGCGCAACCGCGACCTCGATGCCAGCGGCGACAAGCTGGGCGAGGTGGTGCGCATCGCGCGCAGCCTCAAGCTGGATGGCTTCGCCCAGCGTTCCAAGGTGCCGGTCATCGGCGGCCTGATCGACCGCCTGCGCGTGTCCAAGGGCGAGCTGGTGCAGAAATTCAGCGATACCAATGCGCAGATCGAGCAGCTGCTGGGTGATGTGGGCGTGCAGCAGGCGCTGATGGGCAAGCGCGTGGGCGAGTTCGACCGCATGCACGAGATCGTGCGCGAGGAGCGCCACGCGCTCGGCCTGTATGCCGCCGCCGGCAAGCAGCGCCTGGGCGAACTGCAGGCCGAGCAGCTGGCCGGGCAGGGCAGTGAGGATCCGCAGCAGCGCATCCGCCAGAGCGAGATCGACAATGCGATCCGCCTGATCGAAAAGCGCGTCTCCGACCTGCAGCTGATGCAGCATGCGGCCGACCAGTCGCTGCCGATGATCCGCCTGATCCAGGCCAATGCGCTGCAGCTGATCGAGAAATTCAACACGGTGCGCGAGATCACCATCCCGTCGTGGAAGCGCCAGTTCGCGATCCAGCTGTCGCTGGGCGAGCAGAAGGCGGCGGTCGAACTGTCCACCGCCATCGACGATGCCACCAACGAGATGATGCGCCGCAATGCCGACCTGCTGCGCCAGGCGTCGGTGGACACCGCGCGCAGCAACCAGCGTGGTGTGATCGACGTGGCCACGTTGCGCCACGTCCACGAGCAGCTGATCGCCACGGTCGAGGAAGTGCGCAGCATCCACCGCGAGGGCATGCAGCAGCGCCAGCAGGCCGAAGTCGAACTGTCGCGCCTGCGCGAGGATCTGCAGCAACGCCTGGCCGCCCCGACCGCCCCCTGAAAAAGTGGACGGAGGGGATTAAGTCGTTTTTTCACAAACGACTTAATCCCCTCCGTCCCCTTTTTTCATAGTTGCTCCACCGCCCAGTCGGCCAGTGCATCCACGCGCGGGTCGGCCGGGCCATCCGGGCGCGCCAGCACCCAGAACCCGCCCGTGGCGGAAAACCCCCAGGGCGCGATCAGGCGTCCGGCAGCCAGGTCCTCGGCCACCAGCGGCTCCGGTGCGATCGCTGGCCCCAGCCCCGCCACTGCCGCTTCCAGCAGGTAGTACAGGTGCTCGAATCCGGTGCCCAGCCGCAACTGCGCCGGGTCCAGCCCGTGCATCTGCGCCCACGCCGGCCATGCCTGCGGGCGCGAGCTGGTGTGCAGCAATGTTTCCTGAAGCAGGGCGTCGGGCGGCCCATGGCGCAGCCGCTGCGCCGCCGGGTGCGAGGGCGCCACCACCACGCCCACCCGTTCCGGTGCCAGCTCGCGTATCTGCCAGCCGCGCGGCCATGGCCCCTGCGCCAGCAGCAGGACCGCATCCAGCGCCGCCTGCGCCTCGGTGAAGGCCCCATCCAGCGCCGACCATTGCAGATTCACCCCGGGCAGGGCGGCCTGAAGCGCTGGCAGCCGGGGAATCATCCAGCGCGCCAGCACGCTGCCGCTGCAGCCCAGCACCAGCGCCGGGGAGCGCGTCGGCTGGCGCAGTTCGCGCACGCAGGCCTCGATGCCGGCGAAGGCCTCGCCGCAGGCCGCATGCAGGCGCTGCCCGGCCTCGGTCAGGCGCAGCCCGCGCCCGGCACGCTGGAACAGCGGCAGCCCCAGATGGTCTTCCAGCAGCTTCAGCTGCCGGCTCACCGCACCGTGGGTCACATGCAGGGCCTGCGCGGCCCGGCCCACGCCCCCCAGACGGGCGGTGGCCTCGAAGGCGCGCAGGGCGTTGAGCGGTGGCAGCAGCGAGGTGCTCATGTGAAATTTCCTGACGATATGCGCCAGATAATATCGATATTCCGGTCAGGATCCGTGCGCTAGAGTATCCACCTGTCTTGAACCAGCGGTCGCTTCCATGTCTGCCTCCCCCATTGCCGACTACCACGCCTTCCCGGACGCCCAAGGCCACTTTGGCCGCTATGGCGGCAGTTTCGTCGCCGAAACCCTGGTCGGCCCGCTGCAGGAACTGGCCCAGGCCTATGACCAGGCCCGCCAGGACCCGGCGTTCCAGCTGGCCTACGACAAGGACCTGGCCCATTACGTCGGCCGGCCGAGCCCGATCTATCACGCCCAGCGCCTGAGCGACCATGTCGGCGGTGCGCAGATCCTGCTCAAGCGCGAGGACCTGAACCACACCGGCGCGCACAAGATCAACAACACCATCGGCCAGGCCCTGCTGGCCGCGCGCATGGGCAAGAAGCGCATCATCGCCGAGACCGGTGCCGGCCAGCACGGCGTGGCCAGCGCCACCGTCGCTGCGCGCCTGGGCCTGGAATGCGTGGTCTACATGGGTGCCACCGACATCGAGCGGCAGAAGATCAACGTCTACCGCATGAAGCTGCTCGGCGCGACGGTGGTGCCGGTCACCTCCGGCTCGGCCACCCTGAAGGACGCGCTCAACGAAGCCATGCGCGACTGGGTGACCAACGTGCAGGACACCTTCTACATCATCGGCACCGTGGCCGGCCCGGACCCGTACCCGCGCATGGTGCGTGACTTCAACGCCATCGTCGGCCGCGAAGCGCGCGAGCAGATGCTGGCCGAGTACGGTCGCCTGCCTGATGCGATCACCGCCTGCGTCGGCGGTGGCAGCAACGCCATCGGCCTGTTCCATGCCTTCCTCAACGACCGCCAGGTCGAGATTTTCGGCGCCGAAGCGGCCGGCGACGGCATCCACACCGGCCGCCACGCCGCCTCGATTGCCGCTGGCCGCCCCGGAGTGCTGCACGGCAACCGCACCTACGTGCTGTGCGATGACGATGGCCAGATCATCGAGACCCACTCGGTGTCGGCCGGCCTGGACTACCCCGGCGTCGGTCCGGAACACGCCTTCCTGTCCGACAGTGGCCGTGCCACCTACCTCGGCATCACCGATGAGGAGGCGCTGCAGGCCTTCCACCTGCTGGCGCATGTCGAGGGCATCCTGCCGGCGCTGGAATCCAGCCACGCGCTGGCCCAGGCCATCAAGCTGGCCCGTGAGCGCCCGCGCGACCAGATCGTGCTGTGCAACCTGTCCGGGCGTGGCGACAAGGACGTGCACACCATCGCCGCGCGCGAAGGCCTGGTGCTGTGAACTACGTGCTGCGCCACGGTGGCGCGCTGGTGCTGGCGGTCGGTCTGGGCGGCTGCACGCCGCCGGATCCGCCGGTGCTGGCACCCGCGCCGGCATCGCCCGCAGCGATCGCTCCGGCACGCCAGCTGGCCAGCAATGATGATGACACCGCGTATCGCCCCATCGAGGATGCATCGGCGCCCGCCGCCGACAACCAGGCCGATGATGAAACCGCTCCGGCGGTGGTCTCGGTCGCGCTGGACCATGCCGGCGACGTGCTGATCGGCCAGCCCTTCAGCGAGCTGCAGGACGAAGCGCAGTGGCACTCGGCCGGGCTGGGCGAGGCCACGGCCGGGCGCTGTGAGTATTACGAGCGCGGCACGCTGCCCGAAGGCGTGGCGATGATGGTGCAGGACGGCGACGTGGTGCGCTTCGACCTGGCCCCCATCGACGATTCGGGCCAGGTGGTGGTGCAGCCCGGGCCGTTCGGCCTGCGCCTGGACATGCCGCGCGCGCAGGCCCTGCAGCGGCTGCCACGGGGCGCCATCGCGCGGCCCTACGGTGAAGATGCCGAGGCCGGCGAGACCCTGCTCTGGCAGGACCCCGGTTCCGACCTGGCGATCCGCGTGGAGATCGTCGACGGCACCGTTTCCCGAATGTACTGGGGCGCCAGCGGCGCCGTTGACCTGATCGAAGGATGTACCTGACATGTCCGTATCCCGACTCGATGCCTGTTTCCAGCGCCTGCGCGAGCAGCAGCGCAAGGCGCTGATCCCGTTCATCACCGCTGGCGATCCGTCGCTGGAGGCCACCGTGCCGGTCATGCATGCGCTGGTCGAGGCCGGCGCCGATGTGATCGAACTGGGTGTGCCGTTCTCCGATCCGATGGCCGATGGCCCGACCATCCAGCGCAGTTCCGAACGTGCGCTGGCCCGCGGTGCCGGCAGCCGCTACGTGCTGCAGGCGGTGGCGCAGTTCCGCCAGCGCGATGCGCAAACCCCGGTGGTGCTGATGGGTTACCTCAACCCGGTGGAGATCCACGGCTATGCGGCCTTCGCCGAGGCTGCAGTGGGCGCCGGCGTGGACGGTGTGCTGCTGGTGGACCTTCCGCCGGAAGAAGCCGGTGAAGCGCAGCAGGCCTTCGATGCCGCCGGCCTGGCGCTGGTCCTGCTGGCCTCGCCGACCACCAGCGAGGCGCGCGCCGACAAGCTGCTGGCGCTGGCCCGCGGCTACCTTTACTACGTCAGCTTCGCCGGTGTCACCGGCGCTTCCGAACGCCTGGACAGTGATGCCGCCAGCGCACGCCTGCAGGCCCTGCGTGCACGCGCCAGCGTGCCGGTCGTGGCCGGCTTCGGCATCAAGGATGCGGCCAGTGCCGCCGCCATGGCCCGCCAGGCCGATGGCGTGGTGGTCGGCAGTGCGCTGGTGGCGGCCCTGGCCGATGCCGGCTCGGCCGACGAGGCCGCGCAGCGTGCCGGTGCTTTCCTGGCCCCGCTGCGGCAGGCGCTGGACGCCTGACGGTAGTGCCGGCCGCTGGCCGGCACTACCTCCAACGCTAAACGTACGTCCCAGCATGGTTTTTTCCTGACAGCCCGTGCCCTGCAAGGGGTGCACGGGCGGGGGCAGCAGAGCTAGACTGTCCGCCTTTGCGGCTCCCGGGCCGCCCTGAACGGAAGTGTCCTCCCGCATGAGTTGGCTCAGCAAGTTGATGCCGTCTGGCATCCGCACCGACAACACCCCCAGCAAGAAGCGCAGTGTCCCCGAGGGCCTGTGGGAAAAGTGCAGCAGCTGCGGCAGCGCGCTGTACCGTCCCGAGCTGGAAGAGAACCTGGAGGTCTGCCCGAAGTGCGGTCACCACATGGCGATCCGCGCGCGCGCGCGCCTGGCGGCACTGTTCGATGCGGACAGCACCACCGAGATCGGTGCCCGCCTGGGGCCGACGGACCTGCTGAAGTTCAAGGACCAGAAGAAGTACAGCGAACGCATCAAGATCGCGCAGAAGAACACCGGTGAGTACGACGCGCTGATCGCCATGCGCGGCCTGCTCAAGGGTCGCCCGCTGGTGGCCTCGTCTTTCGATTTCGCCTTCATGGGCGGTTCGATGGGTTCGGTGGTCGGTGAGCGTTTCGCCCTCGCCGCTGAAACCGCCGTGGAGATCGGTGCGCCCTACGTGTGCTTCTCCGCCAGCGGCGGCGCGCGCATGCAGGAAGGCCTGTTCTCGCTGATGCAGATGGCCAAGACCTCGGCCGCGCTGGGCAAGCTGCGCGAAGCGGGCCTGCCGTACATCTCGGTGCTGACCCACCCGACCACCGGTGGCGTGTCGGCCTCGTTCGCCATGCTGGGTGACATCAACATCGCCGAGCCGCAGGCGTTGATCGGCTTCGCCGGCCCCCGCGTGATCGAGCAGACCGTGCGCGAGAAGCTGCCCGAAGGCTTCCAGCGTTCCGAGTTCCTGCTGGAACACGGTGCCATCGACCAGATCTGCGACCGTCGTGAAATGCGTGACCGCCTGTCCGACCTGCTGGCCATGCTCGGCCGCCAGCCGGCGCCGGAGGTGGCGTGATGGCAGGCCGCAGGTACTTCGGTACTGACGGCATCCGTGGGCGGGTGGGGCAGAGCCCGATCTCGGCCGACTTCGTGCTGCGTCTGGGCAATGCGCTGGGCCGCGTGCTGGTCGACCAGCGCGGCCACGATGGGCGCCGCCCGATCGTGGTGATCGGCAAGGACACCCGCATTTCCGGTTACATGTTCGAAGCGGCGCTGGAGGCCGGCCTGGTGGCTGCCGGTGCCGACGTGCAGCTGCTGGGGCCGATGCCGACCCCGGCGGTGGCCTTCCTTACCCGTACCCTGGGTGTGGATGCCGGCATCGTCATCAGTGCCTCGCACAATCCGCACTACGACAACGGCATCAAGTTCTTCTCCGCCCAGGGCGAGAAGCTCGACGATGCCACCGAGCTGGCGCTGGAAGCGGCGCTGGATGTGCCGTTCACCACGGCCGAATCGGAAAAGCTGGGCAAGGCTGCGCGTGCGCGTGAAGCCGTCGGCCGCTACATCGAGTTCTGCAAGGCCAGCGTACCGCGCAGCTTCGACCTGCGCGGCGTGCGCCTGGTCCTCGATTGCGCCCACGGCGCGACCTACCAGATCGCGCCGCTGCTGTTCCGTGAGCTGGGTGCCGAGGTGATCGGCATCGGTGCCGAGCCCAACGGCGTCAACATCAACGACGGCGTGGGTTCGACCCACATCGACAACCTCGCCGCCAAAGTGCGCGAGACCGGCGCCCATCTGGGCATTGCCTTCGATGGCGACGGCGACCGGGTGCTGATGGCCGACGACCAGGGCAACCCGGTCGATGGCGATGATCTGCTCTACATCCTGGCTCGTGCGTGGCAGGCCGACGGCCGCCTGCGCGGCCCGGTGGTCGGTACGCTGATGAGCAACTTCGGCCTGGAAAAGGCCCTGGGCGAGCTGCAGATTCCGTTCGTGCGCAGCAATGTCGGCGACCGCTACGTGCACCAGGCGCTGGTTGAAGGCGGTGGCGTGCTCGGTGGCGAAGCCTCCGGCCACCTGCTGTGCCTGGACCGGGCCACCACCGGCGATGGCATCGTCAGCGCCCTGCAGGTGCTGGTGGCGTTGCGCCGCACCGGGCAGACCCTGCGCCAGGCGCTGCAGCCGCTGGCCAAGGTCCCGCAGAAGACCGTCAACGTGCGTTTGGGCGATGTCTCGGCCAAGGCCACGGTGCAGGCCGACAGCGTGCAGTCGGCGCTGGCCGACGCACAGCAGGCGGTGGCCGGCCGCGGCCGCGCGTTCCTGCGTCCCTCCGGCACCGAGCCGGTGGTGCGCGTTACCGTCGAAGCCGACGAAGCCTCGCTGATGCAGGACACGCTGGACCGCCTGTCCGCTGCGGTGAAGGCGGCGGCATCGGCCTGAGCCACCTGCCGCCGGTCCAGACTGAAAACGCCCCGGGAGACCGGGGCGTTTTTTTGTTCCACAGCGATGGGGTGATGGCCTGGGCCGCTCAGGGCCCCGGCACCATCTTCTTCTGGCGCGCCTTGAACCCATTGAAGAACGGCGCGATCAGCGGGTTGTAGCTCTGCGCGATGCGCTTGCGCAGCCAGCTGGCCGGACGGTTGCGGATCGCAAAGCGGTAGATGCGTTCCGGGTCGCCACCGACCACGTTGCGGCCGAACGGGTGGGTGGTGTGCAGGTAACGGAAGCCATGCTCGCGCGCGACCTCGACGTGGTCCTGGTCGAAATCACCATAGGGCCAGCACAGGGTGTCGGACACTTCGCCCAGGTTGTCCTGCAGCACCTGCCGCGAGATCGCCAGGTCCTGGCTGATGCCGGCCCGGCGCTGCGCGCGGTCCAGGTCGTCGCGGCGCAGCCAGCGGGTGTGCGTGTGGGTGTGGCAATGCACCTCGAAGGTGCCTGCCTCGATCGCCGCGCGTGCCTCGCTCCAGCGCATCATCACCTCGTCGCTGCGGTCGTTCTCGAAGATCGCCGCTTCGCAGCCACGGTGGTCCGGCGTCGACGGCAGCGCCGCGCCGGCGATGCCTGCATGCGGGCGCACCTCGCCTTCGCCCATCCAGCCGGTCACCACGAACACCACCGCGTGCATGCCGTACTTCTGCAGGATCGGGTGTGCGTACACCCAGTTGTCCAGGTAGCCATCATCGAAGGTGATGACGATGGACCTGCGCGGCACCGGCTTGCCGGCCAGGAAGCCGGCGTACTGGTCCAGGGTCAGCGAGGTCCAGCCGTTGCTGGCCAGCCACGCGATCTGGCTCTCGAAGTTCTCCGGCGAGACGGTGATCATCCCCGGCGAGGGGCTGACGTGATGGTGCATCAGCACCGGAACGGTTCGCGCATCAGCCATGTCCCAGCTCCTTCAGCCACTGGTGGTAATAGTGTTCGGTGGTTTCGCCATGCCCGGCGGGGCTGAAATCGTGCGCATTGCGCATCCAGTCCCAGCCGGCACGGCCCATCATCTGCCGGCGCTGCGGATCATCCACCAGCAGGCGCAGGGCGGCGGTCAACGCGCCATTGTCGCCCAGCCGGGTGAGGATGGCATTGCTGCCTTCGGCCACCATTTCCGGTACGCCGCCGACCCGCGTGGCGACGATCGGCACCGCCACGTAGGCGGCCTCGAGGAACACCGTGCCGGCCGCCTCCTTGTGCGAGGCGAGGGCGAAGATGTCGAAGCCGGTCATCAGCCGGCAGGCGCTGTCGCGGTAGCCGAGCAGGTGCACCTGCTGCTGCAGGCCATGTTCCTCGCGCATTTCCAGCAGGCGCTGCATGACGGTCTCGCCGTTGCCGACCACCACCAGGTGCAGGCGGGGGTTGGCCCTGCACAGCGGCGCGATCGCACGCAGCAGGTCGGCATGGCCCTTCGGCTCGCGCAGCACCGCCACGCAGCCAACCACGATGTCCTCGTCGCTGAAGCCGAGTTCGGCGCGGACCTCGGCGCGGACGTCCTGCAGGCACTGCCACGGGTCATCCTTGCGGATGTCGGTCCAGCGCGGCGGTACCGCGATGGGCGGCACGATGCCGATGGTGTCGCTGGCGATGCCGCGCTCGGCCAGCAGCTGCTTCACGAAGCGGCTCACGGTGATGACGCGGTGCGGCAGGCCGGTGTAGGTCAGCAGCGAGTTGACCGGACTCATCAGGTGGCGCGAGCGAACCACCAGCGGCGTGCCGCCCAGGCGCGCACCGGCTGCGGCGATCAGCGTGTCGCGGCGGCTGGTGGTGTTGACCACGTCGTAGCGCTCGCGGCGCACCAGCCGCGACACCGACCAGATGCCGCGCATCAGCCGCGCCATGCCGCCCATGCGCAGGGTGTGCACGGTGAAGCCATCATCGCGGGCCAGCGTGGCGAGCCGCGCGTCGGGCTGGCACAGCAGCGCGACTTCGTGGCCGCGTGCACGCATCACCTGCATGTGGCGAAGGATGTAGATCTCCTGGCCACCCATTCCTTTGGCGGCTTCGGTGTGGAGGATGCGCAACGGGCGTTTCATCGTGAATCTGTCCTGGATTTCAACGGTTGCGGAAGCGGGTGAGCGCGTCCCATGCGGTGCGCAGGCTGGCCGGGTCCGGTGCCTGCTGCGGAAGCGGCTGGTAACGCTGGTCCAGCGCGGTGGCGTTGCCGAACTTGTCGAAGACGTAGATCGCATCGCCATGGCGTATGCCGCGCTGCGACCAGCTCTCCACCACCAGTGAGCGCGGGCCCTGCGGCACGGCGAGCAGGTCCTGCCCGGTGCTGAAATCGGTCAGCGCGTTCTCGCAGCCCAGCGCATGCCGCATCAGGGTTGGCACCCAGTCCTCGTGGGAGCTGGTGCGTGTGTCGTGGCCGCCGGCTTCGTCCGGCCAGCGCAGTACGAATGGCACCTGCAGCTGGTGGTTGGAGAAGTTGCCGTTGTGGCCCCAGTAGTTGCGCTTGAGGTCGTTGAACTCCTCGGCGTGGTCGCCGGTCACCAGCACGATGGTGTCCTGCTCCAGGCCCTGCGCACGCAGCTGCTCGAGCAGCTGGCCGACCAGGCTGTCGGCATAGTGCACGGCGGTGTGATAGCGGTTGAGTTCCGGCGTCGGGTCATGGTCCGGGCCGAACTTGAGGAAGTCGATGCTGGTGGCCATCGGCGTGGCTACCGGCGGGTAGCCGGCCGGCATCTGGTACGGCGCGTGGGTGGAATCGAGGAACACGAAACCAAACCACGGGCGCTGCCCGGCCTGGCTGCGGGTGATGTCCTGCTGCAGCGAGGTGACGATGCTCTGGTCACGCGCGGATGAATCCAGTTCCGCCGGTCCCTGGTGCAGCTGGTCGCGAACGTCGGCAAAGGCGGTGCGGTCGAACTCGGGGCTGTACAGCGGCGCACTGCCATACAGGTGCAGGTCATAGCCCTGCTGCTGCAGCACTTTGAACAGCTGGGAGCCTCGCTGCTCATCCAGCATGCTCGGCCAGTAGCCGCCGGGCAGGCCGTACAGCAGACCGAACAGGCCGTAGCGCGTCGCGTTGCCGGTGCTGAAATGGTGGTCGTAGACGCGGGCCGAGCCTGCCAGTGTCCAGGTGTGCGGCATGTACTGCGGGGTCAGCGCGTCGTGGCGCAGTGATTCGAGCACCACCATCAGTACATTCGGGCGGCGATGGCTCTGGCAGCGCAGCGGTTGCAGCGGGTACTGCAGCTGCGCATGGCGCGGGTCGGGCAGGCCGGCCTGGGCCTGGCTGTGCACCCCCAGCCGACGCATGAAGCTCTTGGCCGTTATGGGCTGCGCCCAGGGCAGGTAGTTCCACTGGGCGATCACCGCCCGCTCGCCCCGCGCGTCGTAATAGACCGTGGCGGCCTGGCCGCCCACCATCAGCAGGGCCATCACGACCCAGGCCTGCAGGACGCGGCGGCGCTGTGCTGCCGGCGGCAGCACTTTCCAGCAGGCCCAGGCCAGCAGCGTCTGTGCGGCGAAGATCGCAGCGACCAGGCCGGCCACCTGCAGCCAGGTTTTCCACGACAGGCTGACCTGGTCCTGCAGCGCGCCGCCAAACACCATGTTGGCGACCATCGCATTGAGGTGGAACCGGTACAGCGCAAAGACCTTGGCGTCGACCAGCAGCAGGCACAGCCACAGGGCCTGCAGCGTGATAGCTGAAAGCGTCAATGTGCGCACGCTGCGCGGCCACAGGCCGATGGCCAGCGGCAGTGCGCCGGCCAATGCGCCCAGGGCCAGAAGGTGGCCGGGCAGGGCCACGGCCAGATAGGCCAGGCCGAGGTCGCCACCGGGGTTGTCGCGCAGCGGCACGTTGCCCAGCGTGATCAGCAGGGCCAGAACGGCGGTGCCCGTAATGAACAGCGACCACCACGCCAGGCGCTGCCAGCGGCGGCTGGATGCGGAAAGCAGGGCAGGGGCGGAGTTGGGCAGGACAACGGACATGGTGCAGGGGGCGGGCAGAGACTGGAACGTGCGGCATGGGGGGGCGGGCTGCATGAGGGCCCGCAGGGGCCGCCTGCTCGCGCGGGTGGCGCATTGTATCGGTTTGTTTCATTGTGTCGGCGGTGCGTTCTGGCCGATATGTCACAATGTTCAGGCTGGCCGGCAGACAGCTGCCGGCCCTTTGACCCAACGACAAGCCAGGAACCGCTGTGAGCCAGATCCCGACCCTCGACATCACCCGTTTTGACAGCGACCGCGAGGCCTTCGTGGCCGAGCTGGGCGCGGCCTACCGCCAATGGGGATTCGCGGGCATCCGCAACCACGGCATCGCGCAGGCCGACATCGACGCGGCCTACGACGTGTTCAAGGCCTTCTTCGCCCTGCCGGACGAGGTCAAGCGCAAATACCATGTGGCCGGCAGCGGCGGCGCCCGCGGCTACACCCCGTTCGGCGTGGAAACCGCCAAGGGCTCCAAGCACTTCGACCTGAAGGAGTTCTGGCATATCGGCCGCGAGATCGCCGACGACTCCAAGTACCGTGACGTGATGGCGCCGAACCTGTGGCCGTCCGAGGTCGAGGGCTTCCGTGAGCGCGGCTACGGCCTGTACCAGGCGCTGGACAACCTGGGTTCGCGCGTGCTGTCGGCGCTGGCCCTGCACATCGGCCTGCCGGAAGACTTCTTCGCCGACAAGACCAACTTCGGCAATTCGATCCTGCGCCCGATCCACTACCCGCCGATCACCACCGACGACATCCCGAACGTGCGTGCCGGTGCGCATGGCGACATCAACTTCATCACCCTGCTGGTCGGCGCCAGCGCCGCGGGCCTGGAAGTGCAGTCGCATGAGGGCGAGTGGGTGCCGTTCACCTCCGACGCCGACACCATCGTGGTCAACATCGGCGACATGCTGCAGCGCCTGACCAACCACGTGTATCCGTCGACCATCCACCGCGTGGTTAATCCCCCGGGTGAGCTGGCCCGCCAGCCGCGTTACTCGGTGCCGTTCTTCCTGCACCCGAACCCGGATTTCCTGATCGACGTGCTGCCCTCGTGCATCACCCCGGAAAACCCGAGCCGGTACCCGGAGCCGATCACCGCCCACGGCTTCCTCGAGGAACGCCTGCGCGAAATCAAGCTGAAGTAATGAGAAGGCCGCCGAAAGGCGGCTTTTTCTTTGCAGGGCTGCCGCCCTGCACCCGCAGAGGCCAAAGCCAAAGCCAAAGCCAAGGCGGCTCTGGGTTATTGCTTGTCGGGCGGGGAGGTGTCGGATGGCGGGGACGCCGTAAACCCATCCCTGGGGGCTTGGCCGCGGCATCGATGCCGCGGACACCCCGCCATCCGACACCTCCCCGCCTTCGACAGTTTCCCGGTGACGGTGGGTACGGGCGGCTCCTGGTAGGTGTCGACCTTGGTCGACACATCTGTCAGATCGAAGTGGGGTAGGGGTCAGATCCCTCTCCTGCGGGGAGGGATCCGACCCCGGAACAGGCCGAAGTGCTGCTCTTGCTTTTGCTCTTGCTTTTGCTCTTGCTCTTGCTCTTCTTTTTTCTTTCCGTGGCGGCCGGAACCGCCGGGATGTGTCAGAGGCCGGGCGGCGCAGGGGCGCGGGACCGCAGACGCCATGGATGGCGCCTACGAGCCCCCATGGATGGGTTCACGGCGTGTCCCGCGCCCCTGCCTCGCCGACCAAGCCACCGAATCCAACCGGGCCTTTCGCGACCAACCCAGCCGACCCGCCACGAGGGGCTGCGCCGTTCGCTGAAAATCCATGTAACCGCTTACAAGGAAACGGGTTTTTGCCGTAACGGGTATCATGGGCGGCTGACTTCATACAGGAGCCACCCGCTCATGCGCCGCAAGATCGTCGCCGGAAACTGGAAGCTGCACGGCAGCCGTCAATTCGCCACTGACCTGCTGGGCCAGGTGGCTGCGGGGCTGCCCAAGGCCGGGGTGGACGTGGTCATCCTTCCGCCGCTGCCCTACCTGGGCGAGCTGGTCGAGGATTTCGGCGAAACCGGCCTGCTGTTCGGCGCCCAGGACGTCAGCAGCAACGAGAAGGGCGCCTACACCGGCGAGGTCTGTGCGGCCATGCTGCATGAGGTCGGGGCCCGTTACGGCCTGGTCGGCCACTCCGAGCGCCGCCAGTACCATAATGAAAGCAGTGAGCTGGTCGCGCGCAAGTTCGCTGCGGCCATGCACGCCGGCCTGGTGCCGGTGCTGTGCGTGGGCGAAACCCTCGAACAGCGCGAGGCGGGGCAGACCGAGGCGGTCATCGCCGGCCAGCTGGCCCCGGTGCTGGCCCTGGTGGGCGCCAGCGGCTTCACCAATGCCGTGGTCGCCTATGAGCCGGTCTGGGCCATCGGTACCGGCAGGACCGCCAGCAAGGAACAGGCGCAGCAGGTCCACGCGTTCATCCGTGGCGAAGTGGCGCGCATCGATGCTAGAATCGCTGATTCACTGCCCATTCTTTACGGCGGCAGCGTGAAGCCCGACAATGCCGGGGAACTGTTCGCGCAGCCGGATGTCGATGGTGGGCTGGTCGGCGGCGCCTCCCTGGTGGCCGCGGACTTCCTGGCCATCGCGCAGGCGGCGGTCGCGAACTAATCCTTGTAAGTATTGTCCGAGGGCGGATTCCCAATGCTGATGTTGATCCTCAATGTCGTCTACGTGCTCGTGGCCGTGGCCATGATCGCGCTCATCCTGATGCAGCGTGGTTCGGGTGCGGCGGCTGGTTCGGGCTTCGGCGCTGGCGCCTCGGGCACCGTGTTCGGCGCGCGTGGCGCGTCCAACTTCCTGTCCAAGTCGACCAAGTGGCTGGCCGTCGTGTTCTTCGGCATCAGCCTCTTCATGGCCTGGTATGCCGGCCACGGCAGCCGTCCGGCGGCCGACCAGGACCTGGGCCTGATGTCCGCTCCGGCGGCCAGCGCTCCGGCCGCTCCGGCAGGTGAACTCCCGGCCGTTCCGAAGGCCGATGCGGTCCCGGCAGCCCCGGTTCCGGCCGCGACTGTGCCGCCTCAGGCGGAATCTTCGGTTTCTGGTGAAGAAAAGCCCTCGGAAGGCTCCCAGAAAGACTGAAGACGGTTACAATATGCGGCGCATCGGGTGGTTTGACTGATGTGATCGTTTGCCCAGGTGGCGGAATTGGTAGACGCACTACCTTGAGGTGGTAGCGACTTAGGTCGTAGGGGTTCGAGTCCCCTCTTGGGCACCATTTGTAAGTAAAGCGGGTTCTCCTGGCGCGCAACGCGCCAGCCGTTTCCCGTCCACTCCCCCATGCCAAAGCGCCTGCAGGCGCGGCGGCAGAGGCAAGAGAGAATCGCTGTGCTGGCCGAATATTTGCCGTCTCTGCTGTTTCTGATCGTCGCGACCGGTATCGGCATCACGCTGATGCTGATCGGTCGATTCCTCGGTCCCCGCCGCCCCGATCTGGAAAAGCTCTCGCCGTACGAGTGCGGCTTCGAGGCCTTCGAAGACGCGCGCATGAAGTTCGACGTGCGCTACTACCTGATCGCGATCCAGTTCATCGTCTTCGACCTGGAAATCATCTTCATCGTGCCGTGGACCCAGGTCTTCATGGAGCTGGGCGCCCGTTCGCTCGTCACCATGGGCCTGTTCGTCGGCATGCTGTTCCTCGGTTTCATTTACGTCTGGAAGAAGGGAGCGCTGGAATGGGAGTGATTCAGACTCTCGATGGCCTCATGAACAATCCGGTCCCGGAAGGGCGGGTTGATGACATCCTGCGGCCGGAAGGCGACAACCCGCTGCTGGAAAAGGGCTTCGTCACCACCAGCGTCGACGCGCTGCTGAACTGGGCCCGCACCGGCTCCATGTGGCCGATGACCTTCGGTCTGGCCTGCTGCGCGGTCGAGATGATGCACGCCGGCGCCGCGCGCCTGGACCTTGACCGCTACGGCGTGGTGTTCCGCCCGTCGCCGCGTCAGTCCGACGTGATGATCGTGGCCGGCACCCTGGTCAACAAGATGGCCCCGGCGCTGCGCAAGGTCTACGACCAGATGCCGGACCCGAAGTGGGTCATCTCGATGGGCAGCTGCGCCAACGGCGGCGGCTACTACCATTACTCCTATTCTGTCGTGCGCGGCTGTGATCGCGTGGTGCCGGTGGACGTCTACGTCCCGGGCTGCCCGCCGACCGCCGAGGCGCTGGTGTACGGGATCCTGCAGCTGCAGAAGAAGATCTGGCGTACACAGACCATCGCCCGCTGACCCTTCCACACTACAAGAGCGCGCCAAGCCCCCATGGCAGAGCAAGCATCCTTCATCGACCGACTGTCCGCACGTTTCGCTGGTGCGAAGGTCATCGTGGTCGAACCCCGCGGCGAAGTGACGCTGGAGGTGCCTGCCGCCGAGTGGCATGCCACCGCGCTGGCGCTGCGTGACGAGTTTGGTTTCGAGCAGGCCGTGGATCTCTGCGGCGTCGACTACCTGGGCTATGGCTCCGACGAATGGGACACCGCTGACGTGTCCTCGCAGGGCTTCAGCCGGGGTGTCGAAGGCAAGGCCCAGGGCCGTTTCGCGTGGGGCGAGTTCCCCACCGAGGAAAACGGTGCCGACGGCGCGAGCCCGCAGCACATGCCGACCCAGCGTTTCGCCGTGGTCGCCCAGCTGCGCTCCTACCAGCACAACCTGATGTTGCACCTGCGCTGCTTCGCCCCTGACGAAGCACTGCCGGTGGTGTCCTCGCTGACCGGCATCTGGCCGGGCCTGAACTGGTTCGAGCGCGAAGCGTTCGACCTGTACGGCGTGATCTTCGAAGGTCACCCGGACCTGCGCCGGATCCTGACCGACTACGGTTTCGTCGGCCATCCGTTCCGCAAGGATTTCCCGCTGATCGGCAACGTCGAAGTCCGCTACGACGAAGAAAAGAAGCGCGTGGTCTACGAACCGGTCACCTCGGTGGAGCCGCGCGTCGGCGTGCCGCGCGTGATCCGCGACGACGCCCGTCTGCAGACCGCAGAGGGTGAGCGCGCGCAGGAGGCAGTGAAGTGAGTGAGTTCCATCAAGCCCACCAGGCATTTGCGAGCAACCCGGCCGAACTGCGCCAGGAAATCCGCAACTACACCATGAACTTCGGCCCGCAGCATCCGGCCGCCCACGGTGTGCTGCGCCTGATCCTGGAAATGGACGGCGAAACCATCATGCGTGCCGACCCCCATGTGGGCCTGCTGCACCGTGGTACCGAAAAGCTGGCCGAGTCCAAGCCGTTCAACCAGTCGATCGGCTACATGGATCGCCTGGATTACGTGTCGATGATGTGCAACGAGCACGCCTACGTGCGCGCGATCGAAACCCTGATGGGTATCGAAGCGCCCGAGCGTGCGCAGTACATCCGCACCATGTACGACGAAATCACCCGCATCCTGAACCACCTGATGTGGCTGGGCTCCAACGCGCTCGACCTGGGTGCGATGGCGGTCATGCTGTACGCCTTCCGCGAACGCGAAGAGCTGATGGATTGCTACGAAGCCGTCTCCGGCGCGCGCATGCACGCAGCGTACTACCGTCCGGGCGGCGTCTACCGCGACCTGCCGGACCACATGCCGAAGTACAAGGAATCGCGCTGGCACAAGGGCAAGGCGCTGAAGCAGCTCAATGCTTCGCGTGAAGGCTCGCTGCTGGACTTCCTGGAAAACTTCACCAACGAATTCCCGGGTCGTGTCGACGAATACGAAACCCTGCTGACCGACAACCGTATCTGGAAGCAGCGTACGGTCGGCATCGGCGTGGTCAGCCCGGAACTGGCCCACCAGTGGGGCATGACCGGCGTGATGCTGCGCGGTTCGGGTATTGCCTGGGACCTGCGCAAGAAGCGTCCGTACGCCAAGTACGATGCCGTCGATTTCGACATCCCGCTGGGCAAGGAAGGCGACTGCTACGACCGCTACCTGGTCCGCGTTGCCGAAATGCGCGAATCCAACCGCATCATCAAGCAGTGCGTGGCGTGGCTGAAGGCCAACCCGGGCCCGGTGATGGTGAAGAACTTCAAGGTCGCTCCGCCCAGGCGCGAGGACATGAAGGACGACATGGAAGCGCTGATCCACCACTTCAAGCTGTTCAGCGAAGGCTACTGTGTGCCGGCCGGTGAAACCTATTCGGCGGTGGAAGCCCCGAAGGGTGAGTTCGGCTGCTACCTGGTCTCCGATGGCGCCAACAAGCCTTTCCGCGTGCACCTGCGTGCCCCCGGCTTCGCCCATCTGTCCTCGATCGATTCGATCGTGCGCGGCCACATGCTGGCCGACGTGGTGGCCATGATCGGTACCTACGATCTGGTGTTCGGCGAGGTTGACCGGTAATGCCGTCCGCCACGCCAACGCCCGCTGCAGGCAGCCGGCGCAAGCCGGCGCCGCAGTTTCTGCAATTTCACGTTATGCATTTCGCTGAGGTCGGCCGATGAAGGCGACAGGTAATTTCGAGGCGGCGCGCGACGTCGACCCGATGGTGGTGTTGAGCGACAAGACGCGCGCTCACATCGATCACTGGCTGTCCAAGTTCCCGCCGGACCGCAAGCGCTCTGCCGTGCTGCAGGGCCTGCACGCGGCCCAGGAGCAGAACGAGGGCTGGCTGACCGACGAGCTGATCGCCGGCGTGGCCAAGTACCTGGACCTGCCGCCGGTGTGGGCCTACGAAGTGGCCAGCTTCTACTCGATGTTCGAGACCGAGAAGGTGGGCCGCAACAACGTGGCCATCTGCACCAACATCAGCTGCTGGCTCAATGGCGCCGAAGACATCGTGCGCCATTGCGAGAAGAAGCTGGGCATCAAGCACGGCCAGTCCACCCCGGACGGCCGCGTCTACCTCAAGCGTGAGGAAGAGTGCCTGGCTGGCTGCGGTGGCGCACCGATGATGGTCATCAACGGTCACTACCATGAGCGTCTGACCCTGGAAAAGGTCGACGAGCTGCTGGACGGGCTGGAGTAAGGGCATGGCACATCACCACGAATCCAAGGGTCCGGTCGGCCCCGCGCCGCTGCCGCACCAGGTGGTCTACACCACCCTGCATTACGACACCCCGTGGTCGTACGAAAGCTACCTGAAGACCGGTGGCTACGCCGCCCTGCGCAGGATCCTCGAAGAGAAGATCCCGCCGGAGCAGGTCATCGAGATGGTCAAGGCCTCGGGCCTGCGCGGCCGCGGTGGCGCTGGCTTCCCGACCGGCCTGAAGTGGTCCTTCATGCCCAAGGGCAACATGCAGAAGTACATCCTCTGCAATTCGGACGAATCCGAGCCGGGCACCTGCAAGGACCGCGACATCCTGCGCTACAACCCGCATTCGGTGGTGGAAGGCATGGCGATCGCCTGCTACGCCACCGGCTCGACCGTGGGCTACAACTACCTGCGCGGTGAGTTCCACCACGAGCCGTTCGAGCACTTCGAACAGGCCCTGGCCGATGCCTATGCAAATGGCTGGCTGGGCAAGAACGTGATGGGCTCGGGCGTGGACATCGACATCTACGGTGCCCTGGGCGCCGGCGCCTACATCTGCGGCGAAGAAACCGCGCTGATGGAATCGCTGGAAGGCAAGAAGGGCCAGCCGCGCTACAAGCCGCCGTTCCCGGCGAACTTCGGCCTGTACGGCAAGCCGTCGACGATCAACAACACCGAAACCTACGGTTCGGTGCCGGCGATCATCCGCAACGGTCCGGAGTGGTTCAAGGGCCTGAGCCTGACCGCCAACGGCGGCCCGAAGTGCTTCTCGGTCTCCGGCTGCGTGCAGAACGGCGGCAACTTTGAAGTGCCGCTGGGCACCACCTTCGACGACCTGCTGGAAATGGCCGGTGGCCTGCGTCCGGGCCGCACCCTGAAGGGCGCGATCCCGGGCGGCGTGTCGATGCCGGTGCTGACCGCGGCCGAGCTGAAGGGCCTGCCGATGGACTACGACACCATCCGTGCACTGGGCTCCGGCCTGGGGTCGGGCGCCGTCGTGGTGCTCGATGACAGCGTCTGCTGCGTCAAGTTCGCCTGCCGCATCAGCCAGTTCTTCCACAAGGAATCCTGCGGCCAGTGCACCCCGTGCCGTGAAGGTACCGGCTGGATGCACCGCGTGCTGGAGCGCATCGTCGCCGGCAAGGCCACGATGGAAGACCTGCACCAGCTGAAGGCGGTGGCCGGCCAGATCGAAGGCCACACCATCTGTGCGTTCGGCGAAGCGGCTGCATGGCCCATCCAGGGCTTCCTGCGCCAGTTCTGGGACGAGTTCGAGTACTACATCGTCAACGGTCATTCGATGGTTGACGGCAAGAAGGTGGAGGCAGCCGCTGCATGAGCGCGCAACCCGTAAATCCGAGCGTCCCACCCGATCACGTCACCATCGAGATCGATGGCAAGTCGCTGGTCGTGCCCAAGGGCTCGATGATCATCCAGGCCGCCGACAAGGCCGGCATCTCCATTCCGCGCTTCTGCTACCACGAGAAGCTGCCGATCGCCGCCAACTGCCGCATGTGCCTGGTGGACGTGGAGAAGTCGCCGAAGCCGGCGCCGGCCTGCGCCACCCCGGTGATGGACGGCATGAAGGTCGCCACCCGCAGTGAGAAGGCGCTCAAGTTCCAGCGTTCGGTGATGGAGTTCCTGCTCATCAACCACCCGCTGGACTGCCCGATCTGCGACCAGGGCGGCGAATGCGAGCTGCAGGACGTCTCGCTGGGCTATGGCCGTTCGGTCAGCCGCTTCAACGAGCGCAAGCGCGTGGTGCCCGACGAGGACATGGGGCCGCTGGTCGCCACCGAGATGACCCGCTGCATCCAGTGCACCCGCTGCGTGCGCTTCACCGCCGACGTGGCAGGCACCTATGAACTGGGTGGCATGTACCGCGGCGAGAACCTGCAGATCGGTACCTACGACGGCAAGCCGCTGACCACCGAGCTGTCCGGCAACGTCGTCGACGTCTGCCCGGTCGGCGCGCTGACCAACAAGGTGTTCCAGTTCCGCGCCCGCCCGTGGGAACTGACCGCGCGCGAATCGCTGGGCTACCACGACGCCATGGGTTCGAACCTGTTCCTGCACGTGCGTCGCGGCGAAGTGCTGCGCACCGTGCCGCGCGACAACGAAGCGGTGAACGAGTGCTGGCTGTCCGACCGTGACCGCTACTCGCACCAGGGCCTGTACAGCGAAGACCGTGCGGTCAAGCCGCTGCGCAAGGTCAACGGCGAGTGGAAGGAAGTGAGCTGGGCCGAAGGCCTGGCCGCGGCCGCCGAGATCCTCAAGGCCCACCAGGGTGACCACCTGGGCGTGCTGGTGCATCCGTCCACCTCCAACGAGGAAGGCGCGCTGCTGGCCCGCCTGGCCAAGGGCCTGGGCTCGCACAACATCGACCACCGCATCAACAACCGCGATTTCTCCGACGCCGCAACCGCCGAAGTGTTCGGCCTGCCGCTGGCCGAAATCGAGGGCGCCGACCGCATCGTCGTTCTGGGCAGCAACATCCGCCACGAACTGCCGCTGCTGCACGCCCGCCTGCGCAAGGCGCAGACCACCAAGGGCGCGAAGATCCACGTCGTCAACCCGGTGGACTTCGACTTTGCCTTCAGCATTGCCGGCAAGCAGATCGTCGCCCCGTCGAAGTTCGTCGACGCGCTGGCCAGCGAAGAACTGCGTTCGGCAGTGCAGGGCGGTACCAACACCGTGCTGATCGTCGGTGGCATCGCCGAGAACCACCCGCAGGCCGCCGCGATCCGCGCCGCTGCGCGTGATTTCGCTGCCGCCACCGGTGCCAAGCTGTGCCGCATCCCGCAGGGCGCCAATGCCGTGGGCCTGACCCGCGCCGGCGTGCTGCCGGCCGGCAAGGACGTGGCCACCATGCTGGCGCAGCCGCGCCAGGCTTACGTGGTGTACGGCCTGGAACCGGGCCTGGACTTCGCCGATGCTCCGGCCGCGCGCAAGGCGCTGGTCGGTGCCAAGGTGGTGGCCTTCAGCCAGTTCGCCTGCGTCTCTACCCGCGACGTTGCCGACGTCATCCTGCCGATCGGCGCGCTGCCGGAAATCGATGCCACCCTGACCAACCTCGATGGTCGCGAGCAGTCGGCCCGTGCCGGCGGCAAGCTGCCGGGCGAGGCCCGTGAAGGCTGGCGCGTGCTGCGTGCGCTGGGCGGCGACATGGCCCTGGCCGGTTTCGACTTCACCGACCTGGCCGGCCTGCGTGCCAGCCTGGCACCGGTGTCGGTCACCGTTGCCGCCTCGGCCCAGCCGGCCGTTGCCGGCGAAGGTCTGGAAGTGGCTTCGACCGCTGCGATCTACCGCACCGATGCGGTGGTCCGTCGCGCGCCGGCGCTGCAGTCGCATCCGCTGAACAACGCCCCGCGCATCGTGCTCAACGCTGACGATGCCGCGCGCCTGCAGCTGCAGGAAGGGCAGATGGCCAAGGTCGGCACCGATGCCGGCAAGGCCACCCTGCCGGTGGTGGTCGACGCCCGCGTCGCTGCGGGTTCGGTCTGGATTGAATCGGGCCACGGCGCGACCGCGCCGCTGGGTGCCGCTCGCGCATCGGTGGTGGCTGCATGAACGAATTGCTGTTGAACGCGGTCGACCCGCTGCACCAGTGGCTGCTTGCCCTCGGTGATATCGGCGCGCTGATCTGGATCATCCTGAAGATCCTGGTAATCGCCGTGCCGGTGATCGTCTCGGTGGCCTTCTACGTGGTCTGGGAACGCAAGCTGATCGGCTGGATGCACGTCCGCCACGGCCCGATGTACGTGGGCATGGGCATCTTCCAGGCCTTCGCCGACGTCTTCAAGCTGCTGTTCAAGGAAGTCCTGCAGCCGAGCAGCGCCAACAAGGCGATCTTCCTGCTCGCGCCGCTGATCACTCTGGCCCCGGCGTTTGCCGCCTGGTCGGTGGTGCCCTTCGACTCGCAGATCGTGCTGTCCAACGCCAACGCCGGCCTGCTGTACCTGCTGGCGATGACCTCGCTGGGCATCTACGGCATCATCCTGGCCGGTTGGGCATCCAACTCGAAGTATGCATTCCTGGGTGCCATGCGCGCCTCGGCGCAGATGATCAGCTACGAAATCGCCATGGGCTTTGCCCTGGTCGGCGTGATGATCGCTTCGGGCAGCCTGAACCTGAGCAGCATCGTGATGGCCCAGGCCGGCAGCTCCGGCTTCTTCGACTGGTTCCTGCTGCCGCTGTTCCCGCTGTTCGTCATCTACTGGGTGTCGGGCGTGGCTGAAACCAACCGCGCGCCGTTCGACGTGGTGGAAGGCGAATCGGAAATCGTCGCCGGCCACATGGTCGAATACTCCGGCGGTGCCTTTGCGCTGTTCTTCCTGGCCGAATACGCGAACATGATCCTGATCAGCTTCCTGATCTCGATCTTCTTCCTCGGCGGCTGGCTGAGCCCGATCCAGGGCTGGGTCGACCTGGGCAACATCTCGCCGCTGGTCGACTGGATCTGGAAGGGCGGTGCACCGTGGCTGTTCGTCAAGGTGTTCTTCTTCGCCAGTGCCTACATCTGGTTCCGTGCCAGCTTCCCGCGCTTCCGCTATGACCAGATCATGCGCCTGGGCTGGAAGGTCTTCATCCCGCTGGCCATTCTGTGGATCGCGGTTACCGCCGTCATGGTGTTCTTCGGCGTGATTCAAAAGGGCGTCTAAGTGATGAACAGGATTACCCATTACTTCAAGAGCCTGCTGCTGCTCGAACTGCTGGCCGGTCTGTGGCTGACGCTGAAGTACAGCTTCAAGCCGAAGTACACGATGATGTACCCGATGGAGAAGTTCCCGCAGTCGCCGCGCTTCCGTGGCCTGCACGCCCTGCGCCGTTACCCCAACGGTGAAGAGCGCTGCATCGCCTGCAAGCTGTGCGAAGCGGTGTGCCCGGCCTTGGCCATCACCATCGACTCGGCCAAGCGCGAGGACGGCACCCGCCGTACCACCCGCTACGACATCGACCTGTTCAAGTGCATCTTCTGCGGCTTCTGCGAAGAAAGCTGCCCGGTGGACTCGATCGTCGAAACCCACATCCTCGAGTACCACTTCGAGAACCGTGGCGAAAACATCGTTACCAAGCCGCAGCTGCTGGCCCTTGGCGATCGTCTCGAAAACGAGATCGCCGAGCGTCGTGCCGCCGATGCCGCTTACCGCTGAGGTCGAGAGATGGATTGGGTAAATATCGCTTTCTGGGTGTTCGCCATCGCGGCAACGGTTTCGGCCGGTGCGGTGATCAGCGTGCGCAACCCGGTTCACGCCGTGCTCTGCCTGGTGCTGACCTTCTTCTCCATCGCCTGCGTGTGGCTGCTGGTGGGCGCCGAGTTCCTCGGTGTCGCCCTGGTGCTGGTCTACGTCGGTGCGGTGATGGTGCTCTTCCTGTTCGTGGTGATGATGCTCGACATCGATCCCACGAACCTGCGTGAGGGCTGGGTTCGCTACCTGCCGGTCGGCCTGATCGTGGCCGTGGCCATGCTGGTGCAGATGCTGATCCTGATCGGCGTGAAAGGCAGGGCGGTCAACGCCTTCCCGACCGACAACGCTGCGGCCCTGGCCGCGGACACGTCCAACATCACCTGGCTGGCACGCAGCCTGTTCACCGAATTCCTGCTGCCGTTCGAGTTCGCCGCCGTCATCCTGACCGTGGCCGTGGTGGCCGCCGTCATGCTGACCCTGCGCCGCCGTACCGGCGTGAAGAGCCAGAACCCGGGCGACCAGACCATGGTCAAGGCGGGCCAGCGCCTGCGCATGGTCAAGATGGACGCCGAACAGCCGCTGGTCCACAGCAACACCAAGCCGGTCGCGGGCGACGAGGAGACCCAGGCATGATCACTCTCGGCCACATCCTGGCGCTGGGCGCGGTGCTGTTCTGCATCAGCCTTGCCGGCATCTTCCTCAACCGCAAGAACATCATCGTCCTGCTGATGTCCATCGAGTTGATGCTGCTGTCGGTGAACATCAACTTCGTCGGTTTCTCGCGCCAGCTGGGCGACCCGTCAGGCCAGCTGTTCGTGTTCTTCATCCTGACCGTCGCCGCTGCCGAGGCCGCCATCGGCCTGGCGATCCTGGTGACCCTGTTCCGCACCCGCCGCACAATCAATGTCGGCGAAGTCGATTCGCTGAAGGGCTGATCCACAGATGGAAATCACTCTCTCCAAGAGTCTGTTGATCGCAGTGGTGCTTGCACCGCTGTTCGGCAGCATCATCGCCGGCCTGTTCGGTCGCCAGGTCAAGCGCTTCGGCGCCCAGACCGTCACCATCCTCGGCGTGGCCATCAGCTGCGCCCTGTCGATGTACACCCTGTACCAGCTGGTCTGGGGCGGCGCGCAGCCGTTCAACCAGAACCTGTACACCTTCTTTGAAGTGGGCCAGTACTCAGCCCATGTCGGCTTCATGGTCGACAAGCTGACCGCGATGATGATGGTGGTGGTGACCTTCGTGTCGCTGCTGGTCCACATCTATACCATCGGCTACATGGAAGAAGACCCGGGCTACCAGCGCTTCTTCAGCTACATCTCGCTGTTCACCTTCTCGATGCTCACACTGGTGATGAGCAACAACTTCCTGCAGCTGTTCTTCGGCTGGGAAGCGGTGGGCCTGGTGTCGTACCTGCTGATCGGCTTCTGGTTCAAGCGCCCGACCGCGATCTTCGCCAACATGAAGGCGTTCCTGGTCAACCGCGTCGGTGACTTCGGCTTCCTGCTGGGCATCGCCGGCGTGCTGTGGGTGTTCGGCACCCTGGACTACTCGCAGGTCTTCTCGCAGGCCGGCGCACTGGCCAGCCCGGAAGCCAAGATGCAGATCTGGGACGGCACCCTGTTCGGCATGCAGCTGCTGAGTGACCCGGTTGTCTGGTCGATCGCCACCGTCATCTGCATCTGCCTGTTCATCGGCGCCATGGGCAAGTCGGCCCAGGTGCCGCTGCACGTGTGGCTGCCGGATTCGATGGAAGGCCCGACCCCGATCTCGGCACTGATCCACGCCGCGACCATGGTGACCGCCGGTATCTTCATGGTCACCCGCATGTCGCCGCTGTTCGAGCTGTCGCAGACCGCGCTGAACTTCATTCTGTTCATCGGTGCCACCACCGCGTTCTTCACCGGCCTGATCGGCATCGTGCAGAACGACATCAAGCGCGTGGTCGCGTACTCGACGCTGTCCCAGCTCGGCTACATGACCGTGGCGCTGGGCGTGTCGGCCTACTCGGCGGCCGTGTTCCACCTGATGACCCACGCCTTCTTCAAGGCGCTGCTGTTCCTCGGTGCCGGCTCGGTCATCATCGCCATGCACCACGAGCAGGACATGCGCAAGATGGGCGGCCTGCGCAAGTACATGCCGATCACCTTCATCACCATGTGGATCGGTACGCTGGCCCTGGTCGGTACGCCGTTCTTCTCCGGCTTCTACTCGAAGGACACCATCATCGAGGCCGCCGAGATCCACGCCCACATGCAGGGCACCTGGGTGGCCACCTATGGCTACTGGGCCGTGCTGGGTGGCGTGCTGGTCACCAGTTTCTACAGCTTCCGCCTGCTGTTCCTGACCTTCCATGGTCCGGAGCGCTTCCGTGACGCGCACCATGATGACCACGGCCATGACGACCATCATGCTGCCGATGCACACCACGCCGACGCGCACCACGGCGATGCCCATGACGACCACGGCCACGGCCACGGTCCGCATGAGCCGCACGAAACCCCGTGGGTGGTGACCCTGCCGCTGATCCTGCTGGCCATCCCCTCGATCGCCATCGGCTTCTTCAGCATCGGTCCGATGCTGCACGGCACCGACTGGGCCGGCCACCACGCCCACGAAGCGATCAAGGGCCAGGCGACCACGTTCTTCACCGGCATCGTCGATTTCTACGATCCGGCCAAGAACACCGTGGCCTTCCTCGGCGAGGAGTTCCATGGCCCGGTGGCGTTCGCGCTGCACGGCATGATGCTGCCGCCGTTCTTCCTGACCGTCGCAGGCTTCCTGCTGGCCGCGCTGTTCTACCTGTGGAAGCCGGACCTGTCGGGCAAGGCACGCAAGACCTTCGCCCCACTGGTGTCGGTGCTGGAAAACAAGTATGGCTTCGACAAGCTGTGGATCGATGGCTTTGCCGGTGGCAGCGTCAAGCTCGGCAAGGTCGCACGCTGGATCGACAGCAACATCGTCGATGGCGTGGTCAATCTCTCGGCACGTGTTGTGGACGTCGCAGCCGGCGTGCTGCGTCGTACCCAATCCGGTTTCCTCTATCACTACGCCTTCGCGATGATCATCGGCCTGATTGCCCTGCTGGGCGTGCTGATGCATTACCTGCGTTGATGACCTGTACGGAATAAGAAGACGTGTCGAACTGGCCCCTACTCAGTGTCCTCATCTGGCTGCCGATCCTCGGCGGTGCCCTGATCCTTGCGATCCGTAATGCGCAGACCGCCCGCTGGGCGTCCATCGGCGTGGCGCTGCTGACTTTCGTTGCGAGTCTCTCGCTGCTCAGCGGCTACAACCCGGCTGCCGATGGCATGCAGTTCGTCGAGACCCATGCATGGATCCCGGCGTACAAGATCGGCTACAACCTGGGCGTGGATGGCATCGCCATCGCGCTGATCCTGCTGACCACCCTGGTGGGTGTGCTGGCCCTGCTGGGCGCCTGGAGCGCCATCGACAAGCGCGTGAACCAGTACGTGGCCGCCTTCCTGATCCTGGAAGGCGTCACCGTCGGCATCTTCTCGGCCACCGACGCGATGCTGTTCTACGTGTTCTTCGAGGCGATGCTGATCCCGATGTTCCTCATCATCGGTGTCTGGGGCGGCCCGCGCCGCATCTACGCCGCGATGAAGTTCTTCCTGTACACCTTCCTCGGCTCGGTGCTGATGCTGGTGGCACTGATCTACCTGTACATGAAGGGCGGCAGCTTCCAGCTGGCCGATCTGTACGCGCTGCCGCTGAGCGCCAAGGAACAGACCTGGATCTTCTTCGCCTTCCTGATCGCCTTCGCGGTCAAGGTGCCGATGTTCCCGGTACACACCTGGCTGCCGGATGCCCACGTGGAAGCGCCGACCGCCGGTTCGGTCATCCTGGCCGCCATCGCGCTGAAGATCGGTGGCTACGGCTTCCTGCGCTTCAACCTGCCGATCGTGCCCGATGCGTCCAGCGAGTGGGCCTGGCTGGTGATCGCCCTGTCGCTGATCGCGGTGATCTACGTCGGCCTGGTCGCCCTGGTGCAGGACGACATGAAGAAGCTGATCGCCTATTCGTCGATCGCGCACATGGGCTTTGTCACCCTCGGTACCTTCATCGCCCTGTGGCTGGTGCGTGAAGCCGGCAACGCCGATGCGGCCCGCCTGGGCCTGCAGGGCGCCATGGTGCAGATGATCTCGCACGGCTTCGTGTCCGGCGCGATGTTCTCCTGCGTCGGCGTGCTGTACGACCGCATGCACAGCCGCCGCATCGCCGATTACGGCGGCGTGGTCAACGTGATGCCGTGGTTTGCCACCTTCGCCATGCTGTTCTTCATGGCCAATGCCGGCTTGCCGGGCACCAGTGGTTTTGCCGGTGAGTTCATGGTCATCCTGGCCGCCTTCCAGCGCAATCCGTGGATCGCCCTGGGCGCTGCCACCACCCTGATCATCGGTGCGGCTTACACCCTGTGGCTGTACAAGCGCATCTTCTTCGGCGAAGTGGCCAACAGCCACGTGGCCGAGCTGAAGGACATCAACGGCCGCGAGTGGGCGCTGCTCACCGTGTTCGCCATCGGCGTGCTGGCCCTGGGCATCTACCCCAAGCCGCTGACCGACCTGATGGAGCCCTCGATCGCGAAGCTGGCGATGCAGATCGCATCCAGCAAGCTGCTGTAATTCCAGGATTTGATGATGACCACCTCGCCGCTGCTGCCATTGACCGCCGCCGACCTGCCACCGCTCGCCCCCGAGCTGGTGCTGATCGGCAGCGCCTTCGCCCTGATGATCCTCGACCTGTTCGTCAGCAACCGGAACAAGATCGTCACCCACCTGTTCTCGGTCGCTGCGCTGGCCGTGGTGCTGTTCATGCTCGCCACCGGCGTGGGCGGGCAGGGTGAGGTCTTCCACGGCATGTTCGTGCGCGATACCGCCGCGGACGTGATGAAGACCGGGATCGTGCTGCTCAGTGGCCTGACCCTGGTCTATGGCTGGCGCTACCTGCGCGACCGCAACCTGTTCCAGGGCGAGATCCCGGTGCTGATCCTGTTCGGCACGGCCGGCATGATGATCCTGGTTTCGGCCGGCAGCCTGCTGATGGTCTACCTCGGCCTGGAACTGCTGGCCCTGTGCTCCTACGCACTGGTGGCCAGCAACCGCGACAGCGGCCTGGCCTCGGAAGCGGCGATGAAGTACATCGTCCTCGGTTCGCTGGCCTCGGGCCTGCTGCTGTACGGCATGTCGCTGATCTACGGCGCCACCGGCAGCCTGCATCTGGATGCCATCCAGGCCGCCATCCCGCATTCGGATGAGCGCGTGCTGCTGATCACCGGTGCGGTCTTCATGATCGCCGGCGTGGCCTTCAAGCTGGGTGCCGCGCCGTTCCACATGTGGCTGCCCGACGTCTACCAGGGCGCCCCGGCACCGATCGCGCTGTTCATCAGCTCGGCACCGAAGCTGGCCGCGTTCGGCATGGCCTACCGTCTGCTGGAAATGGGCGTGGGTCCGCTGTCGACCGAACTGCAGCTGCTGATCGCCGGCCTGGCCGCCGTCTCGCTGGTCATCGGCAACCTGATGGCCATCGCGCAGAGCAACCTCAAGCGCATGCTGGCGTTCTCCACCGTGTCGCACATCGGCTTCCTGCTGATGGGCATCGCCGGTGGCGGCGCGCAGGGCTATGCCGCCGCGCTGTTCTACGCACTGGCCTACGCCATCATGTCCACCGCCGCCTTCGGTGCGATCATCGCCCTGTCGCGTGCCGGCTTTGAAGCCGAGAACATCGAGGACTTCAAGGGCCTGAACGCCCGCAACCCGTGGATGGCCGGCCTGGTGCTGTGCATCATGGCGTCGCTGGCCGGCATCCCGCCGTTCCTGGGCTTCTGGACCAAGCTGGCCGTGCTCGGCGCTGCCGTCAACGGCGGCCTGCTGTGGCTGGCCATCCTCGGCGTGCTGTGCGCTGTGGTCGGCTGCTTCTACTACCTGCGCGTCATCAAGGTCATGTACTTCGATGAGCCGGTGGGCGAGGCCATGCCGCGCAACAACGACCGCGTGCTGGGCGTGGTGCTGGGCGTGAACGCCCTGGCGCTGCTGGCCCTGGGCCTGGCTTGGAACCCGATCATGATCTGGTGCCAGCAGGCATTTGCGCATCTTGCATAAAAGTTGACACAAAGCTGCGCGATTCGTGTAATATGCGCAGCCTGAGTTGTCACTGCAGCGGTTCAGCCAGAACATCGTTGCGGTAGCCCTCCTCGAAAGAGCAGGGCAGCAGTTCAAACACTTCCGGTGCGGGGTGGAGCAGTCTGGCAGCTCGTCGGGCTCATAACCCGAAGGTCGCAGGTTCAAATCCTGCCCCCGCTACCAAACTTCAGGTCGGCGCCAACCGGTTTGATGAATGAGGGAAGGCTTGCATGTTTCGGAGCCATCGCTCATAATTCCGCTTCTGATGCGGGGTGGAGCAGTCTGGCAGCTCGTCGGGCTCATAACCCGAAGGTCGCAGGTTCAAATCCTGCCCCCGCTACCAAGTAAAGAGATCGCCTTCGGAGTCCTGCTTCGAGGGCGTTTTTCTTTGGGGTCCTTCCGTTTCTGTAGAGTCGAGCCATGCTCGACTACCTGCTGGAAAAGGGATCTGACCCCGGGCCCGCACCTTGCACCAGCGCGGTGCAGCCGCTATCATCAGCGGCCTAGGCAGTACCCCTGAAGGCGGCCTCCCCACGGGAGACCCGGTCCGGAAGGAGGGCTCGCGACACGCTTACGCAGCGCGTTGCAACCGGAATCCAGTCACCGGAGTCTTTCCGGAAAAAGGGGCCCAGCGGGCCCTTTGTCGTTTCCGGGGCGTCATGTTTTCCCCGCCGGCCGTGGCCGGCACCCAACCAAGAGATCAAGGCAGGCTGTGAGCGACAAGGCAACCGACATCGCGAATCTGCTCGGCCCGACCGTTGTGTCGCTGGGCCTGGAGCTGCTGGGCGTTGAGTATCTGCCGGCCCCCGGCGGTGCAACTCTGCGCCTTTACATCGACGTGCCGCTGGCTGAACAGCCCGAGCGCATCATCAACGTGGACGACTGCGAGCGGGTCAGCCGCGAAGTGTCCGCGCAGATGGACGTCGAAGACCCGATCAGCGGCAACTACACGCTGGAAGTGTCTTCGCCGGGCGTCGATCGTCCGCTGTTCAACCTGGAGCAGTTCGGCCGTCACCTGGGCGAAATGGCCAAGGTCACGCTGAAGCTGCCGCAGGACAACCGTCGTCGCCTGCAGGGCCGCATCGAAGCGACCGACGAAGCGGCAGACACCGTCACCTTCGTCGTCGACAAGACCGAAGTGGTCGTGTCGGCCGACAACATCGACAAGGCCCGGATCATGCCGGACTGGGTTGCCCTGGGCCTGGCCCCGGCCAAGCCGACCGGCCCGGCGCCGAAGCGTCCGAAGCCGGACAAGAATTCTTCTTCCAACGAGCCGGCGGCAAAGAAGCCGCGCGCGGAGTGAGCCAATGAGCAAGGAACTGTTGCTGGTAGTGGACGCGGTCGCCAACGAGAAGGGCGTGCCGCGTGAAGTGATCTTCGATGCGATCGAGGCCGCCCTGGCCTCCGCAGCGAAGAAGCGCTATCCCGACGAGGAAGTGCTGACCCGCGTGGTCATCGACCACAAGGATGGTAGCTACGAAACCTACCGCCGCTGGGAAGTGGTGGCCGATGACGTGGTCATGGAATCGCCGGACCGGCAGATCCGCCTGATGGACGCCGTCGACGAAGCCGAAGGCGTGGACGTCGGCGACTACATCGAAGAACAGATCGAGAACCCCGATTTCGGCCGCATCGCCGCCCAGGCCGCCAAGCAGGTCATCGTGCAGCGCGTGCGCGAAGCCGAGCGCCAGCAGGTGGTCGATGCGTGGAAGGATCGCGTCGGCGAGCTGATCACCGGTGTGGTCAAGCGTGCCGAGCGCGGCAACATCTACGTGGATCTCGGCGGCAACGCCGAAGGCTTCATCCCGAAGGACAAGGGCATCCCGCGTGACGTGCTGCGTGCCGGTGACCGCGTGCGCGGCTACCTGGCCGAAGTGCGCTCGGAACCGCGTGGCCCGCAGCTGTTCATCAGCCGTGCCGCCCCGGAGTTCATGATCGAGCTGTTCAAGCTGGAAGTGCCGGAAGTCGGCCAGGGTCTGGTGGAAATCAAGGCCTGTGCCCGCGATCCGGGCGACCGCGCCAAGATCGCCGTGCTGGCCCACGATACCCGTACCGATCCGATCGGTGCCTGCATCGGCATGCGCGGTTCGCGCGTGCAGGCGGTGTCCAACGAACTCAATGGCGAGCGCGTGGACATCGTGCTGTGGAACGACAGCCCGGCCAACTTCGTCATCAACGCGATGGCGCCGGCTGAAGTGCAGTCGATCATCGTCGATGAAGACAAGCACTCGATGGATCTGGCCGTGGCCGAGGACCGCCTGGCCCAGGCCATCGGCAAGGGCGGCCAGAACGTGCGCCTGGCCAGCCGCCTGACCGGTTGGCAGCTGAACGTGATGACCCAGGACCAGGTCACCGCCAAGTCGGAAGCCGAGCAGTCGTCGGCCCGCCAGCTGTTCATGGACAAGCTGGAAGTGGACGAGGAAATCGCCGGCATCCTGGTCAGCGAAGGCTTCGGTACGGTTGAAGAAATTGCTTATGTCCCGGTCGGCGAACTGCTGGCCGTGGAAGGTTTCGACGAGGACATCGTCGAAGAGCTGCGCGCTCGTGCCCGCGATGCGCTGCTCAATGAGGCCCTGGCAGTCGAGGAAGGCCTTGAAGACGGCCAGCCGGCGCAGGACCTGCTGTCCCTTGAGGGCATGGACGAAGCCACCGCGTACGCGCTGGCCGGCCACGGCGTGCGCACCAGCGAGGAGCTTTCCGACCTGGCCGCCGACGAGGTCATGGACTTCGGCATTGAAGGGCTGGACCAGGAGCGCGCCGCGGCGCTGATCCTGGCCGCGCGTGCCGAGGAGATCGCCCGACTGGAACGCGGCGAATGAGCCGGCAATGAACAGGGCCCTGAGCCGATCAGGGCGTAGAATCCGCGCCACCTCCATCTGCGGGGGGGCGCCCACAAGATCATAGGATCCGAATGTCGCAGCAAACCACCATCCGCAAGCTTGCCGAACTGGTCAACACGCCGGTCGAGAAACTGCTGGAACAGCTGGCCGGTGCCGGCATGAAGTTCAGCGGTCCCGACCAGGTCGTGACCAGCACCGAGAAGGTGAAGCTCCTGGGCTTCCTTCGTCGTTCGCACGGCAAGCCCGAGCAGGCCCCGGAAGAGACCGATCAGTCTGCAAAGAAGATCACGCTCAACCGCCGGAAACAGCAGGAAGTGACGGTCAATTCCGGTCGCAGCAAGACGACCGTGAATGTCGAGGTGCGCCAGAAGCGCACCTACGTCAAGGATGGTGCGCGTGCGATGACCCCGGACGAAGAGCGCGCCGACATCCTGCGCAAGCTGGAAGAGTCGCGCGCCCGCAACCTTGCCGAACAGCAGGCCCTGGCCGAAAAGGATCGTCTGCGCGACGAAGCCATCGTCCGTGCCCGTGAGGAAGAAGTTGCCGCCAAGGAACGCGCGGAAGCCGAGAAGAAGGCCGCCGAGGAAGCTGCCGCCGCCGCCAAGGCCGCTGAGGCTGCCGAGGCACAGGCTGCCAGCAAGCCCCGACGCGCTCCGATCGACGAAACCGCGCCGCGCCCGCCGCGTACCCCGGCTGCCGCTCCGGCCGCACCGCGTGGTGCACCGCCGGCACCGCCGCGCAGCGACGACCGCAACAACCGCAGCGCGCCGCGCAACGAGCGTGGCCCGGGCGATCGCTTCGCCGGCCAGATGCATCTGTCGGCTGCCGACCGTGCGCGTCGTGGCAACAGCAACAACAGCAACACCCGCGGTCGCCCCGGTGGTCGCAACCAGAGCGGCGGCCGTCGCGACATGTCGCGCGGTGGCAACAACGCCGGTCCGCACGCCTTCGAGCGTCCGACCGCACCGGTCGTGCGTGAAGTGGCGATCGGCGAGACCATCACCGTGGCCGACCTGGCGCAGAAGCTCGCGCTGAAGGGCGGCGAGGTGGTGAAGGCGCTGTTCAAGATGGGCGTGATGGCCACCATCACCCAGTCCATCGACCACGACACCGCTGCACTGGTGACCGAGGAACTCGGGCACAAGGCGGTCCGTGCCAATGACAACGACGCCGAAGACGCACTGCTGGCCTCGACCGGTGAAAACCAGGGCGAAGCCGTGCAGCGTCCGCCGGTGGTCACCATCATGGGCCACGTCGACCACGGCAAGACCTCGCTGCTGGATTACATCCGCCGCACCAAGGTCGCCCACGGCGAAGCCGGTGGCATCACCCAGCACATCGGTGCGTACCACGTTGATACGCCCAAGGGCGTCATCAGCTTCCTGGATACCCCGGGCCACGCCGCGTTCACCTCGATGCGTGCCCGAGGTGCCAAGCTGACCGACATCGTGGTGCTGGTGGTTGCCGCCGATGACGGCGTCATGCCGCAGACCAAGGAAGCGATCCAGCACGCCCGTTCGGCCGGTGTGCCGCTGATCGTGGCCATCAACAAGATCGACAAGTCCGGCGCCGACCCGATGCGGGTCAAGAACGAGCTGCTCTCCGAGCAGGTCGTGGCCGAAGACTTCGGCGGTGACATCCAGATGGTGGAGATCTCGGCCAAGACCGGCCTGGGTATCGACGATCTGCTGGACGCGGTGTCGGTGCAGGCCGAACTGCTGGAACTGAAGGCCGTCGACGAAGGCCGCGCTTCGGGCGTGGTCATCGAATCGTCGCTGGACAAGGGCCGTGGCCCGGTCGCTACCGTGCTGGTGCAGCAGGGCCGCCTGAAGAAGGGCGACTACCTGGTGTGCGGCATCCAGTACGGCCGCGTGCGTGCACTGTTCGACGAAACCGGCAAGCAGCCGGAGTTCGCCGGCCCGTCCATCCCGGTGCAGGTCCTGGGCCTGTCCGGCGTGCCGGAAGCCGGTGATGACTTCGTGGTCGTCGAAGACGAGCGTCTGGCCAAGGACGTTGCCCAGCAGCGTGAGACCAAGCGTCGTGAATCGCGCCTGGTCGCCACTGCCGGCAGCCGCATGGAAGACATCATGGCGACCCTGGGCAAGGGCGAGGGCCAGCAGGTCCTCAACCTGGTCATCAAGGCCGACGTGCAGGGTTCGGTGCAGGCCCTGAGCCAGGCACTGGTTGCGCTGTCCAACGAAGACATCCGCATCAACGTGATCCACTCCGGCGTGGGTGGCATCACCGAGTCGGACGCCAATTCGGCGGCCGCTTCGAAGGCCACCGTCATCGGCTTCAACGTGCGTGCGGATGCTTCGGCCCGTCGCATCATCGAATCCAACGGCGTGGACCTGCGTTACTTCTCGATCATCTATGACGTGATCGACCAGGTGAAGCAGGTGGCCTCCGGTCTGCTGGGCGTGGAAATCCGCGAAGAGATCATCGGTATCGCCGAGGTCCGCGACGTGTTCCGCAGCTCCAAGCTGGGCGCCGTTGCCGGCTCGATGGTCATCGAGGGCGTGGTCAAGCGCAACAAGCCGATCCGCGTGCTGCGCGACAGCGTGGTCATCTTCGAGGGCGAGCTGGAATCGCTGCGTCGCTTCAAGGAAAACGTCGAGGAAGTCCGCAACGGTACCGAATGCGGTATCGCGGTGAAGGCCTACAACGACGTCAAGGCGGGTGACCAGATCGAGTGCTTCGAGCGTATCGAAGTGCCGCGCACCCTGTAATGCTGCAACGGACCGGCCCTCACGGGCCGGTCCGCCCCCTGGTGGGGCCCGACCTTGGTCGGGTCACTCCTCCTGGTAGGGCCCGACCTTGGTCGGGTCACATTCAAATCAAGAGCCCGACCGCGTGCCCAAAACCTTCCATCGAACCGACCGTGTCTCCGCCCAGCTGCGCCGTGAACTCGGCACCCTGGTGCACAACGCCGTGCGCGAGCACGGGTTGCCCTCGGTGAGCGTGTCCGACGTGGAAATCACCCGCGACATGGCCCATGCCAAGGTGTTCGTCACCGCGTTGATGCCGGAACGTTCGGCTGAAGCCGTGGCCGGCCTGAAGGAGCTGGGCTACCGCCTGCGCATGGACCTGGCCCGGGCGATGAAGCTGCGTCATGTGCCGGAGCTGCATTTCCACTACGACGACTCGGTCGACCGTGGTGAGCATATCGACAACCTGCTGCGCGACCTGCCCGATACGCTGGCCGCGGAGAAGCGTCGCCAGGGCGACGAAGAATAACCGCGCGACGCCGGGCATGCCCCGGCGTTGCTGCATTCCGGCCGCGCGATCTCTGATGCAGACCGCGCTGCGGCAGTCGAGCATGGCTCGACTCTACAAAATCCTGTCATGACCCGAATTCAGTTCCGCCGCCTGGATGGCATCCTGCTGCTCGACAAGTCGACCGGCATGAGTTCCAACGCCGCCCTGCAGGTGGCCCGCCGCCTGTTCCGTGCCGAGAAGGGCGGCCATACCGGCAGCCTCGACCCGCTGGCCACCGGCCTGCTGCCGCTGTGTTTTGGCGAGGCGACCAAGATCGCCGGCCTGCTGCTGGGCTCGGCCAAGGCCTATGACGCCGAAATCCAGCTCGGCCAGACCACCGACACCGACGATTCCGAAGGCCAGGTGCTGCTGCAGCGCCCGGTCCCGGCCATCAGTGCCGAGGCCCTGCAGGCCGCGCTGACGCCGCTGACCGGCAGCATCCTGCAGCGCGCACCGATCTATTCGGCGCTCAAGCAGGGCGGGGAGCCGCTGTATGTGAAGGCGCGCCGTGGCGAGGCCATCGAGGCGCCGGAGCGCGAAGTGCAGGTGCATGCCATCGAGGTGCTGGAGCAGCAGGCCGACCGCCTGCGGCTGCGGGTGACCTGCGGTTCGGGCACCTACATCCGCAGCCTGGCCCGCGATCTCGGCGAGGCGCTGGGCTGCGGCGCCCATATCAGTGCCCTGCGCCGGCTGTGGGTCGAGCCCTTCCACGCGCCGGCCATGGTCACCCTGGACCAGCTGCGGGCGATGGTCGAGGCCGGCGACGAGGCGGGAATGGATGCATTGCTGCTGCCACTGGCGGCCGGCCTGGCTGAATACCCGCGGGTCGATCTGGACGCTGAGCAGGCCCATCGCTTCTGTGTCGGCCAGCGCCAGCGCGATGCCGCCTGGCCACGCGGCCTGGTGGCCGTATACGGTCCGGACGATGCTGTCCAGGGCCTGGGCCAGGTCGACGACAGTGGCCTGCTGGCCCCGCAGCGCCGGTTCAACCTCTGACCGGACCCGGCCGGTTCAGCCCCGGTCCTTGTTCCCGAAGCCCCTGGCCGTTACAATTTCGCGGCCGTTTTCCGGCAGCCTGCCTTGCGCGGGCTTCATCCTCGTAGTCCACGGCGAGCCTGGCGGTGCGCGAAGCGCGTTCCTGCCGGCCACGCATCACAGAGAAAAAGAAAATGTCGATCGACACCCAGAAGGTCATTGAAGACAACAAGCGCAGCTCGGCTGACACCGGCTCCCCGGAAGTCCAGGTCGCTCTGCTGACCGCCCGCATCGAACTGCTGACCGGCCACTTCAAGACCCACAAGAAGGACCACCACAGCCGCCGCGGCCTGCTGCAGATGGTCAACCGCCGTCGCAGCCTGCTCGACTACCTGAAGAAGAAGGACGTCGAGCGTTACAAGGCCCTGATCGAGAAGCTTGGCCTGCGTCGCTAAGCAACGAATCCCCCGCGGCGCAGCGATGCGCCGCGGTTTTGTTTTGTAGTACCGAAATCCCGATTCAGGCCGGAACGATCCGGCCACCCGCTGGCGGCAAGGGTCGCCGACGGTCCAATTCGCAGACAGCATCCCCAAGGACACCCTCCGTGGCAAAAATCACCAAAACCTTCCAGTACGGCAAACACACCGTCACGCTTGAGACCGGCGAAGTCGCCCGCCAGGCCAGCGGTGCCGTCATCGTCAAGATGGACGACACCGTACTGCTGGTCACCGCCGTCGCCGCCAATAGCGCGCGCGAAGGCCAGGACTTCTTCCCGCTGACCGTCGATTATCAGGAAAAGTTCTACGCCGGCGGCCGTATCCCGGGTGGTTTCTTCAAGCGTGAAGGCCGTGCGACCGAGAAGGAAACCCTGATCTCGCGTCTGATCGACCGTCCGATCCGCCCGCTGTTCCCGGAAGACTACAAGAACGAAGTGCAGATCATCGCCACGGTCATGTCGTTGAACCCGGACGTGGACGGCGACATCGCTGCCCTGATCGGTGCCTCGGCTGCCCTGTCGCTGGCCGGCACCCCGTTCATGGGCCCGATCGGCGCTGCAAAGGTCGGCTACAAGAACGGCGAGTACATCCTGAACCCGACCGTCAGCGAACTGGCTGACTCGCAGCTGGAACTGGTCGTCGCCGGTACCTCCAACGCCGTGCTGATGGTTGAATCCGAAGCCGCGCTGCTGTCCGAAGAAGTGATGCTGGGTGCTGTGACCTTCGGTCACCGCGAAATGCAGAAGGTCATCAACGCGATCAACGAGCTGACCGTCGAAGCCGGCACCAAGCCGTCGACCTGGGAAGCCCCGGCCAAGAACGACGTGCTGATCGGCGCCCTGAAGGAAGCCATCGGCCCGCGCCTGGGCGAAGCCTTCCAGGTGCGTGACAAGCTGCAGCGCCGCGACGCCATCTCGGCGATCAAGAAGGACGTGGTCGAATCCCTGGCTGGCCGCGTGGCTGCCGAGGGCTGGAACCCGGCCGAGCTGTCGAAGGAATTCGGCGAGCTGGAATACCGCACCATGCGTGACTCGGTGCTGGACACCAAGGTCCGTATCGACGGCCGTGCGCTGGACACCGTCCGCCCGATCGCCGTGAAGACCGGCGTCCTGCCGCGTACCCACGGTTCCTCGCTGTTCACCCGCGGCGAAACCCAGGCCATCGTGACCATCACCCTGGGCACCGCCCGTGACGGCCAGGTCATCGACGCCGTTGCCGGTGAGTACAAGGAAAACTTCCTGTTCCACTACAACTTCCCTCCGTTCTCGGTGGGTGAGTGCGGCCGCATGATGGGCCCGAAGCGCCGCGAAATCGGCCACGGTCGCCTCGCCAAGCGCGGCGTGCTGGCTGTCATGCCGTCGCTGGAATCCTTCCCGTACACCATCCGCGTCGTCTCGGAAATCACCGAGTCGAACGGTTCCTCGTCGATGGCCTCGGTCTGCGGCTCGTCGCTGGCCCTGATGGACGCCGGCGTGCCGGTGAAGGCCCCGGTTGCCGGTATCGCCATGGGTCTGGTCAAGGAAGGCGATCGCTTCGTCGTCCTGTCCGACATCCTGGGTGACGAAGATCACCTGGGTGACATGGACTTCAAGGTGGCCGGTACTGCCGAGGGCATCTCCGCCCTGCAGATGGACATCAAGATCGAAGGCATCACCGAAGAGATCATGAAGCAGGCCCTGCAGCAGGCCAAGGCTGGCCGTCTGCACATCCTGGGTGAAATGGCCCACGGCCTGACCGCCCCGCGTGAAGAGCTGTCGGACTACGCGCCGCGCCTGCTGACCATCAAGATCCACCCGGACAAGATCCGCGAAGTGATCGGCAAGGGTGGCTCGACCATCCAGGCCATCACCAAGGAAACCGGCACCCAGATCGACATCCAGGATGACGGCACCATCGTCATCGCTTCGGTCAACGCCATCGCTGCCCAGGCCGCCAAGGCCCGCATCGAGCAGATCACCTCGGACGTCGAGCCGGGCCGCATCTACGAAGGCAAGGTCGCCAAGATCATGGACTTCGGTGCGTTCGTCACCATCCTGCCGGGCAAGGACGGTCTGGTCCACGTCTCGCAGATCTCCAGCGAGCGCGTCGAGAAGGTCGGCGACAAGCTGAAGGAAGGCGATGTGGTCAAGGTCAAGGTCCTGGAAGTCGACAAGCAGGGCCGTATCCGCCTGTCGATGAAGGCCGTGGAAGAAGGCGAAGGCGCCAGCGCCGAGTAATCGGGGGTAGGTGTCAACCTTGGTTGACACGCTCCTGAAATCGCTGAAATGAAAAAGCGGGCTTCGGCCCGCTTTTTCTTTGCCTGTATTCCCGCGCACCCATGCCGCTATGCTTCGACCATGGATACCCTGCGCCTGCTCGACCTGGACATTGATCGCCCGGCACAACGCGTCAGGCGCGACGGTGAGGTACTGCAGGTCAGCGGTCTGAGCTGGACCCTGCTGGACGTACTCCTCGCGCACGGCACCGATGTTGTGGGGTTCGATACTCTGGCCGCGCAGGTCTGGGCACCGGCGGTGGTGGGTGAGGATGCGGTCAGCCAGCGCGTCAAGCTGCTGCGCCAGGCGCTGGGCGATGACAGTCGACGCCCGCGTTACATCCGTTCGGTACGTGGCCGCGGTTACCAGCTGTGCGCGCCGCCGCTGCCGGCCACTGCAGCGGCAGCGCCCTCACCCCGCGCCCGCTGGCTCGGCTGGGGCATGGCGACGGTCGCGGTGCTGGGCGTGGCCGCCGCGGTGCTGCTGTGGCCCCGTTCGACGCCGCAGGGCGCGGCGCAATCGCTGCTGCAGCGTGCTGATTACTACGCGGGCATCGGCCAGGCCAGCAACAACGAGCGGGCGATCAGTCTGTTCCGGCAGGCGTTGCAGGCCGATCCCGAATCGGCGCCTGCGCGTCGCGGCCTGTCACGCGCCCTGTCGGCGCAGGGATGCCTGTTCAACGGCACCCCCGAGCAGATGAAAGAGGCGCTGGTCCTGGCCGAGCAGGAGCGTCAGCGCGCCCCTCGTGATGCCGCCGCCCATGCCCTCTGGGGATACGCGCAGGACTGCCTGGGCGACATGCGGCAGGCCATGACCGGCTACAGCCGCGCCCTGGAACTGGACCACGGCGACGAACGCAGCCGTGCATCGCTGGCCTACCTGCAGCAGGAGCGCGGCCAGTTGGCTGCGGCGCTGCAGGCAAACCTGTCATTGACGGCGCCCGACCGTGTCCGCTTCCGGGACGTGCAGGTGGCGCGCGAACTGGAGCTGCTGGGCTTCACCCAGGCAGCAGCACAACGCCATGCGCGCAACTTCCAGCTGTACCCGGACAACGTCTTTTCCAATATTGCCTGGCCGCGCAGCCTGTACCTGGCCGGTGCGCCACAGCAGGCCCGGCAGGCGCTGGACGAAGCGCTCGCACGCAGCACGCCGCACCCGCAGCTGCTGCGCCTGCAGGGCGAACTGGCGCTGCTGGGCGGTGACCCAGCAGGCGCTGCCGATGCGTTTGAACGTGGCCGCCAACTGCGGCCGCAGCAGTCGCTGGGCCAGACCCTGGCAGCCTTGCATGGCACGCAACCAGCGGACGCTGCATGGATCGACCAGCGCCTGCAGCAGCTCACTTCCAGCGCGGGAGCGGGTGATGGCTGGCCCGATGCGGCGCTGGAGCGCGCGTTGCTGCTGCAGGCCCAAGGCCATGCAGCAGATGCTGTAGCCGCGCTGCAACAGGCCGTCGATGACGGCTTCCGTGATGTGGCGTGGCTGCGCACCACGCCACTGTTCGCCGCCCTGCGCAGCACGCCTGGCTGGAGCGCATTGCTGCAGCGGCTGGATACCGACATCGCCCGGCAACGTGCACAGGTGCTGGCCGCCAGCTGGCGACCCGACGATCTGGCCGCGCTCAGCGCAGCGCCGGCAGCAGGAACTCGGTGAGGATGCGCCGCGACTGCGGATGGGCGAAGTTGCGGTTGAACGCCGGGCTGGTGACCACCGCCACCACGCGCTGCTCGGGCAGCACGAACACGTAGTTGCCGCCGTTGCCGGACATCGCCCACACCGTGCGCGATGAACCCTGCACGTCCAGCTTCAGGCCCCACCACAGGTAGCCGTAGTCGCCGCCGTCGGAGGTGATCGCCTGCGGTCGCACCATCGCCTCGATGTAGTCCTTCGGCACCAGCTGGCGGCCCTGCCAGCGGCCGCGATCAAGCACCAGCTGGCCGAAACGTGCGAGGTCCTGCGTGCGGTAGCGGGTGCCGCCGCCGCCCATGCCGATGCCCTCCGGCGAGCGGTTCCACTGGCTGTGGGTGATGCCCAGCGGTCGCTCCAGGACGCGCGCGGCATAGTCGGCCAGCGGTTGGCCGCTGGCTTTCTCCAGTACCGCGCCCAGAACGAACGGATTGGCGGTGCAGTAGGCGAACGCGCGCCCATGCGGGCTGTCCTCCGGCCGCTGCATCCACGGCGCGAAGCCCTTCACCGGCAGACCCAGGGTGAAGTCCAGCCACTTCTCGGAAACGTACATGCGCTCCTCGTGCCCGGACGAGAACTGGTTTTCGTCATCGCATTCCCACAGGCTGCTCATGGTCAGCAGGTCCTGCACCGTGGTGGCGCGCAGGCGCGGGTCGACGGTGTGCCGGGCGGTGAATGCCGGGAAATAGTCATATACCCGGGCCTGTACGCCGGGCAGGGTGCCCTCACCAATGGCGGCACCGACCAGCAGAGCCGTCACGCCCTTGCTGGCTGATCGCACGTCGTGCAGGGTCTGTGCATCGGCACCGTTGAAGTAGCCTTCGTAGACCACCTTGCCATCGACCTGCAGCAGCACGCTGCGGATCTGTTTCAGTTCATCGCTGGCAATGGCCTGCTGCAGTGCCTGCAGGCGGGCCGGATCAGGTTCCGCGGCGCGGGCGGTGAAGGGCAGGGTGCAGACCGCGCAGAGCAGCGTAAGGGCGGGCAGGATCGAGCGCATCGTCGGGTTCCATCAAAAGGGAACCCGATTGAGCCTGTGCCGCGTCTGAAGTGCTGGAAACGGGTCTGAAGAATTCTGAAGGCCTTGTGCCGCAAGGCTTCAGCACTCGGTAGGTGTCAATCTTGGTTGACACGCTCCTCCTCTTCTTCCTCCCCCAACCACCATACCTGCCCCGGCTCGGGATCACTCAACGGATGCTCGCGCTGCTCGATGGCCTCCAGCACGCGCCCTGGTCCCCCCGCGGTCCATGTCGCCAGCAGCGTCTCCACGACAGCCCGGCCCTGCGCGGCGATGCCGAGGTCGCGCTCGCGCTTCCAACCACCGTCGTCATCGTTCCCGGCCTCGTCGTCATGCCGGTGCGGGGTGCCGTAGCTGCAGCGGCGGCACAACCGACGTACCGTCGCGGTCCAGTCCTCGACCATGCCGATGCCCGGCAGGATCAGTGCCTCCAGCGCAGCGACATCGTCGGCCGAGTCGCACTGCACGAACACCGTGAAGGTCGCCATGTCCGATGCCTGCAGACGCTGCATCGCATTGAACACCGGCGCATCGCCCTCGCCGTAGGCACGGCGGCCGGTGGAGGCGCCGTCATGCAGCACGATGTCGCCGAAGCGGAAGCCACTTTCGGGCAATGGCACGTTGTCGATGCGCGCGCGCACCGGGTCGATGCGGCTCATGTACACCACCTCGGCATCCTTCCAGGGGGCCAGGCGCACGCCGGCCACGCCGAAGTTGCCGACAATCTCGCCGTCACCCTCGGGCAGGGTGATGCCACACCGGCTCCATTGCCGGCGTGCCTCGGTCCAGTCGCCCAGGGCGCTGGCCGCGATACCGGCATTCCAGGCGGCCGCTTCGTCGAATTCGTCGCTCGCCCGCTCCGCACGCAGGTTGTCCTGCAGCGAGGCGGGCCAGTCGCGCAGGTACTTGTGCGCCAGCCCGCGCATGTAGTGCAGGTAGGACACCTCGGGCGCGTGCGCGATCAGTTCCCCGAACAGGCGCGCGGCCTGCGCCAGGTCGCCATCGTCGAAGGCCGCGTATGCGCGGGACTGTTTGGCGCGCAGTGCATCGCGGGTGACGTCCTGGGGGGCGTCGTGGTCTGTGCTCATGTCCGTGTGCGATGGAAGGTCCGCGGCTACCTTAGCCGATGCCGGATCCGTGTAGAGTCGAGCCTGCTCGACTGCTTCGGTCACGTCAGTCGAGCAAGCTCGACTCTACCTACCGGGAGTTCCCATGTTGCGCTACACCCTGGCCGGGCTTGCCCTGCTGATTGCCGCCGCCGTTCCCGCTGCCTGCCATGCGGCGCAGCCGCCGATCCATGGCGCGTACTACCCCGGCGGTTCGGCCGAGCGCTATCCGGTGTCGCGCATCCCGGCCGATCGCCTCACCCACCTGTTCTACGCGTTCTCCACCATCGAAGCAGGGCGCTGCACGGTGGGCGCAGAAGCGCCGAAGAACTTCACTGCGCTGGCCGAGCTGAAGAAGGCGCATCCGCACCTGCGCACCCTGATCTCCATCGGCGGCTGGGGCGCAGGTGGCTTCTCCGATGCCGCGCTCACCGAGGCCAGCCGCAAGCGCCTGGTCGATTCCTGCATGGCGCTGTTCTTCGACCAGTACGCAGGCAGCTTCGACGGCGTGGACATCGACTGGGAATTCCCGGTCAGTGGTGGCCCGAAGGAACTGGCCCATCGCCCGCAGGACCGCGCGAACCTGACACGGCTCGCGCAGGCTTTCCGCGTGGCGCTGGATGCGCGTGGCCGCACGCGTGACCAGCCGATGCTGCTGACCGCCGCGCTCGCGGCCGGCCGCCTGCAGACCGACGGTCCCTATGACCCGGCCGCCAGCTACGACCTGCCGGCGCTGGCCCGGCTGTTCGATTTCATCAATCTGATGAGCTACGACATGGGCACCGGCTTCTCGGCGGTGTCGACCTTCAATGCACCGCTGCATGAAGTGCCGGCCGACCCGCTGGCGCCGGAACTGCGGCGCTGGAACAACGTAGCCGGTGCCGTGCAGTACTACCGCGACCACGGCGTGCCGGCCGACAAGCTGGTGCTGGGCGTGCCGTTCTACGGGCGTGGTTTCAAGGTCACCGGTGACGCGCCCGATGGCCTCTACCAGGCCTACAGCGCACCGGCCGATGCCGGCGACTGGCGGGTGATCAAGGCGCGCTACCTGGACCAGCCGGGCTGGACGAAGCACTGGCAGCCGCAGGCACAGAGCCCGTGGCTGTACAACGCGGCCGAAAAGATCTTCATCAGCTACGAAGATCCGCGCTCGATCGGCCTGCGCGCGCAGTTCGCCCGCGAGCAGGGCCTGGCCGGGGTGTTCATGTGGGAACTGACCGGCGATGACGAGCAGGCCAGCCTGCTCAACGCCATGCTCGCACCGTGGCACAAGGCCCGCGTCGGCGATTGAGCCCGCCCTGGAAGAACCGCCGGACCATGTCCGGCGGTTTCCTCAATCGGCCCACACGCTGTTGGGGTCACCCTCGCGGGCACGGCGCTGGCTGGCCACGGCCAGCCGGGCGAAGCCGAAGGCCATCGCCAGGGCCACCATGTCGATCCAGAACAGCGGCCACAACCCACGCGCGGCGGCCAGCCACGGCCAGTCGCCACTGAGCGCACCATGCATCACCGGCACCAGTGCAGTGCTGATGGCGGCCGCCCACAGCAGCTCGCGTGCGGCCTGTGCCGGCCGGCGCACGGCCGCCCACAGCGCACACGCGGCCCACGTACCGAAGCAGGCCCAGCGGATACCGTGATCTACTGTCGCCGGGGCCACGTGTTCAAGCACCAGTGCAGTGACAAAGGCGACCGAGATCGCCACGCACAGGCCGATGCACACGCCCACCGTGGCCCGCGCCATGTTCACCCCCGCGCGCGGCTGCTGCGGCTGCCGGCGCTTGCGCCGCGATTCGATCCACAGCAGGTTGCCCGAGTAGAACAGAAAAGCGCCGCCGAGGCCCAGCAGGAAGTACAGCCAGACCACCACGCCGTTGCCGAATTCGCCGAAGTGCAGGGCATAGGCGGCGCTGAGCGTGGCGTGGTTGGCATCGCGGTGGCCGGGCAGCTGGCTGGCCAGCACGCGGCCACTGGCCACGTCCAGCGCCACCGAGCCGAGCGGCCCAAGCGTGCCGCTGGATTCGCCGGTGATCTCGATGGTGGCGTTGGCATCACCGCCGTTGGCCAGCTTCAGGTAGGCCGGCTCGAAATCCGCCACACCCTGCGCGCGGGCCACTTCCAGCGCGCGCGCATGCAGTTCGCGCAGGCGGCCCGGCGCGGCCGGCACGCCCGCGGCTTCGCGCACCGGCGCGGTATCCATCGCCGCCGGCACCACCTGCATCGCCTTGCCTTCGAAGATGAGCGGGTTGAGCAGGGCGATCTGGATGAAGACCAGGCAGAGCAGGGCGCCGGTCACCGCGAACATCAGGTGGAACGGCAGGCTGAGCACGCCGATCACGTTGTGCGCGTCCTGCCACATCTGCTTGAGATTGCGGCCCGGGCGCAGCGCGAACAGGTCGCCCAGCAGCTTGGGCAGGTGGATGACCAGGCCGCTGAGCAGGGCCATGCCGTACAGCAGGCTGACGATGCCCATCACGTAGATGCCGGCCACCGGCAGGCCCAGGCTGTAGTGCAGTTCGTTGACCAGTTCGGCCAGGCCCGCCTGCGGTGGTGCGGTGCTGCCACCGGTGTTGCCGGGCCAGGCATAGCGCCAGCCGCCGTCGGCGCCCTGCCAGTAGGCCAGCGGCTGCGGGTGCTCGGCGCCGGGGAAGGTCATGCCGACATGGCGGCGCGCCTCCGGGTGCTTGGCCAGCACGTCGTCCAGCAGGTACTGCGCGTCGTCCAGCCCGGCCGGCAGCGCGGTGGCCGCCCCCGGCGTCTGCCACAAGGGCAGGTCGTGGTGGAACAGGGTCAGGGCGCCGGCATAGAACGCCACGAACAGCCCGAAGCCGGCCACCAGGCCGACCCAGGTGTGCAGGGTGGTGAAGGTACGCAGGGTCTGCGAACTGAATTTCATGCTGGATTTCCTGCGCTCGTTCTCATTGCACCACGCCGCTCAGGCGTAGCAGCCACAGCGCGGCGAAGCCGGCGGCGGCGCAGCCGGCGGGCACCAGCCAGGCGCGCGCCACCGTGCGGAAACTGAAGGCCCACAGCGCCGCCAGCATCCACAGCGGGACGAAGGCGATCAGGGCCGGCACCACCGCAGTGGGCCACGGCCCCGGCGGAAGCCAGGTCAGCAGGCCGGTGGCAGCGGCGGCGAGGAAAAAGCCGGCGAAGATGCCGGACAGGGCGCGCATCCACATCAGCCGAGCCCTCTGCCAGCGGCGTCTGCGGCCGGGCGGTGCCAGGCCGCCAGTGCCGGCAGCAGCAGGGCCGCCAGCATCCAGGTGCACAGCATCGCTACCAGGCCGGCAGCCACGCCCAGTTCGGCCATCCACAGCCACAGCGAGGCCACGGCAGCGACCAGGCCGATCTGCCGGCCCAGGCGGCCGGCGCGGCGCAGGCGTGGCCAGCGGCAATGCGGGGATGCTGCGTAGAACGCCAGCGCGGAAAACATCGCCGACAGCACGGCCAGGCTGCAGAAGCCCAGCGTCGACAGGCCCACAGTGATCATTGCAGGCGTCGGCCAGGGCGGTGGCCCGGCGAATGCGGGGCACGGGCGGAGCCGGCACAGGCCGGACGGAGCGGGTGGCGCATGACGAGGTCCTGGAGGAAAGCGGGCAGGATGGCAGGAAGGCGGCTGCGCGCACATGGTAATCATTGCGATTTCACCTCGCCAGCGAAGGCTATTCAGCAGCGCAGCGGGCGCCGCTTGGGCTTTGCCGCGCGCTGGTTTAAGATCGACGCAGAACCCTGACTGGAACAAGGTGGCCCGCGCCCAGCGCCGGCCGAGCGTGCGACATGAGCACTACCACCGCCCACCGCTGACCTGCCCCCGAAGGCCCTGTTCCGCAGGCGCCCTCGCGGCGCTTTTTTATTGCCCGGGCACCGCCCGGAACGCTTTCCAGCCCGCCTGAGCGGGCCCCGCACGAAGCCATTGCGATGATCAATATCACCCTTCCCGACGGCAGCCGCCGCGAATTCGAACATCCCGTCAGCGTCATGGACGTCGCCCAGTCCATCGGCGCCGGCCTGGCCAAGGCCACCATCGCCGGTTCGGTGGATGGCGTGCTGGTCGATGCCAGCGACGTCATCGACCACGATGCCAGCCTGCGCATCATCACCGCCAAGGACGAGGAGGGCGTGGAAATCATCCGCCACTCCTGCGCCCACCTGGTCGGCCATGCCGTCAAGCAGCTGTACCCGGACGTGAAGATGGTCATCGGCCCGGTCATCGCCGAGGGCTTCTACTACGACATCCATTCCGAGCGTCCGTTCACGCCGGACGACATGGCCGCCATCGAGAAGCGCATGGGTGAGCTGATCGCCCAGGATTACGACGTCATCAAGAAGGTGACCCCGCGCGCGGAAGTGATCGAAATCTTCAAGGCCCGTGGCGAGGACTACAAGCTGCGCCTGATCGAGGACATGTCCGACGACATCCAGGCGATGGGCATGTACTACCACCAGGAATACGTGGACATGTGCCGCGGCCCGCACGTGCCGAACACGCGCTTCCTGAAGGCCTTCAAGCTGACCCGCATTTCCGGCGCGTACTGGCGTGGCGATGCGCAGAACGAACAGCTGCAGCGCATCTACGGCACCGCCTGGGCCGACAAGAAGCAGCTTGAGGCGTACATCAAGCGCATCGAAGAAGCCGAAATGCGCGACCACCGCCGCATCGGCAAGCAGCAGGACCTGTTCCACCTGCAGGAAGAAGCCCCGGGCCTGGTGTTCTGGCACCCCAAGGGCTGGGCGCTGTGGCAGGTGGTCGAGCAGTACATGCGCAAGGTCTACCAGAAGAGCGGCTACGGCGAAGTGCGCTGCCCGCAGATCCTGGACGTGAGCCTGTGGAAGAAGTCCGGTCACTGGGACAACTACCAGGACAACATGTTCTTCACCGAATCGGAGAAGCGCACCTACGCGGTCAAGCCGATGAACTGCCCGGGCCATGTCCAGGTGTTCAACCAGGGCCTGCACAGCTATCGCGACCTGCCGATCCGCTACGGTGAGTTCGGTTCCTGCCACCGCAACGAGCCGTCCGGCGCGCTGCACGGCATCCTGCGCGTGCGTGGTTTCACCCAGGACGACGGCCATGTGTTCTGCACCGAGAGCCAGATCGAATCGGAAGTGACCGCGTTCCACCAGCAGGCGCTGGCGGTCTACCAGCATTTCGGCTTCGATGAGATCCAGATCAAGATCGCCCTGCGCCCGGAATCGCGCCTGGGTGACGATGCCACCTGGGACAAGGCCGAAGGCGCGCTGCGCTCGGCGCTGTCCAGCTGCGGCGTGGAATGGCAGGAGCTGCCGGGCGAGGGTGCCTTCTACGGCCCGAAGATCGAGTACCACCTGAAGGACGCGATCGGCCGTACCTGGCAGCTGGGCACCATGCAGGTCGACTTCATGATGCCGGGCCGCCTGGGCGCCGAGTACGTGGACGAAAACAGCCAGAAGAAGCACCCGGTCATGCTGCACCGGGCCATTGTCGGTTCGATGGAGCGCTTCCTGGGCATCCTGATCGAGCACCACGCCGGCCAGTTCCCGGCCTGGCTGGCGCCGACCCAGGTGGTGGTGGCAAATATCACGGACGCCCAGGCTGAATACGTCGCGGGCGTGACCAAAACCCTTGCGGAGCAAGGCTTCCGCGTCAGCTCGGATTTGCGTAACGAGAAGATCGGCTATAAAATCCGCGAGCATACGCTGCAGCGCGTCCCCTACCTGCTGGTCATCGGTGACCGGGAGAAGGAAAATGGCGCCGTGGCGGTGCGTACGCGTTCTGGCGAAGACCTTGGCAGCATGAGCCTGCAGGCCTTCATCGAGCGGCTCCACGCCGAGGGCGCGTAAGCAAAGGTCCGGTCCGGGCGCACAGGCACCCGGGCCGGTTCGATACCCTTGGGAGAACGTAATATCAGCACCCCTGACAACAAACAGAACCGCAGGAATCAGGAAATCCGTGTGCCGCGCGTCCGCGTGATCGGCAGTGACGGAGAAATGATCGGCGTGTTGTCGCGCGACGAAGCGCTGTCCATGGCCGAAGATGAAGGCCTGGACCTGGTTGAAATCCAGCCGCAGGCCGATCCGCCGGTCTGCAAGATCATGGATTTCGGCAAGTTCAAGTTCGAAGCGCAGAAGAAGGCCAGCGAGGCCAAGAAGAAGACCAAGCAGGTCGAGATCAAGGAAGTGAAGTTCCGTCCGGTCACGGATGAGGGCGACTACCAGATCAAGCTGCGCAAGATGCGTGGTTTCCTTGAGGAAGGCGACAAGATCAAGGTCAACATCCGCTTCCGTGGCCGTGAAATGAGCCACCAGGAACTGGGTCGTGAAATGGCCAACCGGATCGAAGCCGATCTGGGCGAGGACATCGTCATCGAATCCCGTCCGCGCCTGGAAGGGCGTCAGATGGTCATGATGATCGCGCCGAAGAAGAAGACCTGAGGCCTGCGGGGCTGCCTTCCGGGGCGCCTGGCTGAATGGTTCAGGGTGAAGGGGCGCCAGTGGCGTCCCTTTGCTTTTGCAGCAGGACGTTTGAGGGTCGCAGGGGCTGGTGACGGGGCGGTTTTGCCTGTATCATGCCCGGCTCGACCCACCCAGGACGGGTCGTACGCCGATCATGGCAGGACGGAAAGAGTGGCCCAGGCCACCGCCAGATCAGTCAGAAACCAGGGTCACCCCCATCAAGGACATTGCAATGCCCAAGATCAAGACCAACCGGGCAGCGGCCAAGCGTTTCCGCAAGACCGCCTCGGGCAAGTACAAGTGCGGCCACGCCAACCGTAGCCACATCCTCACGAAGAAAGCGACCAAGCGTAAGCGTAATCTGCGTCAGACGGGCCATGTCCGTGCAGAAGACGCAGGCCGTCTGGACCGCATGCTCCCTTACCTCTGAGGAACTGAAAAATGGCACGAGTTAAGCGTGGCGTACAGGCGCGTCGCCGCCACAAGAAAATCCTTGATCTGGCGAAGGGCTACTACAACGCCCGTCGCAAGGTCTTCCGCGTCGCCAAGCAGGCGGTCATCAAGGCACAGCAGTACGCCTACATCGGCCGTAAGCAGAAGAAGCGCAACTTCCGTTCGCTGTGGATCACCCGTATCAATGCGGCTGCCCGCATCAACGGCCTGAGCTACAGCCGCTTCATGAACGGCCTGCTGAAGGCCGGCATCACCCTGGACCGCAAGGTCCTGGCTGATATCGCCGTGCACGACGCAGCTGGCTTTGCTGCACTGGCCGAAAAGGCCAAGGGCGCACTGGCGGCATAAGTCCTTCCCGATGCCGTTGCCGTTCAGCGGGAACGGTGTCAGGTAGAGGCAATGCATGGGGAAGGGCGCAAGTCCTTCCCCATTCTTTTTTGGGTCCCGGCAACGCCGCAGGCGCGCGCTGCGGGGACCGGCGGTGGCGACAGGGGTCGGCCCTTCGCGCATCGCGATGGCAGACCGACTGGAGTTCCGGCCCCCCATGAGCGACATCCAATCCCTCACCACCCAGGCGCTGGCCGATGTGGCCGCCGCACAGAGCCCCGACGTGCTGGAACAGCTGCGCGTGGCCCTGCTCGGCAAGAGCGGCAGCATCACCGCCCAGCTCAAGCAGCTCGGCACCCTGCCGGCCGACGAGCGCAAGGCCGCCGGTGAAGCCATCAACCAGGCCCGTGACGCGCTGTCCAGCGCGCTGGGCGAGCGCAAGGCCGTGCTGGAAAACGCCGCACTGGATGCGCGACTGGCCGCTGAAACGATCGACATCACCCTGCCGGGCCGCAACGGCGACCGCGCTGGCCTGCACCCGATCACCCGCACCCTGGAACGCATCACCGGCATCTTCGGCCGGCTGGGCTACGAGCTGTCCGAGGGTCCGGAAATCGAGGACGACTGGCACAACTTCGAAGCGCTGAACTTCCCGCCGCACCACCCGGCGCGCGCCATGCACGACACCTTCTATTTCGGTGATGGCCGCCTGCTGCGCACGCATACCTCCGGTGTACAGGTGCGCTACATGGGCGAACACCAGCCGCCGCTGCGCATGATCGCCGCCGGCAAGGTGTACCGCAGCGACAGCGACCAGACCCATTCGCCGATGTTCCACCAGGTCGAAGGCCTGCTGGTGGATGAGCATTCCACCTTTGCCGACCTGAAGGGCACGCTGGCCGAGTTCGTGCGCGCCTTCTTCGAGCGCGATTTCGAAATGCGCTTCCGCCCCAGCTACTTCCCGTTCGTTGAACCCGGTGCGGAAGTGGACATCGCCTGGCAGCAGCCCGACGGCAGCACCCGCTGGCTGGAAGTGCTCGGCTGCGGCATGGTCCACCCGAACGTGCTGCGCAATGTCGGCATCGATCCGGAGCGCTACACCGGCTTCGCCTTCGGCCTGGGCGTGGAGCGCTTCGCAATGCTGCGCTATGGCGTCAACGACCTGCGCGCGTTCTTCGAGAACGACGTGCGGTTCCTGAAACAGTTCGCGTAAGCGCAACCATGTAGAGCCGAGCCATGCTCGGCTGCTCCTGAATCGACTGCTCCTAAATTCGCAGGCCCAGGCGCATGCGCCGGGTCCACCAGGGTGACACCATGAAATTCTCCGAAAACTGGCTGCGCAGCCACGTCCCGACCTCCGCCACGCGCGATGAACTGAGCGCGGTGCTCACCGCCATCGGCCTGGAAGTGGAAGAAGTGACTGCGCTCGGCAACGGCCTGCAGCACGTGGTCGTGGCACGCATCGTCGAAGCCGTGCGCCATCCCGAAGCCGACCGCCTGCAGGTGTGCAAGGTCGACGCAGGGCGGGGCGAACTGCTGCAGATCGTCTGCGGTGCGCCGAACGCGCGCCCGGGCCTGGTTGCCCCGCTGGCCATGGTCGGCGCGCAGATCGGTGACCTGAAGATCAAGCCGGCCAAGCTGCGCGGCGTTGAATCCAACGGCATGCTGTGCTCGGCCAAGGAGCTTGGCCTGGACACCGATGCCTCGGGCCTGCTGGAACTGCCCGATGACGCGCCGGTCGGCCAGACCCTGGTCGAGTACCTGGGCCTTCCCGACGCCAGCATCGAGATCAAGCTGACCCCCAACCGCGCCGACTGCTTCAGCGTGCGCGGCATCGCCTTTGATGTGGCCGCCGCTACCCGCAGCGAAGTGCTGGCGTTTGCCGACGAAGCCATTGCGCCGGTCGGCAGCCGCGAGCTGTCCATCCAGCTCGACGCCGGCGCCGAAGCGCCGCGCTACCTGGGGCGCGTCATCGAAGGCGTCAACGCTGCCGCGAAGACCCCGCTGTGGATGGCCGAGCGCCTGCGCCGCAGCGGCGTGCGTCCGGTCTCGCTGCTGGTGGACATCACCCAGTACGTGATGCTGGAACTGGGCCAGCCGATGCACGCCTACGACCTGGGCACCCTGCAGGGCCGCATCGGCGTGCGCCGTTCGCGCGCCAACGAAGCGATCAAGCTGCTGGATGGCCGCGATGCAGTGCTGGACGAGAGCTTCCTGGTGGTCACCGACGCTGACCGTGCGGTTGGACTGGCCGGCCTGATGGGCGGCTTCGATACCCGCGTCACCGACGACACCACTGCCGTGTTCCTGGAAGCCGCGCACTTCGCGCCGGCCGCCATCATGGGCCGTGGCCGCAAGCTGGGCCTGCACACCGATGCCGGCCACCGCTTCGAGCGTGGCGTCGACCCGGCGCTGCCGCGCACGGCCATCGAATACGCCACCCGCCTGGTGCTGGACCTGGCCGGCGGCACGCCGTCGCCGGTGACCGAGGCGGTCAATCAGGCCGACCTGCCGCAGCCGGCCACGATCCTGCTGCGTCGCGCGCGCATCACCCGCGTGCTGGGCATCACCATTGAAGATGCCGAGGTCGAGCGCATCCTGCGCGCGCTGGGCATGGGCGTGACCGCGGCCGGCGACGGCTGGCAGGTGACCGCGCCGAGCCGCCGCTTCGATATCGCCATCGAAGAAGACCTGATCGAGGAACTGGCCCGCATCCACGGCTACGAGCAGATTCCGACCACCCTGCCGGGTGGCGCGGCGCGCGTGGCGATGCCGACCGAGACCCAGCTGGACGTGCTCAGCGTGCGCCGCCAGCTGATCGCCCGCGATCTGCAGGAAACCCTGAACTTCGCCTTCGTCGACGATGCCCTGCTGGGCCAGTGGCAGCTGCGCGACAATCTGGTGCCGCTGGCCAACCCGCTGTCGGCCGAGCTGGCGGTGATGCGCCCGGCGCTGCTGCCGGGCCTGGTCGCCACCCTCGGCCGCAATGCGGCGCGCCAGCTGGCCCGCGTGCGCCTGTTCGAGGTCGGCCGGGTGTTCGCCCAGCAGGCGGGCGAAGGCCAGCCCGCACCGCTGGAAACCCCGCGCGTGGCCGCCGCCGTCTGTGGCGATGCGCAGGCCGTGCAGTGGGGCCTGCCGACCCGCAAGGTCGACTTCCATGACCTGAAGGGCGACCTGGAATCGCTGGCCGCCGCCAGCGGTGCCGTGCTCGAATTCCGCCCCTCGACCCGCGCCTTCGGCCATCCGGCCCGCTCGGCCGAGGTATACCGCGATGGCGTGGTGATCGGCTGGATCGGCCAGATCCACCCGCGCCTGGCCAAGGCCATGGACATCGAGGCCGATGTCTATGCCTTCGAACTGGATCTGGAAGCGCTGTCCACCCGCGCCCTGCCGCGGGCCGGAGAGCTGTCGCGCTTCCCGGCCGTGCGCCGCGACCTGGCGTTCCTGGTCCCTGAACAGGTGGCCTGGAGCGACCTGGCCGCGACCATCCGCCAGGCCGCAGGCCCGCTGCTGCGCGAGCTGAACCTGTTTGATCGCTACGTCGGCCAGGGTGTCGAGCCGGGCTTCAAGAGTCTCGCTATGGGCTTGATTTTGCAGGACAAGTCGCGCACTCTGACGGACCGCGACGTGGAAGCGGTGGTGGCCGAGGCGGTCACTGCGATCGAGCGTGAACACCACGCCCGGATCCGCGGCTGAGCGGGAAGCACTCAGGGGTAGCAGGCAATGGCATTGACCAAGGCGGAGATGGCGGAAAAGCTGTTCGACGAAGTCGGTCTGAACAAGCGGGAAGCCAAGGAATTCGTCGACGCGTTCTTCGATGTGCTGCGTGAAGCGTTGGAACAGGGACGTCAGGTGAAGCTGTCCGGCTTCGGTAATTTCGATCTGCGGCGCAAGAACCAGCGCCCGGGTCGCAACCCCAAGACCGGTGAGGAAATTCCGATTTCCGCCCGCACGGTGGTCACCTTCCGTCCGGGCCAGAAGCTCAAGGAGAGGGTGGAAGCTTATGCTGGATCCGGGCAGTAACCGCGAACTACCGCCGATCCCGGCCAAGCGCTACTTCACCATTGGTGAGGTAAGCGAGCTGTGCGACGTCAAGCCGCACGTGCTGCGCTACTGGGAAACCGAATTCCCCAGCCTTGAGCCGGCCAAGCGCCGCGGCAACCGTCGTTACTACCAGCGCCACGACGTGCTGATGGTGCGGCAGATCCGCAGCCTGCTGTACGAACAGGGTTACACCATCGGTGGCGCGCGCCTGCGCCTGGATGGTCCGGATGCACGCGAGGAATCGGCGTTGAGCAACCAGATCATCAAGCAGGTACGCATGGAGCTGGAAGAAGTGCTGCAATTGCTTCGCCGGTGATCCAAAACCCCGCGTAATCCGCTATACTTCACGGCCCGCCGCACTGGCGGGTACATCGCAGCATCAGTCGGGGCGTAGCGCAGCCTGGTAGCGCATCTGCCTGGGGGGCAGAGGGTCGTCGGTTCGAATCCGGCCGTCCCGACCACTGTTGTGAAACAGAAAGCCTGCGCAGCAATGCGTGGGTTTTTTTTTACCTGTGGCGCGCGAATACCCGGCGTTCAGGCCCGCAGTCCATACGGCGCGGTACTTCCCTTATCATCGGCGCACATCTGATCGCATCGGCTGCGTCCCCGCACCTGCCAACGGCGGTTGCGGCGGGCGTGCTGGACGATGCGCAGACCACGACGACCACAGGGGGTTGCGTTGATCAGCAGTATCGTCATTCATCGCTCGGCCGGCGCAGGCGCGGCCGACGTGCAGGTCCTGGACACGACGTTCAAGGGCAAGCGTATTTTCGTAGCCTGGGGGCTGCGGGGGCATGAACTGACCCGCGAAGCCGAACCGGCCGACACCGTTGCCGCGCGCAAGGCGCTGCAGCGCGAATCACGGCAGGTCGACGGCCCACGCAGCGGCGAAGTGTTCATTGCCAGCCAGTCCGGCGTGGCCATCAGCGTGTACCGCATGCTGACCGAAGCCCGCAGCGGCGATGCCGTGTTCTTCCTGTGTGATTCGCCGCCGGTGGTCGACTGGCTGGTGACCGCGCTGGAAGTGCAGGCGTCGTAGTGTCGAGCAAGCTCGACGCTACACAGGGTCTGCCAAGGCGGCGTCCACCGCAGCACGGGCGTGCAGGGTGGTCGTGTCGAACAGCGGCACGGGGCTGTCCTGCTCGCGTACCAGCAGCATGATCTCGGTGCAGCCCAGGATGATCGCTTCGGCGCCGCGTGCGACCAGGCGCTTGATGACCTCCACATAGACCTGCCGTGAGGTCTCGCTCACTACGCCGGCAATCAGCTCGCGGTAGATGATGTCGTGTACGTCGCGGCGGTCGTCGGCCTCCGGTACGAGCACCTGCAGCCCGAAACGCTCGCGCAGCCGCCCGCAGTAGAAATCCTCTTCCATGGTGAAGGCCGTGCCGAGCAGGCCGACCGTGCGCACGCCTGTAGCCAGAATGGCGGCGGCAGTCGGGTCGGCGATGTGCAGCAACGGCAGCGGGCAGGCGGCCTCCAGCTGCGGGGCCAGCTTGTGCATGGTGTTGGTGCAGACCACCAGCAGGTCGGCGCCACCGGCCTGCAGGCGGCACGCGGCATCGATCATTTCCCCGCCCAGCGCTTCCCAGTCACCGTCGTGCTGCAGCTGCTTGATCCGCGCGAAATCCACTGACCACAGCAGCAGCTGCGCCGAGTGCGCACCGCCCAGCCGCTGGCGGACCTCTTCGTTGATGAGGCGATAGTACTGTGCCGAGCTTTCCCAGCTCATGCCGCCGATCAGGCCCAGGGTCTTCATGCGTGTCTCCGTGCAGGAAGCGCCATTGCAGCACAGCCCCGCCATCGTGTGCAGGCCCGATTCTGTAACCGTCACCCACGGCCTGCACTGTACGTACCGCAGCACGCAGGCAACCCGTAAGCTGGTGGACTTCCCGCGTCGAGAAACAACGATGGCCCTGCATACCTGGTGGTGGTTCCTGGCCACGGTTTTCGTGCTGTGCGGCACGCCGGGGCCGAACATGCTGCACATCCTCGGCCGCAGCGTTGGCCTGGGTTTCCGCCGCAGCGTCCCAGCCATGGCTGGCTGCCTGCTCGCCATGCTGCTGGTGCTGGCCGCTTCGGCGGCGGGCCTGAGTGCGCTGCTGCGTTCCTCGCCGATGCTGTTCGAGGTGCTGCGCTACCTGGGCGTGGCCTACCTGGCGTGGTTGGGCATCAAGGCGTGGCGTGACAGCTTCCGTCCGGTCCCGGCAGACAGCGGCAACGAGCCGCTGCTGGCGCCCGCAGACAGTGCGTGGGCGGTCTTCAGGGGCGGCTTGCTGGTCGGCCTGAGCAATCCCAAGCTGCTGTTGTTCGCCGCCGCGTTCCTGCCGCAGTTCGTCGATCCGGCGCGTGCGCAGGGCCTGCAGTACACGGTGCTGGTGGCCACCTTCGCCAGCTGTGAGCTGTTCTGGTACGTGATGTATGCCGCCGGCGGCCACAGTCTGCGCCGCTGGCTGGCCATGCCCTTCGCGCAGCGCTGGTTCGAGCGGCTGGTGGGCAGCGTGTTCCTGGCCTTTGCGGTCGCGCTGCTGCGCTTCCGCCCGCGCTGATCGTTCACGTCGCGCGCGCGGCACGCTCACAGGGCAGGCATCGCACGCGGCTTAACCTGTTCATACCGTCAGCATTCCCCAGGGGAAAGGATCGATATGATCAAGTGGGCCATCATTTTCGCCGTCATCGGCCTCATCGCCGGCGTGCTCGGCTTCGGCGGCATCGCCGGCGCCGCGGTCGGCATTGCCAAGTTCCTCTTCTGGGCCGGCATCATCATCGCGGTGATCCTGTTCCTCATCGGCATGAGCATCGCCAAGAAGGTCGCCTGACCGCCTCGCCGCCATCAGCAGGCCGCAGCGCGCCCGCTCAGTGCGTGCTGCTTTTCGAGAACAGATTGATGACCAGCACGCCGGCACAGATCAGGCCGATGCCGATCAGGGCCGCCGTGTCCAGGCGCTGCTTGAACACCAGCAGGCCGATCACCGAGATCAGCACGATGCCCACGCCCGACCAGATCGCGTAGGCGATGCCGGTGGGGATGGATTTCATCGTAAGCGCCAGCAGGTAGAAGCACACGCCGTAGCAGGCCAGGGCGCCCAGGGTCGGCAGCAGGCGGCTCATGCCCTCGGAGGCTTTCAGCAGCGAGGTGGCGATTACCTCCAGGGCGATGGCGGCGGCCAGGTAGAGGTAGGGGTTCATCACGGGCTCCAGATCAGGCCGGCTCACACAGCTTCAATGCCTCGGCCGCCATCGCCAGGGCGTTGCGACGTTCCTCCTCGTCGAGGGGGCGGCCATAGGCCGTGGCCCAGTAGCCATCGGCGGCGCAGCGGGCCGCATACAGGCGGGGATCGGTTGCCTCGCCCGGGAACTGCGCCAGCATGCCGCGCATCCAATCACGCCAGTGGGCCAGCATTGCCGGTTCCAGCAGGTTGGCCATGGTCAGGCCGATGTCGTTGTCGCGGGTCTGCTGCAGCAGATGGTCGAAGGTGACCTGCACATAGGCGCGGGTGAAGCAGCCGTGGCCGGCAGGCGCCAGCTGCATGTGCGCGCGCAGATCCTGCTCGAAATCATCGAGCATCGCGCTCAGGGTTGCGTCCAACAGCGCCTGTTTGCTGCTGAAGTGGTGGAACAGCGCCCCCTTGCTGACCCCGGCGGCACGGGCAACATCCTGCACGGTCAATGCAGCAGATCCGTTCTGGCCGAGCACGCGGGCAGTGGCGTCCAGCAGGGCCTGGCGCACGAGATCGGGCGCCTTGCGGCGGGTTGGGGCAGGCGATGCGGACATGGGAAAAGAAACCGACTGGACGGTATGATTGTAGCGCAGCCGGTCATCGCCCGCGCGTGGGCGATGATGCGCCGGGGTCAGTCTTCGATGCGGGCGAAGCGCGGCTGCGGGCCGTGCTCGCCGGGAACCTGCTCGACGAACATGGCGTAGGGGCGCACCCAGAGGCCGCCTTCGCCATAGAGTGCGCGGTACAGCACCTGCGGCTGCAGGGTCTCGCTGCTGCGCACGATATCGATCACTTCATACAGGCCGCCCTTGAAATGGCGGTAGCGGCCCGGCGCAAGGCGGGGCAGGGGGCTGAGGTCGGACATGCGGAAATTCTACTTGCGCGCGGGCGTGCGTGGCAGCGCGCACCAGGCATCGATGGCCTCGGCCGTATTGGCCAGGCCCTGGGCCTGGGCCAGTTCCCACGGGCGCTCGCATCGCCCGCTGCGCTGGCACCACTGGTAGCCGGCCGAGCCGATGCAGCCGTGGGGGTCGCGATCACCGCCAACCACCGGCGCAGGCGCTGCGGCCGCGCCGGCAGGTGTGGGCTTGGGATGGGCACAGCCGGTCAGTGCCAGTACAAGCAGCACCGCTGGGGTGGTGGTCTTCATCGGCCTTGTTCCGGGTCCGGGGGCCTCAGTGTCGGCCGCATCGCCCGGGGCAACAAGCGCTCAGCTGATGCTGGCGCGCACCACTTCTTCCAGCAGGACCAGGTAGCTGGCCAGGAAGTAGAACTTGAGCAAGGTCGAACGCTGCAGCGGAAGCGAGGTGCGCATGTGGAAGGGGCCCCTGTTAGTGAGCGTAGTGTGAAGCTCTGCTGACTTCGTGACAAGAGTCACGGAAAACTTTCACTAAACCGACTCAGGGATGTGATGGGGGTCTTGCTCTGATGCTCCGGCGGGCATTTTTCGTACTAATCCGATAGGAACTCCCTGACCCGTTGCCTACGGTGGAGGCAACCGCAGATGGCCTGGCGCCGCTGCCTCTTGCCCTCAAGGAGTCCGACATGGTCATTACCGTCAAGTGCAATGCCGAACGCTGGTCCGTGCTGGATCCGGCGGCTGCCGTCCCCGAGCCCTTTGCCAGCGGTGCTGCCGCCTTCGATGCGGCCATCGCGCGGGCAAGCGACCACCACCGGCGCACCGGCCAGGACAGCACGGTGCGGGTGGAAGCACTGGGCAATACGGTGGACGCGGTGCAGTTCAGCCGTTGATGGCCGTCAGGCCCCTTCTTCGCGAAGGGGCGCTAAGGGCGGGGTAGCGCCGCGCGGCTCAAGTGCCGGAGCAATGAAGCGGCACAACCAGGCGGGGTCTACCGTTTTGGCGTACACGTGTTCGATGCCGGCCGGCAACGCGTGATCACGCAGCATGTGGCGAGGATGCTGCGTCAATACCAGTACCAGCAGATCATCGCGCAGGCTGCGGATACGGCGCAGCAGCGGCATGCCGTCACTCTGCCCCACGGTGGGCATGCAGGGGTCGATCACCAGCACCCGGCAGCGTGGATCGGCGATCAGCGTAAGCACCTCGGACGGCGAACGGGCTTCGCCTGCCCGTGCGCCGCCAAGGTGTGTGCTGATGTGGTGGGTCAGTTCGCGGCGTAGCCAGGGGTTGGGGTCGGCGATGACCCAGGTCTGGGAAGGTAGGGCTGGACGTTCCGGCGCGTACAACGGTTCGTTGTCAGACGACGAGGCAGGGAGTGCCAGGGCAAAAGCTTCGTGCATGGCCAGGTGATGTGCTGGGGTACGTACTCAGGGCCCGCGCGGACGATAGCGGCACTGGTCGGGTAGCAGATCCTGCCCACCATCGCCCGCGCTACCACTGCATTCCCACGTATTCTCGTGATTGTCGCGCAGGAAGCCGATGTGCGGGCTGGGTCCCATGACCGGATCAGGTTTCAGGGTGCACCAGAACTCGTCGCGGTTCACGAGAATCTCAACGCAAAGCTTGCTCTTCGAGCTCAACCCGATGTACTCCGGCTCCAGTGGGCCGTAATCAATCGCGGCCTCATCCTCGATGCGCATGAGGTCGAGCACCCGCGTGCCAACTGAAATCTCGTCCAGCGCCGCTGCCATCTTCGCTTTCGCCACATGTCTTTGATACTGCGGCACGGCGATCATGCCGAGTATGGCGAGGATCGCCACGACTACCATCAGTTCGATCAGTGAGAAGCCTTGATCGCGCCTGACGGCAGGCGCTGTGCAGTCTGTGGATGTGGTTGAAAGAATCATGTAAATCTCATCCAGGATTGAAGGTGCTTTCAGCAGGCGGGAGATCATTTCTCCCGCCTGCAGGAACTTCTTATGCGCCGGACCGGCACGACTCGGGAAGGACGTTCTGGTCGCCGACGTCGCTGGTGCAGGTCCAGATGCCATCCGTATCGCGTTCCAGGCTCAATACCGAACCGCCATCAAATGCGCTTTCGGGGTTCAGGTTGCAGACGAGGCTGCCCACGCCGTCGGCGGCCAACGACACTTCGAACGAACTGCAGCGCGATGCGGAGCCTGGCAGGCCGACCATTTTCGGGCTGACATCCGTCAGGTCCGAGCCTTCAGCCAGCAGGGCTTCCATACCGACCTTGCCGGGTGTCACTTCGGCCAGCGCTGCACCGAGCTTGGCCTTGGCAGCAAACTTCTGGTACTGCGGCAGCGCGATGGCCGCAAGGATGCTGATGATCGCCACCACCACCATCAGTTCAATGAGCGAGAAACCGTTCTGCCGGGAATGTGGCGCGCGGGTGCGGATGGAGGAGATGTCCATGAATATCCTTCGTGCTTTGGGTGATGTGAATGCTGGCCGCGAGCTGTTTTCGCGGCGCGTTCATAGGTAATCACCTGGTGCGGGGGCGGGATATTCAAGGAATGGGAAAGTATCGTGCTGGACGGTGTTTCCGGCTGCTTTTACGAATAATGAAATGAGTGCATTTCAGTTAATCCCGGCAATGCGCCGGCAGCAGCATTTCATCCATGCCTTCGCCACGGCAGCGCCACGTGCCGTCAGGCGAGCGCTGCAGCATCAGGGTGCCGCGCAGGTCTGCCGTGGGCCGCAGGTGGCAGACCAGGCGGGCATGGCCGCTGTCCGGCAGGCGTACCCGCAGCTGCGTGCAGAAACGCGCGCTGCCGGGTAGTGCCAGGTGGTGGTCACGGAGGTATAGATTGCTGTCGGCGTAGCTGCGTTCAATCGCAGCGATCGCCCGTGCCAGTGCGCCGGCAGCGTCGTGCAGCTGCGCGCGCTCGCCCAGTGCAGGCGAGCGGATTACCAGGAGGCACAGCAGCGCCAAGGCGCCGCTGATGCCTGTAGTTGCCCACCGCTGCAATGCTGCAGTCGGTCTGCGCGCCGTTCCGGCAGCAGGAGGGTGCATGCGCAGGTCTCCCGTGGTGATGGCGCAGGCAAGGGGTGGGTACCCGGGCCGGGGCCGCTCTCCCCGAGCGGCCCCGGCGCTCCCGTCCCCTGCCATGATCGGTCTGCGTGGTGCTACAGGGCCAGCGAGGTTTCCACATCCAGCACCATGCGCCGGGCCAGGGCCAGGTTGGCCTTCTGCCGGTCCAGCACGACGTAGAAGAACAGGCCCTTCTTGGCCGACACCGGGCGCAGCACGTGGTAGGCGCGCCCCAGAGTGATCAGCACGTCCTCGATGCTGTCATTGAGGTTCAACGCCTCGGCGGTTTTCATCTTCGCGCGCAGCACTTCGGTATTGCCGGCGGCGGCCAGTTCCATGTCCACCCCGGCACCGGCCTCGCCCAGCAGCATGCCGCTTTCGTAGTCGACCAGGGCGACGGCCTGCGCGCCGTTGATCTGCATGAGGGTTTCGAGGCATTTGTTGATGGCTGTGTTCATTTCACGGGTCCGTTGAGGGTGTCTGAAGGTGAAGAGACGCTTGAGCATGGCAATGGACATTCATCCTTTCGCGCTGTCGGCCACGACGCGTACGCATTGCTTGGCGTGCCACAGCACGTTGCCGATCACGCAGCTGTGGTCGCAGGCGGTCATCAGCAGGCGTGGCTGTGCGCCGGGAATGGCCAGCATCAGCACCTTGCCGTGCGCTGCATCGAGGATGAGCGTGTCCAGTTCGCCGAAACGAAGTTCGCGCCCCAGCGCGCCGGCCAGGCCCAGCATGGAGCTGGTCATGGCGGCCAGGCGGTCGGCCGTGTGTCCCTGCGGGCCGTCCTGCGCCAGTGCGAAGCCATCGGTACTGGCAACGACGATGGCCTGGACGCCGGCGACATCGCGGACGAGGGTGCGCAGTGCGGAGGCGATGAGCGGGCTGTCAGGCGTGGCGCGCGCGGAGTCAGCCATGGGCGGCGGCCATTGCGTTGCATTCGATCTGGCTCATCAGCAGGTCCATGGCAGTGATCGACTGCGCCATGTCGCGCGGGTCCAGCAGCAGCACCGGCATGCCACAGGCATGTTCATCCAGCCAGTCCTGCCATGCAGGCAGCACGGGATCGCTGGCAGCGCCACACTTGGTGATGCCGATCACCACTGGCAGCGCCGGATCGGTTTCGGCAATGGCCTGAAGGTGCTGTCCCGCCAGCGTGGCGGCCACCGGTTCGCTGCCGTCCACCAGCACGATGGCGCCTTCGGCTCCGGACAGCAGGATGGGCCACAGGTAGGCAAAGCGCTGCTGGCCGGGCGAGCCATACAGGCGCAGGCGATCACCGCCGGGCAGGTCGATATCGCCGTAGTCCATGGCCACCGTGGTGTACTGCTTGCCTACGCTGGGGTCGGTGTTGCGCGCTTCGGTCACCACTGCGCGGCCCTCGGTGAGGGTCTGCACCAGGGTCGACTTGCCCGCGCCAAGCGGGCCCATTACTACGATCTTGTGCTCACGCACGGTCATGCACTCCAGCGGATGCGCAGCTGGCGCCAGAGGTTGGCCAGGCTGTCGGTGGGGGAGGGGCGAACGGGCACTTCCTCGCCCATGACCGGAAAGGCATAGGCAGTGAGAAACGCGGCGTTGAAGAAGGCCTGCACCGTGTGCGCCTGCATGTCCAGGATCTGGCAGCAGGCCTCCACTGATGCCCCCTGTTTGATCAGCAGCGCGCAGATGCGGAAGTGGTCGGGGCGATGGGCCAGGATGCGGAAGTCCGGCCAGCGCCGCAGGCGCAGACGCGCTTCCATCGGCAACGGCTCGATCAGGCGACCCTGGCCTGCGGTCTGCAGGCCGATATCCCAGAGGGTAGGACGCAGCGGGATGTTGCTGGAAACGAACGCCTTCTGCACGAACGCTTCTTCGCTGACCGGTGCCAGGCGCAAAGGGGGGGGCGCCTTGGACAACAGCTGCCTGAGCAGGGTGAGGGCGACCGGCGCGGGTGCGGTAGTCATCAGACGGTCGTTCTTCGCATCCAGCCAGCACACCGTCGCATCGTCATGCAGCACGGCCGCGAAGGGGGGCCGGTGCATCCCGGGTGTCTCTGTCGTGAGGTGCAGGCGCAGCTGCTGCACGAACGGCAACGCGGCCGCAGGCAAGGTGGCAGGTGCGTTGGGGGGTTGCAGATCCTCGAAAGGATACCGACGGTATCGGACCATGGTGGAATGGGGAGCAACGCGTGGTGGGAGGTCGTTATGTAAACGGCTTTTGTCATGCGTCTCCATGCCATTAATGGGAAAGATGCGTTGCCGCGTGTTTTTTCATAATGCTTGCAGCGCATGCAACAAATAGGAAATCCGAGTGCCGGCTGGAGTTAATGGCCGGTTTCTGGCGATGCGCCGCATTGTTAAGTTGACGCTGCCGTGAAGCGGCACTAGCTTTCTGCGGACGCACTACCGCGCGACAACGCACAGGTCATTCCATGCTCACTCGAATCGTCATCGCGGACGATCATCCGCTGGTCCTGCTGGGCGTCCGTCATGTGATCGAATCCAATGCGCGGCATCGCGTGGTGGCGCAGGCCAGCGATGCCGAAGGGCTGCTGGCGGCGATGGCCGATACCGAGGTGGATCTGGTGGTCACAGACTTCTCGATGCCTGCCGGTGGCCGGCCCGACGGACACGCGATGTTGAAGGCGCTGCGTCGCAATCACCCCCATGTGCCGGTGATCCTGGCGACCGTCACCACCAATGCAGCATCGCTGAACATGGCGCTGCGTGATGGGGTACGTGGGCTGGTCCACAAAGGCAGTGGTATCGAGAACGTGCGTGAGGCCGTCGACACCGTGCTCAGCGGGCGCAGCTATGTCGATCCGGAGCTGGCTTACTGCCTGCAGGACCTCAATCGCGTGCGCTCGCTGTCGGTGCTTTCACCGAAGGAACTGGAAGTCCTGCGCCTGTATGCCGCAGGACAATGCATCACCGCGATCGCCCAGCAGCTGCGGCGCACGGTCAGTACCATCAGCCGGCAGCGGATTTCGGCCATGAGGAAGCTGGGATTCACCAACGATGCGGAGCTGTTCGCCTTTGCGTTCGAACACAATCTGGGTGCGCCGCAAACGCTGGGCAATGGCAAGGACTGATGGTCATGCGCGGGGGGGGACGGTCAGCTGCCAGTGAGGTGCTTGAACGGCGGGGCAGCGCCGGGGCTCTGTGCGCTTTGCTTGCGGGGGCGAATGCCGGATGCTTGCGCCACGGAAATCCATCTGGAGATGTGGAGTGGGCAAGGGAATCCTGGGTATCGCAATTCTGTGTGCCCTGCCGGCATCGTTGCTGGCAGCCGGTGCGGCGCAGGCCCAGCACTACGGGCGTGATGACCATGGCAGTGGCGTGGTGCGCTGCGAATCGATCAAAAACCGCAGCAACGAATGCCGTGTGGACGGACGGGCGCGCTTGATCCGCCAGTTGTCCGGCTCACCGTGCATCGAGGGCCGCACCTGGGGCCAGTCACGCGGCGGGGTCTGGGTCACCCAGGGCTGCCGCGCCGAGTTCGTGGGCGAATCCCGCGGCGGCCGGGGCCACGGCGGCGGCTGGGGCGGCAACGGCGGCCAGATGATCGCCTGTCACTCCAATGATCGCCGGCAGAAGTACTGCGACGCGCGCATCCGCCGCGACGTGCGCCTGGTGCGGCAGGATTCGCGCAGCCCCTGCGTGGAAGGCCGGACCTGGGGCTGGGACCGTCGGGGCGTCTGGGTCAGCGACGGTTGCCGGGCCCAGTTCCAGATCAACTGAGCGGTCGCATCAGGGGGCAGAAAATCAGAGTTCCCTGATGGCGGTCACAGTTCATTCCTCGTATCGTCGGCAGCCGGGGGCAGGGCGCCCCCCCGGTGTACCCACCGTCATCGATACGCTGTTCAAGGAGTGAGCAACGCATGTTGATCCGACTGCAATGTGAGCAGCGCCAGTGGCGCGTGCTGCACCCGGACAAGCCGGAGCCGATCGAGTTCCGCGACGGTGTCCGCGCCTTCGATTTCGCCGAAACCCTCGCGCGCCTGCATTTTACCGACACCGGGCAGCGCGCTGCGGTGCGCGTGGAATCCAGGGGCGCGTTCGTGGAGGCGGTCAGTTACGGGTGATGCCGCCATCCACGCATGGCGTGGATCTACTCAGCTCGCTGCGCTCAGTGGCGGGGTGCCGCTGGCCAGCTTCGGCCAGCGCTTCAGCACGGCCGCACGGATGCCGGCGGCATCGATGCCCGCTTCGGCCAGCAGGTCTTCGCGGCTGGCGTGGTGCTGGAAAGCATCCGGCAGGCCCAGATGCAGGATCGGGCGCAGCACCTCTTCGGCATTCAGCAGCTCGGCCACGGCCGAGCCGGCGCCACCGGCCACCACGTTGTCTTCGATGGTCACCAGGCCGTCGTGGCTGTTGGCCATCGCCAGCACCAGTTCGCGGTCCAGCGGCTTGATGAAGCGCATGTTGACCACGCTCAGGCCCAGTTCGCGGCCCACCTGTTCGGCGGCGCTGACCGTGCTGCCGAACGCAAGCAGGGCGATCCGATGCCCCTGCACGCGCAGCTCGCCCTTGCCGATCGGCAACGTGGACAGATCCGTGCCGGCGTCAACGCCGGTGCCGCTGCCGCGCGGGTAGCGCACGGCGGCCGGGCCCGGGTGCTGCAGGCCGGTGCTGAGCATCTGCCGGCACTCGGCTTCATTGGACGGTGCCATCACCACCATGTTGGGCACGCAGCGCAGGAAGCTCAGGTCGAGGTTGCCGGCATGGGTCGCGCCGTCCGGGCCGACCACGCCGGCACGGTCGATCGCAAACAGCACGTCCAGGTCCTGGATGGCCACGTCATGCACCAGCTGGTCGTAGGCGCGCTGCAGGAAGGTGGAATAGATCGCCACCACCGGCTTGCCACCCTGGGTGGCCATGCCGGCGGCCAGGGTCACCGCATGCTGCTCGGCGATGGCCACGTCGAAGTAGCGTTGCGGGTACTCCCGGCTGAAGCGCACCAGGCCCGAGCCCTCGCGCATGGCCGGGGTGATGGCATACAGGCGCGGCTCGGCGGCGGCGGCATCGCACAGCCAGTCGCTGAAGACGTCGGTGTAGGTCGGCTTCTTGGCGCCGGCCTTGGCCACCAGGCCCTTGTCAGGATCGAACGGGCCGACCGCGTGGTAACCGATCTGGTCGCCCTCGGCCGGCTCGTAGCCCTTGCCCTTGGTGGTCATCACGTGCAGCAGCTTCGGGCCCTTGGAGGCGCGCAGCGTCTTCAGCGTGGACAGCAGGGCGGGCATGTCGTGGCCGTCGATGGGGCCGGTGTAATGGAAGCCCATTTCCTCGAACAGGGTGGACGGCACGAACATGCCCTTCCAGTGTTCTTCCCAGCGCTTGACGAAGCGCGCGGGGTTGTTCTTCTTGTCGCCCAGGATCTTCTTGCCGCCCTCGCGCAGTGCATTGAGGGTGCGGCTGCCGGTGGCGCGGCCGAGCATCTTGGTCAGCCCGCCGACGGCCTCGGAAATGGACATGTTGTTGTCGTTGAGGATCACCAGCAGGTTCGGCTCCGGATCCATGCCACCGGCGTGCATCAGCGCTTCGAAGGCCATGCCGGCGGTCATCGCACCATCGCCGATCACCGCCACCACCTGGCGCTCGTCACCGGCAGCCTGGCGGGCAATGGCCATGCCCAGCGCCGCCGAGATCGAGGTGGAGGAGTGGCCGACGCCGAAGGTGTCGTACTCGCTTTCCTCGCGCTTGGGGAACGGCGCCACGCCGTCCTTCTGCTTGACGGTGTGGATCTCGTCGCGGCGGCCAGTAAGGATCTTGTGCGGGTAGGTCTGGTGGCCGACGTCCCAGACCAGCTGGTCGTGCGGGGTCTGGTACAGGTAATGCAGGGCCACGGTAAGTTCGATCACGCCCAGGCCGGCAGCGAAATGGCCACCGCTCTTGCCCACCGATTCGATCAGGTAGGCGCGCAGTTCATCGGCGACCGCGCGCATTTCGGATTCGTCGAACGTACGCAGGTCATCGGGCGTCTGGATGCGCGCGAGGCGGGGATAGCGGGCAGAGTCGATCATCGTGTTCGCACTTGTTCTGAACGCCCATTTTCGCCCTCAATCGGGGGTGGGGCAAGCAAACGCCGCCGCCCGTGACAGGACGGTGAGGGTCGCCGGGGCCGGTGTTCAGGTGCTGAGCTTGGATCGTTTGGGCAGCTGCGCCTTCAGGAAGGCCATCTGGTCGGCCAGGATGTTGCGGTTGGACAGGATGAGGTGCTCGATCCAGCTGGGCCGGTAGGGGATGGCCAGCAGCGGCATGTTGGCCTGCTGCGGGGTGCGGTTGCTCTTGCGCGAGTTGCACTGGAAGCAGGCGGTGACCACGTTTTCCCAGCAGTCCAGGCCGCCCTTGGACAGCGGCATGACGTGGTCGCGGGTGAGGGTGGGGCGATTGAACTGCTGGCCGCAGTACAGGCACAGGTGGGCGTCGCGGGCGAACAGGGCCGGGTTGGTCAGGTTCGGCGTGGGGTCCGGGGCGCGCGAGCGGGCGTGGCCGCGGGCGGCGATGATCGGATGCAGGTCCATGCCGCTCTGCAGGCCGCTGAGCCGGTTGGTGCCGCCGTGGATGTGCAGGCAAGGGTCGCCCAGTGTCCAGGACACCGCATTGCGGGCGTAGAGACAGGCGGCGTCCTGCCAGGTGATCCAATCCAGGACGCGTCCGTGGGCGTCAAGCGAGAGCAGGCGGACGGTGCCGGGGCGATGCAGCGGGCTGGCATTGGGCGATGACGCGGCGCCCGGAGCAGAAATCGAGGCTCCGGCTTCGATCAGACCCAAGCGTGTAGTGTCTGTCTCCATCGGGAGAACAGCTTATACCCGAATGTTGACGATTTGTGTATCGCCAGTCGGCGATACACAAATCGTCAACATTCGGGTCCGCGCATTCCTCCTATCCCCCGCGCCGTTGGCGCGCGCCCTTAACAAAGGGGGGCTCTCCTCCAGGTGCATCGCGCGGGCTGCCGGGCCGGGGTCGGATCCCTTTCCGCAGGAAAGGGCTCTGACCCCCTTATCCACGCGTGGCGTGGATCTACTGGGATATCCACGCGTGGCGTGGATCTACTGGGATATCCACGCATGGCGTGGATCTACTGGTGAGTGTGGGCTCAGGCGCCGAAGCGCTCGTCGTCCATGGCCATCAGCAGGGCGGCGCCGGCCTGCATCGCGGCGGCGTGGGCGAGGGTGCGCGGCAGCACGCGGGCGAAGTAGAAGCGGGCGGTTTCGCGCTTGCCCTGGGCGAAGGCGGCGCCGTGCGCGCTGGCGTCGGCGGCGGCCACGCTGCGGGCCCACCAGTAGGCCAGCACCACGTAACCCGAATAGAAGAGGTAGTCGTAGCTGGCTGCGCCCAGTTCGTCCGGGTTGCCGGCGGCGCGCTTGAGCACGTCCATCGTCAGCTTGCCCCACTCAGCGGCCTTGGCCTGCAGCGGGCCGATGAACTCGGACAGTGCCTCGTTGCCTTCGTGTTCCTTTGCGAACGCTTCGATCTCGGCCAGCATCAGCTTCAGGCCGGCGCCCTGGCTGGACGCGGTCTTGCGGCCGATCAGGTCCAGCGCCTGGATGCCGGTGGTGCCTTCATACAGCGTGGTGATGCGCGCATCGCGGGCCAGCTGCTCCATGCCGTGTTCGCGGATGTAGCCGTGGCCACCGAAGCACTGCAGGGCGTTGTAGGTGTTCTCGATGCCCCATTCGGTCTGGCAGGCCTTCGAGATCGGGGTGAGGAAACTGACCAGGGTGTCGGCGCGCTCACGCTCGGCGGCATCGTCGGCGCTGTGGGCCACATCGATGAGCGTGGCGGCGTGCAGGGCCAGCAGGCGGCTGCCTTCGACCAGCGACTTGATGGTCAGCAGCATGCGCCTCACGTCCGGGTGCACCAGGATCGGGTCGGCCGCCTTCTCAGGGAATTTGGCGCCGCTGAGTGCGCGCGACTGCAGGCGCTCACGGCTGTACTTCAGCGCGTTCTGGTAGGCGCGCTCGGACAGGCCGATGCCCTGCAGGCCGACACCCAGGCGTGCGGTGTTCATCATGGTGAACATGGCCTGCAGGCCCTTGTGCGGCTGGCCCACCAGGTAGCCCTGCGCACCGTCGAAGTTCATCACGCAGGTGACCGAACCCTTGATGCCCATCTTGTGCTCGATCGAGCCGCAGCGCAGTGCATTGCGCTCGCCGACGTTGCCGTCGCGGTCGACCTTGAACTTGGGGGTGACGAACAGCGAGATGCCCTTGGCGCCCGGAGGGGCGTCGGGCAGCTTGGCCAGCACCAGGTGCACGATGTTCTCGGTCAGGTCGTGCTCGCCGGCGGTGATGAAGATCTTGGTGCCGGTAATCGAGTAGCTGCCGTCGGCGTTCGGCTCGGCCTTGGTCTTCAGCAGGCCCAGGTCGGTGCCGCAATGCGGTTCGGTCAGGCACATGGTGCCGGTCCAGCGGCCCTCGATCAGCGGCTTGAGGAAGGCGTCGTGCTGCCAGGCCTCGCCGTGCTGCTTCAGCGCTTCGATGGCGCCGTGGGAGAGCAGCGGGAAGTTGCCCCAGGCCAGGTTGGCGGCGTTGATCATTTCGTTCAGCGGCACGCCCAAGGTGTGCGGCAGGCCCTGGCCACCCAGTTCCGGTGCGGCGGTCAGGCCGGTCCAGCCACCGTCGACGAACTGGTCGTAGGCCTGCTTGAAGCCGGGCGGGGTGGTCACTTCACCGGTGGCCTGGTCGAGCACGCAGCCGATCTCGTCGCCCACGCTGTTGAGCGGTGCCAGCACGCTGGCGCTGAAACGGCCGGCTTCTTCCAGCACGGCATCGACCACGTCGGCGGTGGCGTCGGTGAAACCCAGGCGGGCGAACAGCGGTTCGACCTTGAGCACGTCGTGCAGGGCGAAACGGAGGTCGGAAAGCGGGGCGGTGTAGCTGCTCATCGGTGACGTCTCGATCAGGACAAAGGGGTGCGGCAGGCGATGCCGCAGCGAAATGAGGAACTCAGCGCAGCACGCCGGGCAGGCCCGGGGCCTGGTTGAGGGTGCTGCGGCCGCTGATGTCGAAGCTGCGCTGCTTCTTTTCCTGCGGGGTGGCGGCCACCGTGCCCTTCAGGCCGTAGGCCAGGGTGCGGTTGCCGGCCAGGGCGTCGGCCACGACCAGGCGCGCGCCGGAGCTGGGCACCAGGGTGAGGTTGATGACGTCGGCCGAGGTGCCGCCAATGGAGATGGCCGGCTTGGCCTGCAGGGTGCCCGCTTCGGTGTCTCCGACGGTCAGGGTCAGCGCCACGTCGTCGAAGGTCATGGGCATCGAGCTGTAGTTCTGCAGGCGCAGCGCCACGGTCCAGTTGCCGTCGGCGCCCACGGTGAGCTGCTGCAGGCTGGCCGCCGGTTCCGAAACACGCTTGACGATGCCATCGCTGCAAGCAGCCAGGGCCAGGGTGCACAGGACGATCAAGGCGAAACGGACACGGTGGAGCATGGGCGCAGGTCCTTTGTAGGGGGTGCGTGGGATAAGCATACTACGGCGTATGGTGGAATGGATCGCCTGTGGCGACCGTTCGCAGAGGGTAGCGCGTGAGGATGACCGCGGGCGCGCGCGAAGCGGCGCCGAAGGCGGGATTCAGTCGGCCGGTGGCGGCGCGGAATCGCGCAGCGGGGCCATCAGCCGCAGCGGCGCCAGGTCGTAACCCATGGCTTCGGCTTTGGCCTTGAGCTGCTCGAACAGGGTGCGGTCCATGTCCGGCAGGCGCGAGAGGATCCACAGATACCTGCGGTCCGGTTCGCCGACCACGGCCCACTGGTAGTCCGGGTCCAGCGCGATCACCCAGTAGTCGGCCCAGACCAGCGGCACCCAGCTCAGCCAGTCGGGAGCGAAGCGCACCTGAAGCTGGCCGGGTTGGCCTTCCACCGGACGGGCGACGCCTTCGGCCACTACCCGTTCGCCATCGCCATTGCGGCAGGCGTTGGTGACGCTGATGCGGCCATCGCGGCGCAGGCCGTAGTTGGCGGTGATCTCGCCCACGCATTGCTTCTGGAACGACACCGGCAGATGCGCGATTTCGTGCCACTGGCCGGCGTAGCGATCGATGTCCAGGGCCTCGACGGCGCGCACGGGTTCAGCGGCGAAGACCGGCGCGGCGGCCAGCAGCAGGCAGGTCAGCAGGGCAGGGCGCAGGCGCATCGGCATGGGCGGGCTCCGGGCGTGGGCTTCGAGCGTAGGCCAGTGGCGGGGGCGGGATGTGAACGGCTGCTCGGCCGACCGCGACGGGTAGCGCCGGCAGCGAAGGGGCAAAAAAAAAGACCTGCATTTCTGCAGGTCTTCAAACTGGTGGCCGAGGACGGAATCGAACCGCCGACACGGGGATTTTCAATCCCCTGCTCTACCAACTGAGCTACTCGGCCAGTTTGGCAGGCCAACCGCGCGGACGCAGTGGCCGGAAAAAAAAGACCTGCATTTCTGCAGGCCTTCGAAAGTGGTGGCCGAGGACGGAATCGAACCGCCGACACGGGGATTTTCAATCCCCTGCTCTACCAACTGAGCTACTCGGCCACTTGTTTCGTTGCAGCGAGGTCGCTGCCGAGGACGCGCATATTACGGAGGTCGACTGCTTTCGGCAAGCGTTTTGGCAAAAAACCTTCACATTGCCGACTGCGTGCGCGCAAGTGCTTGATCCTGCGTGTGCGGGGTAGCGGCGCAGGAGACGGTGCTGGCGTTCAGGCGCTGGCGGGTGCTTCGCGGCGCAGCAGTTCGCGCTTGCGCTCCACGCCCCAGGCGTAGCCGGACAGATCGCCATTGCGGCGCACGACGCGGTGGCAGGGCACGGCCACCGCCAGCGGATTGCTGGCACAGGCGCGGGCCACCGCGCGGCTGGCCCGGGGCGCACCGATGCGCGCGGCGATGTCGGCATAGGACGCGGTCTGCCCTTGTGGAATCTGCTGCAGGGCCTGCCATACCCGCTGCTGGAACGCGGTGCCGCGGATGTCCAGCGGCAGGTTCGCCCCCCGCGCGGGATCTTCCACCAGCCCCACCACCTGCGCCACCCGCTGTTCGTAGCCGGCATCGGCACCGACCAGCTCGGCGCGGCTGAAGCGCTGTTGCAGTGACTGCAGCAATGCGTCCGGGTCATCGCCGAGCAGAATGGCGACCACGCCGATGCCGCTGCTGGCCACCAGCACGCTGCCAAGGGTGGTTTCGGCAATGGCGAAGTGCAGGGTTTCGCCCTGGCCGCCGGCCTGCCAGCGGCGCGGCGTCATGCCCAGCAGGCGCGGGGCGTTCTCGTAGAAGCGGCCGCTGGAACCAAAGCCTGCCTGGTAGAACGCATGGGTGATGCGACCGTGCTGCTGCAGGCCCGCGCGCAGGCGATCGGCGCGCAGCGCAGCGGCGTACTGTTTGGGGGTCACGCCGGTGGCGTCCTTGAACACGCGGTGCAGCTGCGTCGGGCTGCACCCGGCGAGGTCGGCCAGTTGCTGCAGCGTGGGTTCTTCCGCACTGTCCTGCAGGCGGCGGCAGACCCGTTCGACACGGGCATCGGCATGAGGGGTGGAACTGTCCATGGGCGGATTCTGGCATGCGGCAGGTGAGCGGACACTCCGTTTCCTGCCGCGCTGACGAGGGCAGGAAACGGAGTGTCCGCCTGCCGCCGAGACGGCACCGTGGCGGCACTTTCCGCCAACGAGACCGGACATGCGCCTGCACGACAAGATCGCCCTCATCACCGGCGCCAGTGCCGGCATCGGCCGCGCCTGCGCGCTTCGCTTCGCTGCCGAAGGCGCGCGACTGGTGCTCAACGCACGGCGCCTGCAGCCCCTGCAGGAACTGGCCAGCCACATCCGCGGCGCGGGTGGCGAGGTGGTGGTGCATGCCGGCGACGTGGCCGAACCCTCCACCGCGCGGGCCCTGGTCGAGCTTGCACGGCAGGCTCATGGCGGCCTGGACATCGCCATCAACAACGCTGGCATGCTCGGTCCCAGCCGGCCCACGGCCGAGCTGGCGCCCGAGGACTGGCGGCAGGTGATGGCAACCAATCTCGATGCCGCCTTCCATGCCGCCCGTGCGCAGCTGCCAGCGCTGCTGGCCCGCGGCGGGGGATCGCTGGTGTTCATCGGCACCTTTGTCGGCCACACCGTGGGCTTTCCCGGCATGGCCGCCTATGCGGCCAGCAAAGCGGGGCTGGTGGGGCTGAGCCAGGTGATCGCGGCCGAGTACGGGGCGCAGCGCATCCGCAGCAACGTGCTGTTGCCGGGCGGTACCGACACCGAAATGGGTCGGCAGGCGGCAGCCAGCGAGGACGCGCGTGCGTTCGTGCGTTCGCTGCACGCGCTCAAGCGCATGGCCGAGCCGGAGGAGATCGCCAGCGCCGCACTGTTTCTGGCCAGCGACGAGAGCAGTTTTGTTACCGGCAGTGCGCTGCGCGTGGAAGGTGGGGTGTCGATCACCCGCACCTGAGGCGGTGCGGGTCCCGGCGCTGCGGGATCACGGCGCCAACTGCACCTGGCCCGGGTCGGTCACGCGGATATGCGTCTGGTAGTAGTACTTGTTGCTCGGCTTGCCGTTGGCGCTGATGAAGGCGATGCGGACCCGGTGTGCAGTGCCATTGACCAGGATCCGCTGGCCCTGCAGCGTGGCGAGCTTCACGCCCAGCGTGTCTTCCAGTGCGGGCTGCAGCGCCGGGCTGATCGCCAGTGAGATGTTCAGCGGATGGCGGTAGTCGCGTTCGCTGTTGAGGTAGAGGGTGCCGTGGTCGCTGCCGATGGCCTGCACGGCCAGGGCGAAGGTGCCGGTGATGCCGCGCGCTGGATCGTCCTGCGCGGCGCGAACGGCCGCGTCGGCAACGATCACGCCGGGTGCCGGTGGCACCTGCGTGGTCTGGCGGTGGGCGCAGCCGCTGGCCAGCAGCAGGGGAATGAACAGCGAAGCAAGCAGGGAAGTACGGGTCATGGCGCATCCTTGTGCGGTTGGGGTGCACCGAGTGTGGCCGCGTGCAGCTGCCACACACAAGCCTGCTGTCCAGATGGGAGGCGGATCGGTCATGCTGGGCGCCTATCGCATTGACAGGAAAGGGCATGCATCAGAGCGCTGCCGTCCACGCCATTGATTGGGGCGCGCTGCAGGGGGCCTATGGCGACGCTGCCGAGGCCGGCCAGCTGCTGGAGGCGCTGACCGATCCTGCGCATGGGCAGGACTGGAACGACATCTGGTCGCACTTGTGCCACCAGGGCACGGTCTACACCGCCAGCCATGCCGCGCTGCCGGTACTGCTGGCGATTGCCCGCCAGCCCGGACGCCACGACCGTGATGATCCGCTGCTGTTGGCTGGGGCGATCGTGGCCGGCTCGGCCACCGGCGATCCGGGGCTGAAGGCGCATGGCGACGTCATCCAGGCGCTGCGCGGGCACGTGCAGCAGCGGCTGCAGGACACCGGAGACGATGCGGTGCCGCTGTCTGCCGACGGGCATGGTGAGCGTGGTTGGCTGCGCCAGGCCTGGCTGGGGCTGAGCGGGGAAAAAGCCTGGTCGCAGCACCTGGGCCGGCTTGCAGAAGGCGAAATCGTCGGCGAGTGCGTGGCCTGCATGGCCGATCTGTACTGCACGCTGGATGCTGAAGCGCCGTATGTCTGCCATGAGGACCCGGTGTCCGGCACTCCGTCGGCGACCCGCGCGCTGCTGCCGGGTGAGCCGGTGGGCGTGGCCGAGCACTGGTTGCTGCAGCAGGTGCGCAGCGACGGCGATGCCCGTGCCGAGCACCTGCTGGCGCTGGCCTTCGGCCATTCCACCTGCAGCGCCTGCGGGCACCCGTTTGCCGTGCGCGAGTGCTTGCAGGATTGAGTGCCGCGTTGTTCGTGCACGCGCCGCTCGCGGTGGCGTGACTGCCACATCACTGGCGCGCGCCCAGCATGGCAGGGCCAGACCGGCCTGTTGCCGGCGGGAACGTCCCCGATGAATGACAAGCAGAACCCCAACCAGCAGCAGGCCCGTGAGGGTGCGCAGGAGAGCCGCCAGGATCGTCGCCAGGATGAGGTCGCAAAGCAGCGGCCCGGCCAGCAGGACCAACAGGTGCATGACGCGCATTCGCGCCGCCCGCATCGGAAAGACGGCAGCCAGGAGCCGGGCTGAGTGGGGCGCAGGAGGGGGGCGCGCGACTTCCGGGGGTGCGTCGGGCACCAGCGTGTCCCTGCTGCCGGGGCCCAAAGAAAAAGCCCGCAGATCGTTGCGATCTACGGGCTTCTCTGAAAAGTGGTGGAGCCAAGGAGGATCGAACTCCTGACCTCGTCATTGCGAACGACGCGCTCTCCCAGCTGAGCTATGGCCCCACGGCGGGGCCAGTGTAGCGCCGCCGTCTGGGCTTGCCAAGCAGCGCCCCGGCTGGCATGTCACCCTGCGCGCTCAGCCGCCCCGTGAGAACGCCACATGACCGACTACCAGCCGCTGGATTGCGACCTGCACGATGTGCTGGAGATCGCCTGCCTGCACCGGGCCCTGCTGCAGGTCGAGCTGCGCGACGGCCGCCGCTTCGTGGCGCGTGCGCGCACCACCGAGAGCACAGCGGACAAGGAGGAATTCCTGCTGCTGGACGCACCTGAGGGTGAGCACCGCATCCGCCTGGACCACCTGCATGCGGTGGCGACCGTGAGCGCCGACGGCCAGCCGGGTGCGCGCACGGTGCTCGGGTCGGGGCCTTCCGGCGCGGCGCAGGAATAGGGCGCTGGCGCACTTTGCAGCAGCAGGCGGGAAGCTGACTGCGACGGGGTGCGCAACGAAATCGTAACAATCCGGGCGATAATGGACGCTTGCGCAGTGTTCCCCCTCTCTACCGCCCGGCCCGCGCAGGCCGCACGGATGCCTCCTCAGAGCTCTCGATGCCTTCCCATACCGATTCCCGCCATTCGTCGGGCCTGTCGTCCTTCGTCTCCTTCCGTCGCCACCCGCTGGCCCTGGCCTGCGCCAGCCTGGCCCTGGCCGCCAGCTTCGGCGCGGCCGCGCAGGACGCCGCGCCGAGCGCGACCGCGCTGGACACGATCACCGTGACCGCCGAGCACCGCGAACAGAACCTGCAGGACGTGCCGGTGTCGGTGGGCGTGGTGCAGGGCGAGCGCATGCGTGACTTCACCGCCGGCGGCGACGACACCCTGCTGGCGCTGTCCGGCCGCGTGCCGAGCCTGTATGCGGAAACCACCACCGGCCGCATTTTCCCGCGCTTCTACATCCGCGGCCTGGGCAACATCGATTTCTATCTGGGTGCTTCGCAGCCGGTGTCGATCATCCAGGACGACGTGGTGCTGGAACACGTGGTGCTGAAGTCCAACCCGGTCTATGACGTGGACCAGGTGGAAGTGCTGCGCGGCCCGCAGGGCTCGCTGTTCGGCCGCAACACCACCGCCGGCATCGTCAAGTTCGATACGCTCAAGCCCACCGATGAGTACACCGGTCGCGTCAGCGCCAGCTACGCCAGCTACAACAGTGTCTCGCTCGATGGTGGCTTCGGTGGCCCGATCAACGACGTCGCTTCGTTCCGCGTGTCGGCCCTGTACCAGCACCGCGACGATTACGTCGACAACACCTACACCGGCCCCAGCGCCGATGGCACGGTCAGCCCGAAGAAGAACGCGATGGGCGGCTTCGACGACCGCAACGTACGCGCGCAGCTGCTGCTCAAGCCCAGCGACCAGTTCTCGATCCTGGCCTCGGCACACGCCCGCGACTACGACGGCACCTCGACCCTGTTCCTGCGCAACGCGCTGACCAAGGGCTCGAACCAGACCGACGTGCCGCGCGACAAGGTCGCCTACGACGAAGCCGACAACAACCCGCAGGCCTACAAGACCTACGGCGGCTCGGTGAAGGCGCGCTACGACTTCGGCGCGGTCGATTTCACCTCGATCACCGCCTACGAAACCACCTCTGGTTACAGCCGTGGCGACACTGACGGCGGCGCCGCGGTGAATTTCCCGGTCAACGGTGTGCCGAACGGCTACGGCCAGTCGATGGGCCAGATCCGCGACCTGGACCAGTGGACCCAGGAATTCCGCCTGGCCAGCCATGATGACAACGCCCTGCAGTGGCAGGCCGGTGCGTTCTACTTCAACGGCAGCGATACCACTGATTTCTACCAGCGCGCGTGGTTCCTGCAGGGCGCCGCCCGCAACCCGAACAACTGGGTGCGCCTGCGCAACAAGAACACCTCGTGGGCCGGTTTCGGCCAGATCAGCTACGCCTTCACCGACAGGTTCAGCATCACCGCTGGCCTGCGCCAGACCAAGGACGAGAAGCACACCCGCCTGCTGAAGACCGCTGACACCGCTGCCGGCGTGGTCACCTACAAGGGCCGTACGGACGTGAAGATGTCCGACACCACCCCGAGCTGGGACCTCAGCGCGATGTACCAGTTCAACCCGAACGTGAGCGTCTACGCGAAGGTGGCACGTGGCTTCCGCGGCCCGACGATCCAGGGCCGTTCGGCCGTGTTCAACGCCGACTTCACCACCGCCGATTCGGAAACGATCCTGTCGTGGGAAGCGGGCGTGAAGAGCAGCCTGTGGGACAACCGTCTGCGCCTGAACGCTACTGCATTCACCTACACCGTCAACGACATCCAGCTCAACGGCAACGATTCGGACGGCAACGGCGTGCTGTTCAACGCCGACAAGGCCAAGGCCTACGGCTTTGAAGCCGACATGGAACTGCGCCCGATCCCGAACCTGACCCTGAGCGCCGGCCTGAGCCTGCTGCACAGCGAGATCCAGGACAAGCGCGTGTATGCGCAGGTCTGCGCGCTGAACGGCGCCGTGGTGTGCACCGTGAACGACCCGACCATCAAGGTCGGTGCGAACACCTTCGCCCAGATCGACGGCAACCCGCTGCCGAACGCGCCGAAGTACAACGTGAACTTCGCTGCACGTTACGACTTCCCGGTCAGCGACGCCGGCACCATGTTCGTGTCCACCGACTGGAACAAGCAGGGTTACACCAGCTTCGTCCTGTACGACAGCAAGGAGTTCAACTCCAAGGGTGATTTCGAAGGCGGCCTGAAGCTGGGTTACTCCGGCAACTACGGTGCCTACGAAGTGGCACTGTTCGCACGCAACATCACCAACGAGAAGAACCTCAAGGGTGTGATCGAGAACTACATGGCCGCGGTCTACAACGAACCGCGCACCGTGGGTGTCTCGCTGAACATGAACTGGTAAGCACCGGTTCCATGCGCGACCGGCAACGCCCCGCAGCTGCGGGGCGTTGTCGTTTCCCGGGCCGGCGTGCCGTGGGGTGTGCGGGGCATGCTATTTTCGCCCGCCATGTTGAAAGGATCTCGACCATGCTGGAGTCGCTGTACCAGACCCATGCCGACCCGGCTGTTGCACTCGCGCTGCAGGCCAGGTGCGAGGCGCAGGTGTCCAGCTGGCGCTGGGCAACCGAATCGATGGGGTTTGTCACCCCCGAGCCGCGCGAATCGAGCGGACGGCCGCGGCCGCGCTGGGTTGCCGACAGCAAGGTGGTCGCGAGCAGGCATGTACAGCACGGGCTCGATGACCAGGGGCGCATCGTGTTCGAGCGCGGCCCGTCCGGTCGCATCGGCGTGTGGCTGCACCAGCAGGACTGCCGCCACTACCTTACCTTCCATGGCGGAGGACATATCAGCGACGCCTGGGAATTCCGCGAGGAAGGCGGACGCCTGCAGGCATTGGACCTGGTGGACAAAGGCCGCGGCATCGACCGCACCTACCACTGGGAAGGCGATCAGCTGCAGCGGGAGGTAATGCGCAACTGGAGTGCCTCGGAACGGACCTGGTGGTGCCAGAACGTCTTCAGCTACAACCACGCTGGCCAGTTGGACCGCGTCGTGCTGGAGTACCTGGACAGGAATGGCCGAGCCACCGGCCAGCGCCGGCTGCAGTACCAGCGGCCGCGGCCGGGTGAAACCCTGGCCACGGTCACCGCCGAGGTGGAGCGGCGCCTGACCGACGCCATCGCGGCGCAGCTGCCGCGCATTCCGCGTGACGAGCCGCTGTACTGCCTTCTGCTGTGCTTCACCGAGTGCGATTTCACATCCGCCTGGCCGCCCTTCCTGATGTGGGGCCGGCAGTCCTATCGCGAGGCAGTGACGGCCCGGGGAGAGGACGTGGCGTATTACCTGTGGGCGCCGGACGAGATGCGCGGCATGCAAGGCGATGCCGCGGAGTGCTGGTTCGACGATGAGGCGCTGGTTGAAGCCTGCAAGCGGCATTCGCAGTACATGGAACTGCGCAGCAGCGATGCTTCGGCCAAGCGGGTGCTGAAGAACGTAGCCGCCTGGCTGGATGCACCCGAGCATCACGCGCTGCTCAACATCACCGATGATTTTGTGGTGGTTGTGGCCGACAACACGGGAAGCGTTGATCCGCTGCCCGGCCTGCGCCGGGCAATCGGGCCGGAGCGGTGGGCGCGGTTGAAGGGACGTGGTTACGTCTGAGCGATGCTCCGGACGGCGGAGCCGAGGCGGTACAAACTCCGCGCTGCGCGCGATAGTCGACCAGCGGTCGACTCCACCCAGCCGGGCTACCGTGAGGATGGCGCCGGCAGCAGTGCCTGCAGGCGGGCTTCCAGTTCCCGCTGGCGCCAGCCTGCCAGCGCGGCCGGCCACTGGCGACGCTCCAGGTAGCTTTCCAGATGCTTGCGCGAGGCCAGTACACCATCGGCCAGGCCCAGCTCGCGGCTGCGTTCGGCCACGGCGTCCTGCAGCTTCTTGATGGTCTTCTTGTCGGTATCGCTGGCCTGCATTGCCAGCGGTGCATCGGCTTCATCGTCCAGCGGCGTGGACAGCGCCTGCCAGACCGCGCCGGCCAGCTTGCGCGGGGCCTTCGGGAACTGCTCGAACAGCTTGCCCAGTGCGGCCGCATCGGACGGGGGCGTGCGCGCCAGGGTGGCGGCCAGCTCGTTGTCCAGGATCCAGCTGCGCGGGCGGTCGCTGCTGCGCGCCTGCACGTCGCGCCAGCGCAGCAGGCGCAGCAGGCGGTGCTGGGCCGGCGCATCGAGGAACTGCGCCGCACGCATGCCCAGGTGCGGCCAGGGCTCTTCATCGTTGGCGACGCTGGCCAGCAGGCGCTCACCATCGTCGTGCAGCCACTGCTGGCGGCCCAGCGCCTGCAGCTTGCCGTCGATCGCATCATGCAGCGCGAACAGGTGCTCGACGTCGTCAGCGGCGTACTGCAGCTGGGAGTCGGACAGCGGCCGACGCATCCAGTCCGAACGGGTTTCGCCCTTTGCCAGGGCGACACCGGTGATTTCCTGCACCAGCTTCTGGTAGCCCATGCCGGCCCCGATGCCGGCCAGCGCCGCGCCGATCTGGGTGTCGAACAGCGGCCGCGGCAGCACGCCGCAGGTCCACTTGAAGGCCACCAGGTCTTCGCTGGCGCTGTGCATCACCTTGGTGATGGATTCGTCGGCCAGCCACGGCACCAGCGCTTCTGGCATGCCGGGAATGAGCGGGTCGATCAGCAGGATGTCTTCGCCGACGGCCATCTGCACCAGCGCAAGCTGCGGCCAGAAGGTGCGTTCACGGATGAATTCGGTGTCCAGGCCGATGCGGCTCGGGCGCTGCTGGCGGTACGTGTCCAGCTCGGCGGGGGTGGTGATCCAGGTTGCCACGGGTCAGGGCCTACTACTCGGGTTTGCTCAGGCAGGGGAGAATAGCCTAACGTCGGTCCGCGTCCGTGTTGAAGGAGCCCCCGCTTGCGTTTTCCGCTGTCGTCCGTGCTGTGCGCCGCCTTGGCTGTGGCCCTGGCCGGCTGCACGCCATCGCCTCCGGTGCCTGACACGGGCGGTGATGCGCCGCGCCCGGCCAAGGTCGATCCGGACGCCGCGGCGGGGCAGGGCACGGTGACCATCGCCGATGACAATGCCGCCGAAGACATCCAGCAATGGATTCCGCCCCGGGTGGACCGGCAGCAGCGCAGCCAGGCCCAGCTGCGCCGTGCCGCCGAGCAGGCCTTTGCCCGTGACCACCTCTATGAGGATGCCGATGCCGCCATACCGCTGTGGCTGGCCGTGCAGGAGCAGGACCCCGACGACCGCCAGGCCCGCGCCGGCCTGCAACGGGCCCGGCAGCGCCTGCTGCAGCAGGCCGACACGCTGCTGGCGCGTCCGCTGAAGCAGCGCGAAGCACTGGTCGAGGCGGGCCGTCAGGCACTGGTGCTGCTTACGCTGGCGCCCAAGGACGAAAAGGTGCGGGCGCTGCAGGGCCGGGTCGAGACCGCACAGCGCGCGGTGGCCTACAACCGTGCCGGCGAGGACGATCTGCGCGCGGACCGCATCGGCGAGGAGGGTGACGGCGCCATTGCCAATTTCCGTGAAGCGCTGGCCCTGGACGAGGACAACCGGCGTGCGCGGCAGGGCCTGGCAGCGGCCGAGAGTGGCCTGATCCGCCGCGCCGAGGACGCCGCGCGCGCGCGCGACTTCGCCAGTGCCGGTGCCTGGCTGGCCGAGGCGAGCAAGGTGCGCGATTCGTCGCCGACCATTGCCGATGCCTTCGAGCGCATTGAACAGATCCGCGCGGCCGCGCTGGTGCAGCTGCGCGACGCCGGACTGCGCGATCTGGCCACCGCCCAGGGCCTCAAGCCGGCGCGTGAGAAGCTGGCCGAGGCGCTGCGCATCGCCCTGCCGGGTGACCCGGTGGTGGCGCAGCTGCGCGAGCGCATCGACCTGGCCACCCATTACGGCAGCTTCCGCCCCGGCCAGGTGTTCAGCGATGCGCTGCGCGACGGCGGTCGCGGCCCGCAGATGATCGTGGTGCCGCATGGCGGCTTCCAGATGGGCGCAGGAGATGCCGAGCCCGGTGCCACCGACGCCGAGCGGCCCTCGCACTACGTACGCTTCGAGCGCGGCTTTGCGATGGCCATCACCGAGGTCACCGTGAGCGATTTCGAGCGCTACGTGAAGGCGACCAATGCGCGACCGCGCGCCACCCGGCGTGGCCACTCGGTGGTCTACGATGAGCGCAGCGGCAACTTCATCCGCCGCAGTGGCGTGGACTGGCGCTCGGATTACGACGGCAGCCGGGCGATGGGCAATTCGCCGGTGATGCACGTGAGCGTGCGTGATGCAGAGAACTACGCTACGTGGCTGTCCGAGCAGACCGGTCGCTCCTACCGCCTGCCCAGCGAAGCCGAGTTCGAATACGCGATGCGCGGTGGCAACAGTGGCCGCTACCCCTGGGGCGATGCTGGCCTGCCGCCGGAAGGCAGCGGCAACTACACCGGCAGCCGCGATACCTCGCCCTCGGGCCGGCACTGGCACAACGCCTTTGTCGGCTATGGCGATGGCTGGTGGGGGCCGGCACCGGTAGCCAGCTTCCAGGCCAATGCCTACGGCCTGCACGATCTGTCCGGCAACCTCAGCGAATGGGTGGCCGACTGCTGGCACGCCAGCTACCGGCGTGCGCCATCCGACGGCGCGGCCTGGTTCAACCCCGGCTGCCGCTCGCGGGTGATCCGCGGAGGCAACTGGGCCAATGCCCCGGAACAGACCCGCGCGGCCTGGCGCCAGTCGCAGGATTCAGACACCACCAGCGCACGCATCGGCTTCCGTCTGGTGCGCGGTATCTGAGACGGCCCGGACTTCACCTGCCATCGGCGGCGGCGGACTAAGATTGCGCCGTGCCCGCCGGCCGGCGGGGGCTGCTGGAAGACCCTTCATGCGCAACGATCCCTTTTCCCGCTCGCCGCAACAGGGCCGCCGGCGCGGCCTGTTCGGCAACATCCGCTGGTGGGTGCTGCTGCTGGCGGCAGGCTATGCGGCGTTCTACTGGTTTTCCAACCGCACCGTGGATCCCTACACCGGCGAGAAGGTGCTGATCGACAGCACGCTCGACGCCAGCCAGGAAAAGGCGCTGGGCCTGCAGGCCTACCAGCAGATCCTGTCGCAGGAGCGGCCGCTGGATCCCAACGCACAGATTTCGCGTGACATCCGCGCCATCGCCCAGCGGCTGATCGCCAAAGTGGACGTGGTGGAGACCGCCCTGGCGCAGGAACACGGGTTGCAGCCGGGGCATTTCTCCCGCGATTTCGAGTGGGAGGTCAACGTCATTCCGTCTGATCAGGCCAACGCGTTCTGTCTGCCGGGCGGCAAGATGGCGGTGTACACGGGGCTGGTGCCGGTGGCGCGCACGACCGACGCGATGGCGGTAGTGATGGGCCATGAAATTGCCCATGCCTTGCTGCGCCATGGTGCACAGCGGATGGCGCAGCAGAAGCTGACCCAGATCGGACAGGTGGCAGGCGCGGCCAGCGGCATGGATGCGCAGCAGCAACAGATGATGATGTCGGCGATGGGCTATGGCTATCTGCTGCCATACGCGCGCAGCCATGAGACCCAGGCCGATGAAGTGGGCCTGATGCTGGCGGCGGCCGCGTGTTTCGATCCGCGCGAGGCGGTGCCGCTGTGGCAGCGCATGGGCCAGGCCAGCGGCGGGCAGTCGCCGCCGGAGTTCGCCTCGACCCATCCCAATCCGGGTACGCGCATCCAGAACCTGCAGGCGCTGCTGCCCAAGGCGCTGGAGTACCGGCAGAAGTTCTGCGAGCAGGCAAAGTAGGGGGGGGTGTTTTGCAGGGCTTGCAGCCCTGCACCTGCCGAAGCCACGGCAAAGTCCACGGTAAAGTCAAAAGCGAGCTATCCGTGGGTTGGCGGGGTGGGTCCGGTTGCGGGGGACGGCGTGAATACGTCCATGTAGCCTCGGTCGCGCCATCCATGGCGCTCACGCCCCCGCAACCGGACCCACCCCGCCTTCGACAGATCTCCGCGATCTGTCGGAACGGCGCTCTGCTCTGGTGGGTGTCGACCTCGGTCGACGCAGTAGATCCACGCCATGCGTGGATGAATTCATTCGATATCTGAAAGATGTGTCGACCAAGGTCGACACCTACCAAAAGTCGCGCATCGCCGTTGCCAACAGCCGCGTGAACCTGTCGAAGGCGGGGCACTGTGGGTTTGCGGGGTGTGAGCCGCATGGATGCGGCGACCGAGCCTACATGGACGTATTTACGGCGTCCCCGCAAACCCACAGTGCCCCGCCATCCCACGGAATTCCCGTTGTTGCTGTTGCTCTTGCCTCTGCAGGTGCAGGGCTGCAAGCCCTGCCGAACAACCCCTACTTGACCTGCACGTCGATCACGCCGTCACCGACGCGTGCCTGCAGCGCATCGCCGGGCTGCACCTGCCCGGCCTCGCGTACCAGCGTGCCGTCATCACTGCGGGTCAGGATGCTGTAACCACGGGCCACCGTCGCCAGCGGGCTTACCGCCTCCAGCGAGCGCGCCAGCCCGCGCAGGCGCAGCGCATCACGTTGCAGCAACCGCTGCAGGGCCGCCTGCGGGCGACCACGCAGGGCGATCAGGCGCCGCTGCATCTCGTCCAGCTGGCGCTGCGGGTGGTGACCGCGCAGCACCGCTGCTGCATGGCGCAGACGCGCGGCACGGCGCTCCTGCTGCTGGTTGAAGGCCGCATGCAGGCGCCGGCCGAGATCGAGCTGGCGGCGACGCAGCAGGTCCAGGCGGGCCTGCGGGCTCTGTGCGTTCAGGCGCAGCAGGGCGCGGTCGGCGCGCTGCATGGCCTGCTGCATCGTGTGTCGCTGCAGCTGCACCATGCGCGCGGCCGTACGGCGCAGGCGCAGGGCCAGTTCGCGCTGGTCGGGCACCAGCAGCTCGGCCGCCACCGACGGCGTCGGTGCGCGCAGGTCGGCGGCGAAGTCGCTCAGGCTGAAGTCGGTTTCGTGGCCTACCGCCGAGACCACCGGCGTGCCGCTGGCGGCGATCGCCCGGGTCAGGGCCTCGTCATTGAATGCCCACAGATCTTCCAGCGAACCGCCACCGCGGCTCAGCAGGATGACGTCGTAGCGACCGCTGGCATCGGCGGCCTGCAGCAGGCGGGTGATCTGCGCGGCGGCCGTGCTGCCCTGGACCAGGGTCGGCAGCAGGTCCACTTCCAGCAGCGGGAAGCGGCGGGCCAGTACGCTCAGCACGTCGCGCACGGCCGCGCCGGTGGGCGAGGTGATCACCGCCAGGCGCTGCACGTGCGCCGGCATCGGCCGCTTGCGCGCCGGGTCAAACAGGCCCTCGGCCTCCAGGCGTGCCTTCAGTTCCTCGAAGGCGCGGCGCAGTGCGCCTTCGCCGGCTTCTTCCATGTGGTCCAGCACCATCTGGTACTCGCCACGCGCGTCGTACAGCGTCACCTTGCCGCGCACCAGCACGCGCATGCCTTCGCGCGGCACGAACTTCAGGTACTGCGCCTTCATCCGGAACATCGCTGCACGCAGCTGTGCGCGCGCGTCCTTCAGGGTGAAATACAGGTGCCCGGATGCCGGGCGCGCCACGCTGCCCAGTTCGGCTTCGACCCAGATCGCCGGGAAGCTGCCTTCCAGCAGGTCGCGGGCCAGGGTGTTGAGCTGGCTGGGGGTGAGGACGTCGTTGTTGCGTGGCTGCATGGGTACGGCGGTGACGGGCGGAGCAGGGCGCTCAGGATCGCACGTCAGCGCGCGCCGTGCTGGGCCAGCGCCCACTGCACGTGCTCGCGCACCACGGGCGAAGGATCGTCGACGCGGGTCTGCAGGGCAGCCAGTGCGTCGGTCGAGGCCGGTGCGTTGCCCAGCGCCACGGCGATGTTGCGCAGCCAGCGCTCATGACCGCTGCGACGGATCGGGCTGCCCTCGGTGCGGCGCAGGAATTCGGCTTCGTCCCAGGCGAACAGCTGGTCCAGGCGCGCGGTGTCGAGATTGTTGCGCGCACGGAAATCCGCTTCGTCGGTGCGCTTGGCGAATTTGTTCCAGGGGCAGACCAGCTGGCAGTCATCGCAGCCGTAGATGCGGTTGCCGATCAGCGGCCGCATGTCTTCGGGAATGGCGCCGTCGTGTTCGATGGTCAGGTAGGAAATGCAGCGCCGCGCGTCCAGCCGCTGCGGGCCGATGATGGCCTGGGTGGGGCAGACATCGATGCAGCGCGTGCAGGTGCCGCAGTGCGCGGTGGCCGGCGCGTCGATCGGCAGCGGGATGTCGATGTAGATCTCGCCGATGAAGAACCATGAGCCGCCGTGGCGGTCGATCAGGCAGGTGTGCTTGCCGATCCAGCCCAGGCCGGCGTTGCGTGCGAGGGCGCGTTCCAGCACGGGTGCCGAATCGACGAACACGCGGTAGCCCAGCGGCGCTACTTCATCGTTGATCTGGGTGGCCAGCTTCTGCAGCCGGTTGCGCATCAGCTTGTGGTAATCGCGGCCCAGCGCGTAGCGCGCCACGTAGGCACGGCCGGGGTCGGCCAGGGTCGCCCAGGCTTCGGTGTCGTCCTTGTGGCTGTAATCCATGCCTACTGAAATCACTCGTACCGTGCCGGGCAGCAGTTCGGCCGGGCGCGCGCGCAGGGTGCCGTGGCGGGCCATCCAGTCCATCGTGCCGTACAGGCCCTTGCCCAGCCAGTCGGCCAGGTGCGCCTCATCCTCGCCCAGCTCGATGCCGGCGATGCCGCAGCGCTGGAAGCCGTGCGCGCGGGCGAGTTCGCGGATGCGCTGCACGGCCAGGGCCGGATCGAGAGGGGCAGGGGCGGGGAACATGCGCACCAGTATAAAATCTCCGCATGGCCAACCTTGCCGATCTGTTCGATTCCGCTGCCGCGCGTGCGCTTGATGCGCAGGCCTCGGCGCTGGCCGGTGATGGCGGCTGGGAGCTGATGGCCCAGGCCGGGCTGGCTGCCTGGCAGCGCCTGCTGCGGCACTGGCCACAGGCGCTGAACGTGGGCGTGGTGGTGGGCAGCGGCAACAACGGCGGCGACGGCTTGGTGCTGGCGCGGCATGCGCTGCTGGCCGGGCGTCGGGTAACGGCGCTGACCCTGCCGGGCAAACCGCCAGCCACCGCGTTGGCGCACCGGGCAACCTCGGATTTCAGGTCCGTCGGGGGAACCCTGGCGGAATTCGACGGAACGCTGCCCGCGGCCGATATCTGGGTGGATGGCCTGTTCGGGCTGGGTTTCGACCGGGCGCCGGAAGGTGCAGCACAGGCTGTGATCGAAGCACTCAACGCACAGGACGCACCGGTGTTCGCACTGGATGTGCCCAGCGGCGTCGACGCCGATCGCGGCAGCGTTCCCGGCGCGGCGGTACGTGCTGCGCTCACCCTGCAGTTCATCGTGCCGCACCGCGGCCTGTATACCGGCAACGCGCTGGAGTACGTTGGCGAACCCGCACTGGCCGCGCTGCAGCTGCCCAAGGCGGCATGGCAGGGCGTTTCAGCGGCCGCCGAACACTGGACCGGCGCACGGTTGCCGGCATTGCTGAAGCCACGCCGCGCCAACACCCACAAGGGCGAATCCGGCCATGTGCTGTGCGTGGGCGGCAACCACGGCAGCGGTGGGGCCATCGCCCTGTCGGCCGAAGCCGGCCTGCGCGCCGGTGCCGGGCTGCTCAGCATCGGCACCCGCGGCGATCATGTCGGCCCGCTGCTGGCGCGCCTGCCCGAGGCCATGGTGCACGCGCTTGAAGACGGCGATGCGCTGCCCGGCCTGCTTGAAACGGCCAGGGTCGTGGCAATCGGCCCCGGTCTGGGCCAGGACGACTGGGCGCGTACCTTGTTCGCGCGCGTGCTGGCCTGTGGCAAGCCGCTGGTGCTCGATGCCGATGCGCTGAACCTGCTGGCCCGCGACCCGCGCGCGCTGCCCGATGCCATCCTGACCCCGCACCCGGGTGAGGCCGCGCGTCTGCTGGAATGCACCACGGCCGACATCCAGGCCGATCGCTACCGCTGCGCCCTGTCGCTGGCCGAGCGCTACCACGCCGTGGTGGTGCTGAAGGGCGCCGGCAGCATCGTCGCGGCCCCCGGCCGCACCCCGCGCCTGATTGCCGCTGGCAACCCCGGCATGGCCGTGGGCGGCATGGGTGACCTGCTCACCGGCATCATCGCCAGCCTGCGTGCGCAGGGTCTGGGTGCCTTTGATGCCGCCGCGTGTGGCGCGCTGCTGCATGCGCTGGCCGGCGATGTCGCGGCGCTGGGTGGCGCGCGTGGCCTGCTTCCTACTGATCTGCTGGCGCCCCTGCGGCGGCTGGCCAACCCGGAACTCCCGCAATGACTGAATTCTTCCTGGCCGACAGTGACGCCACCGAACTGCTGGGGCAGTGGCTTGCCGCCACCCGTCCGCCGCAGGCGCTGGTCGAGCTGCGCGGTGATCTTGGTGCAGGCAAGTCCACCACGGCACGTGCGCTGCTGCGCGCGCTGGGTGTGCAGGGCGCAATCCGCAGCCCCACCTACACCCTGGTCGAGCGTTATCCGCTGTCCACTGGCGGCGAGGCGTGGCACTTGGACCTGTACCGCATCGGCCAGGCCGGCGAGCTGGATTTCCTCGGCCTGGACGAGGGCAGCGCGGTGCTGTGGCTGGTGGAATGGCCCGAGCGCGGCGCCGGTGCGCTGCCGCCCACCGATCTGGTGGTGGCGCTGGAAATCGAAGGGCAGGGGCGGCGCGTCCGTCTCACCGGGGCCAGCGACGTGGGCCGTGAATGGCTGGGTCGACTTCCTGATGGGGGCGACTTGCAGGCCATTTCTGTCGGCTGACGAGAACAAACACCGGCAGGTTACGGATTATTAAGGAAAAAGGTGTTGCATTCCGTTCAGCGCGGTGATTGAATCCTGACCATGCGCCTGGGGAACCGTCTCATCGCCATCTGTGCCGCCGTCGGACTAGGTCTGACGAGCGTCTGCGCGTGGGCCGGTGAGGTCCGCCAGGTCCAGCTGAATACCGGTGCGACCGGTACCCGCGCGGAGATCGCGCTGGTCGGCAGTGGTGGCTACAAGACCCTGTCGTTGTCCTCGCCGAACCGCCTGGTGATCGATTTCCCCGATTCCAGCGCCGTGCACAATCTGAAGATGCCTGCCGCGCAGGGCGTGGTGACCGCCGTGCGCACCGGCCAGCCGGTGCCGGGCACCTTCCGTGTCGTTTTTGACTTGGCTGAGTCGGTCGCGCCCTTCCGCCCGCAGCTGCAGCGCGAAGGCAATGCGTCCACGCTGGTGATCGAATGGCCGGGCGATGGCCCGGCCACGCCCGTACCGACGACCGCCAGCACGGCTGCTGCGCAGAGCGCGCAGTCGCGTGGTGACGCCGCACGTGCCACCGCGCTGCTGACCGCGCAGGTGCAGCAGCAGGCCAGCGCCAGTGCGGCCGCACCCGTTGCGCCCGCGCCCGCCCCGACCACCACCCCGGCGCAGGTGGCCGCCGCCGGCATCAGTGCGGGCAGCACGCCGCCGCCGTCCTCGCCGGCCGCGATCCTCGCCGGCCAGCCGACCCGTGCCGTGGTGGCTGCCGCACCGGCGCCTGCACCCACGCCTGCCGCTGCACCCGCCGAAGCGCCGCGACCGGCCATGCCCAGCGATGCCTCGCGCATCCGCATGCAGCCGGGCATGCGCCATCTGGTGGTGGCCATCGATCCCGGCCATGGCGGCCAGGATCCGGGCGCCATCGGCCCAACCGGCAAGCGCGAGAAGGACGTCACCCTGGCCGTGGCACGCGAACTGGCCCGCCAGGTCAACGCCACGCCGGGCCTGAAGGCCTATCTGACCCGCGACAGCGATGTGTTCATCCCGCTGCCGATGCGTGCGCAGAAGGCGCGCGCGAACAAGGCCGACATCTTCATTTCGATCCACGCCGATGCTGCCGAGAACCGTTCGGCCACCGGGTCGTCGGTATACGTGCTGTCCACCAAGGGTGCTTCCTCGCAGCGTGCGCGCTGGCTGGCGGACAAGGAAAACGCGGCCGACCTGGTCGGTGGCGTGCGCCTGCAGCAGACCGAGGGCACGCTGGCCAACGTGCTGCTGGACCTGGCCCAGAGCGGGTACATGAAGGCTTCGGAAGACGCGGCCGGCCACGTGCTGGGCGGCCTGAAGCGGATCGGCAACAACCACAAGCCGAACCTGGAACGCGCCAACTTCGCGGTCCTGCGGACCTCGGACATGCCGGCAATGCTGGTGGAAACCGCCTTCATCTCCAACCCGGACGAAGAGCGCCGCCTGACCGACCCGGCCTACCAGCGCAAGGTCGCCGGTGCGGTGCTCGATGGCGTGCATACCTTCTTCAGCCGGCAGCCGCCGCCGGGCACGCTGTACGCCGCCCGTGCCCAAGCCGAGATCGACGCCGCCGCCACCATGGCCGGCGGCAGCAAATAATCCGCCAAAGGCGGGTTACTGCTTTCTGTAGAGTCGAGCCGTGCTCGACTGCGCCTTGCCGATAACCCGTCAGTCGAGCATGGCTCGACTCTACAACCGGCGGCTCCGTTATCATCCCCGCATGACGTCTGCCCCCCATCCGCGCCCGATCCGGCCGTTGCCGGAAATCCTGATCAACCAGATTGCCGCCGGTGAAGTGGTCGAACGTCCTGCGTCGGTGGTCAAGGAGCTGGTCGAGAACGCCATCGATGCCGGCGCCAGCCGTGTCGACATCGACCTGGAAGAGGGTGGTGTGCGGCTCATCCGCATCCGCGACAACGGCAGCGGCATCGCCCCCGAGCAGCTGCCGCTGGCGGTTTCGCGCCACGCCACCAGCAAGATCGCCGATCTCGACGACCTCGAATCGGTGGCCACGCTCGGCTTCCGCGGCGAAGCACTGCCATCCATCGCCTCGGTCAGCCGCTTCACCCTGGCCTCGCGCCGCGCGCATGACGAGCATGGCTCGGCGCTGCAGATCGAAGGCGGCAAGATCGGCGAAGTGACCCCGCGCGCGCATGCGCCGGGCACCACCGTGGAAGTGCGCGAGCTGTTCTACAACGTACCGGCGCGCCGCAAGTTCCTGCGCGCCGAGCGCACGGAAATGGGCCACATCGAAGAATGGCTGCGTTCGCTGGCGCTGGCCCGCCCGGATGTCGAACTGCGCGTGTCGCACAACGGCAAGGCCTCGCGCCGCTACAAGCCTGGTGATCTGTATTCCGATGCGCGCCTGGCCGAGACCCTCGGCGAGGACTTCGCCAACCAGGCCGTGCGCGTGGACCACACCGGTGCCGGCCTGCGCCTGCATGGTTGGATCGCGCAGCCGCATTATTCACGGGCCAGCGCCGACCAGCAGTACCTGTACGTCAACGGCCGCTCGGTGCGTGACCGCAGCGTCGCCCACGCGGTGAAGATGGCCTACGGCGATGTGCTGTACCACGGTCGCCAGCCGGCCTACGTGCTGTTCCTGGAACTGGATCCGACCCGGGTCGACGTCAACGTGCACCCGGCCAAGCATGAAGTGCGCTTCCGCGATTCGCGCCTGGTCCACGATTTCGTCTACCGCACCTTGAAGGACGCACTGGCCGATACCCGCGCCGGTGTGTCCGCGCAGGAGATCGGCGCCGGTCCGGTCCATCCCGCGGGGGCGGACGGCGCAGCGATGCCGTCCAGCGCCGGAGCGTCGGGCTTCGGCCTGGTGCGCGGCGCCGCGCCCGGTTCGGGCGGTGGTGGGGGTGGTGGGGGTGGTGGTGGCTTCTCCGGTTGGCGCCCGCAGCAGCCGCTGGGTCTGCAGGTGGCCGATGCGCCCGCGGCCTATGCCGCGTTGTATGCCGCACCCGCTGCCGGCGAGCGCAGCAGCGCGCTGCCGCCGATGCCGAGCGGGAACGGCCTGCCGGTGACCAGCGCCGACGCCGGTGTGCCGCCGCTGGGCTACGCCATTGCCCAGCTGCACGGCATCTACATCCTGGCCGAGAACGCCGAAGGCCTGATCGTGGTCGACATGCATGCCGCCCACGAGCGCATCGGCTACGAACGCCTGAAGAACGCCCACGATGGCATCGGCCTGCAGTCGCAGCCGCTGCTGGTGCCGATCACCCTGGCGGTGGGCGAGCGCGAGGCCGACACCGCCGAGACCGAGGCGGACACCCTGGCCGCGCTCGGTTTCGAGGTGACCCGCGCTGGCCCGGGTGCGTTGCATGTGCGCAGCATTCCCGCGCTGCTGGCCAACGCCGAGCCCGAAGGCCTGCTGCGCGACGTGCTGACCGATCTGCGCGAGCACGGCCAGAGCCGGCGCATCGCCAGTGCGCGTGATGAGCTGCTGTCGACCATGGCCTGCCATGGTGCGGTGCGCGCCAACCGGCGTTTGACGCTGCCGGAAATGAACGCGCTGCTGCGCGACATGGAAATCACCGAGCGTTCGGGTCAGTGCAACCATGGCCGTCCCACCTGGGCCCGTTTTTCGCTGGCGGAAATCGACCGCTGGTTCCTGCGCGGCCGCTGAGGCGCGCACCGTTGAGGGGAGCATCCATGCGTCATTGGGGAGTAGGCGGCCTGCTGGTCGCCGTGTTGCTGGCTGCCTGCAGTCCGTCACCGGCGCCGGTGGCAGCGGTGCAGGACGATCCGGCGTTCGCGGCAGGGCAGCAGCAGTGGCGGGTGCAGCGCTATGAAGACCTGACCCGGCCTGATGGCTGGACCGCGCTGGTGGGCCTGCACTGGCTGCAGTACAAGTCGCACTTCATCGGCAGCGGCGCCAGCAGCGGCATCCGCCTTGCGGTGGGGCCGGACAAGCTGGGACTGCTGCGGCGCGACGGTGACCAGTGGTGGTTCAGCCCCGAAGCCGGCGTGGACGTGAGCCTGGCGGGGCAGCCGGTGCGTGGCCGCGTGCGCATGAACACCGACAAGGATCCGCAGCCGACCCTGCTCGCCTTCGATGGCGGCAAGGGCCAGCTGAGCATCATCCGCCGTGGCCCGCGCGATGCGCTGCGGGTCAAGCATGCCGACGCTGAGGCGCGCCGCGATTTCGCCGGCATCCAGTACTGGCCCGGCGGTCCCGACTGGCAGGTGCAGGCGCATTTCACCGCCCATCCCGCCGGCAAGACCCTGCCGATCGTGGACATCACCGGCCTGACCACCGAAATGCCGAATGCCGGTGCGGTGGAGTTCGAGCGCGACGGCCGCAGTTGGCGCATGGAAGCGATCGGCGCGCCCGGTGAGCCGCTGTTCCTGGTCTTCGCCGACCGCACCAGTGGCCACGGCAGCTACCCGGCCGGGCGCTATCTGGACATCGACGCCCCGGCCGCCGATGGCAGCGTGCGCATCGATTTCAACCACGCCTACAACCCACCCTGTGCCTTCACCCCGTATGCGACCTGCCCGCTGGCACCGCCGGAAAACCGGCTGGACCTGCGCGTGGACGCGGGCGAGAAGGCCTACCACCTGCCTGAAGGAGAAGGCTGATCATGTCGATTACATCATTGTTGCGCAGCGCCGTGCTGCTGCTGGCCTGTGCGATGGCACCGCTGGCAGCAGCGCGTGGTGCACCGGCCGAAGCGCCTGCCGCCAAGCCGCCGGTGCCGTTGCTGTGGAAGGTAACCGGCCCCGGCGATGCACGGGTCTACCTGCTGGGCTCGTTCCATCTGCTCAAGGCGCAGGACTACCCGCTCTCGGCCGATGTCGATCAGGCCTTTGAAGCGTCCAGGCGTGTGCTGTTCGAGGTGCCGCCGGAAGAGATGGAGTCGGCGCAGGCGGCGGGCCTGATGGTGCAGACGGCCATCCGCCGCGATGGCACCGAGCTGAAGCGTGACGTGGACGATGCCACCTGGCAGAAGCTGCAGGCCTATGCCGCGCAGAACAACCTGCCGCTGGCGCAGCTGCAGGGCATGAAGGCCTGGTTCGTCGCACTGAACATCACCATCGGGCAGATGCAGAAGACCGGCCTGGATGCCGCACTCGGCCTCGACCGCCACTTCATGACGCGGGCGAAGGCGGCCGGCAAGCAGACCGGTGGGCTGGAGGATCTGCAGAGCCAGATCAACCTGCTCGATGGCATGAGCCTGCAGGAGCAGCGGCAGATGGTGGCCGAAGCGCTGGATCAGGCAGACAAGGGCGATGAGCTGGCGAACCTGCTGCATGACGCCTGGCGCCGCGGCGACGACCGCCTGCTGTGGAACAAGATGGCCTTGGACATGCGCCAGCAGTATCCGCAGCTTTACCAGCGGATGAATACCGCGCGCAATGATGCCTGGGTGCCCAAGCTGCTGCCGTACCTGCAGGACGGGCAGGGCGGCACCCTGGTGGTGGTCGGTGGCCTGCACCTGCTGGGCAGCGATGGCGTAGTAGAGAAGCTGAAGGCCAAGGGTTACAAGGTCGAGCGCGTCTGCGCCGGGTGCCGGCCGAAACGCTGACGGCGGGATTCCAGCATTGAAAACAGAACGGCGCGCCAGAGGGCGCGCCGTTTTCGTATCGGACTGGCGGGTGGCTCAGCGCCGGGTCTTGCCGCCCGTGCCGGTGCCGGTGCCAGCGTCGCCCGGCTTGGTGCTGGTGCCGGTGCCGCCGGGGCGCGGGCCGCCGAAGCCAGCACCCATGTTGCGCTGGAACTCCTGCCACAGCTCCAGGTTGCGCTCGGTCAGCTGGTTCATCATCGCCCACGGGGTCTGGCCCAGCAGGTTGCCCATCTGCTGGCGGAACTGCTGCTGCTGGTCCAGGAAGACCTGCATGCTGCGCTCCAGGTAGTTGCCCATGAAGCCCTGCAGCGAATCGCCGTAGAAGCGGATCAGCTGGCTCAGCAGCTGGGTGGACAGCATCGGCTCGCCGTCCTGCTCCTGGTCGGCGATGATCTGCAGCAGCACCGAGCGGGTCAGGTCGTCGCCGCTCTTGGCGTCGCGGACCTCGAAGTCCTCGCCGTCCAGGATCAGCTGGCGCACATCCTCGATGGTGATGTAGCTGGAAATTTCGGTGTCGTAGAGACGGCGGTTCGGATACTTCTTGATGATGCGGGTCGCAGCCATGAAGCGGTCACTCGTCACAGTAGATGTGCAGCATGGCGCAGTGCACAAGCCTTGGCAACCGCCCCAGCCCCCGCCAGGCTTGGGTTTCGCGGTCGATCATGTTGCGCAGCAAGGGTTTGCGTGCTGCGCAGCATGACCAACGGCAGGGGGTGTTGGCAGGCGCCTGCCGTTGCCCGCGCGGCCTTACCAGCCCATGTGGTGGCCGCCGTTGATGTCCAGGTTGCTGCCGGTGATCCAGGCGGCCTCGTCGGCGACCAGGAAGGACACGCCGTAAGCGATCTCCTCCGGCTTGCCCAGGCGCCCGGTGGGAATGTCGGCGATGATCTTGGCGCGCACTTCCTCAGGCACCGCCATCACCATGTCGGTGGCCACGTAGCCCGGCGAAATGGTGTTGACGGTGATGCCGAAGCCGGCGTTCTCGCGGGCCAGGGAAATGGTGAAGCCGTGCATGCCGGCCTTGGCGGCGGCGTAGTTGGCCTGGCCGTACTGCCCCTTCAGGCCGTTGATCGAGCTGATCTGGATGACCCGGCCCCAGCCGCGGCGGCGCATGCCTTCAATGACCGGGCGGGTGACGTTGAACACCGAATTGAGGTTGGTGTTGATGACATCGTGCCACTGCTCCGCACGCATGCGGTGGAAGGTGGTGTCGCGGGTGATGCCGGCGTTGTTGACCAGGATCTCGACCGGGCCGAGTTCAGCCTCCACCGCGCGCACCATCGTTTCGGCGCTGCCAGGGTCGGACACATCGCCGGGGAAGATCGACACCGTGTAGCCGCGCTCGGTCATCGCCTGCTGCCAGGCACGGGCCTTGGCCTCGTCGCGGTAGTTGGTGGCGACCCGGTGGCCCTGGTCGGCCAGGCGTTGGCAGATGGCGGTACCGATGCCGCCGGTTCCGCCGGTGACCAGTGCAACGCGAGAAGTCATGGAATGCTGTCCGGGTTTCAGGTGGGGGAAGGGGGATTCTGCAACATCGGCGCGCAAAGTGCGCCCGCTGGCAGCCGCCCCGCTGCCATCAGGATGTCCGTGCGCGGCAGCCGCGCCGGGTCGAAGGCCCGGCGCGCTGCGGCCAGCAGTGCGGGCAACGCGCTGATACCGTCCAGTGCTGCCGGCGCCTGGCCCAGCAGCTGCCACAGCTGGCGCAGCACCGGCACCGGGCGCGTGCTGTCCACCGGCAGCGCGGCCAGTGACTTGGACAGCTTGTGGCCGGGCGCGTCCAGCAGCAGGGGCAGGTGGCTGTAGCGTGGAACCGGCAGCCCCAGCGCCTGCTGCAGCAGGATCTGCCGCGCGGTGGAATCAAGCAGGTCGGCGCCGCGCACCACATCGGTCACGCCCTGCGCCGCATCGTCCACCACCACGGCCAACTGGTAGGCCCAGCAGCCGTCGGCGCGGCGCAGCACGAAATCACCGACCTCAGCATGCACATCCTGCGACTGTGGCCCGCGCAGGCCATCTTCAAACTGCACAACGCTGCCCGCGGGCACGCGGAAGCGGACGGCGGGGTCCGGTCGCGGCTGCCGTGCGACGCAACGGTGGTGGATGCCGCCGCTGGCGGACAGTTCGCTGCGGCTGCAGTGGCAGACGAAGGCCTTGTCGTTGGCCAGCAGCACATCCAGCGCGGCCTGGTAGGCGTCGCCACGTTCGCTTTGCCACATCACCGGGCCGTCATGCTCCAGCCCGAACGCGGCCAGCGCCTGCAACTGCGCCTGCGCAGCGCCAGCGACGGTGCGCGGCGGGTCGACATCCTCGATGCGCAGCCGCCACAGGCCGCCTTGGTGGCGCGCAAGCAGCCAGCTGCCGAATGCGGCCAGCAGGGAGCCGGGGTGCAGCAGGCCGGTGGGCGAGGGCGCGAAGCGGCCGCAGGGAATGGGCGAAGTCATGCAGGCTGAATCGTCGGTCAGGTTGGTGCTTGAATTCAAGCTGACCACACCGCAAATTGGCTGATATCGACCCCTTCCAAGCCGGAATTTCCCATGTTTACCCGCATAGCCCTCTTCCTGGCCACCAACCTTGCGGTGCTGATCCTCGCCGGCATCGTGATGTCCATCCTGGGCGTGGATTCGCGTTCGATGAGCGGCCTGCTGGTGATGGCCGGCATCTTCGGTTTTGGTGGTTCCTTCGTTTCCCTGCTGCTGTCCAAGTGGATGGCCAAGCGTTCCACCGGTGCGGTGGTCATCACCGAACCGCGCAACCCGACCGAGCGCTGGCTGCTGGCCACCGTCGAGCGCCAGGCCAAGGCAGCCGGCATCGGCATGCCGGAAGTGGCGGTGTATGACGGCCCGGAGATCAACGCGTTCGCCACCGGCGCCAACCGCAACAACGCGCTGGTGGCCGTGTCCACCGGCCTGCTGCACAACATGAGCGAAGACGAGGCCGAGGCGGTGCTGGGCCACGAGATCGCCCACGTCGCCAACGGGGACATGATCACCATGGCGCTGCTGCAGGGCGTGCTGAACACCTTTGTCATCGTGCTGGCCCGCGTGGTCGGCGGTGTCATCGACAGCGCGATGTCGGGCAACCGCGAAGGCGGCGGTCGCGGTTTCGCCTACTACATCATCGTGTTCGTGCTGGAGATGGTGTTCGGCCTGTTCGCCACGATGATCTCGATGTGGTTCTCGCGTCACCGCGAGTTCCGTGCCGACGCAGGCGGTGCCTCGCTGGCCGGCCGCCAGAAGATGATCGCCGCGCTGGAGCGCCTGCAGCTCAACCACGGCCAGAGCACGCTGCCGACGCAGATCGCGGCCTTCGGCATTGCCGGTTCGACGGCGAAGAAGCTGTTCATGAGCCACCCGCCGCTGGAAGAGCGCATCGCCGCGCTGCGCGCTTCGACCGCCGCGTAACCCTGGCGGTTCAACCAGGAAAGACAAGCGCCCGGCCAATTGCCGGGCGTTTTCGTCTGCAGTGCCCATGCGCGGCGGCGGTGGGTGCACCGCCGTGTAGAGCCGAGCCCGTGCTCGGCTGCCGTTCGCGCTGCGCGCGTGAGTCGAGCAAGCTCGACGCTACGAGGGCCTACCACGCGTGGCGTGGATCTACTCGGCGGCAGGGTAAGCCCATCGGTTGGCACAGACAAAAACGGCACCTTCGCAGGTGCCGTTCTTGTTTGTGCCGCGTTGCCGGGACGCTTAGAACTTCGCGTCGAACTCGGCGGCGTAGCCGGTGTTCACCAGCACCTTCTGCAGCGACTCGGCTACCTTCAGGTTGCCAGCCACCACCTGCTGGGTGTCCGGGCCACGGTTGTCCATGCGGGCCAGCGGGGCGCCCTTGAAATCGCAGACCTTGCCGCCGGCTTCGCGCACCAGCAGCACGCCAGCGGCGATGTCCCACGCCTTGACCCCTGCCTCGAAGTAGGCATCGGCGCGGCCACAGGCCACGTAGGCCAGGTCAAGCGCGGCCGAACCGCTGCGGCGGATGTCCTCGGCCTGCACCAGCAGGGCGTCGACCGACTTCAGCTGGGCGCTGGCGCGGGCGCGCTCGCGCGGGGCGAAGCCGGTGTGGATCATGGTGCCGCCCAGGTCCTTGCGGTCGGCCACGCGGATGCGGCGGTCGTTCAGCACGGCACCGGCGCCACGGCTGGCGGTGAACAGTTCATTGCGCAGCGGGTCGAAGATGACCGCGTCGGTCGGCTCGCCGTTTTCCACCAGGGCGATCGACACGCAGTAGTGCGGCACGCCGCGCAGGTAGTTGCTGGTGCCGTCCAGCGGGTCGATGACCCACATGTTGCGGTGGCCACCCTGCACGCCGCCTTCTTCGCCGAACACGCCGTAATCAGGGTAGGCGCGCTTGAGTTCCTTGACGATCACCTTTTCGGCGTCGGCATCGACTTCGCTGGCGTAGTCCATCCGGCCCTTCTGCACCACATTGAGCGCCTCGAGCTTGTTGATGTTGCGCAACAGGACGTTGCCGGCGAGGCGGGCGGCCTTGACCATGACGGTGACGGCGGGTTTCTGCATGGCGTGGGCTCCCGGAAAGGCAGAAGAGGTAGGGCTGGCGGGGGAAAAGAGCGGGTCCGGCGCAGTGGCCGGCCGCACAGTTTACCATTGCTCTTCGTCCAGCTCGACATTTCCCTGTTCATGTCCCAGTTTCCCGCCGCCACCCGCCTCCGATTCGTCCTGGTCGGTACCCAGCATCCCGGCAACATGGGCGCTGCCGCCCGTGCCCTGAAGACCATGGGCCTGTCCCGCATGGTCCTGGTCGCCCCCGAAAAGCCGCTGGACGAGGAGGCTTTCCGCCGCTCGGCCGGTGCCGAGGACGTGCTGGGGGATGCGCCCGTGGTGTCCACTCTGGCCGAGGCCGTGGCCGATTGCACCCTGGTGCTGGGCTGCACGGCCCGTGCGCGCCGGGTCCAGCTGGAGGAGTACCTGCCGTCCGATGCCGCCGCCCGCGCCGTAGCCAAGGCCGGCGAGGGCGCCGAAGTGGCCCTGGTGTTCGGCCGTGAGCGCACCGGCCTGACCAACGAGGAACTGCAGCTGTGCCATGCCGCGGTACATATCCCGTCCGACCCGGCATTCAGCTCGCTCAATCTGGCTGCCGCCGTGCAGGTGCTGGCCTATGAAGCGCGCATGCAGCTGCTGGCCGCGCAGCCGGCAGCAGAAACCGAACCCGGCGCCCGCGAACAGGTTGCCAGCCATGAACAGATGGAGAGCTTCTTCGCCCAGCTCGGTGACACCCTGGACGAGATTGATTTCCACAAGGGCCGTGCACCTGAATCGGCCATGCGCAAGCTGCGTCGCCTGTTCCTGCGCAGTGAGCCGAGCGAACAGGAGGTGCGCCTGCTGCGCGGCATCCTGGCCGATGCCCAGCGCATGGCGCGGTTGGCGCAGGACAAAGACAAGGAAAGCTGACGGCGTTCTCACTTTTTCGGGTAGTCTGTCTGGATACCCGGGGGGATGAGCTTGTGTCGGCTTCATGTAAGGCAACGCAGTGGGGATTGCTGAGCCTGGTTCCACGCCGGCGTGTTCGTGCGGACAAGACCGCAGCGGGCACGCCCGGGTCGTGGCATCGGATCGACAAGATCACAGAAATACGAAGGGCCCGGGCGCTGCTGCAGCGTCCGGCGGTCTGCCGTGCGCGCGGCAGTCGGCTTGAATGGACAGTGGAACCGAGACACGTACGGATGGAAGTGGCATGAAGTGGCTCGGCTCGGGAATGCAGGCCCGGTTCCTGCTGGCAATGGGTGGGGCCATGCTGGTGGTGGTGGCGATCCTGGCGGTGATGCTGGGGCGTCAGGCGACGATGCAGAACGAGGTGAAAAGCCTCAGTGGCGGCGTCATCCATGAGCTGTTCGACCGCAGCGTACGCAGCCGCGGCGAGGCGTTGGCGCGCGAGCTGTCCGATTCGCTGGCCAATCCGTTGCATAACAACGATCTGGGCCAGGTGGGCACGCTGGTGCGCTCGACCTCGCGGCAGCAGGTGGTGCGTTACGTGCTGGTGTTCGACAGCCAGGGCCGGTTGCTGCATGACGGCTCGACCGGCGTGCCGGGCTTCGGCAAGCCCATGACCGACCCGCTGGCCCCGGCGGCTGTCGGGGCGCAGGGGCTGGTGGTGCAGCAGTCGCCGACCGTGCTCGACAATGCCATGCCGATCATGGTCGGCAAGCAGCGTATCGGCGGCGTCCGTGTGGGCATGGCGCTGGACGAGGTGAAGCAGCGTGAGCTGGCCGCCAGTGCCACCCTCGGCGAGCGCCTGCAGCAGGTCGGCAGCCGCCACCTCGGCTGGCTGCTGCTGATGCTGGCCCTGCTGGTGGTGATCGGGGTGATCGTCATCGCGTACGTGCAGCGCACGCTGGTGGCACCGATCCGTGACCTGGCGGCGGCCGCACGTCGCATCGAAGCGGGCGATTACCAGGCGCCGCTGCTGGAAAACACCCGCGACGACGAAGTCGGCGAGCTGGTGCGGGGCTTTGCCCGGATGCGCGATGCGATCGCCCGCCACGACCGGGAAGTACGGCGCATGGCGTACACCGATGCGTTGACCGGGCTGACCAACCGCCTGGCCTTCCGCGAGGCGCTGGACCACCGGTTGATGGCCGCGCGCGCGTCCAAGCAGCGTCTGGGCCTGTTGTTTGCTGATATCGATGATTTCAAGCGGGTCAATGACACGCTGGGTCACGAGGCCGGAGACGAGGCGCTGCTGCAGTTTGCCCAGCGCATCGGCCAAGCCGTGGCCCAGGCAGGTGGCGACGATGCGCTGCTGGCGCGCTTCGGTGGCGACGAATTCGTGATTCTGGTGGGCGACGGCGATGTGGCTGCCAACGCCCGGCTGCTGGCCGAAGTGCTGGTGCGCGAGCTGGGCAAGCCGCTGGTGGTGCAGGGCAGGGAGCTGTTCCTGGGTACCTCGATCGGCGTGACCCTGTTCCCCGACGATGCCGCCGACGCCACCACGCTGCTGAAGAACGGCGACATCGCCATGTATCAGGCGAAGATGGCCGGCAAGAACTGCTACAGGTATTACAGCCGGGCGATGGACCATGCGGTCGAGCGCCGGGTGCACATGGAGCAGGAACTGCGCGGTGCCTGGGAGCGCGGTGAGCTGCGCCTGGCCTACCAGCCGATTTTCCGCATGCGCGACCGCCGCCTGGTGGGCGTGGAAGTGCTGCTGCGCTGGCAGCACCCGACCCTGGGCACGATCCCGCCGTCGGTGTTCATCGAAGTGGCTGAACAGAGCGGGCTGATCGAGGTGATCGGCCCGAAGGTGCTGCGTGCGGCCTGCATGGAAGCGGCGCAGTGGCCACGTGGCACGGCCGGCGACGAACTGTTCGTATCGGTGAACGTGTCGCCGCGCCAGCTGCGGGGCGGTGAACTGCCGGCGCTGGTGGCGCAGTGCCTGCATGAATCCGGGCTGCCGGCCTCGCGCCTGCACCTGGAACTGACCGAAACGGCGGTGATTGGCGATGAGATGCTGGCCGCGCAGCTGCTGGACAAGCTGCACCGCACCGGCGTGAAGGTGTGGCTGGATGACTTCGGCACCGGTTTCTCCGGCCTGAGCCACCTGCGCCAGGTGCCGGTGGACGGGGTGAAGATCGACAAGAGCTTCGTGGCCGACATGCAGCGTGACCCGGACGACCTGGCGCTGACCACCGCGATCATCGCGATGGCCCATGCGCTGGGCATCACCGTGGTGGCCGAAGGCATCGAACAGGAAGCGCAGTTCGAACTTCTGGCCCAGCGTAGCTGCGACCTGGGCCAGGGCTACTGGCTGAGCCACCCGGTGACCGCCACCGAAGTGGTGCGGATGATTGATTCGGGCGCGTGACAGTAGATCCACGCCATGCGTGGATGCTTCTGCCTGGACGCCCATCCACGCATGGCGTGGATCTACTGGTTACACCGGGCGCTTGCTGGGGTCGCCGGGAAGTTCGCGCACCAGCTTGGGGACCAGGTAGCCGGACAGGCGTGCGGTCAGGCCGGCGATCAGCGCCTTGGCCTGGGTGTCGTCCACTTCGAAGTGGGCCACGCCCTCGACCTTGTCCAGCTGGTGCAGGTAATAGGGCAGCACGCCTGCCGCGAAGCTGCGCTCACTCAGGTCCTGCAGCGCCTGTACGCTGTCATTGACCCCGCGCAGCAGCACCGCCTGGTTCAGCAGCTGCGCGCCGAGGCCGCGCAGGCGCGCCATCGCGGCATCCACGCTGGCATCGAATTCATTGGCATGGTTGGCGTGCACCACGATGGCCAGGGGCCACGGCAGGCTGCCCAGCCAGGCCAGCAGCTCCTCGTCCACGCGTTCGGGCAGCACGATCGGCAGGCGGGTGTGGATGCGCAGGCGGCGGATATGCGGAATCCGGCGCAGGGCATCGGTCAGCTCAACCAGCTTGTGCGTGGCCAGCGACAGCGGATCGCCGCCGGACAGGATCACCTCATCGATGTCCGGGTCGGCCGCGATGGCTGCCACGGCCTCCTGCCAGCCGCCCTTGGCGGCGTTTTCCGCGCCATAGTCGAAGTGGCGGCGGAAGCAGTAGCGGCAGTTGATCGCGCAGCTGCCGGTCGCCACCAGCAGGGCCCGGCCACGGTATTTCTGGATGACCCCGGTCGCCTTTTTGGCCGCACCATCGCCCACCGCATCGAAGCTGAACCCGGGTGCCGGGCGCATCTCCTCGTCGATCGGCAGCACCTGGCGCAGCAGCGGGTCGGCCGCATCGCCGGGGCGCATGCGGGCCACGAAGCCTTCCGGCACGCGCAGCGCGAACTGGGCCATGGCCGCTTCCGAGACACCCAGTGCGGCCGGGTCCAGCTGCAGCCGCGCCAGCAGGGCGTGCGGGTCGCGCAGTGCCTGGCGCCAGAGCTGCTGCCAGCGCGCGGGCGCGCCTGGCGACTGGGGCCGGGGGAAGGCGGAAAGCTGCATGGAGAGGGGGCCTGCGGTTATCATGGGGGCAGAAAAACTGTCGCCCACCGGCTTCCGGTGGGCTTTCCATTCTATCCGGCTCGCCGCACCCGCGGCGGTTTTGCCATTTGAGGAGCTTGAGCATGGCCACTGTGGGCATGAATGACGTCAAGAACGGGATGAAGATCCTGGTCAACAACGAACCGGCCGTCATCACCGACACCGAGTACGTCAAGCCGGGCAAGGGCCAGGCCTTCACCCGCGTGAAGTATCGCTTCATCCGTTCGGGCCGCGTGGTCGAACTGACCATGAAGGCGACCGACGACCTGGAAGTGGCCGACGTCGTCGACACCGACATGAACTACATGTACAGCGATGGCGAGTACTGGCACTTCATGGACCCGGAATCCTTCGAGCAGGTCCAGGCTGACAAGGCCGGCATGGGCGGCGCCGAGAAGTGGCTGAAGGGCGAAGAGGCCTGCATCGTCACCTTGTTCAACGGCGCGCCGATCTTCGTGCAGCCGCCGAACTTCGTCGAACTGAAGATCACCGAAACCGATCCGGGCGTCCGTGGCGACACCTCGGGCGGCGGCGGCAAGCCGGCCACCCTGGAAACCGGCGCCGTGGTCCGCGTGCCGCTGTTCGTCAACCAGGATGAAATCATCAAGGTTGATACCCGTTCGGGTGAGTACTCCTCGCGCGTGAAGTAATCCGGCGCAGCCGGATTACCTGTAGAGCCGAGCCATGCTCGGCTTTGCATCCGGCCCCGCTGACGCCGGAAGGAGCCGCAGCCGAGCATGGCTCGGCTCTGCATGGCCACGATCCATCGAAGCCAATCGTGGTTTCATCCCCACAGCCAAGTGAGCCCGCATGAGCGATAGCCCGCACCTCCCCGAAGCCTGCGACCTGCTCATCGAAGCCGGTTATGTCGTTCCGATCGAGCCACATGCAGTGGTGCTGGAAGACCATGCCGTCGCCGTGCGTGGCAGCGAAATCGTCGCCATCCTGCCGCGAGCCGAGGCCCGCGCGCGTTTCCGTGCCACCCAGGTGGTCAGCCGCCCCGACGCGGCGCTGATGCCCGGCCTGGTCAACGCGCATACCCACAACCCGATGACCCTGCTGCGCGGCGTCGCCGATGACCTGCCGCTGATGACCTGGCTGCAGCAGCACATCTGGCCGGTGGAAGCGGCGGTGATCGGCCCGGAATTCGTGGCCGACGGCACCACGCTGGCCATCGCCGAGATGCTGCGCGGCGGCACCACCTGCGCCAACGAGAATTACTTCTTCGGCGACGTGCAGGCCGCGGTCTACAAGAAGCACGGTTTCCGCGCGCTGGTCGGCGCGGTCATCATCGATTTCCCTACCGCCTGGGCAAAGACCGACGACGAGTACTTCGCCAAGGCAGGTGAACTGCACGACCAGTGGCGTACTGACCCGCTGATCGGCACCGCGTTCGCGCCGCATGCGCCGTACACGGTCAACGATGCCAATTTCGAGCGGGTGCGGATGCTGTCCGACCAGCTCGACATGCAGGTGCATCTGCACACTCACGAAACCGCTCAGGAAATCACCGATTCGATCAAGCTGCATGGCCAGCGCCCGCTGGCGCGGCTGGATCGGCTCGGCCTGGTCAACGACCGCCTGATCGCGGTGCACATGACCCAGCTGACCGATGCGGAAATCCACCTGTGCGCCGAGCGTGGCGTCAGCGTGGTGCACTGCCCGGAATCGAACCTGAAGCTGGCCTCCGGTTTCTGCCCGGCCTGCGCCCTGCAGCGCGCCGGCGTCAACCTGGCCATCGGTACCGATGGCTGCGCCAGCAACAACGACCTGGACATGTTCAGCGAGAACCGCACCGCGGCGATCCTGGCCAAGGCCGTGGCCGACGATGCGACCGCGCTGGACGCGGCCACCACGCTGCGTGCCTCGACCCTGGGCGGCGCCCGCGCGCTGGGCTTCGGCGAGCGCATCGGCTCGATCGAGGTCGGCAAGCAGGCCGACCTGGTCTGTGTTGATCTGTCGGCGCTGGAAACCCAGCCGCTGCACAACGTGCTCTCGCAGCTGGTGTATGCCACCGGCCGCCAGCAGGTCAGCGACGTCTGGATCGCCGGCAAGCCGAAGCTGGTACAGCGCGAGCTGGTCGGCATGGACCTGCCGGGCATCATCGCCAACGCGCGCCAGTGGCGCGAGCGCATCCGTCATATCCGCGCCTGAACCACGGCGCTGCAAGGACTCCCCCATGACTGCCCCCCACGCTTCCTCCAATTTCGATCAGGCCGAGCTGGACAAGTTCGCCGCGCTGGCCAACCGCTGGTGGGACGCCGACGGCCCGCAGAAGCCGCTGCATGCCCTGAACCCGGTGCGCCTGCAGTACGTGGCCGACCGCGTGACGCTGCGCGGTGCGCGCGTGCTCGACATCGGCTGCGGTGGCGGCCTGCTGAGCGAAGCGCTGGCCCAGGCCGGTGCCGACGTTACCGCGATTGATCTTGCCCCTGAGCTGGTCAAGGTCGCGCGCCTGCATGCGCTGGAAAGCGGCGCCAAGGTCGACTACCGGGTGCAGGCCGCCGAGGACCTGGCCGCCGAACAGCCGGGCAGCTTCGACGTGGTCACCTGCATGGAAATGCTCGAGCACGTGCCCGACCCGGGCGCGATCATCGAGGCCTGCAAGCGCCTGCTGAAGCCCGGCGGCCGCCTGTTCCTGTCGACCATCAACCGCACCGCCGCGGCGTTCGCGGTGGCGATCGTCGGCGCCGAGTACGTGGCCCGGTTGCTGCCCAAGGGCACACACCACTACCAGGAATTCATCAAGCCGGCCGAGCTGGCACGCTGGCTGCGCGAGGCCGACGTGCAGCTGGTGGACGTGAGCGGCATGGCCTACGAGCCGTGGCGCAACCATGCCCGCCTGAGCAGCCGCACCGACATCAACTACCTGGCCTACGCGGTCAAGCCGGCATGACCATGGCGAGCTTCCCGCGGGCGGTGCTGTTCGACCTGGACGGGACCCTGCTGGACAGCGCGCCGGATTTCGTAGCGACCTGCGATGCGATGCTGGCCGAGCGCGGCCGTGCGCCGATCGATCCGGCGCTGCTGCGCCCGGTGGTGTCCAAGGGTTCGCGCGCGATGCTGAGCGCCGCCTTCCCGGATCTGGATGCGGCCGACCGCGATGCGCTGATTCCCGAGTTCCTGCAGCGTTATGAAGCGCTGATCGGCCAGCACGCGGTGCTGTTCGACGGCGTGGCCGGCATGCTCGCCGCGCTGGATGCCGCAGGCACCGTGTGGGGCATCGTCACCAACAAGCCGGAATACCTGGCGCGCCTGATCCTGCCGCAGCAGGGCTGGCAGCAGCGCTGCGCGGTGCTGGTGGGTGGCGACAGCCTGGCCGAGCGCAAGCCGCATCCGCTGCCGTTGCTGCATGCCGCGCAGGCCATTGGCGTTGCCGCCGAAGACTGCGTGTATGTGGGCGACGACGAGCGCGACATCATCGCCGCCCGCGCGGCCGCCATGCCGTCGGTGGCGGCGCTGTGGGGCTACCGCCTGCACAGCGACGATCCGCTGGCCTGGCAGGCCGACGTGCTGGTGGAAAACGCCGAACTTCTGCAACTGGCCAGTCTCTGGCCGACCCGGCCGGCAGCCCCGGCCCAGCCGTAAGGAATGACGTAGTGAGCAGTACCGCGCTGGACAGTTTCCTCGACAAGTGGCGCAGCCGTTGGCCGGAATGGTCGGTGGCCGCCCCGTTCGTGGCCGAACCGCAACGCGAGCGCGCGGTGGCGTGGTTCGCGCTGCTGCAGGAATTCGACGACATGCTCAACACCAGCGGTGACCCGCTGCCGGCCGACGCCAAGCTGGCGTGGTGGGGCGAGGAGCTGCGCAGCTGGGCCGGCCAGCGCTCACGCCATCCGCTGGGCCGCCTGCTGGAACCGGTGCGTGCGCCGTGGGCGCAGCTGGCCGAAACCCTGCCGGACCTGGTCGAGGCGCGCACGGTGGCCTTGGATGCGGCCAGCGCCGAGCGTGCGCTGGCCAACTACGCTGATGCGGTTGCCGCGGTGGAAGTTGTGCTGTTCAACGACACGCCGCGCAAGGGCGCTGGCCGTGCGGTGCAGCTGCAGACCCTGGCCCAGCGCCTGCAGGATGCTGGCGTGGCCGGTGTGCCGCGCAGCCTGCTGGACGAGGACGCCAGCAACGCCACGCAGCGGTGGGCACAGCACCTGCTGAAGGGCTGGGCGACCCGCGTGCCGGGCCCGCGCGCGCGCCGCGTCTGGTCCAGCCTGGCCCGCGCCCGCGTGGCCGCGCAGGCCGCAGGCAAGCCGATTGAAGCGACCCCGGTGCGCACCCTGCTGCGCGTGTGGTGGGCCGCACGCGGTTGATCGCTTCTGGTGGGTGCGGACCTTGGTCGGCACGTGGCACGTGGCTCGTCGCTGTTGGTAGGTGCGGACCTTGGTCCGCACGCTCTGGGGATCGTGCCGACCAAGGTCGGCACCTACCAAATCGCATTGAGGTAGATCCACGCCATGCGTGGATGAATGCCCGATTCGCGCGTGCTGCGGGATCGTGCCTGATCGCTTCTGGTAGGTGCGGACCTTGGTCCGCACGCTCTGGGGGATCGTGCCGACCAAGGTCGGCACCTACCAAAGCGCATTGAGGTAGATCCACGCCATGCGTGGATGAATGCCCGATTCGCGCGCGCTATTTCCGTTCCAGCACCAGCAGCGGGTCGATGCGGGTGTCGAACCAGTTCATGCCCCAGTGCAGGTGCGGGCCGGTGGCGCGGCCAGTCGCGCCGACGGCGGCGATCACCTGGCCCTGGGTGACCCGGTCGCCCACCTTCACGTCGATGCGTGACAGGTGCAGGAAGTTCGAGCTGACGCCGTAACCGTGGTCGAGCAGCAGCGTGCCGCCGGTCAGGTACAGGTCTGGGCCGACGAAGGTCACCACGCCGGCGGCGGGCGCTTTCACCGGCGTGCCGGTGGGCACGGCGATGTCCATGCCCGAATGGCCGGCACCGGGCTGGCCGTTGTACACGCGCGCATTGCCGAAGCGGCCGCTGATGCGGCCCTGCACCGGCCAGATGAAGGTCTGGGTGAAGTCAGTGCGGTCATCATCGCGGGCACGCGCGGCGGTCACCTGCGCCTGTTCGCGCTTGATCCGCTCGGCGATGGCTGGTGGCGGGTTGACCGTCTTCGGCGGCACGCCGTTGACGCGCTCGGTCGGCCAATCGCGCGGAGTCACGCTGATGGTGGCCGTTTCGCTGCCGCCATCGGGGCGCTGCACCTGCACCTGCAGCGGACCCTTCTCGTCGCGGCCGATGCCGAACACCACGCTGCCGTAGCTGCTCACCCGCAGCTGGCGGCCAGCGTACTGCACGCGGCTGCCGGCGGGTACCTTGCCGATCACCAGCGCGCCCTGCGAGGCACTGGCCGGGAACACCACGCGGCTGTCGATCAGGCTGCCGATGCCATCCTGCGCCTGCGCCGCCGGTGCGGTGAACAGGGGCGCGGCCAGCAGCAGCGCCCCGATCATCAGTGCCGGACGCATCAGCGGTCGTAGGTCATGCGCTGGCCGGCGGGTTCGCCCACCAGGTTGCTGCCGTCCCACACCCGCTGGCCGTTCACCCAGGTGGAAGCCACGCGCGAACGGAAGGTGGTGCCTTCGAACGGCGACCAGCCGCACTTGGACAGCACGTCCTCGCGCTTGACGGTGAACGGCACGTCTTCCACCAGCACCAGGTCGGCGAAGTAGCCTTCGCGCAGGAAGCCGCGTTCTTCCACGTCGAACAGCTGCGCCGGGGCGTGGGCGAACTTCTGCACCACCTGTTCGCGGGTCAGCTTGCCTTCGTGCACGCGCTCCAGCGCGGCCACCAGCGCGTACTGCACCAGCGGCAGGCCGGACGGCGCCTGCGCGTAGGGCTTCTGCTTCTCTTCCCAGGTGTGCGGGGCGTGGTCGGTGGCCAGCACGTCCAGAACGTCATCGGCCAGCGCAGCGGTGATCGCCTCGCGGTCGGCGACTTCCTTGATGGCCGGGTTGCACTTGATCAGGTTGCCCTTGGTCGCGTAATCCGGGCGCGCGAAGTGCAGGAAGTGCACGCAGGTTTCAGCGGTGATCTGCTTGCGGCTGCCATCGGCGCGGATCAGCGGGCCCTTCTCGAACAGCGCCAGCTCGTCGGCGGTGGAAATGTGCAGCACGTGCAGGCGGGTGCCGTGCTTGCGCGCCAGCGACATCGCCAGACGGGTGGACTTGATGCAGGCCTCGCGCGAACGGATGTCCGGGTGCATGTCCGGGGTCAGCGCGTCGCCGTACTTTTCCTGGAAGGCCTTGAGGTTGGCATCGATCATCGGCGTGTCTTCGCAGTGCGTGATGATCGGGGTGGGGCATTCGCGGAAGATCGCGTCCAGCGTCTCCGGGTTGTCCACCAGCATGTTGCCGGTGGAGGCTCCCATGAACACCTTTACGCCCGGCGCCTTCTTCGGGTCCAGAACCCGGATCGCCTCCAGGTTGTCATTGCTGGCGCCGTGGTAGAAACCGTAGTTGGCCCAGGCGCGGCCCTTGGCCAGTTCGTACTTGGCTTCCAGGATGGTCGAATCCAGGGTCGGCGGGTTGGTGTTGGGCATGTCCATGAAGCTGGTCAGGCCGCCGGCCACCGCAGCCGCCGATTCGCTGGCGATGTCACCCTTGTGGGTCAGGCCCGGTTCGCGGAAGTGCACCTGGTCATCGATCATGCCGGGCAGCAGCCAGCGTCCGGCAGCGTCCACCACCTCTTCGCCGTCGCGCGGGGCCAGCCCGCTGCCGATCTGCGCGATGCGGCCGTTCTCGATGCGCAGGTCGCCGTCGAAGGTGCGGCCTTCGTTGACCATGCGGGCGTTGGTGATGAGGGTGGAGGACATGTCAGTGTTTTCCTGTGCAACGGCAAGAGGGGGCGTTGGGGGATTCGGGCACCGGATCGAAGCCGCCGGGATGGAACGGGTGGCAGCGGCCGAGGCGGCGCGCGGCCAGCCAGCTGCCACGCAGCGGGCCATGCGTCGAGATGGCCTCCATCGCGTATTCAGAACAGCTCGGCACGAAACGGCAGCGAGGCCCCAGCAGGGGGCTGATGAAGCGCTTGTAGAAGCGCAGCAGGGCAATGAGCAGGCGCGAGATCACCCAGTCATCTTATGCCAGTTGGCATGAAGGCCGCATTTGTGCAGGATGGGCTGTTGGTCGCATGTCGCCCATGGCCTGCGACCGGTACCGGCACCGTGGGGTGCCGGCCAGGTTCCGTACCGCGCAAGGCGGTCCATGTTCGTCGGACCGTCGCTTTGGGCCGCAGGCTCCAGGACTGAATGGAGCAGGCCCCCAAGGTTGCTGCTGCCGGTCGGGTAGGCTATAAAGGCCCGCTTTCCCGGGCCCCGGGGAATCCAAGGAAGAGCGTTTCGTGGCTGCTAAAAAAACTGCAAAGAAGGCCGTCGAGGCCGCCAAGAAAACCGCCAAGCCTGTTGTGAAGAAGTTGGCGGCCAAGCCCGTTGCCAAGAAGCCGGCCGCCAAGGCGGCGACCAAGGCAGCATCGACACAACCGGCGGCCAGGAAGGCCACCGCAACGAAAACCCCGGCCAAGGCCAGCAAGCCAGCGGCGAAGAAGGCCGCTGCGCCGGCCAAGGCCAAGCCAGCGGCAGCCAGCAGGAAGGCGCCGGTGGTGAAGAAGGCGGCCAGCAAGGCGGCACCGGTCAAGAAGGCTGCTGCCAAGCCGGCATCGAAGAAGGCTGCGGCCAAGCCCGCGCCGAAGCCGGTGGCCAAAAAGGCTGCGGCCAAGCCGGTCGCCAAGCCGGCTGCGAAGAAAGCGGCACCGGCTAAACCCGTTGCCACGCCTGCCGCTGTAAAGAAAGCCACCAAGAATGTCGCCAAGCCGGCTGCCAAGCCGGCCCCGGCCCCGGTAGTGAAAACCGCACCGAAGCCCGCCGCCAAGGCAGCTCCGGCCAAGTCTGTCCCGGCCAAGACCGCGGCAGTGGCAGCAGCCCAACCGGCCCCCAAGCCGGCCCCGGCCGCCACCCCTGCAGCATCGACCGCCCCGCAATCCAAGAATCCCGTGCCCGTTTCGAAATCGCCTGCCAAGACCGCCGTGAAATCTGCTGTGAAAACAGACCCCGCTCCGAAGACCGTCTCGCGCCCAGTGGGCAAGGTCGCCGTGGCTGTGACCGCCCGTTCGGCGGCGCCGGCCCCGCGCAGCAAGTACAAGGTCGTCGAATACAAGACCGACGAGGCCACCGGCCGCCCGATCCTGCCGGCCGGCTACAAGCCCGGCTCGGAAGAGGAGTACATGAGCCCGCTGCAGCAGGAGTACTTCCGCCAGCGCCTGCAGAACTGGCGCGCCGACCTGGTGGAGGAATCCAAGCAGACCATCGAGAACCTGCGCGAGGAAGTGCGTGACATCGGCGACGAAGCCGAGCGTGCAACCCGCGAGACCGAGAACTCGCTGGAACTGCGTACCCGTGACCGCTACCGCAAGCTGATCGGCAAGATCGACAGCACCCTGAAGCGCCTGGAAGCCGGCGACTACGGTTACTGCGTGGACACGGGTGAGGAAATCGGCCTGGAGCGTCTCGAGGCGCGCCTGACTGCCGAGCGCACCATTGACGCCCAGGAGCGTTGGGAGCACCTGCAGAAGCAGCAGGGCGACTGATTCCAGAGCGTTGTCTGCTCATGCGAAAAACCCGGCCTCGGCCGGGTTTTTTTTGTTGGGTGGTTTGCGGGCCCCGGAACATCCATCCACGCATGGCGTGGATCTACCGGGCGCCGCACCGCGACGGTCCCGGCATCGCCCGCGCGATCATTGCAGGTCGCGCAGATTCAATTTCCGCAGCGTGGGGTTCTTCCACGCGGTGATGCCGGCTACGCCCAGCACGGCGCACCCGCCCAGCACCACGGCCGGCACCAGGCCGAGCAGCTTGGCCATCGTGCCGGCGTAGAACGCCCCCAGTTCGTTGGACGAGCTGATGAAGATGCCGTTGATCGACGACACGCGCCCACGCATTTCCTCCGGCGTGGCCAGCTGCAGGATGGTCGAACGCACCACCACCGAAACGCCGTCGAAGGCCCCGTAGAACAGCAGGATCAGCGCCGACAGCCAGAAGTGCTGGGACAGCCCGAAGCTGACCACGCACAGGCCGAAACCGGCCACGGCGAACAGCAGCACGCGGCCGGCGTTCTTCTGCAGCGGGTGGCGGGCCAGCCACAGGCCGACCGCAATCGAGCCCAGCGCCGGTGCCGCGCGCAGGATGCCCAGGCCCTCCGGGCCGTGGTGCAGGATTTCCTGCAGGAAGGCCGGCAGCATCGCAACCACGCCGCCCAGCAGTACCGAGAACATGTCCAGCGCCATCGCGCCGACCATGATGCGGTTGCCGACCACGAAGCGGGCACCCTCGGCGATGCTCTTGAAGATCGGTGCGGCCGGGCCGTCGTGCACCGGCTCGCTCACCTTCAGCGTGGCCAGGCAGCCCATCGCCACCAGCGCGAAGGCGGTGGCCACGCCATAGGACAGGCCCTTGCCGCCCCAGCCGACCAGGATGCCGCCCAGTGCCGGGCCAACCACCATGCCCGACTGGAACACCACGCTGCCCAGGCCGGCACCACGGGCGAACTGGCTGCGTTCCAGCACGCGGGCGAACAGGGCGTTGTAGATGGGCGACAGGAACGCGCGCACCATGCCGGTCAGTGCGATGGCCGCATAGATCGGCCACACGCCCTGGAACGGCAGCCAGCCGGTGGCCACGCCGGTCAGCACGACCGCAGTGGCGACCAGGCCGGCGCAGGCGACCATGCCCAGCCGACGCCGCGGCAGGTGGTCCACCAGGTAGCCGGCAAACGGGGCCACGCAGAAGAACGGCAGCACCTCGGCCAGGCCGACCAGGCCCAGCGAGAACGGATTGCGGGTGACTTCGTAGATGTGCCAGCCGACGGTGACGGCCACCACCTGGTAGGACAGCATCGCGAAGATGCGGTACGCCAGCAGCTTGGCAAAGCCCGGCCGGCCCAGCAGGGCCAGCGCGCCTTCGTCTCCGGCGGCGGCGGTCACGGCTGCTCGCGCTGCAGCTGGGCCTGCGCGGTCTCGCGGATGAAGGCCAGCATCGCCGCCACGCCGTTGCTGCGGGTGGGCGACAGATGGCGGGCCAGGCCGATGTCCTGGATGTAGCTCGGCTCGGTGTCCAGGATCTCCTGCGCCGAGCGCCCGGAATACACGCGCAGGGCCAGGAAGATCAGGCCGGAGACAATGGCCGAATCACTGATGGCGTGGAAGCGCAGCGACTGCGTGTTGCCCTCGGGCACGATCCACACCATCGACTGGCAGCCCAGCAGGCGGTGTTCTTCGGTCTTCCACTCGTCCGGGAACGTGGGCAGCTTGCGGCCCAGGTCGATCAGGTACTGGTAACGCTCGGACCAGTCACCGAAGAAAGCGAATTCCTCGGCGATGGCGGCCTGGGCCTCGGCGGCGGTGGGTTCAAGCGGGAACGGGGAGTCGGTCACAACGGTCTCTACAGTGGGGCGTGGCCGGGCGCAGCGGCCACGGGGCAGGGCGGGTCAGGCGCGCTTGCGCACCCAGCGCACGCCCTGCGGGGTGTCTTCCAGCACGATGCCTTCGGCGGCCAGCTGGTCACGGATGGCGTCGGAGCGGGCGAAATCGCGGGCCTGCTTGGCGGCGGCACGCTCGTCGATCAGGCCTTGGATACGTGCATCGTCGTCGCCTTCGCTGGCGGCGGTGCCGAACCACTGCGCCGGATCGGCCTGCAGCAGGCCCAGTGCCAGCCCGGCGCCGAGCAGTTCGCCCTTCAGGCGCGCGCGCTCGGCCGGGTCGGTGGCGCGGCGCGCCTCACCGGCGATGCGAGCCACTTCGGCCAGCGCCTGCGGGGTGTTCAGATCGTCGTCCAGGGTCGCTTCCACCGACGCTGGAATGGCAGCGGCCGCATCCACATCCACCAGGTCGCGCAGGGTGCCGTACAGGCGGTCCAGGGTGCGCGCGGATTGTTCGATCAGCGCGTCGGACCAGTCCAGCGGCTGCCGGTAGTGGGCCGACAGCAGGGCCAGGCGCAGGGCTTCGGGCGGGTGCTGGCGCACCAGGTCGTGCACGCGCTCGATGTTGCCCAGCGACTTGCTCATCTTGGCGCCGCCGAAGTTGAGCATGCCGTTGTGCAGCCAGAAGCGGGCGAAGACCTTGCCGCCGTGGGCGCATTCGCTCTGCGCTATCTCGTTCTCGTGGTGCGGGAACTGCAGGTCCACGCCACCGGCGTGGATGTCGATGGTCTCGCCCAGGTGGGCGGCGGCCATCGCCGAGCACTCGATGTGCCAGCCCGGACGGCCGCGGCCCCACGGCGATTCCCAGCCGGGCAGGTCGTCGCTGGACGGCTTCCACAGCACGAAATCGCCGGCGTCGCGCTTGTACGGGGCCACTTCCACGCGGGCGCCGGCCAGCATTTCTTCCGGGTCGCGGCGCGAGAGCTTGCCGTAGCCATCGAAGCTGGCCACTGCGAACAGCACGTGGCCCTCGGCGGCGTAGGCATGGCCGTTGTCGATCAGCTGCTCGATCATGGTGATGATCTGCGGCATGTGCGCGGTTACTTCCGGTTCGATGTCCGGCGGCACCACGCCCAGCGCGGCCATGTCTTCACGGTAGGCGGCAGCGAACCTGTCGGTGATGGTGCTGATCGGCACACCCTGCTCACGCGCGGCGTTGTTGATCTTGTCGTCCACGTCGGTGATGTTGCGCGCGTAGCGCAGGCCACCGAAACGGCGCCGCAGCAGGTCGGCCAGCACCCCGAACACCACCGGGCCACGGGCGTTGCCGATGTGCACGTAGTTGTAGACCGTCGGGCCGCACACATACAGGGTCGGACAGGCCGGGTCGAGCGGAGTGAACGGTTCGAGCTGGCGAGTCAGGTTGTTGTGCAGGCGCAGGGTCATGGGGCTGTGGCTGGGGGACAAGCCTGTGATTTTAGAACGTGTCGGGCCCCAATGGGGCGCCCGCCCACCGCTGCCGGGTGGGGCGGGGCGCCGGGGTGGGGTGGGCAGGAGCTGCGCGGACGGGTAATGTTCAGCCCCTTGCGGTCGTCACTGCCTACACTATCGCTGTGCCCTTCCTTCCATCGCCAATGAAATCCACCGTGTTGCTGACCCTGGCCTGCCTGTCGGCGGCGCCGGTCGTGGCCCAGGCCCAGGAGGCCGAGCCGCGCAACCGGGTGGTGATCGTGGAGAACGTGAAGTTCGACTACGCCCAGGTGCTGAATGTCGAGCCGGTGTTCCAGACCCTGCGCGCCACCCGCACCGAGGAGCACTGCGAGCCGGTGTCCACCCGCACCCTGGCCCCGGTCAACGTGACCGGCGAAGAGCCGGTGGAGGACAAGGGCCGGATCGGCCGCTTCTGGGACTCGGTCCGCTCGATGTTCAAGCGCAGCGATGAGGAGGCCGCCCAGGACGCAGCCGCCGAGAATCCGGCCCCGGCCCCGGCCAACAACGGCCCCATGCTGACCCGCGACTGCAAGATCGTGCCGGTCGGGCGCGAATTCCGCCGGCCCATCGCCTACGACGTGGACTATGTCTACAAGGGCACCAAATACCGCTCGCGGCTGCCTGAAGACCCCGGCAACCGGCTGAAGATCCGCGTCTCGATCACCCCCTGGGTGGGCGCGGAGCAGGCAGCGGCCAGCACACCCTGATGTGAAGGCGGCGCGGGGTCTTGCGCGCACCCCGCCCCCATGCAAAGATAATCGACCATGAAGCTCACCGACTTCCAGCACGACAGCAGCGCCGCCCGCCAGGCCACTGGCATGACGTCGCGTGCCCGTCGACCGGAACCCCACATCCTCGCTGGGTAACCGGAGCTTTCTGCTGTTCGTCCGATGAAAACCCAGCCTCCCGGCTGGGTTTTTTCGTTTCCGCGTTCCGAAAGCTTCATCTGAAACTTTCGCTCCACCCTGTTTCCCTGTTCTCCCTTTCACCGCGTCGAACCACCGGCGCCGCCACGCAAGGAAAGATGATGTCCCCCAAGCACTTCCTGAACACCCAGGACTGGAGCCGCAGCGATCTTGACGCGCTGCTGACCCAGGCCGCGCTGTTCAAGCGCAACAAGCTCGGCGACCAGCTCAAGGGTAAGTCGATCGCGCTGGTGTTCTTCAACCCGTCCATGCGCACCCGCACCAGCTTCGAACTGGGCGCGTTCCAGCTCGGCGCCCACGCGGTGGTGCTGCAGCCGGGCAAGGATGCGTGGCCGATCGAGTTCAACCTCGGCACGGTGATGGACGGCGACACGGAAGAGCACATCGCGGAAGTGGCCAAGGTGCTGGGCCGTTACTGCGACATCATTGCCGTGCGTGCGTTCCCCAAGTTCCAGGACTGGGCCTACGACCGCCAGGACATCGTCCTCAACAGCTTCGCCAGGTACTCGCCGGTGCCGGTCATCAACATGGAGACCATCACCCACCCGTGCCAGGAACTGGCCCACGTGATGGCCCTGCAGGAACACTTCGGCACCCAGGATCTGCGCGGCAAGAAGTACGTGCTGACCTGGACCTACCACCCCAAGCCGCTGAACACCGCCGTGGCCAACTCGGCGCTGACCATCGCCACCCGCATGGGCATGGACGTGACCCTGCTGTGCCCGACCGCCGACTACATCCTCGACGAGCGCTACATGGGCTGGGCCGAGCAGAACGTCGCCGAGAGCGGCGGTTCGCTGAAGATCAGCCATGACATCGACAGCGCCTACGCCGGCGCCGACGTGGTCTACGCCAAGAGCTGGGGCGCGCTGCCGTTCTTCGGCAACTGGGAGCCGGAAAAGCCGATCCGCGACCAGTTCAAGCACTTCATCGTCGACGAACGCAAGATGGCGCTGACCAACAACGGTGTGTTCAGCCACTGCCTGCCGCTGCGCCGCAACGTCAAGGCCACCGACGCGGTGATGGATTCGCCGCAGTGCATCGCCATCAACGAAGCCGAGAACCGACTGCACGTGCAGAAGGCGATCATGGCCGCTGTTGCCGGGCGCTAAGAAGAATCAGTCGAGCATGGCTCGACTCTACATAGACGAAGTCGGGCATGGCCCGGCGCTACCCCACCTGATTGGACCTGATCCCCATGAGCAACAAAGACGTCGTTCTCGCCTTCTCCGGCGGCCTGGATACCAGCTTCTGCGTACCTTACCTGCAGGAGCGCGGCTACAACGTGCACACCGTGTTCGCCGATACCGGCGGCGTGGATGACGAAGAGCGCGATTTCATCGAAAAGCGCGCCGCCGAACTGGGCGTGACCAGCCATGTCACCGTCAATGGCGGCCCGGCCATCTGGGAAGGCTTCGTCAAGCCGTTCGTGTGGGCCGGCGAAGGCTATCAGGGCCAGTACCCGCTGCTGGTCTCCGACCGCTACCTCATCGTCGATGCCGCGCTGAAGCGTGCCGCCGAACTGGGCACCAACATCATTGCCCACGGCTGCACCGGCATGGGCAACGACCAGGTCCGCTTCGACCTGGCCGTGAAGGCCCTGGGTGACTACCAGATCATCGCGCCGATCCGCGAGATCCAGAAGGAACATACCCAGACCCGCGCCTACGAGCAGAAGTACCTGGAAGAGCGCGGCTTCGGCGTGCGCGCCAAGCAGCAGGCCTACACCATCAACGAAAACCTGCTGGGCGTGACGATGTCCGGTGGCGAGATCGACCGGTGGGAAGCCCCGGGCGAAGGCGCTCGCGGCTGGTGCTCGCCGCGCAGCGAGTGGCCGGAACAGGCGCTGACCGTCACCCTGAAGTTCGTCGAAGGCGAAGCCGTTGAACTCAATGGCAAGGCACTGCCGGGCGACCAGATCCTGGCCCAGCTCAACAAGCTGTTCGCCCCGTACGGCGTCGGCCGTGGCGTCTACACCGGTGACACCGTGATCGGCCTGAAGGGCCGCATCGTGTTCGAGGCCCCGGGCCTGGTATCGCTGCTGGCCGCGCATCGCGCGCTGGAAGATGCCGTGCTGACCAAGCAGCAGAACCGCTTCAAGCCGGACGTGGCACGCAAGTGGGTGGAGCTGGTGTACGAAGGCTTCTACCACGACCCGCTGAAGACCGACATCGAGGCCTTCCTGAAGTCCTCGCAGGCCAAGGTCAACGGTGAGGTGGTGCTGGAAACCCGTGGCGGCCGCGTCGACGCGGTGGCCGTGAAGTCGCCGCACCTGCTCAACACCAAGGGTGCCACCTACGCGCAGTCGGCCGACTGGGGCGTGGAAGAGGCCGAGGGCTTCATCAAGCTGTTCGGCATGAGTTCCACGCTGTACGCGCAGGTCAACCGCGGTTGACCCGTGACGGTAGTGCCGGCCGCTGGCCGGCACTCACCACTGACATTGCTGCCGGCCAGCGGCCGGCACTACCAGGATTGTTGATTCATGCTTGAACAGACGCTCGACCACCTGCAGGCCCTGGTGTCCTTCGACACCCGCAACCCGCCGCGTGCGATCACCACCGGTGGCATCTTCGATTACCTGCGTGCGAACCTGCCCGGCTTCAACGTCGAGGTGATCGACCACGGTGCCGGTGCGGTCAGCCTGTACGCCGTGCGCGGTACGCCGAAGTACCTGTTCAACGTGCATCTGGATACCGTGCCGGATTCGCCGCACTGGAGTGCCGATCCGCACGTGATGCGCCGCCTGGACGACCGCGTGGTCGGCCTTGGCGTGTGTGACATCAAGGGCGCGGCCGCTGCGCTGGTGGCCGCGGCCAACGCCAGTGATGGCGACGCCGCGTTCCTGTTCTCCAGCGACGAGGAAGCCAACGACCCGCGCTGCATCGCTGCGTTCCTGGCCCGTGGCCTGCCGTATGAGGCGGTGCTGGTGGCCGAGCCGACCATGAGCGAAGCCGTGCTGGCCCACCGTGGCATCAGCTCGGTGCTGATGCAGTTCGCCGGCCGTGCCGGCCATGCCTCGGGCAAGCAGGATGCGGCCGCCAGCGCGCTGCACCAGGCCATGCGCTGGGGCAACCGCGCGCTGGACCATGTGGAATCGCTGGCTTCGACGCGCTTTGGTGGCCTCACCGGCCTGCGCTTCAACATCGGTCGTGTCGAAGGCGGTATCAAGGCCAACATGATCGCCCCGGCAGCCGAAGTGCGCTTCGGCTTCCGCCCGCTGCCGTCGATGGACATCGACGCGCTGCTGGCGACGTTTGCCGGTTTCGCCGAGCCGGAGGCCGCAGTGTTCACCGAAACCTTCCGTGGCCCCAGCCTGCCGGCCGGTGACATCGCCGAAGCCGAGAACCGACGCCTGCTGGCGCGCGACGTGGCCGACGCGCTGGACCTGCCGATCGGCAACGCGGTGGACTTCTGGACCGAGGCCTCGCTGTTCTCCGCCGCCGGTTACACCACGCTGGTGTTCGGCCCCGGCGATATCGCCCAGGCCCATACCGCCGATGAGTTCGTGACGCTGGACCAGCTGCAGCGTTACACCGACGCCGTGCACCGCATCATCGCCGCCGGCGCCTGATTCTTCCCTTTTTGACGAAACCGAAATGTCTCCTGCCCTCCAGCCCCACCGCCAGACCCGCCAGACCATCGTGCGCCTGCTTTCCAGCATGGCCAGCGCGAAGGAGATCAGCCAGTACCTCAAGCGCTTCTCGCAGCTGGACGCCAAGCGCTTCGCCGTGGTCAAGGTTGGCGGCGCGGTGCTGCGCGACGATCTCGAAGCGCTGACCTCCTCGCTGTCGTTCCTGCAGGAAGTGGGCCTTACTCCCATCGTGCTGCATGGCGCCGGCCCGCAGCTGGATGCCGAACTGTCGGCGGCCGGCATCGAGAAGCAGACCGTCAACGGCCTACGGGTGACCTCGCCGGAAGCGCTGGCGATCGTGCGCCGGGTGTTCCAGCAGTCCAACCTGCGCCTGGTCGAGGCGCTGCAGCAGAATGGTGCGCGCGCGACCTCCATCACCGGCGGCGTGTTCGAGGCCGAGTACCTGGACCTGGACACCTACGGCCTGGTTGGCGAAGTGAAGAAGGTGAATCTGGCCCCGATCGAGGCCAGCCTGCGTGCTGGTTCGATCCCGGTCATCACCAGCCTAGGCGAAACCGCGGGCGGCCAGATCCTCAACGTCAACGCTGATTTCGCCGCCAATGAACTGGTGCAGGAACTGCAGCCGTACAAGATCATCTTCCTCACCGGCACCGGCGGCCTGCTGGACGAGTCGGGCAACGTGATCGATTCGATCAACCTGTCCACCGAATACGACCACCTGATCGCGCAGCCGTGGATTCACGGCGGCATGAAGGTGAAGATCGAGCAGATCAAGGATCTGCTGGACCGCCTGCCGCTGGAATCGTCGGTGTCGATCACCCGCCCGGCCGACCTGGCCAAGGAACTGTTCACCCACAAGGGCTCGGGCACGCTGGTGCGCAAGGGCGAAAAAGTGCTGCGCGCCACCGGCTGGGACGAACTGGACCTGCCGCGCCTGAAGGGCCTGATCGAATCCAGCTTCGGCCGCACCCTGGTGCCGGATTATTTCGAGAAGACCAGGCTGTTGCGCGCCTATGTCAGCGAGAACTACCGTACCGCGGTCATCCTCACCGACGAAGCCGAAGGCGTGTATCTGGACAAGTTCGCCGTGCTGGACGACGCGCAGGGCGAAGGCCTGGGCCGCGCGGTCTGGAACGTGATGCTGGAGGAAACCCCGCAGCTGTTCTGGCGCTCGCGCCACGGCAACCCGATCAACCACTTCTACTACGCCGAGTCCGATGGCTGCTACAAGCAGGACCAGTGGAAGGTGTTCTGGTTCGGCGCCGATGGCATCGACCGCATCAAGACCTACGTCGACCACTGCGCGGCGCGTACGCCGAGCCTGAAGGGCTGAGGCATGCGCCACCCCGACGCCTGGACCACCGTACCCACCCTGCGCGGGCAGCACGTGATGCTGGAACCGCTGCAGGGTGAGCATGTGCCCGGCCTGGCAGCGGCGCTGCAGGGCAGCGGCCTGGACCAGCTCTGGTACACCCAGGTGCCGTCACCGGAAGGGGCAGGGCACTACGTGCAGGCCGCGCTGGACGTGCAGGCCGAAGGCAAGGTGCTGCCGTTCGTGGTCCGCGATGCGGCCGGCGGGATCGTCGGCAGCACGCGGTTCTACGCCCTGGAACCGGACGTGCCCCGGCTCAGCCTCGGCTACACCTGGTATGCCCAGCGCGTGCAGCGCACCGGGGTCAACACCGAGGCCAAGCTGTTGCTGCTGCAGCACGCCTTCGAAACCCTGGGCTGCATCAGCGTGGTGCTGGAAACCAGCTGGTTCAACCACACCTCGCGCGCCGCCATCGCCCGCCTCGGCGCCAAGCAGGATGGCGTGCTGCGCAATTACACCCGGCATGCCGACGGTACGCCGCGCGACACCGTCATCTTCTCCATCATCGACGCGGAATGGCAGGGCGTGAAGCGCCACCTGCAGCACCGCCTGGACCATCACGCATGAACGATTCGACTTTTACCCTGGGCATCGTCGGTGCCCGCGGCCATACCGGTGCCGAGCTGATCAAGCTGGTTGCCGCGCATCCGCGCCTGCGGCTGGCCTTTGTGTCCTCGCGCGAGCTGGCCGGCAAGCGCCTGGCCGACCATCACCCGGAATACAAGGGTGAACTGCACTACGAAAACCTGGATGCCGATGCCGTCGCCGCCAAGGGCGTGGACGCCGTGATCCTGGCCCTGCCCAACGGTCTGGCCGCCCCGTTCGTGGCGGCCTTGCAGGCGGCAAAGCCGGACACGGTCATCGTCGATCTCTCGGCCGACTACCGCTTCGACAGCCAGTGGTACTACGGCCTGCCGGAACTGACCCGTGGCCGCTACCAGGGCCAGAAGCACATCAGCAACCCGGGTTGCTACGCCACGGCCATGCAGCTGGCCATCCACCCGCTGCTGGACCTGCTGGCCGGCCCGCCGCAGTGCTTCGGCGTGTCCGGTTACTCCGGTGCGGGCACCTCGCCCTCGGACAAGAACAACCCCGAGCTGCTGGCCGACAACCTGATGCCGTACTCGCTGACCAACCACATGCACGAACGCGAAGTGTCCGCGCAGCTGGGCGTGCCGGTCGAGTTCATGCCGCACGTGGCCCCGCATTTCCGTGGCATCACCCTCACCGCCAACCTGTGGTTGAACCGCGCGCAGACCCGCGAGCAGATCGTCGAGCGCTTCCAGCAGGCCTACGCCGGTGAGCCGCTGGTGGAGATCGTCGACGAAGCGCCGTGGGTCAGCCGCATTGCCGGCCGCCATGGCGCCCAGGTCGGTGGCTTCACCCTGGCCCCGGGCAACAAGCGGGTGGTGGTGGTGGCGACCCTGGACAACCTGCTCAAGGGCGCGGCCACCCAGGCCATGCAGAACCTCAACCTCGCGCTGGGCATCGACGAACTGACGTCGATCCCGCACTGATACCCGATACCGCATTCCCGGAGCCCCCCATGGCAGACCTTCTTTGGCAGAAGCCCGGCGTCGCCGTAGACGCCCAGATCCAGACCTTCCTCGCCGGCGATGACGTGATCCTCGACCGCGAATTCTTCCTGCACGACATCGCCGCCAGCGCCGCGCACGCGCAGGGCCTGCAGCACATCGGCATCCTCAGCGCCGACGAGCTGGAAGGCCTGCTGCGCGAACTGGAGGTGCTGGCGCAGGACTTCCGCGCAGGCCGTTTCGTGCTCGATACGCAGTACGAGGATGGCCACTCGGCCATCGAAGCGCGCCTGACCGAGCGCCTGGGCGATGCCGGCCGCAAGATCCACACCGGCCGCAGCCGCAACGACCAGATCCTGGTCGCCACCCGCCTGTGGCTGAAGGAAAAGCTGCAGCGCGTGGCCCAGCTCAGTGCTGAAGTGGCCAAGGTCGCCCTGGACCGCGCGCAGGCCGAAAAGGACCTGCCGATTCCCGGCTACACCCACATCCAGCGCGCCGTGGTGTCCTCGGCGGGCATGTGGTGGGCCGGCTGGGCCGAGGCCTTCATCGACAACGCCGTGCGTGCGCGTGACACCCACGCGCTGGTCGATGCCAACCCGCTGGGCACGGCCGCCGGCTATGGCGTGAACCTGCCGCTGGACCGCGAACACACCACCGCTGCGCTGGGCTTCGCGCGCATGCAGATCTCGCCGATCTACGCGCAGCTGTCGCGCGGCAAGTTCGAGCTGGCCGCACTGGAAGCGCTGGGTGGCGCCACCCTCGACCTGCGCCGCATCGCCTGGGATCTTTCGCTGTTCACCAGCGCCGAGTTCGGCTTCGTCGCACTGCCGGCGCAGTACACCACCGGCAGTTCGATCATGCCCAACAAGCGCAACCCGGACGTGATCGAGCTGATGCGCGCCACCCACGCCAGCGTGGCTGCGGCACGCACCGAGATCGAGCAGCTGCTGTCGCTGCCGTCGGGTTACCACCGCGACCTGCAGTCGTCCAAGGGTGCCATCTTCCACGGCTTCGGCCGCGGCCTGGCGGCGCTGGAACTGCTGCCGGCACTGCTGGCCAACCTCGAATGGCGTGACGACAAGCTGCGCGCGGCCATCGATTCGGGCATGTATGCCACCGATGTGGCGGTGGAAGCGGCCGTGGCCGGCGTGCCGTTCCGCGAAGCCTACAAGGCCGCTGCCGCCGGCGCCGACAGTGCAGGGCAGGGCCGCACGCCGGAAGGCAGCCTGGCCGCGCGCGTGTCGCCCGGTTCGGCCGCCGACCTGCGCCTGGACGAACTGCGCGCGCGCTGGCAGGCGCTGGCGTGATGACGCCGGTCAGCACCGCCTCGGCGCGGCACTACCTGTGGGGTGGCAGCTGTGATGGCTGGCACCTGCTGGACGTGCCGGACCTGAGCGTGATCGAGGAGCGCATGCCGCCGGGGGCCGCCGAAGCGCCGCACCGGCACCTGCGATCGCGCCAGTTCTTCCGTGTGCTGGAAGGCGAGGCCGTGCTGGAACTGGAGGGCGCCACGCACGTGCTGCGCGCGGGCGATGGCCTGCACGTGCCCCCGGGGGCCGCGCACCAGATGCGCAACGCCTCGCTTGCCGATGTCCGATTCCTGGTGGTGTCCTCACCCCACAGCCATGGTGACCGGGAGCCGGCCACGCTGGAGAACCTGCAATGAATACCGTGTACCTGGTGCTGGCCATGCGCCGGCCCGACTTCAACGCCGCCGCCGTGCAGCCGCACCTGGACTTTCTCGATGCGCTGCGCGCGCAGGGCCAGCTGCAGCTGACCGGTGGCTTCAGCGATGGCACGGGCGGCGCCTACGTGCTGTGCAACGTGGCCAGCCTGGCTGAAGCGCAGGCCATCGTCGCTACCGATCCGCTGGTGACGATGCAGGCCTCGCACCTCACCGTGCACGAATGGAACACCCGCTGAGGCGCACCTGATGACCCTGCACGCCCCCCACGTCGCCTCGCCGTTCACCGAACAAGCGCTGCCGCCGTGGCGGCGTGCCGTGCTCAAGGTCGGCAGCAGCCTGCTGGCTGCCGATGGTGGCGGCCTGTCGCCGCGCCATGTGCTGGGCTTGGCCCAGTTCGTCTCGGCCAACGTGCTGGCCGGGCGCGAGGTGGTCATCGTCTCGTCCGGTGCCGTTGCTGCGGGCCGTGCCATCCTGCCGCGTGCCGATGAACCGGGGGCCGCGATGGCGGCACGGCAGGCCTTGGCCGCGCTCGGCCAGGCGCAGCTGATCGGTCTCTGGCAACGCTTTTTCGAGCGCCCGGTGGCGCAGGTGCTGCTGACCCACGACGACCTGCGCAACCGCCGCCGTTACCTCAACGCGCGCGCGACGCTCACCGAGCTGCTGCGCCTGGGTGCATTGCCGGTGGTCAACGAGAACGACACCGTTTCGGTGGACGAACTCAAGCTCGGCGACAACGACAACCTGGCCGCCACCGTGGCCGCCCTGATCGACGCCGATGCGTTGTTCATCGCCACCGATATCGACGGCCTGTACAGTGCCGATCCGCGCACTGTGGCCCACGCCCGCCCGCTGCATGACGTGCCCGAACTGGATGACACGGTGCTGGCGATGGCCGGCGGTGCCGGATCGCGCGCCGGTACCGGTGGCATGCGCACCAAGCTGGAAGCCGCTGCCAAGGCCGGCCGGCTGGGCATCGAAACCTACCTGTTCAATGGCCGCAGCGGCGAGGTGGTGCGTGCACTGGCGCAGGATCGCCTGTTCGGCACGCGCATCCATGCCGCGCGCAGCCGCGAAGCCGCACGCAAGCACTGGCTGCGGCATGCACCGCTGGCCGACGGTGCGATCCTGGTCGATGCCGGCGCGGCGCAGGCGATGCGTGAAAAGGGTGCCTCGCTGCTGCCCGGCGGCATCAGCGGCGCCGAGGGCGAGTTCCGCCGTGGCGACATGGTGCAGGTGTGGTGGAACGCCCCGCACGGACGCATCTGCGTCGCCCGTGGGGTCAGCCAGTACGCCGCCGATGATGTGCGCCGCATCGCCGGCCGCCATTCGCGCGACATCCAGGCCGTGCTCGGCTACAACTACGGCGGTACCGTCGTCCATCGCGACGACCTGGTGCTGCCATGACCGGACTGCAGGACACCCCCATGAGTGAGATCGAAGCGCAGGCATGTGCCTGCCGTGACGCGGCCCAGGTGGTCGCTGGCCTGGACAGTGCCGCACGCGGAAAGCTGCTGCAGGCCATGGCGCAGGCGCTGGAAATGAACGCCGGGCTGATCCTGGCTGGCAATGCGCGTGATCTCGCCGCTGCGCGTGAGAAAGGCGTCGGCAGCGCCATGCTCGACCGTCTGGCGCTGGACCCGGCGCGCCTGTTCGCGATGGCCGAGGCCGTGCGCGAGGTGGCCGCGCTGCCGGACCCGGTGGGGCAGGTGACCCGCGACGACGTGCGCCCCAATGGCATCCGCGTGCAGAAGGTACGCGTGCCGCTGGGCGTGATCGCGATGATCTACGAAGCACGCCCGAACGTCACCGCCGAAGCCGCCGCACTGTGCCTGAAGGCTGGCAACGGCGTGATCCTGCGCGGTGGCTCGGAGGCGATTCACTCCAACACCGCCATCGCCCAGGCGTTGGCGTCCGCACTGAAGGCCAACGGCGTGCCGCCTGCGGCGGTGACCGTGCTGACCGACCTGCGCCGCGAGGCGATGCTGGAACTGCTGCAGCTGCACGAGCTGATCGACCTGGCCATCCCGCGCGGTGGCGAAGGGCTGATCCGTTTCGTGGCCGAGCACGCACGCGTGCCGGTCATCAAGCACTACAAAGGCGTCTGCCATCTGTTCGTGGATGCCAGCGCCGACCTGGACAAGGCGGTGGCCCTGCTGGTGGATGGCAAGTGCAGCCGCCCGGCGGCCTGCAATTCGCTGGAAACGCTGCTGGTGCACCTGGACGTGGTCGACGCCTTCCTGCCACGTGCCGCGCAGGCGCTGGGCGAACGGGGCGTGCAGCTGCGTGCTGATGCGCGTGCGCAGCCGCTGCTGCCGGGCAGCACGGTGGCCACCGAAGACGACTATGCAGCCGAGTTCCTCGACCTGGTGCTGGCGGTACGCGTGGTCGATGACCTCGAGGCGGCCATCGCGCATATCCGCACCTATACCTCCGACCACACCGAAGTGATCGCCACGGAAGACACGGCCAATGCCGAACGCTTCGTCAACGCACTGCGCTCTGCGGTGGTGATGGTCAACGCGTCCTCGCGCTTCTCCGATGGCGGGCAGCTGGGCCTGGGCAGCGAAATCGGCATTTCCACCACGCGCCTGCATGCCTATGGGCCGATGGGGCTGGAAGCGCTGACGGTGGAACGTTTCGTGGTACGCGGCGAAGGGCAGACACGGTAGGGGTGTGTTTGGCAGGGCTTGCAGCCCTGCACCTGCTGCAGATCAACGGCAACGTCAACGTCAACGTCAAAAGCCTGCATTCCGTGGGTGGGCGGGGCGGTGTCGGCCTGCGGGGACGCCGCAAGTACGTCCGTGTAGGCATGGCCGCCGCATCCATGCGGCGGACACCCCGCAATCCGACACCGCCCCACCTTCGACAGTTGGCCGGCGGCTGTTGGTAGGTGTCGACCTCGGTCGACACGATTTTTCCATCAGATATCGAATGAATTCATCCGTGCCGACCAACGGTCGGCACCCACCATCAGCGGTAGGTTCCAACAGATCGCGGGAAACTGTCGAAGGCGGGGTGGGTCCGGTTGAGGGGGTGTGAGCGGCATGGATGCCGCGACCAAGCCCCCATGGATGGGTTCACGGCGTCCCCCTCAACCGGACCCACCCCGCCAACCCACGGAAAGCCCGCTTTTGACGTTGCCGTTGCTGTGGCCGTGGCTTGAAGCAGGTGCAGGGCTGCAAGCCCTGCCGAACCCCACCCCCTGCAAATTGCCTCACCGTTCCGGATAAGGGAAATCCCGCGCCGACATCGCCGCGCGCGCGTCTTCCACCGACGGATGGTTGCCGATGAAGTCATCGGGGTACCACGCCAGATGGCGCACGCCCTGCGCCTGCAGGCGGCGGACCTGGGCACGCAGGCGCTGCCCGCTGATGGGCTTTCGCGTGCGCCAGTCGACGGTCTGCAGCTCGAACAGGGTGTGTTCCAGCTGCGGATCGTGTGCGCGAACGGCCTGCACCAGCGCATCCATCCAGCGTTGCGGGTCAGGGCTGTTCTCCATCCATGGCATCGCCATCAACGCGGTGCGGTCGTAAGCCTGGTTGAACAGGTCCAGGCGCTGGGCAAACCACGCCGCACTCTGCGGGTGCAGCACCGGCTGTGCATACAGGTTGCGCACGGTGGCCAGCTTCGGCCGCCAGCGCTGTGCAGCGTCGCGCAGCTCCAGGGTGAAGTCGATCAGCGCGCGGGTACGCCCGCCGTCTTCGCCCTCCGGTGCAAGATCCGCCAGTTCGGTGTCGCGCAGGTAGGCATCGTCATGGAACAGCAGGCCCTCGAAATAGCCATTGATCGCCAGATCCTCGTAGATGTCCTTGATGATCTGGCGTGCCTGTGGCCGGGTGAAATCCAGCCGGTACATGCCGTCGCGCTCCGGGCTCTGGATGCCCAGCGCGGCCCGCTTGGCCGGGTCGGGCAGTTCATAGCCCAGCACCGGCAGCCAGGCGTAGACCTTCACCCCGGCACGCGTGTGCAGCTGCCAGGCAACACGGTTGAACAGGTCCGCGCGCATCGGCAGGTGCCGATTGGGAAAGTACAGCGCGTCGGCGGTGTTGTTGCCGTCCGGGTCGGCAAAGGCCTGCAGATAGACGTGGGTCGGGCCGATCTGCTTGACCCGTTCGATCAGGGTGTCCAGGTTGCGCGCCTGCTGCGCCGGGTCGGCGTCGTACACCGCATCCAGATCGATCTGCAGCGCGCGCGTGCCATCAACGGCGGGGTCGCGCCGCAGTTCATAGGCCAGTGCGTTGACGTCGGGGTTGCCGGTCACCAGCAGCCGGGCCAGTCCCTGCAGATCGTGGCCGACCGGGGTGCTGCGGCCTTCCAGATCGAATGACACCGGCATGCCCAGTTCGCGTGCGATCTGGTTGCTCATCTGGTTGTAGGCAGCGTAGGGCCAGACGATGGCCTGCGGGCGTACGCCCAGCTCCTGTTCAATGCGCAGTGCGCTACGGGCAAGATCGTCGCGCACGCGCTGCTGGTAAGCCTGCGTCGTTTCGTAACGCTGCACCTGCGGATCGTAGATGCGGGTGGTGACGGCCGGCGTCTGATTGCCCTGTGGGTTGGATCGCACGCCACGGTGCAGATTGTCGGTGTGGCTGGCGACCTCCACCAGGCCACTGGCCTGCATTTCGCGCAGCTGGTTCCAGTCCAGGAAATCATTACGGCTGAAGCGGCGGTAGCCGTAATCGATGCTGCGCCCCGGGGCCATGTCCACGTAATCGGTGATCAACGCCACCAGTGCCGGGTAGTGGTACGCGCGCAGCAGCGGGAAGACCCGCGTGTAGACGCTGCGCAGGCCGTCATCGAAGGTCAGCAGCACCGGCTTGGGCGGCAGGCGCGCCCCGCCGCGCGAGGCCTCGATCAGCTGCGACAGCGAAACCGGGTGGTAGCCATGCGCCGACAGCCAATCCAGATGGGCGGCGAAGTTCTGCGTGCTCACCGCATACGCATCGGCATCGGAGGTTGCGCTCACGTCGTCGCGCACATCGTGGTAGCTGAGAACCAGCAGGCCATTGTCGGCCGCATCGAGGTCGACATCGCGCGCTGCCACAGGCAGGGCGACGGCCAGCAGGCACAGGGCGAGCATCAGGCACGCGCTTCGTATCGACATCATTTCATTGCCCCCAGCGCAGTGCGGCGTCAAAGCCGATATGGCGTTCGCGCCGGCCGTCGTAGACCGGTCGCGACCAGCTCACCCCGTATTCCAGCACCCGGCCAGGACCGAACTGCCATTCATGGCGGTAGGCCAGGGTGGGCACGAAGGCATCACCAAAACCGTGTTGCCAGTAATTGCCGACCGACACGGTCAGGCGATGGCGCAGGTGATGTTCGTAGCGCCGCCACAGCAGCTGGTCCACGCGCAGGCCGATCTCCATCGAGCGGTCGCGCGATGGATTGAAGTAGGGGGCGTCGTCATCGCTGCCACGGCTGGTGTAAAGACTGCCAAGCCCATCGACCAATAAGCGCGAACGCGTCAGTAGGCGCTGCTCGGCGGCCAGGCTGAGGCTGTCGCGGCGGTTGCCATCGTCGTAGCGGAAGCGGCTGGCCGCCATGCTCCAGCGGCTGCGTTCATCGCGGGTGTAGTCCGCATTGACGCCGATGCTGTCGGCACTGATGCCCGCGACCCGTGCCTGCATCGAGGCATCCGGATCGTTGCGCGCCGCCACGACACTGGCATGCCAGTGGTCGTCGAACTGCCAGCCGAAGCCGGCGCGCAGGCCGGTGCCGCCGATGCCGTCGTTGGCATGCACGACGGCCGCCTCCGCATCGGCCTGCTCGAAGCGGTAGCGCAGGCCTGCACCGGTCCACAGCGGATCGATCCGTTGCTGCTGGAAGTTGACGGCGCGACGGTCGAGGAAAGCAAACACGCGCCAGCGGTCGTCGAATACCGGGGAGGCCACTTCGGTGCGGTACTGCAGATCATCGCTGCCCAGGGGCGAGCTGCCGCCGCCACCCGAACTGCGTCCGCCTTCGGCCTGCGCCTGCAGCCGCCAGCCACGATGGGCGCGCCAGTCGCGATCCATGCGCTTCACCCCGGGCTGGTCGGGATACTGCTGCAGCAGCGCATCGTGCAGCGGGCGCGCCAGATCGTCGCGCTGCAGCTGCACATAGGCTTCGTGCATGCCCAGGCGCGGGGCGACGTCGCGCGGGTCCAGCGTCTGTGCCATCTGCTGCCGCTCCAGCCCGCGACGGGGCCAGCCGCGCATCTGGTAGACACTGCCCAGTGCGGTCTGCAGGCCACTGTTGGCCGGGCCGATGGCCACGCGTGCTTCCAGCGCATGCTGGGCCGCGGGCAGATCGCCGCTGTAGGCGCGGATCAGCGCCAGATTGAGGTCGGCTTCGTGGCGGGCCCAGTTGGCATAGGGTTCTGCACCGCCGCCCCGGCGCCATGTCGGCGCGTCCTTCTGCCAGGCCTGCAGGTGATCGATGGCCCGCTCGGCCTGTTCGCTTTCCAGGTAGGCATACGCCAGCTGCGAACGCGACGCGCTGCGCGAAGGATCATTGGCTACCGCTGTGCTGAGCGGACCGATGGCCTCGGTGGGGCGCTGCAGCGCCATCAGCGAATCGCCGAGGGCGGGCAGCACATAGTCGGGCAGGGCGTGCCCCTGCTGCTGCAGTTGTTCTGTTTCAGCCAGCAGCTGCGCGTGGCGGCCCAGCCGGTTGAGCAGGACCAGGCGATCGATGCGGATGCGCAGCGGCGCCTGCGTGACTGGCATGCCATCGTGTTGCAGGCCATCGCGTTGCGGGTACCGATCCATCTCGGCCAAGGCCGCCTCGGCTTCGTCCAGGCGGCGGTCTTCTTCCTTGCTGTAGGCCAGGCTCCAGTTCACCCGCCGTGCAAGGTAATCCGCTTCCAGCCGCTGCTTCTGTGCATCGTCAAACAGATCGGGCCTGGCTTGGTACAGGTGCCAGGCGCGGCCGGCACTACCGATGTCACCCAGCGTCAGCACCTGCAGCCGGTACAGCAGCGGATCATCGGGCGTCTGCTGCTGGGCGCGTTCGATGGCCGCCAGCGCATCCACCCAGCGGGCCTGGTCGCGGTAACTGCCAATCTCGGCAAGTGCATCGTCACGCGCGCTGCTTGGGGCTGCAGCGGTGGCGAGTGAGGGAAAAGCCAGGCCAGCACAGGCCAGGCCGGCGCAGAGCGCCAGCGGACGAGGGAAGGGCATGCGGTTTCCTTCTGGGTCTGGACGTCGGTGACACGGCAAACAGCAGATCTACGCTGCCCGCCTGCAGGGGGGCCTCAGCCCGCAGGAACCCGGAAAGTGCCACCGCGACATCACACCCGACAAACCCATCGCAACTCCTGGCCGTCCAACACGTCTGCATGCAGGCTGGAATGCAGCCTGTACCCGCACGCTACGTGAGGGCATGCTCAGGCAATGTGTAGAGGTCGCGCATGGTGTGGTCGTCGTTCATCGCGCGTTCGCGTAGCGACGAGCTTGTTCGATGGCGTCGGTGCACGCCCATCCACGCATGGCGTGGATCTACTGCATCCCCAATTGCCCGGGCTTGCCATCCATGGCATGGGTTTACCAGAGGTCTTCCAGCTTGCGTGGCTTGCATGCCACCCACGAGGCGCACAGCATCAGCGCCGCGCAGCCGAACAGGAAGCCGAATGGCAGCGCCCAGCCCTCGCTGACCGTATGCAGCCAGCCCACCAGGAACGGCCCCAGGCAGCTGAAGCTGTAGCCCACGCCCTGCATGAAACCCGACAGTGCCGCCGAGCCGGTGGGCGTGCGCGTGCGCAGGTTGATCAGGGTCAGTGCCAGCGGGAACGTGGACGGGCCCACGCCCAGCAGCGCCGCCCACAGCAGCGGCGCCTTCAGCGGTGCCAGCAGCAGGCCGGTGAAGGCGATGACGAAAGCGAAGAAACCGATCAGCACCAGCGGGAACGGGTTGGGCAGGCGCACCGCCAATGAAGGAATCACCAGCGAGGGCAGCAGGCCCAATGCCGAGAACACGGCCACCATCACCCCGCCGAAGGCCGGCGTTGCGCCCGCTTCGACCACGATGCGCGGCAGCCAGGTGAACATCGAATAGGTCATCAGCGAGGTCATGCCGAACATCAGCGTCATGCTCCAGCCCAGCGACGTGCGCCAGACCTTGCCATGCGGCTGCGCGGTGGGATCGCTGCTGTCCTGTACCGGCTTCGGCGCGCGGCGGGCCAGCAGCAGCCACGGCAGCGCGGCGGCCAGCGCCAGCAGCGCCCACATGCCCAGCGAAACGCGCCAGCCTGCGGCGTTGGCCACCGGCACCGCCAGCAGCGCCGGGGTCATCGTGCCCAGCTGCAGCACGCTGATGTACAGCGTGCTCATGGTGCCGACCTTGTTGGCAAAGTAGCGCTTCACCAGCGGCGGCACCACCACGTTGCCGATGCCCATGCCGGCCAGCGCGATCACCGAGCCCAGCAGCAGGGTGCCCACGTTGCCGGCGCTGGAACGCAGCAGCAGGCCGGCCATGGCCAGGGTCATCGCCAGCAGGGTGGTGCGCTCCAGGCCCAGGCGCCGCGCCACGGCGGGCGTCGCCACGCCGAACAGCGCGAACGAGGCGGTCGGCAGCATGCCCAGCACGCCGGTCATGGTGGTGCCGAAGCCGAACTGCTGGCCCAGCACGTCCAGCAGCGGGGTGATGGAGGTGACTGCGGTGCGCAGGTTGACCGCCGCCAGCAGGATGGCAGCGAAGGCCAGCACGCGGCCGTGCAGCAGTGAGGGTGAAGCCGGGGTCGGGGAGGTCATGGCGGAGTCCTTGCAGGTGGCGCACGCGGCATCGAGGGCGTGCAGCGCCGCACCGGGCAGGGCCGGTGAGGTGGGTAGGGGAAGGCGGACATTGTACGTGGCCGGGCGGTTGCGGTCGTGTCATCGCAGAACTGTCGCAATCAGCACTGCGTGGCCGTGGGCAGTCGTCGCACAGTGCCCCGTCGCTCAACCGCCTTGGCGAGTGTGCAGGCCTTGTCTCTGGACGCCTGCGGGCCCCGTGCCACAATGTCGCAAACCGTACGAATAGTTGCAGTGGCGCGTTTGCCCATTGGCACATCGTGCGTGGGCGTTTACACCTTCGCATGCCACCGGAAAAGGGTGGCCGGGACTGCAAAACCCGAGCTGACTTGTTGTATACGCTTGCCAGCCGGCGTCGCTTCGCGCGGCGCCGGCTGGCAATCCGTCCGCGTTCCATGGCGGGCGGTGCGTGGGGGTGTGCGCGAGCACATCCGCCCGAACTGAGTCAGCCGGGTTTTTGCAGCCACGTATCGCCCGCCGCCTTTGCCGGCGGGGTCACCGTGTTCCTTGCATGGAGAAAGCCCATGAAGACCCCTGATGTTTCCGTCCCGCCGCCCGGCGTCGCATCGGCCAATGCCGATACCGCTGGCGAACCCATCACCTTCGTTGCGCAGCTGCGTGGCATCAACAGCGGAGGTGGTTCCGATGGCCGCCCCTGGCCCGAACGGCAGCTCGGCCTGGGCCGGCGCATGGCCCTGGCCGATCTGGACTGCGCACTGGTGGGGCTGCGCACCGTGCATGACATTCTGCTGGCAGCCGAGCGCGCGCGCCAGGATGGCGGCCCCGAACAGGATGTGGGCGAGCGTGGGGTGGAGGGTCTGATGCAGGCCTGCCGCGCGCTGGCGATGTATGCCAGCCTGAACGTGCGGCCCTGCTGAGGCAACGTGGCGGGGCAGGGGTGCTGCCTTGCCCCGCTGCAACCCTGGGCGACAGGCACAAAAAAACCCGGGAGACTGTCGTCTTCCAGGCTTCTTGGTGACCACCGGAGTGGTCGGGGAGACAGGATTCGAACCTGCGACCTCTACGTCCCGAACGTAGCGCTCTACCAGACTGAGCTACACCCCGAAGGGAGCCGCCTATTCTATCCATTCACCCCGATGGCGGCAAGGGGTAAATGCTGTTTCTTCACACTGCCGGGGCAGTGCCCTCCTTCAGGGAACAAAAAAGCCTGGACGACTTCACCAGGCTTCAATGCGACCACCGAAGTGGTCGGGGAGACAGGATTCGAACCTGCGACCTCTACGTCCCGAACGTAGCGCTCTACCAGACTGAGCTACACCCCGAAGGAGCCGCCTAAGATACCGTGTGAAGGCCAAGGCGGCAAGGTTTTTTTACAGCTCAGCGACGGTTTTCCTGCTCGAGCCGGTTCCGCTCGCGCGATTCGAACCACATGCCGTTGAGGATGGCCACGGTGGAGGCCAGGCCGGTGCCGAGAATCCAGGCGAAGTACCACATGTTCACTCTCCTTCATTCGGTGGATGCCGGCCGTTGGCCGGCACACAGTGCTTGCGGTAAGTGCCGACCGTTGGCCGGCACACCTTGCTTCAAATCAATACGCGTTCGGGTTGTCGCCCATTTCTTCAGCCGTCGTCTTGCCCTTCAGCACGCGGTACACCCAGGTGGTGTAGGCCAGCACGATCGGCAGGAAGATGGCCGTGGCCAGCAGCATGATCCACAGCGTCAGATGGCTGGACGAACTGTCCCAGACGGTCAGGCTGGAGGTGGGCTGGCTGGAGGACGGCAGCAGGAAGGGGAAGATGGCAAAGCCCACGGTAAGGATGATGCCGGCGATGGACGCACCCGAGGCGATGAAGGCCAGGCCGCCACGGCGTGCCCGCAGCAGCACCGCACTGGCCAGTGCGCCCAGCAGGCCCAGCACCGGGAACACGATCGTGGCCGGCATGCTGCTGTAGTTGCGCAGCCAGCCACCGGCCGCGGTGCCGATTTCAGCCGTCTTCAACAGCGGGTTGGTCGGGCCGTCGGTCACCACCTGCGAGGTGATCTGGTAGCCGGGCAGGCCGAAGGCCACCCAGATGCCCGCCACCGCGAACAGCACGAAGCTGATGATCGCGGCGACGCTGCCAAATCGCGCTGCACGTTCGGCCACCGGGCCGTCGGTCTTGATGACCAGCATGGCCGCACCGTGCGCAACCAGCATGGCCACGCTGATCAGGCCGGCCACCAGCGCGAACGGGGTGAGCAGGCCGAAGAACGAACCGGTGTAGGTCACGCGCAGGGTGTCATCGAAGTGGAACGGCACGCCCAGCAGCACGTTGCCCACCGCCACGCCGGCGATCAGGCCCGGCAGCAGGCCGCCCACGAACAGCACGATGTCCCAGGTGTCGCGCCAGCGCTTGGACGGCATCTTGCTGCGGTACTTGAAGCCGACCGGGCGCAGGATCAGGCCGAACAGCATGGCAAACACGGCCAGGTAGAAGCCGGAGAAACTGACCGCATACAGCGGCGGCCACGCGGCGAAGATCGCGCCGCCACCCAGCACCAGCCAGACCTGGTTGCCTTCCCAGACCGGGCCGACGGTGTTGATGACCAGCCGGCGTTCCTCATCGGTTTTCGCCACGAACGGCAACAGAGTGCCGACGCCCAGGTCGAAGCCGTCCATCACCGCCCAGCCGACCAGCAGGATGCCGAGCAGCAGCCACCAGATCACGCGGAGCGTGGTGTAATCAAGTGCAATGAATTCCATCTGGGTTCTCCTGCCTCAGGCCTGGCCGGCAGCGGCTGCAGTGGGGGAAACGGGGCGGATGTCGGCCTGCAGCGTGGGCAGGATGTCATCCGGTCCGGTACGCACGGCCTTGAGCATCAGCTTGATCTCGATGACCAGCAGCACCGTGTAGGTGGCGGTGAAGATGGCCAGCGTGGTCAGGATTTCATGCAGGGCCAGGCCCGATGCGGCGTAGAAGGTGGGCAGCACGCCATCCACCGCCCACGGCTGGCGGCCGTACTCGGCCACGAACCAGCCACATTCGATCGCGATCCACGGCACCGGCAGGCTCCACACCGCCAGCTTCAGGAACCAGCGCTTGTCCTGGAAGGTGTTGCGGCAGGAGTAGTAGAACGCCAGGGCGAAGAAGGCGATCAGGTAGAAGCCCAGGCCGGCCATGATGCGGAAGGTCCAGAACAGCGGCGCCACGCGCGGCACGGTATCCATCGCCGCCTTGGAGATTTCTTCCGGGGTGGCGTTGAGGATGTCCTCGCGGTAGCGCTTCAGCAGCAGGCCATGGCCCAGATCCTGCCAGTGGCGGTCGAACATCTCGCGCGCCTGCAGATCGGTCTTGTCCTTCTTGATGCGTTCCAGCGCGCCATAGGCGATCTGGCCACCGCGGATGCGGTGTTCGGCGCGGTCCACCAGTTCCAGGATGCCCGGAATCGGCTGGTCCAGCGAACGCGTGGCGATCAGGCCCATCAGGTACGGGATCTTGATCGCGTAGTCGTTCTGGTGGGTGGTCTGGTTGGGAATACCGAAGGCGGTGAAGTCGGCCGGCGCACGCTCGGTTTCCCACATCGCTTCAATCGCGGCCAGCTTCATCTTCTGGTGTTCGCTGGCGGCGTAACCACTTTCGTCACCCAGCACCACCACCGACAGCGAGGACAGCAGGCCGAAGGCGGCGGCCACCGCGAACGAGCGGCGGGCCATGTCCTTGTGCTTGTTGCGCAGCAGGTACAGGGCGCTGATGGACATCACGAAGATGGCGCCGGTGACGTAGCCGGCGCTGACGGTGTGCACGAACTTGGCCTGCGCCACCGGGTTCAGCAGCACGGCGGCGAAGTCCACCACTTCCATGCGCATCGTGTCCGGGTTGAACACCGCACCGGTCGGGTTCTGCATCCAGCCGTTGGCGATCAGGATCCACACCGCCGACAGGTTGGTGCCCAGTGCCATCAACCAGGTCACGGTGAGGTGCTTGACCGGGCTCAGGCGCTTCCAGCCGAAGAAGAACAGGCCGATGAAGGTCGCTTCCAGGAAGAAGGCCATCAGGCCCTCGATGGCCAGCGGCGCACCGAAGATGTCACCCACGTAGTGGCTGTAGTACGACCAGTTCATGCCGAACTGGAATTCCATCACCAGGCCGGTGGCCACGCCGATGGCGAAGTTGATGCCGAACAGCGTGCCCCAGAACAGGGTCATCTGCCGCCAGACCTGTTTGCGGGTCATGACGTACACGCTCTCCATGATGGCCACCATGAAGGACAGGCCGAGCGTGAGTGGGACGAATAGGAAGTGGTACATCGCGGTCAGAGCGAATTGCAGCCGCGACAGTTCTACGACTGTCTGATCAATCATGGCCTGGCTACCTCGTGGATAGTGCCGTTGCAGGTGGCGGGAAGGGTGGTCTACGGGTGAATGATGTGACCGACTACTTCAAACAGCCTTGATCCAGATCAATGTATGAATGAGTGCCCAAGGGGATCGTATGCCTTTCCCGTGACCACTGCGACCGCTGGCCGCAGGAGGACGCTCGTGCCTGCGCCTACAATGCCCAGCATCCCCCGCTGCCTGTGAAGACTTTGAGCCCTGCCGAACCGACCGCTGCCGGACCGCGTACCGCCGAGGAAGAATCGACCCTGCAGCGGCGTGCCCGCACGGTGTGGCTGGCGGGCCTGGCCCATTCAGCGCGGGGCCGGCAGCGCCTGGCGGCGCTGTGCATCAGCCTGTCCGGGGCGCTGCTGATCGGGCAGGCCGCGGCCATCGCCTGGCTGGTGCAGGCGGTGCTGGTGGAGCGCGCACCCTTGGCCAGCGGCCTGCCGGTACTGGCCGCGCTGGCGGTGGTGCTGGTGCTGCGCACGCTGCTGGGCAGCGCCACCCAGGCCGCCGCTGGCGATGTAGCCGATGCCGCCCGGCTGGCCCTGCGTGAACGCGTGTTCGCGCGCCTGCTCGGCCATGGCCCGCTGTGGCTGCGCCAGCGCCGTACCGGCGAGCTGGGCGAACTGATGCTGCACCACGGCGATGCCATCGAAAGCTATTACAGCGGTTTCCTGCCGGTGCGCACCGAAGTGGTGGTGGTGCCGCTGCTGATCCTGGCCGCGGTGGCCTGGGTGGACTGGGTGGTGGCGCTGATCCTGCTGTTCACCGCGCCGCTGGTGCCGTTCTTCATGATGCTGGTGGGCTGGGGCGCCGAAGCGGCCGGGCGCGCGCAGCTGGGTGAACTGGCACGCATGAGCGGCCACTTCGCCGACCGCATCAAGGGCCTGGGCCTGCTGCGCCTGTACGGGCGCGGCGAGGCCGAACTGGCCGGCATCGAAGCGGCCGCCGAAGGGGTGCGCGTGCGCACGATGAAGGTGCTGCGCATCGCCTTCCTGTCGTCCACCGTGCTGGAATTCTTCGCCTCGGTGAGCGTGGCGATGGTCGCGCTGTATCTTGGCCTGAGCTATCTGGGTCTGATGTCCCTGCATGCGACGGTGCCGACGCTGGGGGCCGGATTGTTCTGCCTGCTGCTGGCGCCGGAGTTCTACGCGCCGCTGCGGCGGCTGGCCGCGCATTACCACGACCGCGCCAATGCGCTGGCTGCCGCAGCCGAAGTGGAACGCCTGCTGCTTGCGCTGCCCGAAGATCCGGCGATGGCCGAGGAGCCGATGGCACCGCTGGCGGTGGAGCCGGCCGAGGCCGCACTGCCGCCGCTGCAGGCACAGGGTCTGGTGCTGCGCCCGCTGGGGGCCGCACACGATGTGCTGCGCGACGTGGATGTGCAGTTGGAGCCGGGCCAGCGCCTGGCCCTGGTGGGCCCCAGCGGCTCGGGCAAGAGCACGCTGCTGGAAGCGCTGGCGGGCTGGCTGCCGCCGCAGGCCGGGCGTGTGCAGCTGCGCCCCGGCCTGCAGGTGGCCTATGCCAGCCAGCGTCCCTACCTGTTCCATGGCTCGATTGCCGACAACCTGCGGCTGGCCGACCCTGCCGCCAGTGATGCGCGCCTGCGCGCGGTGGCCGAGGCAGCGCAGGTGCTGCAGTTCGCCCAGCGCCTGCCGGAGGGGCTCGATACGATGATCGGTGAGCGCGGCTTCGGCCTGTCCGGCGGTGAAGCCCGGCGCATCGGCCTGGCCCGGCTGCTGCTGCTTGACCCGCAGGTCCTGTTGCTGGACGAGCCCACCGCCTTCCTCGATGCCGACACCGAAGCGGCGCTGCTGCGCAGCCTGGCCGCCTATGCGCGCGGCCGCAGCGTGGTGGTGGCCACGCACAGCCCGGCGGTGATCGCCTGGGCCGACCGCTGCCTGCTGCTTCCCGAAGGGCGGCTGGTGGACCCGGCACAGGCGGTGCGCGCATGAGCCGTTCACCCGATTCGCTGCGCGCGGTGTTCGTTCGCCACCGTCCGCGCCTGCTGCTGACCGTGCTGCTGCTGTGGGTCACGATGCTTGCCGGAACCGCGCTGCTGGGCCTGTCCGGTGGCTTCCTGACCGCTGCAGCGCTGGCCGGTGCGGCCGGGCTGGCGCAGGGGTTCAATTTCTTCTCGCCCTCGGCCGGCATCCGCGGCCTGACCATGGCGCGCATCGTGTCGCGCTACTTCGAGAAGCTGGTGGGCCACGATGCCACGTTGCGCATCGCCCGCGACCTGCGCGTGTGGTTCTTCCGCCGCGCGCTGCCGCTGGCCCCGGCGCGGCTGGGGGCCACGCGCACCGGTGAACTGCTGGCGCGCCTGCTGGGCGATATCGGCGAGGTCGATGGCCTGCTGGTGCGTGCCATCGGGCCGCTGCTGGCGCTGGGCGCGTTGTCGCTGGTGGCGATAGGGTCGGCGGCGCTGATCCTGCCCTCGGCGGCGCTGCTGCTGGCCGTGCTGGCGCTGTTGATCGGTTTTGGCGTGCCGTGGCTGGGCGTGCGCGGGCATGACGATGAAGAGGCCGACCGTGCCGCACATCGCGCCGCGTTGCGTACTGCAGCGTTTGAAGGCCTGGAGGGCGCGGGTGATCTGGCGGCGCTGCATGCCGATGCCGCCTGGCAGTTGAAGGTGCGGGTGGCGGCCAAGCAGCTGGCCTCGCGGGACCGGCGTCGGCGCTGGCGGCTGATTGCGGCCGCCACACTGCATGGCCTGGTGGCCGGGCTGGGCCTGGTGGCGATGCTGGCGCTGGCCCTGCATGCGGCCGAGCAGCAGCGCATTCCTGCGGAAATGGCGGCCGGTCTGGTGTTCCTCACCGTGGCGATGATCGAACTGTGGGCGGGCATGGGTCTGGCCTGGCAGTCGTTGCAGTCCGGCCGTATTGCCGCCGACCGCCTGCAGGCCATCGTCGAGCAGGCACCGACGGTGGAAGATCCTGCGCAGCCACAGCCGGTACCGCCGGCTGCAACGGTGGCGTGGGACGACGTGCATTTCCGCTGGCCGGGCGCGGCGCGGCCGGTGCTGGCGGGCCTGCGGTTGACGCTCGCGCCGGGGGAACGCATTGCCATCGGGGGTGACAGTGGTTGCGGAAAGACCACCCTGTCGAGCCTGCTGCTGCGCCTGTGGGACCCGCAGCAGGGCCGCGTGAGCTACGGAGGCCGCGACCTGCGCGACTTCGCCCAGGCCGATTGGCATCGGCAGCTGGCATGGCTGCCGCAGAACGCGCCGGTGTTTGCCGGCACGGTGGCCGACAACCTGCGGCTGGGGGATCCGGACGCCAGCGATGACGCCCTGTGGGCGGTACTGCGGCGCGTGCGCCTGGGCGAGTGGGCCGAGCGCAGCGGCGGCCTGCACACCTGGGTGGGCGAGAACGGCGCGACGATGTCGGCTGGGCAGGCACGGCGGTTGGCCTTGGCCCGCGCGCTGCTGCGCAATGCGCCGATCCTGCTGCTGGACGAGCCGACCGAAGGGCTGGACGTGGACACCGCACACGCGTTGCTGCAGGACCTGGCCGGCCTGCTGGACGGGCGCAGTCTGTTGATGATTACCCACGACGACCTGCCCGAAGGCGTGGTGGATGTCCGGTATCGCCTGCGTGATGGTGCGTTGGTGCGGGAAACGTAGTCGCGGTGGCCGGCCCATCCACGCATGGCGTGGATCTACTGTAGAGCCGAGCCCATGCTCGGCTCTACAGGTGTCGTGCGGACGGCGCTTGGTTACCGCGAAAATTCGCGCAGCATCACCGCGATCGACGCGACGTTCGCCAGCACGCACATCCAGAACACCCACTGAAATTCCGCCTTGCGGTGCTTGTGCCGGAACAGGGCCTGGCCCAACAGCGCGCCCGGCCAGCCACCGGCAAAGGCCAGCAGCTGCAGGGTGCGCTCGGGAATGCGCCACTGCTTCCGCTGTGCTGCGCGCTTGTCGTGCCCGTACAGACCGAACGACAGCGCACTGGCCAGCAGGCACCAGCCCCCCAGCCACAGCGGCAGCACGGCGCTGACCATCAACGCGATGAGCGCGCCGAACGCGGCCAGCGCCAGGTTGCGCCGCCAGGCCACTTACAGCGCGTCGAGGAAGCCGCGCACGGCCGGGCCGAAGCGCTCGAAATCGACGAGGAACGCGTCGTGGCCCTGCGGCGAATCCAGGCCGATGAACTGCGCATCGGCGCCGCCGGCACGCAGGCCGTCAGCCACCTGCTGCTGTTGCTGCACCGGGAACAGGATGTCGGTGTTGGCGCCGATGGCCAGTGCCTTTTCGATGCGGATCTTCGCCAGCCCGGCCAGCACGTCGCCGTCGGCGTACTCGGCCAGGTCGAACCAGTCCATCGAACGGCTCAGGTACAGGTAGCAGTTCGGATCGAAGAAGCGCACGAAACGCCGTGCATGGCCTTCAAGATAGCTCTCGACCTGGAATTCCAGGCCGAACGGATCATCGTCGGTCTGGTCCGAATCCAGCCGCACGCGGCCGAAGCGGCCATCCCATTCCAGTGCGGAGCGGTAGGTGATGACGCCCAGCTTGCGAGCCATGCGCATGCCCGATTCCGGGTACTCGGTTTCGCTGTAGCGTCCGCCGTTCCACTGCGGGTCCAGGCGGATGGCTTCGCGCTGCAGCGAGCGGATCGCGATGGAGAACGGCAATGCCTGCGCGCTGCCGGAAATGTTGATGTGGCTGCGGGCGATGCCCGGCTGCAGCATCAGCACCGCCAGCGCGGTCATGCCGCCCATCGAATTGCCGACCACGCAGGCCAGTTGCTGGATGCCCAGGGCGCGCACCACGTCGATGGCGGCACGTGCGCCGTCTTCCACCGACAGTTCCGGGAAGTCGAGCCGATACGGTTCGCCCGTGGCCGGGTTCAACGAGGCGGGGCCGGTGGAGCCCTTGCAGCTGCCCAGTGAATTGACGCAGACCACGAACCAGCGGTCGGTATCGATCGGCTTGCCTGCGCCGACCATCGCTTCCCACCAGCCTGGGGCAGGATTGTCGGCATTGGCGGCGGCGTGCGCGTCCGGCGACAGGCCGGTGACGATCAGGACCGCGTTGCGGCCGTCGGCAGCCAGCGTGCCCCAGGTCTCGTAGGCCACGCGCCCACCGTGCAGGGCGCCACCGCGCTTGAACGGGAACGGCGAGGGCAGGGCATGGAAGCGGGTGCCGGGCGGGATGAATTCGGTCATGCGGGCATTCTAGCGGGGCCGCCTGTGCAGCAGGCGACACGCTGGTTTCCATTGGGGCCGGTATCCACGCATGGCCTGGATCTACTGTGGAGCCGAGCCCATGCTCGGCTGCAGGTCAAGGAAACCGCAGTTCCACCATGCCGTCGTGCGGCAGTGTCACCCGCACCACCTCGCTCTGCAGGTCGCCTTCGCTGCGGTTGGCGCTGCCACTGCGCGAAATGCGCGCCAGCACCTCCACCTCGGTGTGCGCCGACAGCGGTGCGGTCGGCATCGGGCTGTCGCCGTCGCCCAGACCGACGGTGGCCGGGAATCCGTCCAGCGGCAGTCTGCGCGCGGCCACCGGCATGGGGGGGCCGCCGACGGCGCGGGCGAGGACGAAGACCTGGGTGGTCGCCGGCCAGTCGCCGTGCTTCACCGCGTCGGGCAGTTGCACGCGGACCTGCAGCAAGGCGGGCGCTTCCGTCGCCGGTGCGTCGGCGGCCTGGCCCGCCGCCTCGCGGGCGATGGCGATCTGCGCCTGCAGCGCCTGCGCCGCACCCGGTTCCAGACGCGGCAACAGGGCGCTCCAGACGTCGGCGGCTTCGGCATTGCGGCCGCGCTGGCGCAGGGCGATGCCCAACAGCCAGCTGGCCCGTTCTGCCCCCGGTGCCAGGCGACGGGCCTGCTGCAGCCACTCCATCGCGGTGTCATCGAACTGTTTGCCTGCATCGGCCTGCGCACGCGCCTGTGCGGCTTCCACCAGCACGCCGGCATCCTCCGGGGCCAGCGCGGCAGCGCGGGCGAAGGCATCGGCGGCGGCGCGTGCATCGCCCAGTTCGGCCTGCGATCGGCCCAGCAGCGCCCAGCCATCGGCGCGCTGCGGGTCACGCTGCAATGCCTGCTGCAGCGCTTTCACCCCATCACGCAGGGTGGCGACCGATGGCGTCGGTTGCATCTGTGCCGCGCGCGGGTCACCCACCAGCAGATACAGGCACGCACCGGCCACGCCCAGTGCCAGCACGCCCAGCACGAAGCCGCGCGGGCCCTGCCGGCGCAGCGGCCACAGCACCAGCGCCGCCACCAGCGCGGCGACCAGGCCGGCCAGCACGGGCAGAAGGTTGCTCACCAGCCATCTCCTTCATCGCTGCCGCCGCCAGGTGCAGGCGCGACGTTGCGGCCACGGCGGCGCACAACCGCCAGCACCACCGCGCCACCGGCGCCGAGCAGCAGCAGCGGGCCGCCCCACAACAGCCAGGTGCCCGGCTGCAGCGGCGGCTGGTAAAGCACGAACTCACCGTAGCGGGCGACCAGGAACTGCTTGATCTGCGCATCGTCGAGGCCCTGCTGCATCAGCTGCAGCACCTCGCGGCGCAGGTCCTGGGCGATCTGAGCGTTGGAATCGGCCAGCGACTGGTTCTGGCACTGCACACAGCGCAGCTGCGCGGCCAGGTCGTGGAATCGGGCTTCTTCGGCCGCGTCGCGGAAGGCGAGCGGACGCGGGTCGTGCAGCGGCTGCTGGGCAGGCGCGGGCAGCGCCGCCGCCATCAGCAGCGCAAGCAGCAGCCAGTGCAGCGGCTTACGGATTACCGTGCAGGCCGGCATCGGCATTGCCCTGGGCCTTCTCGATCTTCTGCAGCGCAGGAATCAGCTTCTCGTCGACCACCTGCTGGGTCATCGCACCGCTGTACTTCCAGCGCACGATGCCGCTGCCGTCGACCAGGAAGGTTTCCGGCGCGGCGGTCACGCCCCAGTCGATGGCGGTGCGGCCTTCGACATCGCTCAGCACCACCATGAACGGGTTGCCCAGCGTTTCCAGCCAGTGCAGCGCGTCGGTCGGCTCATCCTTCCAGTTGTAGCCGATCACGCGCACGCGCTTGCTCTCGGCGAAGCGGGTCAGCACCGGGTGCTCTTCGCGGCAGGCCGCGCACCAGCTGCCCCACACGTTCAACAGGTAAGGCGCACCGCGCAGCTCTTCGCTGCGCACGGTCATGCTGGGATCGTGCAGCACCGGCAGGGCGAAGGCCGGTGCCGGCTTGTCGATCAGTGCCGAGGGCAGCACGTCGCGCTGCGGGTCGCCCGATTTCATCACCCCGTAGATCATCAGCCCGAGCAGGCCGAAGAAGAACAGCACACCGATCACGATGGCTACCGGCGGCAGCGGGCGGGACGGGCGCGGGGCGGGGGACTCGGACATGCAAACTCCTACGGACGACGGAAACGGCGATCAGCGGTGGTGATGAATCCGCCCAGGGCCATCAGCAGTGCGCCCAGCCAGATCCAGCGCACGAAGGGCTTGATGTGCACCCGTACCGCCCATGCATTGTTGCCCAGCGGCTCGCCCAATGCCACGTAGACATCGCCACTGAGGCGTGCATCGATGCCGGCTTCGGTCATCACCTGGCCGCCGCTGGCGTACTGGCGCTTTTCCGGGTGCAGCAGGGCCAGTTCGCGGCCGTTGCGGAACACCCGCAGATGGCCGCGGTCGGCAGTGAAGTTGGGGCCTTCGCGATGGTCCACGCCTTCGAAGCGCACTTCATGGCGGCCGACCACCACCTGCTGGCCCGGTGCCAGCGCGACCTCGCGCTGCACGTTCAGGGCTTCCACCAGCAGCGCGCCGGCCAGGAACACCGCGACGCCGGCATGGGCGACGATCATGCCGAGCATTTCGCCAGTGAAGCGGCCATTGCCACGCAGGCGCTGCCAGACGAAGCGCGCGGTGCCCAGCCCGACCCAGGCGGCCGCCGCTACGCCGAGGCCGGCCTTCCACCCGTTCTGCGGGGCCTGCCACCAGGCCAGTGCACCCAGCAGCACGGCCAGGCCCAGCCACGGCGCCAGCAGGGCGAACGCGCGCGACGGCTGGTCACGCTGCCACTTCACCAGCGGGCCGAACGGCAGCAGCAGCACCATCGGCGCCATCAGCAGCAGGAACAGGCTGCCAAAGTAAGGCGGCCCGACCGAGATCTTGCCCAGCGAAAGGGCGTCGGCCAGCAGCGGATACAGGGTGCCCAGCAACACCATCGCGCAGGCGGTGGCCAGCAGCAGGTTGTTGGCCAGCAGCAGGGTTTCGCGCGAGGTGGCGGTGAAGCCGCGGCGCGGATCGTCTGCATCCACGCTGAGGCCGCTGGCGCGCAGCACGTACAGCAGCAGGCTGCCGCCCACCAGCAGCGACAGGAACACCAGGATGAACAGGCCGCGCGAAGGATCGGCGGCGAATGAATGCACGCTGGTCAGCACGCCCGAGCGCACCAGGAAGGTACCCAGCAGCGACAGCGCGAAGGCGGCGATGGCCAGCAGCAGGGTCCAGCTGCCGAAGGTGCCGCGCTTTTCAGTGACGGCCTGCGAATGGATGAGCGCCGCGCCGACCAGCCACGGCATGAAGCTGGCATTTTCCACCGGGTCCCAGAACCACCAGCCGCCCCAGCCCAGCTCGTAGTAGGCCCACCAGCTGCCCAGCGCGATGCCCAGGGTCAGGAAGCCCCAGGCCACGTTGGTCCACGGCCGCGTCCAGCGCAGCCAGCGCGCGTCCACGCGGCCTTCCAGCAGGGCGGCCACGGCGAAGGCGAACGGCACGGCAAAGCCCACGTAGCCCAGGTACAGCATCGGCGGGTGGATGATCAGGCCCGGGTCCTGCAGCAGCGGGTTGAGGTCGCGGCCTTCCAGCGGCGCCGGGTTGAGCCGCAGGAACGGGTTGGAGGTGAAGATGAGGAAGGCGAGGAAGCCGACGCTGACCACGCCCATCACCGCCAGCACGCGGGCCTGCACCGGCGCGGGCAGGCGCCGCGAGAACAGCGCCACTGCACCAGTCCACAGCGCCAGCACCAGCGCCCACATCAGCAGCGAACCTTCGTGCGCGCCCCAGACCGCCGAATAGCGGTAGACCATGGGTAGCAGTGAATTGGAATTCTCGGCCACGTAGCGCACCGAGAAGTCCTGCTGTACGAAGGCGGCGGTCAGCACCGCGAAGGCGCCGGCCACCAGCAGCAGCTGGGCGAAGGCGGCCGGTCGGGCCACCGCCATCCACGCGTCGTTGCCGCGCTGCGCGCCCACCAGCGGCAGGCCGGCCTGCAGCAGCGAGGCCAGCAACGCACACAGCAGCAGGATCTGGCCCAGCTCTGGCAACGCGCCTGGCAGCACTCAGCGCACCTCGGTGGCCGGTACCGGCACGTCGTGTTTGCGATGGGCATCGCCCATCTTGTCGGCTACTTCCTTGGGCACGTACTTCTCATCGTGCTTGGCCAGCACTTCATCAGCCACGAAGACACCGTCCTGCAGGCGCCCGCTGGCGACCACGGCGGTGCCCTCGGCGAACATGTCCGGCAGGATGCGCGAGGTCAGCACGGCCAGCTGCGCATCGCCGTCGGTGACCTTGAAGCGCGCGTCGAGCGAGCCAAGCGGGCGGTTGAACGAGCCTTTGACCACCATGCCGCCGAGGCGGAAGCGGGTCTGCGCATCGACGTCGCCGCGCAGCACTTCCGATGGCGTGTAGAGGTAGGCGATATTGCGTTCCAACGCCATCGCCACCAGCGCGGTAGCCAGGCCCGAGGCGAGCAGGGCCAGCAGCACCCAGGCCAGGCGGCGGCGCTGTACGGGGGTCATCGTTCCAGCTCCGCCGACAGCGGCGGGGCAGCCTGCTGCGCGGTTTGCCGGGCCTGCTGCCGCTGCTGGCGCGACTGTGCCTGGCGGCGCGCGGTGCGCAGGCGCAGCCACGAACCGATGGCATCGGCCAGCAGTACCAGCACGAACACCGCATAGGCGCCGATCACGAAGGGCAGGTGGGTCATCGCAGCGCATCCTCCACGCGTTCACTGACCCAGGCCTTGCCGGCCTCGCGGTCGAGGTTATCGGCGCGTGCCTTGGCCAGCACCGAACCGGCGAACCAGAACTTGGTGCCGATGACCATCCACCATAGCGGCGCGATCATCGCGCTGCTGATCGCCGATTCACCGAACACGCTGATCGACTGGCGCTGGTGCAGGCCGCCCCACCAGTCCACCGAATAACGGATGACCGGCAGCAGGCTGACCCCGACGATGGCCAGCAGGCCTGCCGCGCGCGCGGCGCTGCGGCGGTCCTCGATGGCGTGGTACAGGCCGATGACCCCCAGGTACAGGAACAGCAGGACCAGTTCGCTGGTCATGCGCGGGTCCCAGTCCCACCAGGTGCCCCAGGTGCCCTTGCCCCAGATGCTGCCGGTGAGCAGGGTGATGAGGGTGAAGCCGGCGCCCATCGGCGCGCAGGCCATGGCCAGGATCTCGCAGATCTTGATGCGCCAGATCAGCGCGATGGCGGCGTACAGGGCCATCAGCGCGAAAACGAACAGGCTCATCCAGGCGCTGGGCACGTGGATGTAGAGAATGCGGAAGCTGTCCAGCTGGCGTGCTTCCGGCGGCACCACCAGCAGCGCCTGCCACAGGCCGACCAGCAGCACCGGCAGCGCGGCGATGTAGAACACACGCGACCAGCGGGCAGCGAAACGATCGAAGGTGGGCGGCGAACCGAGTTGATGGAACCAGCGGACGATCGGATTCATGCGTGACGGCTATCCAGCAGGGGTGGATTGGCTCTCTGCCCGTTCAACTCAGGGAAATACGGATGGCCGCAGCGGTCGCCAGCGGTGCCAGCAGCAGGGCGACCACCAGTCCCGCGCCCAGCATCAGCAGCGCAGCGACCGGATCCTGCCCGCGGCTGGCCGCCGCCAGGCTGCCCGCACCGAACACCAGCACCGGTACGTACAGCGGCAACGACAGCAACGCCACGAGAATACCAGAGCGCCGGATGCCCACGGTCAGCGCGGCGACCACGCCACCGATCAGGCTCAGCACCGGTGTTCCCAGCAGCAACGATGCCAGCAACATCGGTAGTTGGTCATGCGGCAGATGCAGCATTTCCGCCAGCAGCGGGCTGACCACGATCAGCGGCAGCGCGGTGGTGGCCCAGTGCAGCAGCACGCGCACCAGCACCAGCCAGGCCAACGGCACGGGGGCCAGCAGCCATTGTTCCAGCGATCCATCCTCGGCATCGGAACGGAACAGCGAATCCAGCGCCAGCTGTCCGGCCAGCAGCACCGCCAGCCACAGCACCGCACCGGCGGTGGCCGCCAGCGGCTGCGGGTCACGGCCCTGCGCCAGCGCAAACAGCACCACCACCAGCAGGGCGAACAGCACCGGCTGCAGTGCATCGCCGCGGCGGCGCCAGAGCAGGCGCAGGTCGCGCGAGAACAGCGCGCGTGCGGTCTGCCACAGGCCCGGTTCGGTACCGGGGGCGATCATGCGGCACCTCCCGGTACGGTTGCGGCCGGTTGCCCGGGCGCACGCAGTTCCAGCAGGCGCGTGCGTACCGGCGGCGCGGCATAGGCGCCGTGGGTGGTGACCAGGGCGGCACCGCCGCCGCGCAGATGCGCCGAAATCATCCGGTTGACCAGGTTGATGCCATCCAGATCGAGGTTGGCGTAGGGTTCGTCGAGCAGCCACAGCGGCGCCGGCGACAGCCAGATGCGGGCCAGCGCCAGGCGCCTTTTCTGCCCGGCCGACAGGTGTCGCACCAGGGTGTCCTCGTAGCCGGCCAGGCCGACGATGGCCAGCGCGCTGCCGGGCATCTGCTTGGCCCGGCGGCCATGCAGCCCGCACAGGAAATGCAGGTTCTCCAGCGTGTCCAGGTCCGGCTTCAGCGCCGGCAGGTGGCTGAGGTAGGCGACATAGCGGGCACGCTCGGTGTTGCTGGCCTGCTTGCCGTCGATGCGGACCTGGCCGGCACCCGGGCGGGCCAGCCCCGCCAGCACGCGCAGCAGGGTGGTCTTGCCGGCACCATTCCCCCCCTGCACCAGCAGGGCCTCACCGGCGTCCACGTGGAAATCCAGTGGGCCGAACACGGGTTCGTCATTGCGGGAGAAGCTCAGGCCGCTGGCGGCCAGCAATGCTGGGGTGTTCAAGGGGCAGGGGTCTTCGTGCCGGAGTGCGGCGGCAATTGTAGCGATGAATGCTGCCCCGGTAGCGCCGGGCCATGCCCGGCGGCGGCAGGGAATATGCAAAGAGCCGCCGGGTATGACCCGGCGCTACCGGCCGAGTCCACGGTCAGGGCGTGGATTTCGTACACTTTCAGCCCTTGTCTCCCCATTCCCCAGGCCGATGCAGCCCACCACCAAGCTTCCCAAGGTCGGTACCACGATCTTCACCGTGATGTCCCAGCTCGCCGCCGAACACGGCGCGGTCAACCTGGGCCAGGGTTTCCCGGATTTCTCCGCGCCGCAGCGCCTGATCGACGAAACCACCAAGGCGATGGCCGCCGGCCTGAACCAGTACCCGCCGATGACCGGCGTGGCCCCGCTGCGCCAGGCCATCGCACAGAAGTCGCTGGACCTGTACGGCGCCACCATCGACCCGGACACTGAGATCACCGTCACCAGCGGTGCCACCGAGGCGATCTTCAACGCCATCCACGCCGTGGTGCGTGCCGGCGAGGAAGTGATCGTGCTGGACCCGGCCTACGACTGCTATGAACCGGCCATCGAGCTGGCCGGCGCCGTCGCCGTGCACGTGCCGCTGGACCCGCAGACTTTCGCCGTCGACTGGGACCGCGTGCGTGCGGCGATCACCCCGCGCACCCGCATGCTGATGGTCAACACCCCGCACAACCCGTCCGGTGCGATGCTGGACGAGGCCGACATGCAGGCGCTGGCCGACCTGCTGCGTGGCACGCAGATCTACCTGATTTCCGATGAGGTGTACGAACACATCATCTACGACGGCCGCCGCCACGAATCGGCGCTGCGCTACCCGGAACTGCGCGAGCGCACCTTCGTCATTTCCAGCTTCGGCAAGACCTACCACTGCACCGGCTGGAAGATCGGCTACGCGGTGGCGCCGCCGCTGCTGACCGCCGAGTTCCGCAAGGTGCACCAGTACAACACCTTCACCAGCTTCGGCCCGGCGCAGTACGGCTTCGCCGCGATGATCCGCGACGAGCCCGAGCACCACCTGGAGCTGGGCGCGTTCTACCAGGCCAAGCGCGACCGCTTCCGCGAACAACTGGCCGGCACCCGCCTGAAGCCGCTGCCGGTGCCCGGCGGTTACTTCCAGCTGGTCGACTACTCGGCCATCAGCGATCTGCCCGACCACGAATTCGTGAAGTGGCTGACCATCGAGAAGGGCGTCACCGCCATCCCGCTGTCGCCGTTCTACGAGACCGCGCCGGTCGGCCAGCGCCTGGTGCGCCTGTGCTTCGCCAAGAACGAAGCGACCCTGGACGCGGCGATCGAACGCCTGCGCCTGCTCTGAGGACGTGACGACCATGCAGGACCTGCGCATTTCCCTCGTCCAGGGCGACACCCGCTGGCATGACCCGGCGGGCAACCGAGGGTACTACGGCGCGCTGCTGGCACCGCTGGCTGGCAGCACCGACCTGGTGATCCTGCCGGAGACCTTCACCAGTGGTTTCTCCAACCATGCCATCGCCCAGGCCGAAGGCATGGACGGCCCGACCGTGGCCTGGGTGCGTGAGCAGGCCAAGGCGCTCGACGCGGCAGTGATCGGCAGCGTGCAACTGCGCGATGGTGAAGGCGTGTACAACCGCCTGCTGTTCGCCACGCCGGACGGCGCGCTGCAGCACTACGACAAGCGCCACCTGTTCCGTTACGGCGGCGAGCACGAGCGTTACGCCGCCGGCCGCGACCGCCTGAGCGTGGAATGGAGGGGCTGGCGGATCAATCCGCAGGTCTGCTACGACCTGCGTTTCCCGGTGTTCTGCCGCAACCGCTACAATGTGGAGCGGGCAGGGCAGATGGATTTCGACCTGCAGATCTTCGTGGCCAACTGGCCGTCGGCGCGTGCCTACGCGTGGAAGACCCTGCTGCGCGCACGGGCGATCGAGAACCTGTGCTTCGTGGCAGCGGTCAATCGCATCGGCGTGGACGGCAACCAGCTGAACTACGCCGGCGACAGCGCGGTGATCGACTTCCTCGGCCAGCCGCAGGTGGAGATCCGCGAACGCGAGCAGGTGGTCACCACGACCATCTCGGCCGAGGCTCTGGCCGCGCACCGCGCGCGCTTCCCGGCGATGCTCGATGCCGATGCGTTCCACCTGGACGAACGGGCCTGAGACCGGCCCCGGTGTGGCGGCTGAACGCTTGCCACACCGCCTCGCGCGCCTGCATCCACCGTGCACGCGCGCGCTGCTAGATTCGCGGCCAGTCCGACCTGAAGTGGAAGTCCTGCCGATGAACAAGCCCTTTGTCCTGCTGCTGGCGCTGGCCGCAGCCTCGCTCGCCCCGGCTGCACACGCCGGTGGCAACCTCGATTGCCATCTGCGCTACAACCTGTCCGGCTGGTCGTTGATCTACAAGACCGCGTCGGGCAACGGCACCCTCCAGTGCAGCAACGGCGCCAGCATGCCGGTGCGCATCGAGCTCAAGGGCGGCGGCCTGACCGTGGGCAAGTCGAAGATCACCAATGGCCGCGGCAGCTTCACCGGTGCAGTGGGCATCAACGAGCTGTTGGGCACCTATGCCTCGGTGGGCGCGCACGCAGGCGCGGTCAAGTCGAGCAACGCACAGGTGATGACCAAGGGCGACGTCTCGCTGGCCCTGTCCGGCACCGGCAAGGGCTGGGACCTGGGCGTGGACGGCACCGCCTTCACCATCAGCCGCCGTTGACCACAAAAAAGGGGACGGAGGGGATCAAGTCGTTTGTGCACAAACGACTTGATCCCCTCCGTCCCCTTTTTTTCAAGGCTGCAAGGTGCGCGGTCTACTGCTGCGCCAACAGCCAGGCAAGCGTGCCGCGGTGCGGTTTGGGCAGGGTCGCCACTGCGTCGAACATCGTGCGCGATGCCCAGCAGGCGTCAGCCGGTGGGGCGGTTTCCATGTGTGGCAGCACGGCCACGGCGCGGGCGCGCGCGGCGTCGTTCGGCAGGCTGGCCATGAACGCCTCCGATGCCGCCTGGATCTGCGCTTCACTGACCTTGCTGGGCGGGCGCTGCTCCAGCTCGGCGAGGCTGGCCTGGTAGCTCATCTCGAACCAGGCGTCGATGTCTGCGGGCGGGAGCTTTTCCAGCTGGGCAAAGAACACCGTGCTCAGTCGCGCCACTTCGACAGCGCTGGTCGCACGTGAGATCTGCGCGCAGTCCTTCACCGGCATGGCGTGCAGGATCGCGGCCATGACCCTGGCGCGCTGCTCCAGGCGCTGCGGCGGCAGGCGCGCGATGCCATCGAGGCTCAACTGTGCGCCGGCCTGGATGGCCTTTTCCTTGCTGCCCGCCTGCTTGATGCGTTCCATGTAGCGCGGGTCGACGATCAGCCGGCGTACCAGTCGGTCGGTCGGCGCGTGCAGCGGGGAGGACTTCGGCCACGGGTTCTGCGAAGCGGCCAGCTCCTGCTTGAGGCGGTCGGCGGCGCGTTGGCAACCGCCCACCACCAGCATCAGGACCAGCAGGGCGCCGAGGCGGGCGCCCGGGGACAACATCCGTGTCATCGATCGTTCCGTCCTGGTTGGGTTGGATCAGCCGCCGCGCGGGCCGCTGCGGCGCGGGCCACCCGGACCGCGGTTGCCGCCGGGGCCGCCCGGGCCACGGTTGCCACCCGGGCCGCCGGAACCACGGTTGCCACCGGGACCACCCGGGCCACGGTTGCCGCCCGGACCGCGATTGCCGCCCGGACGACCGTTGCCGGCCGGACGCGCACTGCCGTACGGGTTGAAGCCCGGGTTGGCGTGGTCGGACGGGAAGCTCGGGGCGTTGCCCGGATGGCCGTACGGATGCTTGTTGCCCTGGCCCTGCGAGCGGTTGCCCGCACCGGCCGGACGACCCTGGCCACCACCGGCGCCACCACGGCCTTCACCGCCGAAGCCGCCGCGGCCCTGGCCGCCGCCTGCGCCTGCGCCCGGACCCTTCGGCTTGCCGTACGGACGGCCCTGGCCGCCTGCACCCGGACCACGGGCGCCCGGGCCACGTGCGCCCGGACCGGCGTTGCGGTGGCCGCTCGGGCCGGTGCTGACGCCATCCGGCACGTACCAGGTACGGAATGCGGCCGGGTTGCCTTCCGGCAGCGAACGGTCATTCTTCGGTGCGCGCTGCTTGAACGGCTTCTGCGACTGCTTGGCCGCCGCTTCACCGCTGACGGTCAGGCCGCCCTTGAAGCCGCCACCCTTGCCGCCGCGACCACGGCCGCGATCTTCGCGCACGTTGTCGAAGCGACGCAGTTCGCGGCCTTCATCGGCGGTGCTGTGGCCGTTGACGTAGGCATTGCCACGACCGCCTTCGCGCACGCGCACGGTGGTCTTGGCGGCGCGACGCTGGCCGATCACCGGCTGCAGGGTCAGTGCCGACGGCGCGCCTTCTTCCAGCTTCAGCTGCGCGCGCAGGGCTTCGACCTGGGCGGTGGGCAGTTCCACCGAGTGGCCACGCACCAGTTCGCGCGGCAGGCTGACCTTGCCGTAGCGGGTGCGCTTGAGGCGGCTGACCTGGCAGCCCTGCGATTCCCACAGGCGGCGCACTTCGCGGTTGCGGCCTTCCTTCACCACGACGCGGAACCAGTCGTGCGAATCGGTACCGCCGATGCGTTCGATCTCGTCGAACTTGGCCGGGCCGTCTTCCAGCGCCACGCCACGGGCGAGGCGGTCGACGATGGCGTCGGAGACCTTTTCTTCGCCTTCCGGGGCGCGCACGCGCACCACGTATTCGCGCTCGACCTCGAACGACGGGTGCATCATGGCGTTGGCCAGTTCACCGTCGGTGGTGGCCAGCAGCAGGCCGGTGGTGTTGATGTCCAGGCGGCCGATGGCGATCCAGCGCGCGCCCTTCAGCGGCGGCAGGGATTCGAACACGGTCGGGCGGCCTTCGGGATCTTCGCGGGTGGTCACTTCGCCTTCCGGCTTGTTGTAGACCAGCACGCGCGACGGCTCGGCCAGGGCGGTGGCGACGAAGCCACGGCCATCCAGCTCGATCTTGTCGCCGCTCTTGACCGACATGCCGGTCTGCGCGACTTCGCCGTTGACCTTGACCAGGCCTTCGGCAATGCGCTGTTCCAGCGCACGGCGCGAGCCGAGGCCGGCCTGGGCCAGCACCTTGTGCAGGCGCTCTTCCAGCTTGAACTGTTCGGAGGTGGCTTCGCGCTTCAGCGAGAGCTTGTTACGGGGGGTGTCACTCATCAGTTTTGCTCCGGCCGACGGTTTCGAGGTCGGCCTCTGGTTCGGAATCGGCTTGGTCAACAGCCACGGTCGTCGTCGCGACGGCGTTGTCTTCGCGTTCGTTCACTGGCACCGCGCGCTCGCCCGGCGCGGAATCGGGGTGCCCATCATCGTGGGGCGAAGGTGCTTGCTCATCGGTGGCCGGCGCAGCAGTTGCCGCGTCGGCGGAATTCTCGGTGTGGCCATCGCCGCCCTGCAGGCCGGCATCATCATTGGCGGCCGCATCGGGGTCGGCGCTGATGTCCGGGCCGGCGGCACCGGCAACGGCGGGACCATCACGGTCCAGCGCCAGCTGTGGTTCCAGCTCGCCCAGGTCTTTCAGTTCCGACAGCGGCGGCAGTTCATCCAGGCGCTTCAGGCCGAAGTAGTCCAGGAAGCCCTTGGTGGTACCGAACAGGGCCGGCTTGCCGGGCACGTCGCGGTGGCCGACCACGCGGATCCATTCGCGTTCTTCCAGTGCCTGGATGATGTTGCTGCTGACCGCCACGCCGCGCACCTGCTCGATCTCGCCACGGGTGATCGGCTGCCGGTAGGCGATCAGCGCCAGGGTTTCCAGGGTGGCACGGGTGTAACGGGTCTTGCGTTCGGTCCACAGCCGGCTGATCCAGCCGTGCACTTCGCCGGTCACCTGGTAGCGGAAGCCGGAGGCGACCTCGACCAGTTCCACGCCGCGGCCTTCGCAGCCTTCGCGCAGGCGCTCCAGCGCACGTTCGATGCTGCCCGGCGGTGCCGGTTCCTCTTCCGGGAACAGATCCTTGAGCTGGGTCAGGGTGAGCGGCTGGCTGGAGGCCAGCAGGGCACCTTCGACAATGCGGTTGATCAGCGTTTGGTCCATCGGCAGTTCAGCGCTCACTCGTTCTCGTTGGCGGCGTCGTTGTCGTCGAACTCGCTGCTGAACTGCAGCGGGGCGTTGGTGTTGCCGGCGGCCAGGGACTTGACGTAGATCGGCGCCAGCGGTTCTTCCTGGACGATGTCCAGCAGCTGTTCCTTGGCCAGTTCCAGCACCGCCAGGAACGTGACCAGCACGCCCAGCTTGCCTTCTTCGGCGGTGAACAGCCCTTCAAAACGGTAGAACTTCCCGTCTTCCAGCCGGCCCAGGACTTCGCCCATGCGCTGCCGAACGCTCAGGGCCTCGCGCTTGATGGCGTGGCCGCTGAACAGCTCGGCGCGCTTGAGCACGTCGTGCAGGGCCAGCAGCATTTCCTTCAGGTCCACCGGCGGCGGCAGCTTCACCGCGGCGCGCTCGGGCATGAAGGCGTGCGCCACCGTGGTGTCGCGGTCCTGGCGGGGCAGGGCGTCGATATCCTCGGCGGCCTGCTTGAAACGTTCGTACTCCTGCAGCCGGCGCACCAGCTCGGCGCGCGGGTCGGCCTCGTCGCCGTCCTCGCTGACCGGGCGCGGCAGCAGCATGCGCGACTTCACCTCGGCCAGGATGGCAGCCATCACCAGGTACTCGGCGGCCAGCTCGAAACGCAGCTCGCGCATCACAGTGATGTATTCCACGTACTGCCGGGTGATCTCGGCCACGGGAATGTCCAGCACGTCCAGGTTCTGCCGGCGGATCAGGTACAGCAGCAGGTCCAGTGGACCTTCAAAGGCGTCCAGGATGACTTCCAGCGCGTCCGGCGGGATGTACAGGTCCTGCGGAATCTGCAGGACCGGTTGCCCATGCACCACGGCCAGCGGCATTTCCTGCTGCTGGGGGGCGGGCGGCCGGGTTGGCGGGTTCGCGTCGAGCGCGAGTTCGGAAGTCATCTAATGGACATCAGGATTGCAACGGACCAGTCGCGGCGCGCCAGGCACCAGACACGCCGGGATCGGCGCGATTCCACACATATCAAACAGCAGGACGCGCCGCAGGGAACGGCGGCGACGGAACTACGGGGAGGTCGTCTACGTGACCCGGCCGGTTGGTCCGGTTCGAAGCAGCGGGACGGTCGTCGGGGGCTGCGTTGGCCGCAAAAACCGACGGGCTGCTGCATCAAGCCACGTGCAATGGTGCCTAGGGTACGGCTTTGCCGCGCCAGTGTCCAGCCGGGACGGTGGCGGCGGCCCATTGGCTAGAATCGACGCACCGCAACATGAACGAGGAATGCCCGTGTTCTATGTGATTGAAGGTTACGACGGCCAGGATGTGCTGGCGCAGCGGCTGCAGGCCCGGCCCGAGCACCTGGCGCGCCTGCACGCGCTGCGCGACGAGGGGCGCCTGCTGCTGGCCGGGCCGTGCCCGGCGATCGACAGCGAGGATCCGGGTCCGGCCGGGTTCAGTGGCTCGGTGGTGATTGCCGCGTTCGACTCGCTGGCGCAGGCCCGCCAATGGGCCGATGCCGACCCGTATGTCGCCGCCGGCGTCTACACCCGCGTCGAGGTCCGGCCCTTCCGCAAGGTGCTGCCATGAGTGCGCAGCGCATCGATCTAATACGTGTTGCATTGCAGCAGGCGCTGGCGCCGAGCACGCTGGAGATCGAAGATGACAGCCATCGCCATGCCGGCCATGCCGGCGCACGCGACGGACGCGGCCATTTCAACGTGCTGGTGGTCAGTGAACAGTTCGCCGGCATGGCCCCGTTGGCGCGCCATCGCGCCGTGTATGCCGCGCTGGGCGGGCTGATGGAGACCGATATCCATGCGCTGTCCATCCGCGCATACACCCTGTCCGAGCAGGGCTGATGGCCTGTCCCGCAAAGTCCTGCCAGGTCCAGGAACAGACCTGTCCACGTCATATTTTTGTGTCCATCCGGGGACATTCGTCTAACGGAGTGTTTACAAGCGCGGATGGAAACGCTTACATTCCGCGCCAAGCTGGTAGGTCCAAGCCGTGGAGGGCGGCTTCGTGAACAAGGCAGCCATAACAATCAAAGACGTCGCTCGAGAAGCCCGGGTCTCCGTGGCCACGGTTTCCCGCGCGCTGAACGGGCATGAGAATGTCGCCGAACCGGTCCGCCAGCTTGTGCTGGAGGTCGCCGCGAGGCTGCGTTACACCCCGCACGCCGCCGCACGCAGCCTGAGCAGCCGCCGTACCAATACGGTGGGCGTGGTGCTGCCCGATCTGTATGGCGAATTCTTCTCCGAGCTGATGCGCGGCATCGACAACGTTGCCCGCAACCGTCGCCAGCACCTGCTGGTGTCCAGCTACCACGGCGACCAGGTACAGCAGGGCGCGGCCCTGCGTGCCATGCGCGGCCGCGTCGATGGCCTGCTGGTGCTCTCGCCCTATGCCGAGAGCCCCGGCTTCCTCACCGACAACCTGCCGCAGTCGCTGCCCACGGTCCTGATCAACACCTATCTGCCGGGGCAGGATCACCCGGTCCTGAGCATCGACGATCACGCCGGTGCCATGGCCATGACCCGCCACCTGCTCGATGCCGGCCACCGCCGCATCGCGTTCATTTCTGGCCCGGACCTCAACTTCGACGCGCGCGAGCGCCTGCGTGGCTTCCGTGACGCGCTGGCGGCTTTTGGCAAGGGCGCCGAAGGCATCGAGTTGCCCGGTGATTTCGACGAAGCTTCCGGCCATCGCGCCGGTCAGGAGATGCTGGCAGCCGGCGCGCTGCCCGATGCCGTGTTCGCCGCCAACGACATGATGGCCCTTGGTTGCCTGTATGCCTTCGCGCAGGCAGGGATCCACGTGCCCACCGATGTCGCCCTGGCGGGTTTCGATGACATTCCACTGGCGCGGTTCGTACACCCCTCGTTGACCACCATGCAGGTCAGTATCGCCGAGTTGGGCGATAGGGCGATGACGCGTCTGATGCAGTTGATGGACGGCAACACCCCCGAAGGGGCAGGTGACAAGCAGACGCTCGTTCCCCGCCTCGTCGTTCGCGATTCCACCACTCCGCCATCGGGCCATTGAAGCCAGAGGCGTTCCTTCTTTCTTGATTGATCGCAGGTACCGCATCCGCGGATACCGCCACCCGGAGATTGAGTTGATGATGCATTCCACGATCCGTACGCCGGCCCGCCGGCTGCTGAGCACCGCCCTGGTCAGCTGCCTGATGCTGGCCGCCGCCCCGAACGTCATGGCGCAGTCGGCCAACGCCAGCCTGCGCGGCCAGGTGGCCGGCGCCCAGGCCGGTTCGGAAGTCACCGCGACCAACGTGGCCACCGGCACCGTCCGTCGTGGCACCGTGCGCGCCGATGGCAGCTACTCGCTGATGGGCCTGGACCCGGGCACCTATGACGTGGTCGCCAACGGCCAGACCCAGAAGGTCACCGTCACCGTCGCCTCGACCTCGACGCTGAACTTTGGCGACACGACCGCTGCCAGCGGCGGCGGCAACACGGCCGCCACCAACCTGGACACCGTCAACGTCGTTGCACCGACCCTGCTGCAGGAAGTGCGTACCTCCGAAGTCGGCAAGACCGTCAGCCTGCAGCAGATCCAGACCACCCCGCAGGTGTCGCGCAACTTCCTGGAATTCGCCGACGCGGTGCCGGGCCTGATCTTCACCCGTGATGCCAAGGGCAACACCTCGCTGCGTGGCGGTGCCACCAATGCCGACGGCACCAACGTCTACATCGACGGCGTGGGCCAGAAGAGCTACGTCAAGGGCGGCGGCGTGGCCGGCCAGTCCGGCAGCGCCGGCAACCCGTTCCCGCAGCTGGCCATCGGCGAGTACAAGGTCATCAGCGGCAACTACAAGGCCGAGTACGGCCAGGTGTCGAGCGCCGCGGTGACCGCTGCGACCAAGTCCGGTACCAACGAGTTCAAGGGTGAAGCGTTCTACCGCTACACCGATGAAGACATGCGCGCCAAGACCCCGGCCGAGCGCCAGGCCGGCCAGTCCAAGATGGTCTCGGCCGAGAAGGAATACGGCTTCGCCCTGGGCGGCCCGATCATCCAGGACAAGGCGCACTTCTTCGTGACCTACGAAGCCAAGCGCTTCGACCTGCCGGTCACCATCGCGCCGGACGGCGCCGTCACCAGCGCCGCCAGCCTGCTGCCGGCGGCGGGTGCTGCTGGCCTGGGCCCGGCCAGCCAGCCGTTCCAGCAGGACCTGATCTTCGGCAAGATCGACTTCGAGCCGACCGACAACGACCGCATCGAGCTGACCTTCCAGGACCGCGACGAAACCCAGTCGCAGTTCAGTGGCCAGACTTCGCCGGAAGCCGGCCGTGAAGTGGTCAACACCGACCGTCGTTACGCCCTGCGCTGGAACCACAGTGGCGAGCGTTTCTACAACGAAATGATGGTCACCCATGAAGATTCGTTCAACAACCCGACCCCGCTGACCCTGGCCAACGGCATCACCTACACCGCACCGGACGGCACCGAAGACCGCACCGTGGTGAAGATCGGTGGCGCCTCGGCTCTGGATTCGCAGGTGAAGGGCCAGAAGGGCTGGTCGATCGAAGACAACCTGACCCTGGATGGCATCCAGTGGGCCGGCGACCACACCATCAAGATGGGCGTGAAGTACAAGGCGATCGACCTGTACGCCTCCGATGCGGCGCAGATCAACCCGACCTTCACCTATACCCTGGGCGATCCGGACTTCCCGGATGGCATCCCGTACAAGGCTCAGTTCGTCAAGCCGGTGACCGGCGTGGACGGCGTGTCCGGTGAAGTGCGTTCGAAGTCCAAGCAGTACGGCGTGTTCATCCAGGACGACTGGCAGGTCAACGACCACCTGCAGGTCAACCTCGGCCTGCGCTGGGACTACGAAGTCACCCCGTCCTACCTGGACTTCGTGACCCCGCAGGCTGTGGTCGATGCGATCTACTCGCAGGATCCGCGCGCTCCCGCCGGCCAGACCTACGCCGATTCGCTGGCGCTGGGCGGCCTGGACATCAGCAACTACATCAGCAACGGCCATAACCGCAAGGCATTCAAGGATGCCTGGCAGCCGCGCCTGGGCTTCTCGTATGACATCAACGCCGACGAGCAGCACGTGATCCACGGTGGTGCCGGCCGTTCGTACGACCGCGACCTGTTCGACAACCTGCAGCTGGAAACCACCAAGCTGGCCCTGCCGCAGCCGACCATCTACTTCCGCAACCCGGCCACCGGCACCTGCATCAACGGCCAGGCCGCCTGCTATGACTGGAACCCGAACCTGCTCAACGGCATCGAGAACCTGCAGAACCTGGTCGGTTCGACCAGCAATGCCGGCCTGGAAGTCGACCTGCTCAACAACAAGCTGAAGGCCCCGTACTCGGATCAGTTCAGCCTGGGCATGAGCAACCAGATCGGCGAGTGGCTGACCGACGCCACCATCGCCCGCACCCTGAGCTACGACGGCTTCGCCTTCACCCTGGGCAACCGTTACCCGACCGGCCAGTTCTTCGATGACCCGCGCCTGTGCGGCGGCACCGACCCGGGCCTGAGCCAGGCCTGGAGCTGCAACGTGCCGGGCTTCGGCAGCCTGATCATCGGCCAGCAGGGCATCAAGACCCGTGCGACCCAGGTCCTGCTGTCGGCGCAGAAGCCGTTCACCAAGGAAAGCGGCTGGGGCACCTCGATCGCCTACACCTGGACGACCGCGCGCCACAACCGCGACATCAACGAGAAGTACGCCTTCGACCGCGGCCTGATCGAGGATTACCCGACCATCCGTTCCAACGGTGCACCGCGCCACCGCCTGGTGGTGACCGGTTCGTACGCTGGCTTCTGGGGCATCACCTTCGGTGGCAAGATCACCCTGGCCACCCCGACCGCCGTCAACGACTGGTACGGCATCCCGCAGGCGAGCGGCTACACGCTGCCGACCCCGCAGGCCGCCGTGCCCAACGCCAACGGCAAGTTCCTGCTGGGTGGCAAGATCTTCGGCTACCGTTCGGTCGACCTGCAGGCGACGAAGACGTTCAAGATGCCGGGTGACACCGAGATGTATGCGCGTATCGACATCATCAACGTGTTCAACTTCGACAACTTCTCCACCTACAACTACATCAAGACCAACGGCAAGCTGCAGGCCAGCTACAACGAGACCGGCGACATCATCGGTACTCCGCGCCAGATCAAGGCCGAAGTGGGCTTCCGCTTCTAAGCAATGATGTAACGCAACACCCCGGTGCCAGTGGTTCGCCGCTGGCACCGGGATCTGGCAATGGCCGGCCTGCTGGCCGGTCCATTGTCCAGTCCCCTGCGTCGTTGCGATGACGGGGCAGGGGACTGGACAATGGCTGCACTCCGTCGACCACCTTGCGTGGTTTTTTAAGCGCTCGTTCTGTAAACGATTTCAGGTGTTTGGACGTTATGCTCTTCCATCGATCAGCTCACCGGAGGAACCGCGCCATGCAGGCACGCCACCTGTTGACCGCCGCGGCGATGACCCTGGCCATCGCCGCCTGCAAGCCGGCCCAGCAGGAGCCTGCAAAGCCGAAGCCGCAGGTGATCCTGCTGGAAGCCGACGCACCGCCGCGGCCGATGAAGCCGGAACTGCCGCCGCTGTTCGATGACATCGAGCGCCGCACCTTCCAGTTCTTCTGGGACACCACCAACGAACTCAACGGCCTGACTCCGGACCGTTATCCGTCGCGTCCGTTTGCCAGCATCGCCTCGGTGGGCTTTGCCCTGACCGCCTACCCGATCGGCATCGAGAACGGCTGGGTGAGCCGCAACCAGGCCATCGACCGCACCCTGACCACGCTGAAGTTCTTCCGCGACGTGCCGATGGGCCCGCAGCGCACCGGCAAGGCCGGCTACAAGGGCTTCTATTACCACTTCCTGGACATGCAGCAGGGCCGCCGCTACGACAGCTGGGTCGAGCTGTCCTCGGTCGATACCGCGCTGCTGATGATGGGCGTGCTGTTCGCCCAGTCGTACTACGACGGCGACGACCCGCGCGAGAAGGAGATCCGGCAGATTGCCGACCAGCTGTACAAGCAGGTTGACTGGCCGTGGCTGCAGCAGCGTGCGCCGCTCATCTCCATGGGCTGGTTCCCCGAAAGCGGCTTCATCGACCACGACTGGATGGGCTACAACGAGGCGATGATGGTCTACATCCTCGCCCTGGGCTCGCCCAGCCACCCGGTCAGCCCGGATGCGTGGACGGTGTGGACGCGCACCTACGACAACGACTGGGGCGTCTACCAGGGCCAGGAATACCTGTCCTTCGGCCCGCTGTTCGGCCACCAGTACAGCCACGTCTGGATCGACTTCCGCGACATCCAGGATGCCTACATGCGCGAGCGTGGCAGCACCTACTTCCTCAACAGCCGCTCGGCCGCGCTGGCCCATCGCGAGTACGCCATCGCCAACCCGATGCAGTGGAAGGACTACGGGGAGAACGTGTGGGGCCTGACCGCCAGCGACGGCCCGCAGAACACCACGCAGGAGTACCGTGGCGAGCAGCGCCAGTTCCGCCATTACTCCTCGCGCGGCGCGGGCCTGCGCGAGAACTTCGATGACGGCACCATCGCCCCGACCGCCGCGGTGTCCTCGATCGTGTTTGCCCCCGAGGAAGTGATTCCGGCCACGCTGGAGATGCACAAGCGCTACGGCGACTACATCTATTCCAGCTACGGCTTCCTGGATTCGTTCAACCCCAGCTTCAACTACGACATCCCGATCAAGACCGGCCGCATGGTGCCGGACCGTGGCTGGGTGGCCAGCGATTACATCGCCATCGACCAGGGCCCGATCCTGACGATGATCGCCAACTACCGCAATGACTTCGTCTGGGATGTGATGAAGAAGAACCCGTACATCCGCAAGGGCCTGGAACGGGCCGGTTTCAGCGGTGGCTGGCTGGCCCCGGAAGGGTCGTTCCAGCCGCTGGTACTGGAAAAGGATGAAAAGGCCGCGGCAGCACGCGCGGTCGGTATCGCAGAATCACGCGCGGCTGCCGCGCAGGAACAGAAGAACAATGCCAACCGCAACACGGGCCAGGGGAAGTAACACGGTGCAAGACTGGATTGACCGCCTGCGGCGCTGGGCACTGCCTGCGATGGCCGCACTGGCCATGGCCGGCTGCGCGCGCACCGAGCAGGGCACCACCACGGTCCGCTTCTGGGCCATGGGCCGCGAGGCCGAAGTGGTCAGCGAACTCATCCACGAGTTCGAGGCTGAGAACCCCGGCATCAAGGTGGATGTACAGAACATCCCGTGGACGGCCGCGCACGAGAAGCTGCTGACGGCGTTCGCCGCCGACGGGTTGCCCGATGTCTGCCAGCTCGGCAACACCTGGGTGCCCGAATTTGCCGAACTCAATGCGCTGACCCCGCTGCAGCCGTTCGTGCAGCATTCATCGGTGGTCGACCCGCAGGATTACTTCCAGGGTATCTGGGACACCAACGTGATCCATGGCGAACTGGTCGGCGTGCCGTGGTACGTCGATACCCGCCTGATCTATTACCGCAAGGACCTGCTGGCCAAGGCCGGTTTCGACCACCCGCCGCGCACCTGGGCGGAGTGGGACCAGCAGATGGCCGCGATCAAGAAGATGCAGGGCCCGAACCGCTACGCGGTGCTGATGCCGATCAACGAGTTCGAGCAGCAGCTGTCGCTGGCCCTGCAGCAGCCTGATCCGCTGCTGCGCGACGACGACACCCGCGGCAACTTCTCCAGCCCCGGCTTCCGTCGCACGCTGGCGTTCTACGGCAACATGTTCGAGCAGGGCTGGGCGCCGAAGATGTCCGAGACGCAGATCTCCAACGTCTGGGATGAATTCTTCCGCGGCTTCAACGTGTTCTACATTTCCGGCCCCTGGAACATCCGCGAGTTCAAGAAGCTGCAGCCCAGGGAACTGGAAGGGCAGTGGGGCACCGCTGCGCTGCCGGGCCCGGACGGTCCGGGCGCGGGCATTGCCGGTGGCACCAGTCTGGTGATCTTCCGCAAGTCGCAGCAGAAGGAAGCCTCCTGGAAGCTGATCGAGTTCCTGTCGCGCCCGGAAATCCAGGCCCACTTCCATTCCATCATCGGTGACCTGCCGCCGCGCCGCAGCACCTGGAACGCCCCGGCACTGGCCAACGATCCGCTGGCGGCCGCGTTCCGTGACCAGCTGGAGCGCGTCAATCCGACGCCGAAGGTGCTTGAATGGGAGCGCATCGTGCAGGAAATGCGCATCGTCACCGAAAAGGTGGTGCGTGGTGGAATGCCGCAGGACAAGGCCGTGGAAGAGCTGGACCAGCGCGTGGACAAGGTGCTGGCCAAGCGCCGCTGGATGCATGAACAACAACGCCTGCAGCGCAGCGATGCCCCTTCGGGCTCGACCAGTGCAGTCGCGGCCGGGAGCCCGCAATGAAACGTTCGTCCCTCGCCGGCTGGATCTTCGCCGGCCCCTCGCTGATCGTGCTGGGCGTGTTCTTCGGCCTGCCGGTCGCCTCGGCGCTCGCCCTGAGCGTGACCGATTTCGACCTGTACGCGCTGGCTGACAGCAGCAACCTGCGCTTTGTCGGGCTGGGCAACTACATCGACCTGCTGCAGACCCCGATGTTCTGGAAGTCGCTGTGGAACACCACGTACTTCGTGGTGATCGGCGTTCCGCTGTCGATCAGCGTGTCGCTGGGCGCGGCGATGCTGCTCAATGCGCCCGCCGCACGCTTCAAGGCGCTGTTCCGCACGGCGCTGTTCGCCCCGGTGGTGACCACCCTGGTGGCGGTGGCGGTGATCTGGCGCTACCTGTTCCATACCAGCTATGGCCTGGTGAACTACGGCCTGGGCCACCTCGGCATCAGTCCGATCGACTGGCTGGGCGACCCCAACTGGGCGATGCCGACCATCATGCTGTTCGCCGTGTGGAAGAACTTCGGCTACAACATGGTGATCTTCCTGGCCGGCCTGCAGGCCATCCCGCATGACCTGTATGAAGCAGCGCGCATCGATGGTGCCTCGCGCTGGAAGCAGTTCCTGCACATCACCCTGCCCATGCTCGGCCCGGTGCTGCTGGTGGTCGGCGTCATTACCGTGTCCGGCTACTTCCAGCTGTTCGCCGAACCCTACGTCATGACCCGCGGCGACCCACTGCAGAGCACCGTCAGCGTGCTGTATTTCATGTTCGAGGAAGGCTTCAAGTGGTGGAACCTGGGACGCGCCTCGGCTGTGGCGTTCCTGCTGTTCCTGATCATCCTGGCGGTGACCACCGTGATGCTGCGTTTCGGCCGCAAGAGGCAGTTGGTATGAGTCGTGAAATCGGCCAGTCGCGCTGGCACCCGTGGATGATCAATGGCGCGTTGCTGGTGCTGGCCCTGGTCAGCCTGGCACCGCTGTTGTGGATGCTCTCGGTGTCGTTCATGCCGCAGGGTGAGGCGACCCATTTCACGCCTCCGCTGCTGCCGTCGCACGTCACCACCCACAACTACACCGAGCTGTTCGCGCGCACCGGCATGGGCGGCAACTTCGCCAACAGCCTGCTGGTGTCGGTGGCGATCACCTTCGGTTCGCTGCTGCTGAACACCATGGCCGGCTATGCCTTCGCCAAGCTGAACTTCGTCGGCCGCGAGCGCCTGTTCCAGGTGCTGATGGCTGCGCTGGTGATTCCGGCGCAGGTGGCGATGCTGCCGCTGTTCCTGCTGATGAAGCAGCTCGGCCTGGTCAACAGCTTCGGCGGCGTGATCGTGCCGGCGCTGGCCAGCGTGTTCGGCATCTTCCTGGTGCGCCAGTACGCCCGTTCCATCCCGGACGAACTGCTGGAAGCGGCCCGCATCGACGGTGCGGGTGAGCTGCGCATCTTCTTCCAGATCGTGCTGCCGATGCTCAAGCCGGTGCTGGTGACCCTGGCGATCTTTACCTTCATGGGCGCGTGGAACGATTTCATGTGGCCGTTGATCGTCCTGACCGACCAGGAGCACTACACTTTGCCGGTGGCGCTGGCCACCCTCTCGCGCGAGCACATCATGGACGTGGAAATGATGATGGCCGGCGCGGTGGTCACCGTGGTCCCGGTGCTGGCCCTGTTCCTGGTCCTGCAGCGGTACTACATCCAAGGTCTGTTGCTGGGGAGTGTCAAGGGATGAAGCGTGCGATCGCCGTTGGATTGGGCCTGTTGTGGACCTCCCTGGCGATTGCCGCACCACCGGCGCTGCCGGCGCCCAAGGTGCTGGATGACTTCGATGACATCAATGCATGGAAGCTGGTGCTGTCCGACCAGGTCAGCGGTTCGCTGCGGTCGGTCAGCGGTGCCGGTGGCGGCCGCGCGCTGTGCCTGGATTACGATTTCCACAAGGTCTCCGGCTATGTGGGGATCCGCCGCGCGCTGAACATCGAATACCCGGTCAACTACCGGTTCGGTTTCCAGCTGCGCGGCGATTCACCGCGCAACGACCTGCAGTTCAAGCTGATCGACGCCAGCGGTGACAACGTCTGGTGGGTCAACCGCCCCGGCTACAGCTTCAACAAGGCGTGGACGCCGGTGGAATACCGCCGCCGGCAGATCGACAAGGCCTGGGGGCCTTCGGCCGAAAAGGAGATGGCGCGCAGCGCCGCGGCCGAGTTCACCATCTACAGCAAAGTCGGTGGCCGCGGCACGGTGTGCTTCGACAAGCTGACCCTGCAGGGCCTGCCGCCGCAGGATGACTCGGCGCTGATGCCGTCGGTGATCGCCGATACGGCCACCGCGCTGCAGGACCGCATGGTCGATGGCAAGAGCGATACCTTCTGGGTCAGCGGCGGGGTCAAGCAGCAGACCATCAGCCTGGACCTGCACAAGAGCCGCGAGATCGGCGGCGCGGTGATCGACTGGCTGCCCAACCTGGAAGCGACCCGCTACACGGTGCGCACTTCCGAGGATGGCCGCGACTGGCGCACGGTGCGTGAAGTCACCGGCGGTGCGGGCGGCCGTGACTGGCTGGCGCTGCCGGATACCGACGCGCGCTACGTGCGTTTCGACCTGGAAGACGGCCCGAACTGGCGTTACGCGATCCGCGACATCGCGTTGAAGCCGCTGGCCTTTGCGGCCACGCCCAATGCCTTCCTGTCCTCGGTGGCTGCCGACCTGCCGCGCGGTTCGCTGCCGCGCGCCTACGTGGGCGAGCAGCCGTACTGGACCCTGCTGGGCCTGGATGGCGGCCAGGAACAGGCGCTGATCAGCGAGGACGGCGCGCTGGAGCCGGCCAAGGGCAGCTTCAGCATCGAGCCGTTCATCCGCATGGACGGCAAGCTGCTGGACTGGTCCAGCGTCGCTGCCACGCAATCGCTGCAGGATCGCTACCTGCCCATCGCCACGGTCGACTGGGTGCATGAAAAGGCCGGGCTGTCGGTCACCAGTTTCGTGCAGGGCACGCCGGAGCGCGCTCAGCTGATCGGCCGCTACCGCCTGAGCAACCCGGACAAGGTCGCCCACGAGTACACCCTGGCGCTGGCCATCCGGCCCTGGCAGGTCAACCCGCCAACCCAGTTCCTCAACACCACCGGTGGCTTCAGCCGCATCGACGCACTGGACGTGGGCGAGCAGCTGGTGAAGGTCAACGGCGAGCCGCGCATCTACCCGCTGCAGGTGCCCGACGCGCGCTTTGCCACCACCTTCGACGGCAAGCTCGATGCCATGCACCTGGCCTCCGGCAAGTTCCCGGCGACCACGGCGGTGAAGGATTCCACCGGCCTGGCCTCCGGCGCGCTGATGTACACGATCAAGCTCGAGCCGGGGCAGAGCCGCGAAGTGGCCGTGGTGCTGCCGCAGACCGGTGGCTGGAAGCCGCAGGCGCTGGACGTGGCCAAGGCGCAGCAGCAGGTCGCGGCGATGTGGCGCGACAAGCTGGGCGTGGTCAGCCTGCAGGTGCCTGCAGCGGGGCAGCCGCTGGTGGAGACCCTGCGTACCGCCGTGGCGCACATGCTGATTTCGCGGGTCGGCCCGCGCCTGCAGCCGGGTACGCGCTCGTACGCGCGCAGCTGGATCCGCGATGGCGCGATGATTTCCGAAGGCCTGCTGCGCATGGGTCGCAGCGATGCCGTGCGCGATTACGTGACCTGGTATGCACCATTCCAGTTCGAGAACGGCAAGGTGCCGTGCTGCGTCGATGCCCGCGGCAGCGACCCGGTACCTGAGAACGACAGCCACGGCGAACTGATCTACAACATCGCCGAGTACTGGCGTTACACCGGCGACGGCACGTTCCTGGAGCTGATGTGGCCGCACGTGCAGGGTGCCTACCAGTACCTGGAACAGCTGCGCGCCAGTGAACGCACCGAAGAGAACCGTGCTCGCAACCCCGCCTTCTACGGGATGATGCCGGCCTCGATCAGCCATGAAGGCTATTCGGCCAAGCCGATGCACTCGTACTGGGACAACTTCTGGGCACTGCGCGGCTACAAGGATGCCGCGCAGGTGGCCGCGCAGCTGGGCAAGCTGGAAGCCATGCAGATCAGCGAGTCGCGCGACCAGTTCCGCGACGACCTGCAGGCGTCGCTGCAGTCGGCCATGCAGCAGCACAGCATCAACTACCTGCCCGGCTCGGCCGAGCTGGGCGACTTCGACGCGACCTCCACCACCATCGCGCTTGCGCCCGGTGGCGAGCAGGGCCGGTTGCCGCAGCAGGCGCTGGAGGCGACCTTCGAGCGCTACTGGACCGAGTTCGTCGCGCGCCGCGATGGCAAGCGCGAATGGAAGGACTACACCCCGTACGAATGGCGCAATGTCGCCGCGTTCGTGCGGCTGGGCTGGCGTGATCGTGCCTGGCAGGCCACCCAGTTCTTCTTCAAGGACCGTGCACCGCAGGCCTGGAACCAGTGGGCCGAAGTGGTCTCGCGCACGCCGCGCAAGCCGTTCTTCGTCGGCGATCTGCCGCATGCCTGGGTGGCGTCGGACTTCGTGCGCTCGGCGCTGGACATGTTCGCCTACACCCGCGATGCCGATGAGGCGCTGGTGCTCGCTGCAGGCATTCCCACCGCCTGGTTGCAGGGCGATGGCATCGCCGTGCAGGGGCTGCGCACGCCGCAAGGGCAGTTGAACTACCGCCTGCAGCGCAGCGACAAGCAGCTGGTTCTGGACCTGCAGCCGGGCCTGGTACCGCCGCCGGGAGGCGTGGTACTGCCGTGGCCGTACAGCGGCGAACCGGGCGAGGCCACCGTCAATGGCGAGCCGGCCGAATGGAGCAATGGCGAACTGCGCGTGCACCAGTTGCCCGCGCGTGTGGAGATCGACGTGCCGAGCACGGTGCGCCGCGCCGAACGCAAGGGGCAGTAAGCATGACCTTGAAGCAGGGGAGGGCGCGCGCGGTCGTGTGCGCCCTGGGGCTGGCGGTTGCACTGGCATTGCCGGGCTGGACCCTGGCGCAGCCGGCGGGTGAATCTGCCCTTGCGGAGGTATCGACCGCGCCCGGGATGGGCATGGTGACCTTCAACCTGCACCATGACCGCGAGGACTGGCCAACCCGCCGCCGCACCATTCTGGCCGAGCTGAAGCGTCTGCAGCCCGATGCCATCGCGCTGCAGGAAGTGATCCAGCGCCGCAACGTGCGCAACCAGGCACAGTGGCTGGCCAGCAAGCTTGGCTACCAGTACGTGTTCGTGTCCACCGATGCGGTCGGTGCGCCCAAGCGCTATGGAAATGCACTGCTGACCCGGCGGTCGATCCTGGCCCACGGCGAGCATCTGCTGCAGCCGCTGGATGACTATCGCACGGTGGCCCATCTGCGCATCGACGTGGACGGGCAGCCGGTGAACGTCTATGCCACACATCTGAACGAGCGCAGCGACGAGCGCGGCCAGGACATCCGCCGCAACCAGGTGGACGACCTGCTGCGCTACATCACCGAAACCTCGGCCGGCGCACCGGTGGTGATCGCGGGCGACTTCAATGCGCTGGTCGATGCAGGTGACCTGAGTGAACTGCGCAGCCATTACGGCGACAGCTACGGCAGCGTGCACGTGAATACCGACCTGGCCGGTGTGAGTACGTTGAACCGGCACTATTACCAAGCGCCCTCGCGCATCGACCACATCTTCTTCCAGCAGGACCGGATGGTCGCGCGCGAAGCGAAGATCCTGTTCGACCAGCCCGATGACAGCGGCCGCTGGGCGTCAGACCATTACGGCGTCTGGACCCGCCTGCAGTTCGCCCCGGCCGATTGATGCCCCGCCCTGGTAGGTGCCAACCTTGGTTGGCACGGGCGTGCCCGGGTGCGTTGAATCAACGGCGCCAACCACCACCGCGGTGCCTCTGCTCTGGCAGGTGCCAACCTCGGTTGGCACGGGCGTGCCCGCGTGCGTTGAATCAACGGTGCTCTGGTAGGTGCCAACCTTGGTTGGCACGGGCGTGTCCGCGTGCGTTGAATGAACGGCGCCAACCAAGGTTGGCATCTACCGGGGCGTGCGGGGCCCACAAACAAAAACGGCGGGGATCATCGATCCCCGCCGTTTCGCTTTACGAGATCAAAGAACGATCAGTTCGCCGGCGGCGTGCGCTTGGCGGCTTCTTCGTCTTCGTCCGATGCCTGGGCATCGGCAGCCTGGCTGGCCGAATCGGCGTGGCCATCGGCCACCGGGTCGATCGACGGCGTCACCACGGCTTCAGCCACCGGGGCGGCGGCTTCAACCGGCGCGGCTTCGATGGCCACCGGTGCAGCTGGCTGCTCGACGACCGGTGCGGTTTCGACCACCGGGGCAGCCTCGACGACCGGCTTCGCTTCAACCACCGGAGCGACATCGACCACGACCGGCGCGGCTTCTGCTGCCGGGGCGGCTTCGGCAATCACCGGCTTGGCTTCGACGACCGGCGCGGCTTCCACCACCGGAGCGGCTTCAACGACCACCGGTGCCGGCGCGGCCACTACGGCGGCCTCTTCGACCACCGGCTTGGCGTCAGCCACCGGAGCGACCGGTGCTGCCGGCTGGGCCGGGGTTGCGGCGTCGATCTGGTCCAGCATGCTGGTCTGCACCGGCTGCGGGGCCGGCTCGGCCTTGATGACCGGTGCCGGGGCTGCCGCTTCCTGCGGAGCGACGGCGTCGACCACGGCGCTGCTTACGGCAACCACCGGGGCGGCAGCAGCAACAGCGACCGGTGCACGGGCTGGCTTTTCAGCTTCCACGGCCACCGGCTCGACTTCGTCATCGAAATCGAATTCCGGCTGCGAGCGCGACGGCTGCACGGCGGCGACCGGAGCAGCCTCGGCAGCAGTATCGGCAGCCAGTTCGGCGCTGTCGTTGTCATCGCCTTCGTCACCGTCGTCCTGGTCATCGCCCAGGGCATCGGTACCGGCGGCATTTTCGGCGCCACCGCGGCGGCGGCGACGGCCACCGCGACGGCCACGACGGCGGCGGGTCGCGCCTTCGCCGGCCTGTTCGCCTGCGGCGTCGGTCGCGGCCTCTTCGCCGGACACGGCAACCGCGTCGGCGTCGGCGCCAGCAGCAGCCGTGGCATCGGCTACTGGTGCGGCATCAGCCACCACCACGTCGGCGACCGGTGCAGCCGGCGCCACCGGTGCGGCCGGTGCAGTGCCTTCCTGCGCGGTCACCGCGTTGGCGGTTACCGCCGTCGCGGCCACGGCAGCCACAGCGGTGGCAGTATCGACCGGCGCTTCGGCGGCGGTGCGCTGCGGCTTCTCGGCCGGCTTCTCGCCGTCCTGCTGCGGACGCGGCTGCCTGGGCTGCTTCAGCTTCGGCTGCTGCTGCGGGTTCTGGCCCTGCTGCTCATTGCGCGGCGGCTTCTGCTGCTGCGGCTGCTGCTGACCGTCCTTCTGCTGGGCGTCCTTCTGCTTGCCCTGCTGCGGCTGCTGCTGGGCATTGCCATTGTTGTTGCCGCCGGCCTGGCGGCCGTCCTTGCGCTGCTCACCGCGGTCCTTGCGGTTGCCGCCATCCTTCTGCTGCTGCGCATTGCCGTTGCCGCCATTGCCGCGGCTGTCGTCGCGACGCTCCTTGCGGTCCCTGTTGCGATCCTTGTTGCGGTCCCTGCGGCCACCATCCTGCTGCGGCTGGCGGGCGGCCGGGGCCGGAGCGGCCGCCGGAGCCGGCTCGCCACCGAAGATGCGCTTGAGCCAGCCGACCACGCCGCCACTGGCGGCCGGTGCCGGTGCAGCGGCAACCGGTGCCGGGGCCGGAGCGGCCACCGGTTCGGCTTCGGCACGCACCGGGGCCGGTGCGGTGTGCTTGACCTGGGTCACGGCCGGCGGCGGGATGTTCAGCTGGCCCTTGGTCAGGGCGTGCACCGGCAGCTTGCGCGGGGTGCCGCGCTGGTAGCTCGGCTTGCTGCTTTCCTCACCCAGTTCGTTCTCGCGCAGGCGGGTGACGGTGTAATGCGGGGTGTGCAGCTGTTCGTCGGCGACGATCACGATCGGCGCTTCGTGGCGCTGTTCGATCTCACGCAGGGCGCTGCGCTTCTCGTTCAGCAGGTAATTGGCGATCTCCACCGGGGCCTGCACCAGCACCTGCCCGGTGTTCTCCTTCATCGCATGCTCTTCAGCCACGCGGATGATCGACAGTGACAGCGACTCGACGCTGCGCATGCGGCCGTGGCCGTCGCAGCGCGGGCAGACGATCTGGCTGGATTCGCCCAGGCTCGGACGCAGGCGCTGGCGGCTCATTTCCAGCAGGCCGAAGCGCGAGATGCGGCCGACCTGGACGCGCGCGCGGTCGTACTTCAGCGCGTTGGCCAGGCGGTTTTCGACTTCACGCTGGTGCTTGTTGGAGGCCATGTCGATGAAATCGATGACCACCAGGCCACCCAGGTCGCGCAGGCGCAGCTGGCGGGCGACTTCCTCGGCCGCTTCCAGGTTGGTCTGGAACGCCGTGTCCTCGATGTCGCTGCCCTTGGTGGCGCGCGAGGAGTTGACGTCGACGGCGGTCAGCGCTTCGGTCTGGTCGACCACGATCGAGCCGCCCGACGGCAGGCGCACGTTGCGCTCGTAGGCGCCTTCGATCTGCGATTCGATCTGGAAGCGGTTGAACAGCGGGATGTCGTCCTTGTAATGCTTCAGCTTGCGCAGGGTCTGCGGCATCACCTGCTGCATGAACTCCCGGGCGTGCTCGTACATCTCCTCGGTGTCCACCAGGATCTCGCCGATGTCGGCGCGCAGGTAGTCACGCAGGGCGCGCACGATCAGGCGCGATTCCTGGTAGATCAGGAACGGGGCCGGCTTGCTCAGCGCCGCTTCGGCGATGGCGCGCCAGACGTTGAGCAGGTAATCCAGATCCCACTGCAGCTCTTCGGCATCGCGGCCGACGCCGGCGGTGCGGATGATCACGCCCATGTCGTCGGGGATGTTCAGCTTGTCCAGGGCGTCCTTCAGGGCGGCCCGGTCTTCGCCTTCGATGCGACGGGAGACACCGCCCGCGCTCGGCGAGTTCGGCATCAGCACCATGTAACGGCCGGCCAGGGAGATGAACGTGGTCAGGGCGGCGCCCTTGTTGCCACGCTCTTCCTTGTCCACCTGGACGACGATTTCCTGGCCTTCCTTCAGCAGCTCGCGGATGCCGGCCTTGTTGTGGTCGACGCCGGCCTGGAAGTAGTCGCGGGAAATTTCCTTCAGCGGCAGGAAGCCATGGCGGCCACCACCGTATTCGACGAAGGCCGCTTCCAGCGAGGGCTCGATGCGGAAGATCCGGCCCTTGTAGATGTTGGACTTCTTCTGTTCCTTGGACGGCTGCTCGATATCGATGTCATACAACGACTGGCCATCGACGATGGCAACACGCAGCTCTTCGGCCTGCGTGGCGTTGATCAGCATTCGCTTCATTGTTGCGTTCCTCGCAAGCGGCTACCGCGCGGAACGCCATGGGGTTTCGCCTCTGGACACGGTTCGCCGCCCATTCGCGCATGCGCGGGGAGGGCGGCTTGGGTTTCCAGCGCTACGACACCACGGCAGGCCGCGGGAGCGCTTCACTTTTCTGGTTTTGGGGTGTTGCAGGGCCGGAGGCAGCTGTCAGCCAGGCTGGAGCGCCACACGGGACATGTTCAGCACGGTTGCGTGTCAGGCATCCGGCGATGGCCGGGAAGGCCGGTGAGCCGCTAACATGGCCGCCCCGCGGGCGGTGGTCGCGCACTGTGCCGGATTCGTCGGAAGCTGGGCTTCTGGCCCTGAGTAACTTCCAACAAAATCAATCCCTTATCTCGCCCCCCGAGTGTAACAGAATAAACAGCCAGATGACTGCCTCAGACCCCACCAAGCCCGCTGGCGACAAGCCTTCCGTGCGCATGATCACCGTTCCCGAGGACCGTGCAGGCCAGCGGCTGGACAATTTCCTGCTGGGCCAGCTCAAGGGCGCCCCGCGCAGCCTGGTCTACAAGCTGGTGCGCAGCGGCCAGGTGCGCGTCAACGGCGGCCGCGCCAAGGCCGAACGCAAGCTGGAGGCGGGCGATGAGGTGCGTGTGCCGCCGGTTCGTCTCACTGAAGAGGGAGACAAGGCCGGTCCGCCCGAGGCCTTCATGCGCCGCCTGGAGCAGGCCATCGTCTTCGAGGATGCGCGCCTGCTTGCCCTGAACAAGCCGACCGGGGTGGCCAGCCACGGCGGCAGCGGCATCAGCTTCGGCGCCATCGAGACCCTGCGCGCCCTGCGCCCGGGGCAGACCCTGGAGCTGGTCCACCGGTTGGATCGCGACACCTCAGGCCTGTTGATCGTGGCCAAGAAGCGTTCGGCGCTGAGTGAGCTGCAGGCGCTGCTGCGTGAAGACCATGGTGCCGGCATCCGCAAGCGTTACCTGACCCTGCTGGCCGGGCGCATGCCCGACGGCGTGATGACGGTCGACGCGCCGCTGCATGTCGGCCTGCGCCAGGGCGGCGAGCGGCATGTACAGGTCAACGCGATCGGCAAGGAATCGATCAGCCACTTCCGGGTGCTGGAGCGCAAGGGCGGCCATTCGTACTGCGAAGTGCGCATCGAGACCGGCCGTACCCACCAGATCCGCGTACATGCCCAGCATCTGGGTCATCCGGTGGCGGGTGACGACAAATACGGCGATCCGGCAGTCAACAAGCGGCTTCGTGAGCAGATCGGGCTGAAGCGCCTGTTCCTGCACGCGGCCTCGCTGGAGTTCGCGCTGGACGCCGGCAAGACCCCGTACGTGCTGAACGCGCCGCTGGCCGACGAGCTGGTCGAAGCGCTGGATCGCCTGAAGTAAGAAGCCCTTTTAGAGTCGAGCCACGCTCGACTCACGCGCGCAGCGCGCGCTTCGTTTTTCAATTTTTTATCGCGTGGCTGGCGTGCACGGAAAAATGACGGGGCACGGGCGGGGTCGGCTTGCAGGGGTGTCTGCGGCATGGATGCCGCGGACAAGCCCCCATGGACGGGTTCACGGCGTCCCCTGCAAGCCGGCCCCGCCCGTGACCTTGAGCAATGCCCTCGGTGGCCAGCCGCGAGGGGGCTCAGCCCGTTGGCCGGGAACCGATCACCACTTGAACAGCACCAGGCTGATTGCCAGCGTGCCCATGCCCGCAACCAGTCCATACACGGTCTCGTGGCCCTTGGCATAGCGCTTGGCGGCCGGCAGCAGTTCATCCAGCGCCAGGAACACCATGACCCCGGCAATCAGCCCGAACACCCAGCCGAACGTGGCATGTGACAGCGAGCCCTTCAGCAGGAAATAGCCGAGCACCGCGCCCACCGGCTCGGCCAGGCCCGACAGCAGGCTGGCCAGAAAGGCGTGCAGCTTGCTCTGGGTGGCGAAGTACACCGGCACCGCGATGGCGATGCCTTCGGGAATGTTGTGGATGGCGATGGCGAAGGCCAGCGGCATGCCCACCGACGGGCTCTCCACGGTGGCGAAGAAGGTCGCAAGCCCTTCCGGGAAGTTGTGCGCGGTGATCGCCACGGCCGTGAGCAGGCCGACCCGCTTGATATAGGCCTTGTTGTTGTCGCGGAACGCCGGTTCCTTTGAATCCAGCGTCTCGTGCGGGTTCGGGATCAGATGGTCGATGGCCACGATGGCCAGTACGCCCAGCAGGAAGGCGATGGTGCCCCAGGTGAAGCCACTGCGCTCGCCATAGGCCAGCGCAAACGAGGCGATCGACTTGTTGAGGATCTCCGACAGCGACACGTACACCATCGCGCCGCCGGCGAAGGCCAGGCCAAAGGCCAGCAGGCGCGGGCTGGGGCGGCGCGAGAACAGGACCAGCAGGCTGCCGATGGCCGTTGCCAGGCCGGCGGCGAGGGTGACCGCAAGCGCGATCCAGAAATTTTCCGGGGAGATCTGCAGCATTTACCGACGCGATCCTGATCGTTCAGCAACCGCCCCGGAACGTGCCGGGGCGGCGGGGGCGAGGCGGGCGTCGGCTGGCCTCGTCACTGCATCGGCCTTCAGCCGCCGCGGCGCATGCGCTCTTCGATGGCGAAGCACTGGTCCGGCTTCGGCTGCGGCGGGTTGAAGCTGACCGGCACCTGGATGGTGGCGGGCACGGCCTGGCCATTGCGGGTGGCCGCCTTGAATTCCCAGGCCTGCACGGCGGTTTTTGCCAGCTCGTCCAGCTGCGGATTGCCAGCACCGGTCAGCAGCAGCACTTCGCTGGGCTTGCCGTCGGTGCCGATGGTGACCTTGAAAGTGCTGGTGCCGCCCACGCCGGTGCAGGCCAGTTCCATCGGGTACTGCGGCGGCGGGGTCTTCACCGCGGCCACCTCGGTGGGCGGCGCGGCCGGCGGCTCCGGCGGCTGCGAGGAACCGCAGGCGGCCAGGCCGGTGGCGGTCAGCAGGGACAGGCTCAGCAGACGAACATTCATTTCACGTGCTCCATGAGGGCCGATGTCTTGGCCGCGCAGATGAAGTCGTTCTCGCTCAGCCCGCCCACGTCGTGGGTGGAATAGCGCACGACGGCGCGGTCGTAATGCACGCCGAGGTCCGGGTGGTGGTCCTCGTGGTGGGCAATCCAGGCCAGCGCGTTCACAAAGGCCATGGTCGCGTAGTAATCCTTGAAGCGGAACGTGCGCACCAGCGCCTGGCCGGCTTCGGCCACCTCCCAGCCCGGCACCTGCGGCAGCAGTTCGGCCAGGCGGGCCTCGCCCAGCTTGTGGTCGCTGCCCTTTCGCGGCACGCAGTGCGCCTGTGCCAGCGGAATCAGGTCGGACATGGGTTCCTCCACCTCGTATTGACTGAACAATGCGCCGGCCGGTGTATAAACCGAATGAGCGACCGGCGCTGACTTGGCTAGAATAGCCTGATGATCCAGATCTCCGACACTGCCCAGACCCACTTCCGCAAGCTGATCGAACGCGAGGGCGTGCCCGGCATGGGCGTGCGCCTGAGCGCGGTCGACCCCGGCACCCCGCGCGCAGACGCCCGCCTGGAGTTCGCTGAACCCTCTGACCTGCTGGGCGACGAGTGGGCCGTGGACTGCGATGGCTTCACTCTGTATGTGGACGCGCGCAGCGTGGCTTGGCTCGACGGTGCCGAGATCGACATCGTGCCGGGCAACGCCGGTACCCAGCAGCTGACCATCAAGGCGCCGCGCATCAAGGGCGAAGCGCCCGGCGAGGCCGCCTCGCTGGTCGAGCGCGTGCATTGGGTGGTGGAAAACGAAGTCAACCCGCAGCTCGCTTCGCATGGTGGCAAGGTCGCGGTGCAGGAAGTGTCGGCCGACGGCGTGGTGCTGCTGCGCTTCGGCGGCGGCTGCCAGGGCTGTGGCATGGCCGACGTCACGCTCAAGCAGGGGATCGAAAAGACCCTGATGGGCCGCGTGCCGGGCGTGACCGCCGTGCGCGACGCGACCGACCATGACAGCGGGCACGCGCCGTACATCCCCCGCGGCAACGCCGCCTGATCGCCAACGCGTGCCTCTGCCCAGCGCCGAGCAACTGATCGATCTGCTGCTGGCGCGCCAGCAGCACCCCCTCATCCTCGAAAAGCGCACGCGCCTGCCGTATGGCTGGGCGATCTGGCTGCGCTCGTTGAAACCGATCGCCCGGCCGTTCCACGCCAGCGATGTGATCGCGGTGCTGTTGCCAAGGCCATTGCCCGGCCGGCCCGGGTTGCTGCCGGTGCTGGGCCCGTGGGGGGCGGCGCGGCGACTGCTGTGGCAGGGCTGGGAGCCGGCCCCGCGTGACCAGCGCTGGATGCGCTGGACCTCGGCGGTGGTCAGCGCGCTGCTGCACCTGCTGTTCTTCCTGGCCCTGCTGTGGGTGGCGGTGATCCGCACCAACGCGCCGGATGACGCTGGCGCCGAAGGCGAGCGCGTGCAGATTGAGTTTGTCGGCCGCGGTGCGCAGGAGGGCGGGGGCGACCAGCCCGGCGCCGAGGCGGCCGCTGCTGCCGAAGCCGGTGCGGTGGCCCGTGGCCAGCCGGCCGGCGAGGCCAGTGCACCGCGTCCGCAACCGGCCGCGGCTGCCGCTGCGGCGCCTGCCGAGGCGAGCAGTGCCGCGGTGACGCCGCCACCGCCGGCGCAGAGCGAACCCGCACCGCCGGCCGCGCCGCCGCCGCCACCGGTGCAGGCCACTGCGGTGGCTGAGGCGACCACCGATTTCGTGGTGCCGCCGGTCAGCATGCCGCGCACCGAAGTGAACATCGTGCCCCGTGACAGCACCCCTGCCGTGCGCGAGCGCAGCGTGCAGACGGTGCAGGCGCCTGCCGTGCCGATGCAGGTGCGCACGCCGCAGCTGGCCGTGCCCGCCCCTGCGGTCCGCGAGATACAGGTACAGGAGCGCGAGGTCGCCACGGTGGAAGCGCCGCTCGCGCCGCAACCGCTGCGCAGCGCCGAGGTGCAGGTGCGCCTGCCGCAGCAGCGCGAGGTGCAGGTGCGTGAGCGCGAAGTGCAGGCGGTGGTCGACCCGCAGGTGCGGATGGCGGCCGTGCCTGGCCGCGAACCCAGCGTGCGTGCGCCGACCGGCCGTGACGTGCAGGTACGCGAACGCAGCGTGGCCAATGCGCCGGTCGCTGCGCCGTCTCCTGCCAGTGGTGCCAGCACTGCAGCGACGCCGGCCTCGGCCGGCAGCACGGCCAGTCCGTCCACCGCGAGTGCATCACGCCCGGCCGCCAGCGCGGCGACGCCGGCACAGGCCGGCGCGCGTCCCGCTCCGACGCCGGGCAACTGGGCCACACCGGCCAAGGGCGACGACTGGGGTGCGTCGGACCGCAACCGCGACGGTGCGCGCAGCGGTGCCGCGCAGGCCAGCTCGCAGGGCGCGGGGCAGGGGCTGTTCAATGCCGACGGCAGCGTCAAGGTGCCCGGCCAGGAAGGCACGGGCGCTGCCGAGCGCGGCGCGCCGGGCGGGGCCAACGATGGCTGGACCAAGGAACGCATCGCCGAATCGGGGCGCTGGCTGAAGCGGCCGCCGTATGACTACACGCCGACCTCGTTCGACAAGTACTGGGTGCCGCAGGAATCACTGCTGGCCGAATGGGTGCGCAAGGGCGTCAAGGCGATGGAGATTCCGTTGCCGGGGACCAGCACAAAGATCTCCTGCGTGATCTCCATCCTGCAGGCCGGCGGTGGTTGTGGCCTGACCGACCCGAACATGCAGGACCAGCCGGCGGTGGCAAGGCCGCCACCGGACATCCCGTTCAAGAAAGAGCTGCAGGAAGATAACGGCAGCCGGTAACGGCCGAGCCTGGGTCTGGTAGATGCCAACCTTGGTTGGCAGAAGCGTGCTTTGGTAGATGCCAACCTTGGTTGGCAGAAGCGCCGACCAAGGTCGGCCACTACCAGAGCAGAAGCGCCGCGCCGCTCACTCGCTCTGCGACAGGAACACCCAGAACGGCACGTCACGTCCGACCCAGTCGCGGCTGGCTTCGTCCATCACGTCCAGCAGCGTGTCGAACTCCTTCGCAGCCCCGGCGCGCAGCGCGTCCACGTCGGCCAGGAACAGCGCATAGCCCGGCGCCGGCAGCCACTGCAGGTCGCGCAGGTTGTCGGCCAACGCATCCCAGTTGCCGCCGAAGCCGGCCGGGAAATCCAGCTGCGCGGCCAGCCGTGCCAGCAGGGTGCGCTTGTCGGTCACGCCGTGCAGGTCGATGCGGATCACCTTCAGCGAGGCATCGCGCATGGCCGCTGCCAGCGCGCCGATGTCGCCGGTATCGATGGCATAGACGCCGGCGTTGTTGATGTCATGCAGGCCGAGGCCGAAATCGTCGTGGCTCATGGGCGTTCTCCCGGGGCCGGTACGGTGAAGCTGCGGAACGAATCGTAGTGATCGTCGGTGTAGTACCACGCCTGCGGCGGGTCGCCGCCGGTGATGATGCGGCGCGCGCCACGGTTGGAGGCGCCGGGGGTGTCGACCGTGTATTCGCGGTAATAGCCGCGTGGCCGTTGCGGCAGCCGCTGTTCGCGGTTGCCGAAGGTGGTGCCGTCCTGGCGGTGCGGGAACGGGCCGCCGCGCTGGATGAGTGCGATGGTCCGGCGTGCCTCGCTGGGCAGGAACGCGGGGAGTCCGTCGCTGTGGTCATTGCCGGCGGCGCGTGCTGCCGGTGCGGCGCGGCTGTCCGCACCCTGCAGATCCGGAGCGAACTGCGGGGCCGGTGGCCGCTGCAGGAAATGGTTGGCGACCAGGCCGAGCAGCAGCAGGGCGATGGCGGTGATCAACAGCCGGGGATTGCGCATGGGCCGGGGTGGGCGAGGGACGTACACGCACTGTAGCGCCTGCGCGCTGCATCGCGCATGAGGAACGATCACTGCGTCACCGCTGCGTAACAATTGCCACTGCGATCACCCGCAGGACGCAATTTCCTTTACACCCCCCTTGGTAATCTGGCGCTCTGTCCCCATCATTCAACGCGCACCGCCCGACGCCCTCGTCGGGTGCCCTCGCTATCAGGAGATGCATCATGGCCTACACCCTGCCCAAGCTGTCCTACGCCTACGACGCGCTGGAACCGAACATCGATGCGGCAACGATGGAAATCCATCACACCAAGCATCACCAGACCTACATCAACAACGTCAACGCGGCGCTGGAAGGCACCGAGTACGCTGATCTGCCGGTCGAAGAGCTGGTGAAGAAGCTGAAGTCGCTGCCGGAGAACCTGCAGGGTCCGGTGCGCAACAACGGTGGTGGCCACGCCAACCATTCGCTGTTCTGGACCGTGATGGCCCCCAACGCCGGCGGCAACCCGGTCGGTGACGTGGCCAAGGCCATCGACAAGGACCTGGGTGGTTTCGACACCTTCAAGGATGCCTTCACCAAGGCAGCGCTGACCCGCTTCGGCAGCGGCTGGGCCTGGCTGAGCGTGACCCCGGACAAGAAGGTCGTGGTGGAAAGCACCGGCAACCAGGACAGCCCGCTGATGGAAGGCAACACGCCGATCCTGGGCCTGGACGTGTGGGAACACGCCTACTACCTGAAGTACCAGAACCGTCGCCCGGAATACATCGGCGCCTTCTTCAACGTCATCGACTGGAACGAAGTCGAGCGTCGTTACCAGGAAGCGATTGCCTGATTGCGGTGACTGGATGAAACGAAGAGGCCGGGGGAAACCCCGGCCTTTTTGTTGTCGGGCGACCGCATCCGCCGGGCATGGCCCGGCGAGCGCAGCGGTGCGTCTATTCGGCGGTAGCCGGCACATCCTGCAGCCGCAGCGTGGCCATCACGCCCAGGCGCAGGCCGGGCAGGTCGCCATCGGCAGGCAGCAGGATCGCCTGCTGGCGGATGCCACCGAAGTGCTTGACCTGGAACAGCACGTCCAGCCCATGGCCGGTTGCACCGCCACCGCTGGCCGCCGGGGCATCGGGCTTGCCGCCCGGATTGCGCCGGGCGGGCTGGAAGCCGGGGGTGCTGCGCACCAGTTCGGTGGTGGCCGCGGCGAAATCACCCGCGATCAGGCTGGGCATGCCCTCGGACGTGGCGCCGATCCAGGTCATCAGGTCACTGGTCTGGTGCTGGCGGGCCGGGGCCTCGTCAGGCTCCGGGCGCAGGCGCGCCACGTAGACATTCAGCTCGGCATCGCCCAGCCGCAGGCGCATCATGCCGGCCGCGCTGAAGGTGCCGGGCGGGTGCAGCAGGGTCACGCCATCCTCGCTCACCGGCAGACGGGTCAGCATGGCGTTGCCGTGCCGCAGGGACTGGCTGGGCGGGTCGGCGGTGACGAAATCGCAGCTGTAGCGCAGCCGGCTCGCCAGCCAGCAGGCCGGGTTGCGGCCCTGCTGCTGCAGTACCTGCTGGACGGAGATCACGTCCGGCTGCAGTTCGGTCAGCAGCTGCAGCACCTGTTCGCGGCGCTGTTTCCACTGCGCGTCATCGCGGCTGGGCAGTTCCAGCGCGGCCACGGTCAGCTGCCGGCCCTCCTCAACGACCGCACCGGCCAATGGCGCTGGCTGCGGTCGCGCCCACGCGGGCACGGCCAGCAGCAGCACGAGGCAACCGAGCAGGAAGGGGGCGGGGGAGAGGTGGCGCATAACGATAAGTTTACGCTTTTGCCGTGCAGGTGCCGTGACTTCCGGCAGGGTGGCGAGCGCCTGCCATGGATCGCTGGCGCTGTCATGCAGCCCTGCAGCGTGCTTAGCAGGCACTGCTTCCGTAAACTGGCCGCTTTCGCCTTGCAGGAATGCCTTACAGGATGAGCCACGACGCAGTCGCCCCCATCGCCGGCCAGGGAAAGATGCCGCGCCAGATTCCTTACATCATCGGCAATGAGGCCTGCGAGCGGTTCAGTTTCTACGGGATGCGCAACATCCTGGTGCAGTTCCTGATCACCTCGCTGCTGCTGCAGGAAATCACTGCAGAAGGCCGCGCCGGTGAAGCCAAGGACATCATGCACAGCTTCATGATCGGCGTGTATTTCTTCCCGCTGCTGGGCGGCTGGCTGGCCGACAGGTTCTTCGGCAAGTACCACACCATCCTCTGGTTCAGCCTGGTCTACTGCGCCGGCCATCTCTGCCTGGCGCTGTTCGAGAACAGCCGCGAAGGCTTCTTCCTCGGTCTGGGCCTGATCGCGCTGGGTGCCGGTGGCATCAAGCCGCTGGTGGCCTCGTTCATGGGTGACCAGTTCGACCAGAGCAACAAGCACCTGGCCAAGATCGTCTTCGACGCCTTCTACTGGATCATCAACTTCGGCTCGCTGTTCGCTTCGCTGCTGATCCCGCTGGTGCTGAAGAACTGGGGCCCGCAGTGGGCGTTCGGCATCCCGGGCATCCTGATGTTCGTGGCCACCTTCGTGTTCTGGCTGGGCCGCAGGCGCTACGTGCTGGTGCCGCTGCCGCCGAAGGACCCGCATTCGTTCGCCAACGTGGTGCGTACCGCGCTGACCGCGCGCGTGGCCGGGCAGGGCCGTCCGGGCCTGGCCATCGCCGTGGCCGGCGTGGTGCTGGCCGTTGCCTCGCTGGGCCTGGTCGGCAGCCTGGGCATCGTCATCTGCCTGTGCATCGCGCTGGTTCTGATCCTGGCCGGCATCGGTGGCGGTACCTGGCTGCAGCTGGACCGTGCCCGTGCCCAGCACCCGGCCGAGGCCGTGGAAGGTGTGCGCTCGGTGCTGCGGGTGCTGGTCATCTTCGCCCTGACCACGCCGTTCTTCTCGTTGTTCGACCAGAAGGCCTCGACCTGGGTGCTGCAGGGCCAGCAGATGCAGATGCCGAGCTGGTTCACCGCTTCGCAGATGCAGGCGCTGAACCCGCTGCTGGTGATGATCCTGATTCCGTTCAACAATCTGGTGCTGTACCCGGCCCTGCGCCGCTTCGGCTTCGAGCCGACCGCACTGCGCCGGATGACCGCCGGCATCGCCTTCAGTGGCCTGGCCTGGGTCGTGGTCGGCGGCATCCAGGTGGTGATGGACGGCGGCAATGCCATGTCCATCTTCTGGCAGATGCTGCCGTATGCGCTGCTGACCTTCGGTGAGGTGCTGGTCTCGGCCACCGGCCTGGAGTTCGCCTACAGCCAGGCGCCGCAGGCCATGAAGGGCGTGGTGATGAGCTTCTGGAACCTGACCACCACCATCGGCAACCTGTGGGTGCTGCTGTCCAATGCAGCGGTGCGCAACCACACGGTGACCGAGAAGATCGCCGGGACCGGCCTCAGCGAGGCGGCGTTCCTGATGTTCTTCTTCGCCGGTTTCGCGTTCGTTGCGGCGTTGGCCTTCGGTTGGTATGCAAAACGCTATCGTATGGTCGACAACTACCGCACTGCCTGAGCCTGAGCCGACATGACCCCCGTCAATCTGCTGTTGATCGCCATCACCGCCGTCCTGTCGTGGATGGCGTTCAACAACCGCAAGCTGGCCGACCGCCTGATCCTGTGGCCGCCGGCGGTGGATCGCCACCGCCAGTACGACCGCCTGATCACCTACGGCTTCATCCATGCCGACTGGTCGCACCTGATCTTCAACATGATCACGCTGTTCTTCTTCGGCGGGCAGATCGAGAAGGTGATGCTGTCGTTGACCGGCAGCTGGCTGACATACCCGGCGTTCTACCTCGGGGCGCTGCTGGTCTCGATCCTGCCCAGCTACCTGAAGAACCAGAAGAACCCCAACTACCTGAGCCTGGGCGCGTCAGGCGCGGTGTCGGCGGTGCTGTTCGCCTTCATCCTGCTCAGCCCCTGGACGATCATCCTGGTGTTCTTCATTCCGGCGCCGGCGATCATCTATGCCGTGTTCTACGTCGGCTACAGCATCTGGATGGACAAGCGCGGCGGCGACCGCATCAATCACAGCGCGCACCTGGCCGGTGCCGCGTTCGGTGTGATCTTCATGCTGGCCATGCAGCCGGCCATCTTTGGCCACTTCCTGCGCGAGCTGTCCAACCCCAGCTTCGGCCTGGGCGGCTGAAGCGTGCCAGGGGTCGGATCCGGCGGATCCGACCCCGCAGTACCCTGTGTCAGGCCTTGGTCGTCTGGCCGTAGGTATCCAGCAGCCGCGAATACACTTCCTCGCCGATGCGCTGGAAGTCCTGTTCTTCGGTCTGGCCTTCCACTGCCAACTGCAGCAGGCCTTCCAGCAGGGCGCGGTCGGTATCGGTTGGGGACGGGTTGGGGTGCATGACAGGCCTCCACGGCAGAGTGCGATAGCTTCGTTCGCAAGGGCCGTGCCAGTGCGGCCGTACCCCTGCGAAGGGGTTAGCGGCCGCCATCGATGCAGCTTGAGGGCCGGATCTGACGCAAACTGACCAGATTTGCCCCTGTTCAGGCTTCACGCCGTCATGGCGCCCGGCTGCGCACCATGCGCGCAGTCGTCGCAGGAGACAGTTCCATGGCTTCGGTCACGCCCCCCGGTCTGGCCTACGAGGTCGAGCACGACCAGGCCAACCACCGTTTCATCGCCCATGTGCGTGGATACCGGGCGGTGCTGGACTACCAGATCAAACGCAGGCGCATGGTCATCACCCACACCGAAGTGCCTGAGCCGATCGCCGGCCGTGGCATTGCTGGTGAGCTGACCCGCGTCGCACTGCGCTTTGCCCGCGAGCACAAGTACAAGGTGGTGCCGGCGTGCGCCTATGCCGAGGCGTTCCTGGAGCGCCACGAGGAGTTTCACGACCTGCTGGTAGGCTGAATGCAGCGGGCCACGCTTCAGCCATTGCAGGCGATGATGTACGAACATGAACAGGGGATCCCGATGAAGACTGGAAACAACCAGCCGCTGCGCGCAGGCGCGCTGGCTGGGGCAATGGGCGTGCTGCTGCTGGCCGGTTGCCAGCGCGGTGAACAGGCGGCTCCGGCCAGTGATGCGGCGCCGGCCGCTGAAGCCGCTGCGACTGAGCCCACGCCGCCCGCCGAGGCGCCGCTGGACCTGCGCGACGTGGTGGAGAACAACGAACGTGAAGTGGTCGGCATCAGCTATCCCGCTGGCATCGACCGCTACCCGGGCCTGGCACGCGCGCTTCAGGAGTACGCCACTTCCGCCCGGGGCGACCTGCAGCAGGCACTGGATGGGCTGGGCAACGACAAGCCGCCCATGCCCTACGAGCTGTCGCTGAGTTTCGAGAAGGTGCTGGAAACCCCGCAGCTGGTGGTGGTCAGTGCCGATGGCAGCCGCTACACCGGTGGCGCCCATGGCGAGCCGCTGGTGGCGCGTTTCGTGTGGCTGCCGCCGCAGCAGCAGATGCTCAGTGCCGCCACGCTGGTGGCCGATGACAAGGGCTGGAAGGCGATCAGTGATTTCGTCGCCGACCAGCTGCGCGAGCGCGTGGCCACCCGCCTCAGCGGTGAGGACATGGAGCCTTCCGATCTGCAGGAATCGCTGCGCAATGCTTCGCGGATGATTGCCGAAGGTACCGGCCCGCAGGCTGAGAATTTCAGCCAGTTCCAGCCGTTGACCGACGACAGGGGCCAGATCACGGCGCTGCGTTTCGTGTTCCCGCCCTACCAGGTGGGCCCGTATTCGGATGGCACGCAGACGGCCGATGTCCCGGCCGCGGTGCTGCTGCCGCACGTGGCCAAGGATTACGTGGCGCTGTTCGCAGGCGGGTAACCGCAGACGGAGGACGCGTGGATACAGGGTTGCAGGAGCGGGTTGCCGGCCTGCTCCAGGAAGCCGGGGTCCGCATCGGCGGCACCCAGCCACAGGACATCCAGGTGCATGATCCGCGCTTCTTCGCGCGGGTCATGGGCCACGGTTCGCTCGGCCTGGGCGAGAGCTACATGGACGGCTGGTGGGACGCCAACGTTCTCGACGAATTCCTGGTCCACCTGATGATGGCCCACCTGGACGAACGCGTGCATGGCTGGCGCGAGGTGGCCGATGCGCTCAAGGCGCGGCTGTTCAACCTGCAGGCCGGGCAGGGCAGCTATGAAGTCGGCCGTCGCCATTACGATCTTGGCAATGATCTTTACCAGGCCATGCTTGGCCAGCGCCTGGTCTACAGCTGCGGTTACTGGCGCAATGCCGCCGACCTGGACGCTGCGCAGGAGGCCAAGCTCGACCTGGTCTGCCGCAAGCTGGGCCTGCGCCCAGGCCAGCGCGTGCTGGACATCGGCTGCGGCTGGGGCGAGGCACTGAAGTTCGCCGCCGAGCGGTACGGCGTCAGTGGCGTGGGCGTGACCATCTCGCAGGAACAGGCCGCCTACGCACGTGAGCTGTGCGCGGGCCTGCCCATCGAGATCCGCCTGCAGGATTACCGTGACCTGGATGAGCCATTCGACGCGGTGTTTTCCATCGGCATGTTCGAGCACGTGGGCGACAAGAACTACGACAGCTTCTTCGAGGTGGCCCGGCGCTGCCTGTCGCCGCGCGGGTTGCTGCTGCTGCACAGCATCGGCAGCAATGTTTCCCGCCACCGCACCGATCCGTGGATCGCGCGCTACATCTTTCCCAACTCGATGCTGCCCTCGGCGGCGCAGATCAGCCGGGCGTTCGAGGGCCGTTTCGTGCTGGAGGACTGGCACAACTTCGGCACCGACTATGACCTGACCCTGCAGGCGTGGCGGCGCAACGTGGAAGCCGGGTGGCCACAGCTGGATGCCCGCTACGACGAGCACTTCCGCCGCATGTGGCGGTTCTACCTGGCCGGGTCGATGGCCACCTTCCGCTGCCGGCATGCGCAGCTGTGGCAGCTGGTGCTGTCGCCGGAAGGCGTGCGTGGTGGGTATGTGGCGCCGCGTTGATCCGAACGTCCATCCACGCCATGCATGGATGGCCCCAACAAAAAAACCGCCCGGTTTCCCGGGCGGTTTTCGTTTCACTCAACCGCGCGGGCGATCAGTTGCCGGCACCGGTCAGGCCACGCTTCTCCAGCAGCGGTTCGATCTGCGGCTCGTGGCCGGCGAAATCGCGGAACAGCTGCATGGCGTCCACGCTGCCGCCCTTGGACAGCAGGGTCGCGCGGAAGTGGTCGCCGTTCCTGCGGCTCAGGCCGCCGTTGTCCTTGAACCACTTCTGGGTGTTGGCGTCCAGCACTTCCGACCAGATGTAGGCGTAGTAGCCGGCCGAGTAGCCGCCCATGATGTGGCTGAAGTACGGGGTCCTGTAGCGCGGCGGAACCGGCGCGTAGTAGATGCCGTCCTTTTCCAGCGCGGCGCGTTCGAACGCCATCACGTCCTTGGCGGCCGGCACCTGGTCGGCGCCGATCTGGTGCCAGCGCTGGTCCAGCATGGCTGCACCCAGGTACTCGGTGGTGGCGAAGCCCTGGTTGAACTTGGCCGCCGCCAGCACCTTGTCCAGCAGCGCCTGCGGCATGGCCGAACCGTTCTGGTAGTGCTTGGCGTAGTTCTTCAGGATGGCCGGGTTGTCCGACCACATCTCGTTGACCTGCGAGGGGAACTCGACGAAGTCACGCGGCACCGAGGTACCCGAGAAGTACGGGTACTTCACGTTGGAGAACATGCCGTGCAGGGCATGGCCGAATTCGTGGAAGGTGGTGGTCACTTCATCCCAGGTCAGCAGGGTCGGCTGGCCGGCCGGCGGCTTGGGGATGTTGAGGTGGTTGGCGACCACCGGCTTGAAGCCGGTCAGCTTGGACTGCGAGACATAGGAGTTCATCCAGGCACCACCGCGCTTGGAGGCACGCGCGTAGGGGTCGAAGATGAAGATCGCCAGCTGGCTGCCGTCAGCATCGAACACGTCATAGACGGTGACGTCGTCGTGGTACACCGGCAGGTCGGTGCGCTGCTTGAAGGTCAGGCCGAATTCCTGGTTGGCGGCGAAGAACACGCCGTTCTCCAGCACATTCTTCATCTCGAAGTACGGCTTGAGCTGGGATTCGTCGAAGTTGTACTTGGCCTGGCGGACCTTCTCGCTGTAGAACGCCCAGTCCCACGGCTCCAGGGCGAAGGTCTTCCTGCCGGCGGCCTTCTGTTCCTTGTCGATCATCGCCTGCAGGTCGGCGGCTTCGCGCTTGGCGTTGGCCACGGCGGCCGGGGCCAGCTTGCCCAGCATCGCGTTGACCGCTTCGGGGGTCTTGGCGGTCTGGTTGGTCAGGTTGTAGGCGGCAAAGTTCGGGAAGCCCATCAGCTTGGCCTTGTCGGCGCGCAGCTGCATGATGCGCGAGACCAGCGCGGTGTTGTCGAACTCACCGCCACGGCTGCCACGGCTGACCGAGGCTTCGTAGATCTTCTGGCGCAGCTCGCGGTTGGCCAGGTTGGTCAGCGGCGGCTGGCCGGTGGTGTTGAGCAGGGTGATGACGTACTTGCCGTCCAGGCCACGGGCCTTGGCGGCTTCGGCGGCGGCGGCGATCTGCTCCTGGGACAGGCCGTCGAGCTGCTTGACGTCGTCGACGGTGATCGCCGATGCATTCACTTCTGACTGCACGTTCTGGCTGAACTTCGTGCCCAGGTTGGCCAGCTCGGCGTTCATGGTCTTCAGCGTGGCCTTGTCGGCCTCGGACAGCTTGGCGCCGGCACGCACGTAGTTGTCGTAGTACTTCTCGACCAGGCGCACGCCTTCGGCGTCCAGGCCCAGCTGGGTACGGCTGTCATACAGCGCCTGGATGCGGGCGAACAGCTTGCCGTTCAGCGCGATCGCATCGCTGTGCGCGGCGAACTTCGCCGAGTAGTCGGCCTGCAGCTTCTTGCGCGCATCGTTGGTGTCGGCGCCGACCAGGCTGAAGAACACGGTGGTCGCGCGGTCCAGTACGTCACCGCTCTTTTCCAGGGCGATGATGGTGTTGTCGAAGGTCGGCTTGGCCTTGTTGTTGGCGATCGCCTCCACTTCCTTCAGCTGCTGCGCCATGCCGGCGTCGAAGGCCGGGGCGAAATCGCTGTCCTTGATCCTGTCGAACTGCGGGAAGTGCAGCGGCAGCGGGCTTTCGGCGAAGAACGGATTGGCCTGCTGCGCGTTGGCAGCGGCCGGGGTGGCGGCGCTGGCCGAATAGGCGGGCAGGGCAAGGCCGAGGGTCATGGCCACGGCAAGGGCAAGGCGGGTGGTCAAGGCGGTACTCCGGTAAGACAGACAAGTGCCCGAGGGTAACCCGCCCCGCCCGGGTGCCACTTGTGTCAAAAGGCATGCCCGGTGCCGCCCACCGGTGCGGCCTGCGATTACCATGGGGCTTCCCACCCGGACCGCCCGCCATGCCCAACGCTTTCGACTTCGCTTTCGTGGACCTGGACGGCCAGCCGCGGGCGCTGGCGCAGTACCAGGGCCGCCCCTTGCTGCTGGTCAACGTCGCCAGCCGCTGTGGTTTCACCCCGCAGTACACCGGCCTGGAGCAGCTGTGGCAGGACTATCGTGATCGTGGCCTGGTGGTGGTGGGCTTCCCCTGCAACCAGTTCGGCGGGCAGGAACCAGGCGATGCGGCGCAGATCCGCCAGTTCTGTTCGCTGGATTATCCGGTCAGCTTCCCGATCTCGCAGAAGATCGAGGTCAACGGCGCCGGTGCCGACCCGCTGTGGCACTGGCTGTCGCACGAGAAGCGCGGCCTGCTGGGCATTGCCCGCATCAAGTGGAACTTCAGCAAGTTCCTGGTCGACCGCCAGGGCCAGGTGGTGGCGCGCTATGCGCCGACCACCAAGCCGGAACAGCTGCGCAGCGGGATCGAAGCACTGCTGTAACGGGTAGTGCCGGCCGCTGGCCGGCAACCCCATGACGGCCTGAGCGCCGGCCAGCGGCCGGCACTACCGGTGCAGGTCTGTGAACGGTCAGGAGCGGTCGCCCGCCGGGCGGGTGCGCACGTCCTCGGGCAGCACCGCCATGATCTCGTCGATGATCTGCGGCAGGCTGTCTTCCGAATAGCCGCGGTGCACGTGGGCGATGACGCCGTCGTGGCCGATGATGAACATGTGTGGGATGGCCTGGATGCCGTACTGCTCGCTGACAGTGCCCTTGCCGTCGTGGATGTAGTCCAGCACCGGCCAGTTGCGGTTGCGCACCAGTGCGGCGAAATCGGCGCGTGGTTCCTTGAAGTTCACCGCGTAGACCTGCAGCGCATCGTGGCCGATGACCGACTGCAGCTTGGCCAGGATCGGCAGTTCCTTGCGGCACGGGCCGCACCAGGACGCCCAGAACGTGACGATGACGACCTTGCCGTGCTGGGTCGACAGGTCGACCATGTCGCCTTTGCGGTCCTTGCCCAGCAGCTGCGGCGGAATCTCGCCGGCTTTCGGTGACGCGGCGGCGGCGGCCATGCTGGTGGCCAGCAGGAGCAGCAGGGCGGCAAGGGGGGAGCGGATCATCCTGATCATCTGCATCGTTCCGGGCAGGTGCCGGCCGGACGGCCAGCGGCCGCCCACTATAAAGGAGAGCCGGCCAGCGGCCGGCGCTACCGTTGCAGATTATTTTTCGACGAAGGCGCGTTCGAACACGTAGTGGCCGAGCTGGCCGATACGCGGCGACACCTGGAAGCCACGCGCGTCGAGCACGGTGCGCAGGTCGGCCAGCATCTGCGGGCTGCCGCAGATCATCGCGCGGTCGTTTTCCGGGTTCAGTTCCGGCAGGCCCAGGGTGCGCTGCATCTCGCCGCTTTCCATCAGCTGGGTCAGGCGGCCCTGGTTGGCGAACGGTTCGCGGGTCACGGCCGGGTAGTACAGCAGCTTCTCGCCGATCATCTCGCCGAGGAACTCGTGCTCACGCAGTTCCTTCTCGAAATAATCGCGGTAGGCCAGGTCCTTTTCGTAGCGCACGCCGTGGCAGAGGATCACCTTCTCGAAGCGCTCGTAGGTTTCCGGGTCCTTGATGACCGACAGCCACGGCGCCATGCCGGTGCCGGTACCCAGCAGGTACAGGTTCTTGCCCGGGTGCAGATCGCTGATCAGCAGGGTGCCGGTGGGCTTCCTGCCGACCAGCACCTTGTCGCCCGGCTTGATGTGCTGCAGGCGCGAGGTCAGCGGGCCGTCCTGCACCTTGATGCTGAAGAACTCCAGGTGTTCTTCCCAGTTGGCGCTGGCGATGGAGTACGCGCGCAGCAGCGGCCGCGCCTCGGTCTCCAGGCCGATCATCACGAACTGGCCGTTCTCGAAACGGAAGCCGCTGTCGCGGGTGAGGGTGAAGCTGAAGTAGGCATCGGTCCAGTGGCGGACCTCAAGCACCGTTTCGGCGCCGAAAGCGGAAGACATGGGGGCACATTCAGGCAATGGAGTCGTCCCCGTCATTCTACCTCAAATGAGAGGGGTTCTCATTATCCGTAACGAGAGGCGTTCTCAGGGCCGTTCAGCGGTAGCCGGCGGCCTGCAGTTCGAACAGTTCGGCGTAGCGCCCGCCCTGGGCCATCAGCTCGTCGTGGGTGCCGCTGGCTTCCAGCCGGCCCTCGGCCAGCACCAGGATGCGGTCGGCCATGCGCACCGAGGAAAAGCGGTGCGAGATCAGCACGGCGGTACGCTGGTCGGCCAGTTCGCGGAAGCGCTGGAACACCTCGAATTCGGCGCGGGCATCCAGCGCGGCGGTGGGTTCGTCGAGGATCATCACCTGCGCATCGCGCATCCACGCGCGGGCGATGGCGATCTTCTGCCACTGCCCGCCGGACAGGTCCACGCCCTGCTTGAAGCGGCGGCCGATCAGCTGCCCGTAGCCGCCGGGCAGGGCATCGATCACCTCTTCGGCCATGCCGCGGCGCGCAGCGTCGGCGATGCGCTCCTGGTCGGCCATCGCCTCGACCTGGCCCACGCCGATGTTCTCGCCGGCGGTGAGGTTGTAGCGCACGAAGTCCTGGAAGATCACGCCCAGGTTGGCGCGCAGGTCGTCCAGGTCGTAGTCGCGCAGGTCGCGGCCATCGAGCAGGATGCGGCCCTCGTCCGGTTCGTACAGGCGTGCCAGCAGCTTGACCAGGGTGGTCTTGCCGGCACCGTTCTCGCCCACCAGGGCCAGCACCTCGCCGGCGTGCAGCTGGAAATCGAGGTGGCGCACCGCCCACTGCTCCGCATCGGGGTAGCGGAAGCCCACGTTCTCGAACACGAAGCCCTGCTGGATCGGGCGCGGTACGGCAACTGCGCCTTCGCGTGAGTGGATTTCCGGTTCGATCTGGAAGAACGAATACAGATCGTCCAGGTACAGCGCCTGGCTGGCCACCTGCGAGAAGCCGATCAGCAGGCCTTCCAGCAGCTGGCGCAGGCGCAGGAAGCTGCCGGCGAGGAAGGTCAGGTCGCCGATCGAGAAATCACCGCGCACCGTGCGCCAGGCGATATAGGCATAGGCGGTGTAGTAACCCAGCGTGCCCAGCGCCGCCAGCACCGTCCCCCAGAACGCGCGCCGCCGCGCCAGCGCCCGGTTGGCCAGGAACAGCGCCGCCGACAGCCGCCGGTAGCGGTCCACCAGGAAGCGGTGCAGGTTGAAGATCTTCACTTCCTTGGCTGTTTCCACACTGGCGCCGAGCTGGCGCAGGTAGTCCAGCTGGCGCCGCTCCGGCGTCCACAGGAAATTGAGGCTGTAGCCGGCGGCGTTGAAATGCGATTCGCCGATGAAAGCCGGCACCAGCGCCAGCGCCAGCAGCAGGATCAGCCACGGCGCATAGACCAGCAGGCCGACCGCCAGGCTGGCCACCGTGATCGCATCCTGCACCTGGCCGAACAGCTGGCTCATCAGATTCATCCGGCCCATGGTCTGGCGCCGCGCGCGGTCCAGCTTGTCCTGCAGGTCGGGGTCTTCAAAGTCCTCCAGGTCCAGGGTGGCGGCGTGTTCCATCAGGCGCACGCTGGTGGCGTTGGCGAACAGCTCCGACAGCAGCGCATCGGCATAGCTGACCAGCCGTCCGAGCAGGTCGGAGGCGATGGCCAGGCCGAATTCCAGCGCCAGCAGGCCCAGCAGCGGATTCAACAGGCCACTGGACAGCGCCTCGCCCAGCGGCGGGAAGCCGGCCCCGTGCTGGCTCAGGTGCAGGGCGGTATCGATGATGAGCTTGCCCACGTACAGCATCGCCACCGGCAGCAGTGCCCGGATCAGGCGTAGGCCAAGGCTGGTCAGGGTCAGCGCGGGGCTGGTCTGCCACACCTGGCGCAGGAACGGCGGCAGGTTGCGCATCGCCTTGAAGCGCTGGCGCATGCTGGGCTTGGTGGCGGCGGAGGAGGCTGGCATGTCCGTCATTGTGCCCAGCTGCGCCGTGGCGGAGCGATGAACGACGGTTTCAGGGTTCCAGCGCGCCAATGACCTCGGGATAGCCGCCGAACCAGTGCTGCAGGGCCTCGGCATCGATGCCGTGCCTGCCGGTCCAGAAATCCACCGGGTAGCTCCAGTTGGAGGAATGCGACTTGGATGGCACCAGCCCTACGTTGACGAAGCTTTGCGCCAGACCTGCATGCTCGGGCGTGCGCAGCAAGCCGGCATGGCCCAGCACCTCGAGCAGATGGCCGGCCTGTTCCACCGTTACCTTCAGGCCAGGCACGCTGCGCACCCTCTTGAGCAGGCGGGTGGGGGTGTCATCCGGGGCCGTATCGTGGTGCAGCAACCGCAGCAGCGCGACCAGCGTGTCGGTCGAGGCGGGACGCCGATGCGGGGTACGGTTCTGGTGCTCAAGCACGAAGGTGATGATGTCCATCCCGCCGGCGATCACCGCCCCTGCCACGTATGTCACCGTGCTCAGCCAGGTAGGGTCGAAGGTTTGATTGCTCTGCCGCCCGCACACGTGGCACGCATGCGATGGATGAGGCACTTCGTCGTGGCGCGGGAAGTGCTGCATGAACGAGTACGCGGACAAGCCGGCGCGCAGATCGGGGCGGTTCTCCTCCATGCCGAGGATGAAGTTGTCCACCACGTGCGACTGGCTGGCCTGTGCGTAAGCGCTGAACATGCGCGCCTGCAGCGTGGCATGGTCGGGTGTCTCTACCGGCCACAGCAGTCCATGCTGCTCCAGCGTGGCCAGCAGATCGGGGCGCGCGTCCTCCCGGCTGCAGTACTGGCGCAGGGCCTTCAGGGCGGCGTTGCTGATTGGGCCGTCGGTTCCTGGCGGCATCGGTGGTTTCCATCCGTGGGTGACCGGCGAAGGTGCCGGTCACCCGCGCAGTTGTCAATCCAGCGTTCCGGCCCTTTACGGCAGCGGCGGCAGCAGCCCGGCACCCAGCCGGTTCCAGGCATTGATCACCGCGATGCCCATGCTCAGGTCACTGATGCCCTTCTCATCGAAGTGCGGTGCCAGTGCATCGAATGCCGCCTGCGAGGGCGCGCCCTCGGTCAGCCGGGTCAGGGCCTCGGCCCAGCCCAGCGCGGCACGTTCGCGTGCATCGAAGAAGCGGCTCTCGTGCCAGGCCGGCAGGGTGTCCAGCTTGCGCGGTTCGATGCCGCCCTTGCGCAGCGTAGTTGCATGCATGTCCATGCAGTAGCCGCAGCCATTGAGCTGGGATACGCGCAGGAACAGCAGTTCCATCAGCGTCGGGTCGATCGAACTGTCATGCACCGCCTTGCTGGTGGCCAGCAGGCCCTTGAACGCATCGGCGGCCAGGCGGGTGTAGGGGACGCGGGGAGAGGCATGGTCGGACATCTTCAGCTCCACGACGGCCACGGTGGCCGTCTTTCACTACAAGGACGCCGTGCCGTCCGCGTTCGTGACACGCCCGCGCAGTTTTTCCGGATTGAGCACGCTGTACACGTTGGCGATGCGGCCCTCGGCCACCTCGATGGTGGTCACCGAGTGCAGCTGGTCGCCGAGGAAGCGCAGGATCGCCGGCTCGCCATTGACCCAGCCCAGCTGCGCGGTCTGGCCCAGGCCGCGGCGTGCGATGGCCCAGAACAGGCGGCCGATGCGTTCGGCGCCCAGCAGCGGGCGCACCGCCGCGGTGACCACGCCGCCGCCGTCGGACACCAGCCGCGCGTTGGCATGCAGCAGCGCCTGGATGGCCTCGCTGTCGCCACGCTGGGTGGCGTCCATGAAGCGCGCCAGCAGCTGCCGGTGCTGGCCGCTATCGGCGTTGAAGCGCGGCCGTCCGGCCTGCAGGCGCTGTTTGGCCCGATGCACGAGCTGGCGGCAGTTGGCCTCGCTCAGGCCGAGCAGCGCGGCAATCTGCCGGTAGTCGTGGTCGAAGGCCTCCTTCAGCAGGAAGGCGGCGCGTTCCTCCGGGCCCAGGTGCTCCAGCAGGGTGAGGAAGGCCACCGACACCTCGTCGGTGCGGGCATGGGCCACGGCGGGATCGCTGGCCGGTTCTGCCGCCAGGCGGATCTCCAGCGGTTCAGCCAGCCACGGGCCGACGTAGTGGACCCGCTCGCGCCGGGCCGCACGCAGCCGGTCCAGGCCCAGCCGGGTGGTGATGGTGACCAGCCAGGCCTCGGGGTCGCGCACGGCGGCCGGATCGGTGCCGGACCAGCGCAGCCAGGCATCCTGGACCACGTCCTCGGCATCGCTGCGGCTGCCCAGCAGGCGGTAGGCCAGCGCCATCAGGCGCGGGCGGTGGGTCTGGAAGGCGGATTCAGTGTTCATGTCGACCAGGACGCCGGGGGAGGGAGCAAGCGTGACACGTGCGTCGTGCGATTGCCGGCCAGCGGCCGGCACTACCACCCCCCCTTGCGGGTGGGGGAGGGGGTAAAATGGGGGATTACCCCCGCCAGCCTTGAGCAAGCGAGCAAGCCGTGACATCGATCAAGCAGGAAGACCTCATCCAGTCCATCGCCGACGCGCTGCAGTACATCTCGTACTACCACCCGGTCGATTACATCAAGAACCTCGCTGCCGCCTACGAGCGCGAGGAGTCGCCGGCCGCGAAGGAAGCGATGGCCCAGATCCTGATCAATTCGCGGATGTGCGCCGAAGGCCACCGTCCGATCTGCCAGGACACCGGCATCGTCACCGTGTTCCTGGAAATCGGCATGGACGTGCGCTGGGACGACGCGACCATGGGCGTGGAAGACATGGCCAACGAAGGCGTGCGCCGCGCCTACCTGCACCCGGACAACAAGCTGCGCGCCTCGGTGCTGGCTGATCCGGCGGGCAAGCGCGTCAATACCAAGGACAACACCCCGGGCGTGGTCAACGTCAAGGTGGTGCCGGGCAACACCGTCGACGTCATCGTCGCCGCCAAGGGCGGTGGTTCCGAAGCCAAGACCAAGTTCGCCATGCTCAACCCGTCCGACTCGATCGTCGACTGGGTGCTGAAGACCGTGCCGACCATGGGTGCTGGCTGGTGCCCGCCGGGCATGCTCGGCATCGGTATCGGCGGTACCGCTGAAAAGGCGATGCTGCTGGCCAAGGAAGCGCTGATGGAGCCGATCGACATCACCGAGCTGCAGGCGCGTGGTGCATCCAACCGCATCGAAGAACTGCGCCTGGAGCTGTATGAGAAGGTCAATGCGCTGGGCATCGGCGCGCAGGGCCTGGGCGGCCTGACCACCGTGCTGGACATCAAGATCAACGACTACCCGACCCACGCGGCCAACCTGCCGGTGGCGATGATCCCGAACTGCGCCGCGACCCGCCATGCGCACTTCACCCTGGATGGCAGCGGCCCGGTGATGCTGGACCCGCCGTCGCTGGAAGACTGGCCGAAGCTGACCTACGACGCGTCCAAGGGCACCCGCGTGGACCTGGACACGATCACCCCCGAAGACGTGGCCAACTGGAAGCCGGGCCAGACCCTGCTGCTCAACGGCAAGCTGCTGACCGGCCGCGACGCCGCCCACAAGCGCATGGTCGACATGCTCAACAAGGGCGAGGAACTGCCGGTCGACCTGAAGGGTCGTTTCATCTACTACGTCGGCCCGGTCGATCCGGTGCGCGATGAAGTGGTGGGCCCGGCCGGCCCGACCACCGCCACCCGCATGGACAAGTTCACCGAACAGGTGCTGGCACAGACCGGCCTGCTGGGCATGGTCGGCAAGGCCGAGCGTGGCCCGGCCGCGATCGAGGCGATCAAGAAGCACAAGTCGGCTTACCTGATGGCTGTCGGTGGTTCGGCCTATCTGGTGTCCAAGGCGATCAAGGCGGCCAAGGTCGTCGGCTTCGCCGATCTGGGCATGGAAGCGATCTACGAGTTCACCGTGCAGGACATGCCGGTCACCGTAGCGGTCGATTCCACCGGCGAATCGGTGCACAAGACCGGCCCGCGCGAATGGCAGGCCCGCATCGGCAAGATTCCGGTGGTGGTGGAGTAATCCCCACCGGTTGCAGGGAAACGGCGCCGCAAGGTGCCGTTTTCCGTTTGACGCCACGGTAATGTCGGCACTGCCAGGCTTCGCTGGGTTTTCCGATGTAGTGAACAGGGAGTGTCCAATGTCATTGTTTCGATGCCTTGCGCTGTTGTGTGTTGTTTCCCTTGCCGCCTGCAGCAGCGGCGGCGATCTGTACGACGGCGCACCCGGCAACAACGCCAGCGCGCAATGCGTGATGGCGTGCCAGCAGTACCGCAATGCCTGCCTGGCCCGTTCGGATTCGGACCGTCGTTCAACCTGCGATGCGCAGGCGGCGAGCAGGTGCGACCGGATCAAGGATGACGAGCTGCGGCGTTCCTGCATGTCCCAGGCGCAGGCCTGCATGGACCAGTCGCCGCTGATCAGCTGCAGCCAGAACGCGGACAGCTGCATGGCGTCCTGCGGTGGTGGCTGAGCCATTGGGCGCATAATCGGCGCTTCCCGCAACCGGAGTCGTCGCATGCGCACTACGCTGTATGGGTCTGTCAGCACCGCCTCGCTGGTGGTTCACTGGCTGTTGATCGAACTGGGCATCGAGCATGAGCTGGTGCTGCTGGATTTCGACAAGCATGAGCACAAAGCCGCGCCGTACCTGGCGCTGAACCCGGCTGGCGTGGTGCCGACGCTGATGATCGATGGCCAGGTGCTGACCGAGGCGGCCGCCATTGCCCTGTACCTGGCCGACCGCCATCCGGAAGCAGGCCTGCTGCCGGCGCCGGGTACGCCTGCACGTGGCGCCGCCTATCGCTGGATGTTCTGGTGTGCCAACACCCTGCAGCCCGCCTACCGCGCGTGGTTCTACCCGCACGAAGCCGCGGGTGAGGAAAACGTGGCCGCGACCCAGGCGATGGCCCGCCAGCGTCTGGAGGCCGCCTGGCAGCAGATGGCCGACCATCTGCAGGCCCAGGGGCCCTACGTGCTGGGTGATTCGCCCAGTGTGGTCGACTTCATGCTGGTGATGCTGATGCGCTGGTCGCGCAACATGCCCACGCCCACCGACAGCTGGCCGGTGCTCAAGGTGCATGCGCAGCGGCTGAAGGCGCGCCCATCCTTCGCTGAGACCTACCGCCGCGAAGGCATCACCGACTGGCGGTAACCCGTTCTGTAGAGCCGAGCCATGCTCGGCTTCATTCATGGGGTGCCCGTGAACAGCAGCCGAGCATGGCTCGGCTCTACCCAAGCAGGGCGGGTTACAGAAGTTCCAGCACGATTTCCGGCGGCCGGCACAGGCGCGTGCCCTTGGGGGTGCGCACGATCGGGCGGTTGATCAGGCGTGGGTGCTCGGCCATGGCGGCCAGCAGGGTGGCTTCATCGGCACCGGCCAGGCCCAGTTCGGCGAACTGGGCTTCCTTGCTGCGCACCAGGTCGCTGGCGGCCAGGCCGGATTCGCCCAGCACTGTGCGCAGTGTCGCTACGTCAGGCGGGGTGCCCAGGTAGTCGACCAGCACCGGCTCGATCCCGGCGGCGCGGATCAGCGCCAGCGCGCCGCGCGAGTTGCTGCACGCCGGGTTGTGCCAGATCGTCACTGCCATCAGAACCACTCCAGCAGCGATACACCCACGCCCACATAGGTCGCCTTGTGGTTGTAGTCGATCATGCTTTCGCCATAACCGTCGAAGACCTGGATGTGGCCGCGCAGCAGGTTGCTGATCGGGAAGCCGTAATCGAGCTGCAGCGCGCCGTGCGAACGGTCACCGGTGCGCAGCGAATGGCGTGCCATCAGCGCTACTTCATGGCCATTGCGGTTCCAGATCAGGGTCGCGTCGCCGCGGCCCATGTAATCCTCGATATCCGGGTTGTTGTCATCGCCGCGCGACTCGGGAATGCGGTACCACGGGCGCAGCACCAGTGCCCAGTTCTCGCGGTCCAGGCCGATGTTGAGCATCACCCGGTTCCAGCTGCGCGAGAGCGGATCGGCGCGGCCGTTGGACTGGTGGTTGAGGCTGATGCCGGTCATCCGCCCACGCCAGCCACCGATCGAATAGCCGTTGCGGAACACCATCATCACTTCCGGCTCGTAATTGGTTTCACGGAACGGACGCGAGTTTTCGGCGTTGTAGGCCTGCCAGCGCGAGCTTTGGGTGTAACCGGCCCAGATGTCACCGTTGTCGCCGAACAGATTCTCGGCAATCTTTGTCTTGAAGCTGATCTGGAATTTAAGTTCGGTGCTGTCCAGCACCTGCGGCGTGGTCACGCTGTTGGCCGGGTTGGGCGACTGCGGCATCTGGTTCTTGTCGCTGGTCCAGAATGCCGGCAGCAGGTAGACCGGCTTGTAGGCGCGCAGCTGGAACGGGCCCAGCTTGGAATCCTCAGCCAGCTCCCAGCGGCTGTCCAGCAGTGAACCGCGCCCGGCATTGGCCAGGGCGCTGTCATCCGGTGCCGGGCGGAAGATGTCGCCCACGCGTGCGCGCAGGTTCTCCTCACCCTGGCTCAGGCGTGCGGCGCGGCGCTGTTCACGCAGGGTCTGGGCGGCCTGCTGGGCGGCGGCATCGGCTTCTGCGGTGGCCTGGGCATTGCGGCCGAACAGGCGGTCGTAGCAGGACAGGCGCGCCGCATCGGTGTCGATCGCGGCGCAGCCGGCCGGCGTGGTGGTCGCCGTTGGCGCGATTTCCTGCGCGGCCAGGGGCGCGCTTGCAAGGGCGAGGGCCAGGGGCGCGAAGCGGGGGAGCAGCGTGGGGAGGGTCATTGCAGCAGGCCCTTCAGAGAATGAATACGGGAAGACGCACAGTGTGGCGGCTGCCCGCGGCAACGGCCAGCCCTTCGGTTTATGCCCGGCGCAGGTGTGCGCGTGGCGTGAAGGCCACTGCATCACAGGAACCAGGCGAAGGCGAACAGGCCCAGCATGGCGATCACCACGGCCAGTTTCAGTGCCAGCCCCAGCAGGATGCCCAGCCAGGTCGCCAGGCCGACCTTGGTTGAACGGCCCAGTTCGCGCGTGTGCCAGTACTCGCCCAGCAGCGCGCCGAGCAATGGACCAGCGAACAGGCCCACCGGCATGAAGAACAGGCCGACGATGCTGCCCACGAAGGTGCCCCACAAGGCCTTGCGGCTGGCGCCCACCCGTTGTGCGCCGACCACCGTGGAGAGCACATCGACCAGCAGGGACAGGGCGGTGAGGATGCCGAGGGCCAGCAGGGTCGGCCAGCCGACATGAGCGAAGCCGTCAGCCCATGCCGCGCACAGCAGGCCGATGAAGACCAGGGGCACGCCGGGCAGGGCGGGGAGCACGATGCCGGCAATTCCCACGAGGACCAGAACGGCGGCTAGCAGATACAAGATGAATGAGAGGTCCATGCTGTCCCGTATGGTGGCCTTTTTGGGGTTGACAGTGAAGGATTTTGCCAGTTGCTTTTTCGTTTTGGTCGGGTTAAGTTGCAGACGCTGAGCTTGGCAAGGTCACCGTGGATCGTGGCCTGATGAAGCAAGATCTCTTCGATCCGCTGCATCGTTGCACCTCGCTTCCCCCTTGCTTGTCAGCCGCCCAACCAGGCGTATCCAACAACAAGAGAGAGTCACCAGGGAGTGAGTGAGATGTCTGATCGCGAGACCGGTACCGTCAAGTGGTTCAACGATGCAAAGGGCTTCGGCTTCATCAGCCGTGAAAACGGCGAAGACGTGTTCGTGCATTTCCGTGCCATCCAGACCCAGGGCTTCAAGAGCCTGAAGGAAGGCCAGAAGGTCACCTTCACCGTCGTGCAGGGCCAGAAGGGCCTGCAGGCCGACGCAGTGCAGCCGGTCTGATCCGACCGCAGTGCATCGCACGAAAAAGGCCCGCGCAAGCGGGCCTTTTTCATTGCCGGTGGCGCCTGCCGGATCAGCGCAGGACAACCCGGCCGTTGACCACGCGGACGTAGGTGTTTTCGCGGATGCCGGCCAGATCGCGCTGGTTGACCACGATGGTGCGGCCATCATCCATGCGCACGGTGATGTCGTAGGTATCGCTGGTTACGTTCTTCTGGATCTGGTTGCCGGCGAGGGCGCCACCGACCGCGCCTGCGGCGGCGGCGACATTCTTGTTGCCGCGGCTGCCACCGGTGTGGTCGGAGATTTCATGCCCGGCCACGGCGCCGACGATGCCGCCGAGGATGGCACCGGTCGCGCTGGGCGCGGTGCGGCCTGAGGCGACCGTATTGATCTGGGTCACGATGCCGCAGTCGGCGCAACGCCCCTGGTTGTAGCCGTTGTTGCCATAGCCGCCATTGTTGTAACCGCCATTGTTGTAACCACCACCGCCGTAACCGGGCGAGGTGGCGCAGCCGGCCAGGGCAAGCGTAGCGATGGCGCTGGCGGCGATGAGCTGGATCTTCATGGGGCGTCTCCTGGCCGTGAAGGCGGGTGGAAGGGGTGGTACTGCGTCATGCAGCAGGGTGATCGAATCGTCCACTTTTCAATGTGAACGAGGTGCCAATCGCGTCCATCTTCCCCGGCTGCAGGATGAATCAGCGGAAGTCCTGGTGGCAGGCGCGGCAATCGTCCTGCAGCGTCTGCACCACCTTGGCCAGGGCGGCACAGTCGCTGGGTGGCGCGGCCAGCGCGGCATTCAGGCTGGCCCGGTACTGGCTGGCATGCTGCTGGAAGCGCGTATCGTCCTTCAGCTTGGGAAACGCCAGGTCGAGGTCGTTGGACAGCAGCCGCAGCGACTGCAGGCGCGGCTGGCTGTCGGCCAGGCTGCAACGGTTCTGCTGCTGGGCCTGCTGCAGCAGTTCCGCCTGCCGCTGCATGACGTGCATCAGGCTGTGCGGGAAGGGATCGCGGCCGGCCTGCAGGGCGCGGCCGACCATGATCGTGGCGACCAGGCCGATCAGCAGGCCCAGCCCGAGCACGAACAGGTAGCGTTGGGCGGCGGAGGGACGGCGGGATGGGCTGGCGTTCATGCGTGCGCTCCTGGCGTGCAACGGTGGGTTCACGGCAGCCCGCTATGGCCGCCGTTGCCTGCACGTTAAAATAGCGGGATGAACGAACAGGTCAAACAACGCTTCGCCGGCATTGAACGGCTGTATGGCGTAGGTGCGCTCGAGCGCCTGCAGGGCAGCCGCGTGGCGGTGGTGGGCATGGGCGGCGTCGGCTCGTGGGTGGTGGAGGCCTTGGCCCGTTCGGCGGTCGGCCACCTGACCCTGATCGATGCCGATGACATCTGCGTGTCCAACACCAACCGGCAGCTGCCGGCGCTGGAAGGCAACTACGGCCGCAACAAGTCCGAGGCGATGGCCGAGCGCTGCCGCGCGATCAATCCGCAGATCGAGGTCGATGCCGTGCAGGCCTTCCTGACCACCGGCAACATGGCCGAACTGCTGGACCGGGGCTTCGACCTGGTCATCGATGCCTGCGACAGCTTCCGGGTGAAAGTGGAGACCATCGCCTGGTGCCGCCGCCGCAAGCTGCCGCTGCTGACCGTGGGCGCGGCCGGTGGACGTACCGATCCGACCCTGGTGCGCATCCGCGATGTGTCCCGCACCGAGCACGACGCGATGCTGGCGCTGATCCGCAAGAAGCTGCGCAGCGAATTCAACTTCCCGAAGAACGCCAAACGCTATTTCGGCGTACCGGCGGTGTATTCGCTGGAGAACGTGAAGTACCCGCAGGCCGATGGCAGCGTCTGCGGCCTGCGTCCGAACCTGGGCGCCGACGCAGCGCTGAAGCTGGATTGTGGCGCCGGGCTGGGCGCAGCGACCCACATCACCGGTGCGTTTGCATTCGCTGCGGTGGGCAAGGCGCTGGAGATGCTGCTGGAACCAAAGAAGGTCAAGGCCGAAGCCGCCGAGGTTTGACCGGCAGCGCCGGACCATGCCCGGCGAAACGGCGATCAGGCGGCCGGCAGCGCGAACAGCCGCCGGGCGTTCCCGCTTGTCACCTGTGCGATGGTCTGCACGTCGGTACCGCGCAGCGCGGCCACGTGGCGGGCGATCACCGACAGTCGCGCCGGCTCGTTGCGCTGGCCACGAATACCGGCATCGGGCTGGTCCGGCGCGTCGGTTTCCAGCAGCAGCTGTTCCAGTGGCATCTCGCGCACCAGCCTCTGCAGGCGCTGCGCGCGTTCATAGGTCAGCGGCCCGCCGAGGCCGAGCAGGAAGCCCAGCTTGTCCAGCTGCGCGGCCTGTTCTGGGCTGCCGGGAAAACTATGGACCACCCCGCGCAGGCCGCCGATGCGGCGGATCGCGGCGATCACCGCGTCCACCGCGCGGCGCGCGTGCACGATCACCGGCAGGTCGAAGTCGCGCGCCAGCTTCAGCTGGCCGATGAAATAGTCCTGCTGCGCCTCCGCGTCCAGTCCCTCGACGAAGAAATCCAGGCCGCACTCGCCGATCGCGTACGGGCGCTCGCGCTCGATCCAGTCGCGCAGCTGGTCCAGGTGTTCAGGACGATGGTCGGCCAGGAACATCGGGTGCAGGCCGTACGCGGGGTACAGCCCGGCCGCCTGCTGGCAGACCTCGCGCAGCTTCGGCCAGCTGGCGGCGGTCACCGCCGGCACGATCTGGGCCTGCACACCGCCCGCACGGGCGCGCTCGATCACCGCCGTGCGGTCGGGGTCGAATTCGCTGGCGTCCAGGTGGCAATGGCTGTCGATCAGCATGTTCAACGCTGTTCCAGCGGTGGTGGCGTTGCCGTACTGCGGTTCTTCCAGTTGGCCAGCAGCAGGGTGCCCAGGCCCAGTACCAGTTCGTCCACGAACGGAAGCGGATCAGGGATGACCAGCGTCAGCGCGAACAGGCCGGCGGTCAGCTTGAACAGGGTGGGGTAGCGCAGCCGGCGTGCCCATTGCAGGACCGGCAGCAGCATCGGGTTGGCCATGGCGGGGTTCCTCGTGGGCGAGGTGCAAACGCTACCACGGACCCTGCATTTCCCGATGCTGAATGGGTTACGGCCGTGAGTACGAATTGTGGAGATTCCGTTCAGGCAGCGCATGCTGCAATCTGCATCGAGAACGTTGCGGACGGTCCGCAGGGAGCAGGTCATGAAAAGCACAACTACAACTGTCCTGGTCGCAGCAGGCGCGCTGCTGGTGGGTGGCATCGCAACGGCCGCCTTCATGAAGAGCGGTGACAAGACCCCGGATGCACTGGGCGCCGCGAATCCTTCGGAATCGCGCCTGGTCGATGGCAGCGCTGCCGATGACGGCGCGCGCGGTGACGCGGTCGATGCCTCGGCACCGCGCGGCCTGGAATACGCCGACGTGCTGAAGGTCGACCCGCTGACCGAGAAGCAGAAGGCCTACGCGACGGTCATCGGCACCGAGCCGGTGCGCGAGACCTCCACCACCCAGACCCCGCATGAAGTCTGCGAGGACGTGGTGGTGCAGGAGCGCCTGCCCGAGCGTGACGGCAACGTCGGCGGCACCGTGGTCGGCGCCGTGGTCGGTGGCCTGCTGGGCAACCAGGTGGGCGGCGGCAACGGCAGGAAGGCTGCCACTGCAGCCGGCGCCGTGGCCGGTGGCATCATCGGCAACCAGGTGGACAAGCGCCACGTGGGGGGCCGCGTGGTCAACCGTACCGAGCGCCAGTGCCACACTGAAACCGCGACCTCCGAGTCGAGTCGCGTGACCGGTTACAACGTGACCTACCGCAACGAAGACGGCACCACCGGTACGATGCGCATGGCCAGCAAGCCCGGCACCCGCATCCCGATGGGCACCAACGATGTGGTCAAGGGCTACAACGTGACCTACCGCTACGATGGCGCCGAGAAGACCGTGCGCATGGACAACAAGCCGGCCAGCGACCGCCTGCCGGTGGTGGACGGCCAGCTGGTCACGCAGACCGCTGCGGCCGGTGACGCAGCGGCCAACCGCCAGTAACGCGTTGCCTGCAGCATGTTTACGACAGGCCGGCGTTTGCCGGCCTGTTTCGTTTGCGCGGGTTGATCGACGATGATGGTCGGCCATCGCATCCTGCAGGAAACCCATGAGCATCTTCGACCTGCGCATCGAAACCGAGCGGCTGATCCTGCGTCCGCCGCAGGCCCAGGATCTTGAGCCCTACCTGGCCTTCTGCGCCGATGAAGAGGTGATGCGCAGCCTTGGCGGGGTGCAGCTGCCATCAGTGGCCTGGCGCAGTTTCTGCAGCCTGGCCGGGGCCTGGCAGCTGTTCGGCTATTCCATGTTCAGCGTCATCGAGAAATCCAGCGGCGAATGGGTCGGCCGCATGGGCCCGTGGCAGCCGCTGGGCTGGCCGGGCCCCGAGGTCGGCTGGAGCATCCGCCGCGCAAGCTGGGGCCGTGGCTATGCCCCCGAAGCCGCCGTGGCTGCGATCGACTGGGCATTCGAAACGCTGGGCTGGGACGAGGTGATCCACACCATCGCCGAGGACAACGAGAAGTCGAGGGTGGTCGCCCGCAAGATCGGCAGCAGCCTGCTGCGCATGGGCAAGTTGCCGCCGCCCTATGAAGGAGAGCCGCTGCAGATCTGGGGCCAGTCGCGCGCGCACTGGCAGCAGCGCGGGCGCTGATGCTGCATCCGCGCTTGGCATCGGCCGGCATGCTTGCCAGACTGCACGCAGCCGGCCGTCGGCCGGGGCTTTCGGGAGCAGGCAATGGTGGACGAGCGCGTTCCGTTGACGGTGCATGGCATGTCGGTGTCGGGCAACTGCCACAAGGTGCGGCTGCTGCTGGAACAGCTGGGCAGCCGTTACCGCTGGGTGGAAGTGGACAGTGCGCATGGGCAGACCCATTCGCCTGAATTCCTGGCCCTCAACCCGAACGCGAAGGTGCCGCTGATCGTGCGCGACGATGGCCGCGTGCTGACTGAATCCAACGCGATCCTGTTCTGGCTGGCCGAAGGCACGCCGTACCTGCCCAGCGATGGCTGGGAGCGCGCACAGGCGCTGAGCTGGATGTTCTTCGAGCAGTACAGCCACGAACCGTGCGTCGCGGTGGCGCGCTTCATCCGTGGCTGGACCGCACTGGATTCCCCGCGCCGGGCCGAACTGCCGCGCCTGCACGAGCGCGCGGCCACGGCGCTGGCGGTGATGGAGCAGCATCTGCGGCAGGCGCCGTGGTTCACCGGCAACGAGTACGGCATTGCCGACATCGCGCTGTTTGCCTATACCGATGTTGCCGCCGACGGTGGCATCGACCTGCAGCCGTTCGTGGAAGTGCGCGCCTGGCTGCAGCGGGTGCGCGAGCAGCCACGGTTCGTGGCGATGCCGGCGGTTACGGCCGAGGTACGTGCACGCCTGGAAGGGCGCGGGTAGAGTCGAGCTTGCTCGACTGCTCTGCAAGCCAGTCGAGCAAGCTCGACTCTACCCAGCGGCAGTCGAGCTAGCTCGACGCTACGGAAGCTGGGCCGCGAAACCGCGGAATGCAACAACGACACGGAGGGTGTTCGATGTTTGCTGTGGTTCCCGATCCGATCCCCGCACGCATGCGCGTGCTCAACCGCGCCGAAGTGTGCGACGTCAATTTCCTCGAGGCGGTGCGTGGCTGGCGCGGCCTGCCGCGCCCGAAGCCGGCGCCGGATGCGCCGATCCTGCCGGGCAGCACGCTGACCGCAGCGGCGTTTGCCGAGCTGTTCGATTCGCAGCTGGCCAGCCGCCAGCTGGACCTGATGGCACGCGTGCTGCGCGTGCAGAACAAGGTCTTCTACACCATCGGCTCGTCCGGGCACGAAGGCAACGCGCTGCTGGCACGGGCTTGCCGGCATACCGATCCGGCGTTCCTGCATTACCGCTCCGGCGCCTTCATGGCCGAGCGCGCACGGCAGGTGCCGGGCCTGGATCCGTTGCGTGACGCGGCGCTTTCGTTCGCCGCCAGCGCCGACGACCCGGCCAGCGGTGGCCGCCACAAGGTATGGGGCAGCCGCCCGCTGTGGGTGCTGCCGCAGACCTCGACCATCGCCTCGCACCTGCCCAAGGCGCTGGGCACCGCGCTGGCCATCGAAAGCGGCAAGCGCCTGGGCCAGCCGCTGCCGATCCCTGCCGACAGCATCGTGCTGTGTTCCTTCGGCGATGCCTCGGCCAACCACGCTACCGCGCAGACCGCCTTCAACACCGCAATGTGGTCGGCCTACCAGAAGCTGCCGGCGCCGATCCTGTTCGTCTGCGAGGACAACGGCCTGGGTATTTCGGTGAAGACCCCGGATGGCTGGATCGCCGAGCGCTTCAGCCGCCAGCCGGGGCTGGACTACTACTACGCCGATGGCCTGGACCTGGCGGCGGGCCATGCGCAGGTGCAGGCCGCGGTGGAGCATTGCCGGCGCACGCGTCGGCCGACCTTCCTGCACCTGCGCACCACGCGGCTGATGGGCCATGCCGGCACCGACTTCGAAGTGGAATGGCGCGCGCTGGCCGACCTGTGCGCGGCCGAGGCCCAGGACCCGTTGCTGCGTTCGGCGCAGATCGCGCTGGAATCGGGCTGGATGGATGCGGCGGGCATCGAGGCCGCCTACGAGACCCTGCGCGCGCGCTGCCTGTCGGCGGCGGCCGACGCCGAAGGGCGGCCGAAGCTGCAGTCGCTGGATGAAGTGGCCGCACCGCTGGCGCCATACACGCCGGCGGCGGTGATGGCCGAGGCGCAGCGCCCGGTGCCGACCGAGGCGCGCGAGGCCCTGTACGGCGGTGCCGATGCGCTTCCCGAGCGGCAGCCGCCGCGGCATCTGGCGGTGCAGATCAACCACGCCCTGCAGGAACTGCTGTGCAAGTATCCGCAGGCGCTGTTGTTCGGCGAGGACGTGGCGCAGAAGGGCGGCGTCTACACCGTGACCAAGGACCTGCTGCGCCGCTTCGGGCCGCGCCGGGTGTTCAACACCCTGCTGGACGAGACGATGATCCTGGGCATGGCCCAGGGCCTGGCCAACATGGGCCTGCTGCCGATACCGGAAATCCAGTACCTGGCCTACCTGCACAACGCCATCGACCAGCTGCGCGGCGAGGCCTGTTCGCTGCAGTTCTTCTCCAACGACCAGTTCCGCAACCCGATGCTGGTGCGGGTGGCCGGCCTGGGCTACCAGAAGGGCTTCGGCGGCCACTTCCACAACGACAACTCGATCACCGCGCTGCGCGACATTCCCGGCCTGGTGGTGGGCTGCCCGTCGCGCGGCGACGACGCGGTGATGATGCTGCGCACGCTGGCGGCGCTGGCCCGGGTGGACGGCCGGGTGGCGGTGTTCCTGGAGCCGATCGCGCTGTACATGAGCAAGGACCTGCACGCGCCCGGCGATGGCCAGTGGCTGTTCGACTACCCGGCGGCGGGGCAGGCGCTGGTGCTGGGCGAGGGCCGGGTCTACGCGCCCGACGCCGATGACCTGGTGGTGTTCACCTATGGCAATGGCGTGCCGATGGCGCTGCGCGCGGTGCCAGCCATCCAGGCGCAGACCGGCTGGCAGGTGCGGGTAGTCGACCTGCGCTGGCTGGTGCCGCTGGATGCCGGTTTCATCGCGACCCAGGCCGCCACGGCGCGTCGGGTGCTGGTGCTGGATGAGGGCCGGCAGAGTGGCGGGGTGGGCGAGGGCGTGGTCACCGCCCTGGTCGAGGCCGGCCATGGCCACCTGCCGCTGCGCCGGGTCTGCGGTGCCGATACCTATACGCCGCTGGCGGGGGCAGCAATGTTCGGGCTTCCAAGCGACAATGCGGTGATTGGCGCCGCCCTCGACCTGGCGCAGGAACCCTGATGCATGTGTGGATTGGCGGGAATGTTGTTGCCGGCGCCGCAGTCGCCGGACGAGGTGCTGCAGGCGCAGGCGCTGGCCATGGGCCAGGCGCTGCACCACCGCGGGCCGGATGACGGCGGCACCTGGGTCGACGCCAGCGCCGGCATCGCCCTGGCCCACCGCCGCCTGAGCATCCTCGACCTGTCACCGCTGGGCCACCAGCCGATGGCCTCGGCCGACGGCCGTTACGTGATGGCCTACAACGGCGAGGTCTACAACTTCGCCGCGCTGCGCGCCGAGCTGGAGCCGCTGGGCCATGCCTTCCGTGGCCATTCCGATACCGAGGTCCTGCTGGCCGCGATCCTGCAGTGGGGCGTCGAGGACACCCTGCAGCGCGCCAACGGCATGTTCGCCATCGCCCTCTGGGACCGCCACGAGCAGTGCCTGTACCTGGCCCGCGACCGGGTGGGCAAGAAGCCGCTGTACTACGGCTGGGCCGGCGACACCCTGGTGTTCGGTTCGGAGCTGAAGGCGCTGTGGCAGCACCCGGACTTCGACAACGACATCGACCGTGATGCGCTGACCCTGCTGCTGCGCCTGGATTACATCCCGGCCCCGCACAGCATCCACCAGCGCTGCTACAAGCTGATGCCGGGCCGCGTGCTGCGGCTGGATGCGGCCATGGTGGCCGCCGGTGCGTCCGCGCACCGGCCCGAGCAGGCCCAGCGCCCGTACTGGGATGCGCGCGCGCGCATGCAGGCGGCGCTGGCCGCACCGTTCCAGGGCCGCATCGAGGAGGCCGAGGAACAGCTGGACGGCCTGCTGCGCGATGCCGTGGCGCTGCGCATGGTGGCCGACGTGCGGGTGGGCGTGTTCCTGTCCGGTGGCACCGATTCGTCGCTGGTGGCCGCGCTGATGCAGGCGCAGAGCACGCAGCCGGTGCACAGCTTCAGCATCGGCTTCAGCGGCTCGCACCATGACGAAGCGCCGCTGGCCAAGGAACTGGCTGGCCACCTGGGCTGTGACCACACCGAGCTGTACGTGAGTGGCGCCGATGCGCTGGCGGTGGTGCCGCAGCTGCCGGCGATGTTCGACGAGCCCTTCGCCGACGCCTCGCAGGTGCCGACTGCCCTGGTCGCGCGGCTGGCGCGGCAGGGCGTGACCGTGGCGCTGTCCGGCGACGGTGGCGACGAACTGTTCTTCGGCTACACCCGCTACGTGCGTGCGCTGCGTAACTGGCAGATGCTGGGCCGCGTGCCGGCGCCGCTGCGGCGCTGGATGGGCGCGCGTGCGCACCAGCAGGGCGAGGCGTCGCGCACCGGCGGCCTGGCCGCGCTGCTGGCCGAGACCGGCGCGCGCGGCATCGGCGATGTCTACCGCAACCGCATCTCGCGCTGGCGCGACCCGGCGGCGGCAGTGATCGGTGCGCGCGAGGCTGGCAGCTTCTACGACCTGGCCGACCCGCTGCACGGTGCCGGCACCCCGGCCGACGCGATGATGCTGGCTGATTTCGTCAGCTACCTTCCCGACGACCTGCTGTGCAAGGTCGACCGCACCTCGATGGCGGTCAGCCTGGAGGCACGGGCGCCGCTGCTGGACTGGCGCGTTGCTGAATTCGCATGGTCGTTGCCGCTGGACTTCAAGCGCAGCGAGGACACCAGCAAGGTGCTGCTCAAGCGCGTGCTCGGCCGCTACGTGCCGCAGTCGATGGTGCACCGTCCCAAGCGCGGTTTCGGTGCGCCGGTGAGTGAATGGCTGAAGGGCGACCTGCGGCCGTGGGCCGATGACCTCCTGCAGCCGGCGCGGCTGGAACGCGAAGGCGTGCTGTCGGCGGCCGCCGTGCAGCCGCTGTGGCAGCAGTTCCTGGGCGGCCAGCGCAAGTGGCATACCCACCTGTGGAACGTGCTGATGCTCCAGGCCTGGCAGGACCACTGGCGGCAGGTGCGGGCCAGCGTGGAACGCGGCTGATCTTCACCGGGGCGCGTCGGGCCGGCCGCTAGGCTGGTCCTTTCCCCGTCAGGAGTGTGTCGCCATGCCCGTTCCCACCATCGCGGTCTTCGTTGGCAGCCTGCGCAAGGAATCCTGCAACCGCAGGCTCGCGCTGGCCCTGGAAAAACTGGCCGGCGATCGTGCGCGCTTCACGTACGTGCGCATCGACGATCTGCCGCTGTACAACCAGGATTTCGACGGCAGCTACCCGGCCCAGGGCACCCGCCTGAAGGACGAGGTACGCGGCGCGGACGCGGTGCTGTTCGTCACCCCCGAATACAACCGCTCGGTGCCCGGTGTGCTGAAGAACGCCATCGACATCGGCTCGCGGCCGTATGGCGACAGCGCCTTCGGTGGCAAGCCGGCGGCGGTGATCGGCGCGTCCATCGGCCAGATCGGCACGGCGGTGGCGCAGCAGCACCTGCGCAACAGCCTGGCCTTCCTGGACATGCACGTGCTCGGCCAGCCGGAGGCGTTCATCCATTTCAAGGATGAGCTGATCGGCGCCGACGGCACGATCCACAACGAGGGCACGCATAAGTTCCTGCAGGGCTACGTGGACCGCTTCCTGAAGCTGATCGCGGTGCATGCCAAGGGCGATTGACGCCGCTTTCGGGGCTGGGGTCAGAGCCCTCTGCTGCGCAGAGGGATCCGACCCCATGCGATAATGGGTCTCCATAGGCCGGGCAGCTACGTCGCACAGCGGCGGATATCCCCCGTTCGTCCACGGCTTATCCACAGGCTTGTCCATGCGCCGGGGTCGGCGCATGCCTACACTCGTCTGGCCCACTTTCGCAGGAAACACCGCAGCATGTCCGCCCGTTCCGGCTTCCGTTCCAACCGCAAAGAGCGCGGCGATGGCTTCGACCGCGAACGCGACGAGTCGCGCATCGACCAGCTGCGCGTGCCGCCGCACTCGGTGGAAGCCGAACAGGCGGTGCTGGGTGGCCTGATGCTGGCCCCGGAAGCCTACGACCGGGTCAACGACCAGCTGACCGAGACCGATTTCTATCGCCGCGACCACCAGATGATCTACCGGGCGATCCGCGAGCTGTCCGAGCGCGAGCGTCCGTTCGATGCGGTGACCCTGGGCGAGTGGTTCGAATCGCAGGGCAGGATGGAGCTGGTCGGCGATGGCGCCTACCTGATCGAGCTGGCCAGCACCACGCCGTCGGCGGCCAACATCGTGGCCTACGCTGAGATCGTGCGTGACAAGGCGGTGCTGCGGCAGCTGATCCAGGTCGGCACCGACATCGTCAACGACGGCTTCCAGCCCGAAGGCCGCGACAGCAGTGAACTGCTGGCTTCGGCTGAAAAGAGCGTGTTCGCCATCGCCGAGCAGGGCGCGCGCGGCCGCACCGACTTCGTGGCCATGCCCGGCGCGCTGAAGGATGCGTTCGAGGAACTGCGCAACCGCTTCGAGAACGGCGGCAACATCACCGGCCTGCCGACCGGTTACACCGACTTCGATGCGATGACCGCCGGCCTGCAGCCGACCGACCTGATCATCCTTGCCGCGCGTCCGGCGATGGGCAAGACCACCTTCGCGCTGAACATCGCCGAGTACGCGGCGATCAAGTCGAAGAAGGGCGTGGCCGTGTTCTCGATGGAAATGTCCGCATCGCAGCTGGCGATGCGCCTGATTTCCTCCAATGGCCGCATCAACGCCTCGCGCCTGCGTACCGGCCAGCTGGAAGACGAGGACTGGAGCCGCGTCACCAGCGCGATCAAGATGCTGAAGGAAACCAAGATCTTCATCGACGATACGCCGGGCGTGTCGCCGGAGATCCTGCGCTCCAAGTGCCGCCGCCTGAAGCGCGAGCACGACCTGGGCCTGATCGTGATCGACTACCTGCAGCTGATGAGCGTGCCGGGCAACAGCGAAAACCGCGCGACCGAAATTTCGGAGATCTCGCGATCGCTGAAGGGCCTGGCCAAGGAACTGAACGTGCCGGTGATCGCGCTTTCGCAGCTCAACCGATCGCTGGAAACGCGTACCGACAAGCGCCCGGTGATGGCTGACCTTCGCGAATCGGGCGCAATCGAGCAGGATGCGGACATGATCGTGTTCATCTACCGCGACGATTACTACAACAAGGAAAATTCGCCGGACAAGGGCCTGGCCGAGATCATCATCGGCAAGCACCGTGGTGGCCCCACCGGTTCGTGCAAGCTGAAATTCTTCGGCGAATACACCCGCTTCGACAACCTGTCGCACGATTCGGTCGGTTCGTTCGAGTAAGTCCCGTGCCCACCGTAGAGTCGAGCCCATGCTCGGCTCTTCGCCGTTGGGCGCCTGCATTGCGAATTCCAGTACGTCGCGTGTAAATGGCATGTAACGCGCTGCTTCTACGATTCCGCCGCTGCTGCTCTTCGACGCCGCCTTTCGGTGTCCAGCGTGCCCAAGGAATCCGCCTCCATGTCGTCCCATGCTCCGCTCCGCCGCAACCTGCTTGCCCTGCTGGTCTGTGCATCGCTGCCGTCGCTTGCTTCGGCTGAAACCGCGCCTGACACCGAAGCACCGTCGGCCACGACCCTTGATTCGGTCTCGGTGATCGGCCGTGGCGAGGCCCGCCAGGTGCAGCGTGTCACCGCGGAGGACATGAAGGTGCTGCCGCCAGGCGCCAACCCGCTGAAGCTGCTGGCCAGCAAGCCGGGCGTGCATTTCGAGTCGGCCGACGCCACCGGTGCCTATGAATGGTCCACCAGCATCAGCCTGCACGGCTTCAACCAGAACCGCCTCGGCTATACCCTCGATGGCATCCCGCTGGGCAACATGTCCTACGGCAACAGCAATGGCCTGCACATCAGCCGCGCGGTGATCAGCGAGAACCTGGGCGGTGCGGAAGTGTCCACCGGCATCGGCGCGCTGGGTACGCCGTCCACCAGCAACCTGGGTGGCGTGTTCCAGTTCTATTCGATCGATCCGTCCACCGAGTATGGCGTGGTGCTGGCGCAGGGCTTCGGCAGTGACGGTGCGCGCCGCAGCTATGCGCGACTGGAGACGGGCGAGCACCAGGGGTTCGCCGCCTACCTGTCCGGCGCGTACTCCGAGGGCGACAAGTGGAAGGGCAAGGGATCGCAGGAGTCGAAGCAGTTCAATGGCAAGGCCACCTATCACTTCGGCGAGGACAGCAGGATCACCGCGTTGTTCAACGGATCGCGCCGGGTCGAGGCCGACTACCAGGATCTGTCGCTGGAGATGATCGATCGCCTCGGCTGGAACTGGGACAACTACGCGCCGGACTGGGATCGCGCGGTCGCGGCGGCGAACGGCCAGTACAGTGGCGGCGTCAACAGCCCATGGGACGCTTACTACTCCGGCCATGGCCTGCGCAATGACGATCTGTCGAGCATCGCTGGTGATTTCGGCCTCAACGAATCGATGCGGCTGAAGGTCAACGTCTACAACCACAGCAATCGCGGCCAGGGCCATTGGTTCAGCCCCTCCAATCCCTCCAACCCGGGCACCAGCCGGGAGATTCCGATTTCGATCCGTACTACCGAGTACGCGATCGACCGTACCGGCGTGACCTCTGCGTTCACCTGGAACGTCGGTGGCCACGAACTGGAAGCCGGCCTCTGGTACGAGGACAACGGCCACAGCGTGCAGCGCAATTTCTACTACATCGATGGCCCCATCACCGATGACTTCTTCCTGCGCAATCCGGACCAGCGCGTGTGGAACCAGCAGTACACCACCATCACCCGCCAGTTCTACGTGCAGGACCGCTTCCGCCTGTTCGATGATCGCCTGACCATCGACGTCGGCGCCAAGTCGCCGCACACCCGCACCCGCGTGCGTACGCCGATGGGCAACTATGCGAACAACAGCAGTTTGACCGCGAAGAAGGGCCTCCTGCCGCAGGCCGGCTTCAATTTCAAGCTCAACGACGGCAACGAGGTCTTCGGTTCGTTCGCAAAGAATGTCGCTGCCTATGCACTGGGCGTCGGCAGCCCGTTCAACGTGCCGCAGGCCGACTTCGATGCCAGCGCAGGGAACCTGAAGCCGGAACAGTCGCGCACGATCGAGCTGGGCTGGCGCGGCTACGGCCGCGGCTATGAAGCCTCGGTCGCGGTGTATGACGTGAAGTTCGACAACCGCCTGCTGGCGATCGCCCAGTGCGTGGGCATCCTTGGCTGCCCGGCGCTGTTCTCCAATGTCGGCTCGGTCACCAGCCGCGGCGCCGAAGCCACGCTGCAGTTGAAGCCGATGCAGGACCTGGCCTGGTCCAATGCGCTGTCGTGGAATGACAGCACCTACGACAACGATTACGTGAACAACGAGGTGGTGCCGACCCGCGGCAGGAAGACCGTCGATACGCCGGAATGGATGTTCGCCAGCACGCTCGCCTGGACCCCGGGCCCGTGGGACATGCGCCTGTCGGCCAACCACGTCGGCAAGCGTTACGTGACTTATACCAATGATCTCTCGGTCCCCACTTACTGGCTGGTCAATGCGTCGGTGGCCTACGACTTCGGTGCGGTGGGTCCGGCGCAGAACCTGACGGTTGCACTGAACCTGACCAACCTGACCGACAAGCGCTACCTGTCGTCCATCAACACCAATGGCACCTACGCCAGTGACCCGACCCGCAGCCTGGCCACCATGCAGGTCGGCGCACCGCGGCAGGTGATGGCAACCGCGACCGTCCGCTTCTGATGGGCGCACCTGTCGATCCGGAAACCCGTCGCCGCCTGCTGCGCCTGGCGTGGCAGGGCACGGGGGCAGCGATCGCACTGGCCGCGATGCCGGGGCTGGCTGCGGCCGGCCCGCGGCCGCGGCTTGGCCGCGATCCGTTCACGCTGGGTGTCGCTGCTGGCGATCCGGATCCGCAGGGCGCGGTGCTGTGGACGCGGTTGGCGCCGGACCCGCTCAATGGCGGGGGCATGCCCGCGCGGGCGGTGCCGGTGCGCTGGTACGTGGCCGAAGACCCCGGCATGCGCCGGCTGGTGCAGCGTGGCGTTGCAGCTGCCGTACCGGAGCTGGCGCATTCGGTGCACGTGGAAGTCAACGGCCTGCGCCCGGGCCGTGACTACTACTACCGGTTCGCCTGCGATGGTGATGAAGAAAGCGCGGTCGGTCATTTCCGCACCGCGCCGCTGCCTGACACGCAGCTTGAGCAGCTGCGGCTGGCGCTGTGCACCTGCCAGGCCTGGAACAGTGGCTACTACCCGGTACTGCGCGATATCGCGCGCAGTGATGTCGATCTGGTGCTGCACGCCGGCGACTACCTGTACGAATACAGCCCGCTGCAGAATGCACGCGGTCGCACGCTGGATGCGGAGCGCTTCAGCGGCGAGACCGTCAGCCTGGAGCGGTACCGCGACCAGTACGCGCTGTACAAACTCGATCCGGACCTGCAGGCGGCCCATGCCGCGCATGCATTCGCGGTGATCTGGGATGACCACGAGGTGCAGAACGACTACTCCGGCATCCATCCGGAGAAGCCCGGCGTATCGACGGAGGCGTTCATCGTGCGTCGTGCGGCGGCCTACCGCGCGTTCTACGAACACCTGCCCATGCGCAGCACGCCGGCAGGCAATGGTGGCCTGCGCGTGCACCGGCGCCTGCGCTACGGTGATCTCGCACAGCTCAGCCTGCTGGATTGCCGCCAGTTCCGTCCCGCGAATCCCTGCGGGGTGGGCGAATCGGCGCGCTGCGAAGCCGCGCTGGACCCGCGCATGAGCATGCTCGGTGTCGGCCAGGAAGCCTGGTTCGCCCAGTCGATGGTGGCGGCACAGGGGCTGCGCTGGAACGTAGTGGTGCAGCAGTTGCTGATGGCCCAGCTGCAACTGGATGCGGGAACCTCGCGCGAGCGCTTCTGGAACGACGCCTGGGACGGCTATCCGCTTGCGCGCAACCGTCTGTTGCAGGCCCTGCAGACAGGCGGGACGGGCAACGCGATCGTGCTCGGCGGCGACTGGCACTCCACCTTTGTCAACGACCTGAAGCTGGACTTCAACGCAGCCAGCTCGCCCGTGCTGGCCACCGAATTCATTGCCCCGGCGATCAGCAGTGGCGGCGACGATACGCCGTATGGACCGTACTACGGACCGTCGATTCCGCAGAACCCGCACATCCGCTATTTCGACGGCGACCGCCGCGGCTGGTGGAAGCTGCAGCTGAACCGGCAGGCCGTGGACGCCGAACTGCGCTTTGCCGACAGCGTGCTGCGTGCCGATGCCGAGGTGCGGACCGCAGCGCGCTTCCAGGTCATCCACGGCCGACCGGGGGCCGTGCCGGTGTAATTCCCGGCCGGCGCTCAAGTTCCCCTGTGACCTGCCGTTACCGCACCGGTACCAGGGGGAAACACCACCGTCCATGACCCATTGCTGCACGCGCGGCGATGGCGCGGCGCGTGCGCCCCCTTCATTCATGGGGAACGGATCGATGTCGGCGGTAGCAGGGAAGAGTGGGCTGGGACGCGGCGTCGTCTGGATGTGCGTGGTGCTGTTGCAGTTGCTGGCAGGTGCGGGGGTGGCACAGGCGGCGTCGGCGGCCTGCGATGCAATCAATGCGCTGGGTACCACGACCAGCGATACCCGGACGGTTGCGCCAGGCGTATTTCTGGCAGGCGAATCGCTGGAACTCAGCTTTACCGACAGTGGTGCGGGCATCGGTGGTTCGGCGCCGTCGGCCGAAATGGTCAACCTGCGCGCCCAGAATTTCTCCCAGGTGGCCTACGATTACCGCAGCCATACCGGTTCTGCGGGACCGCATGCCGCAACGGTTGCCAGCAGCTTCCTGGTGACCTACGGCCTGTACATGCGGATCTCCACGGGAAATTACATCAGCCCGGTCCAGATCCGCTGCATCTCCGCCGTCGCGCAACCGCTGCAGTTGGCGCCGCCGGCGCAGCAGCAGTTCACCGTGGGCACCGCGGTGAATGTCAATCTCACCGCCAGCGGCGGCACTGTGCCGTACAGCTTCAGTATCCGTGAGGGCACGCTGCCGGCCGGGCTGCTGCTGGACACCGATGGTCGGCTGCATGGCACGCCGCAGTTCGCTGGCCCCTTCGGCGTCACCGTACAGGTCACCGACGCGACGAACGCCAGCGCCCACGAGCCGCTCTCTGGCAACATCGCGGCCATCGCACCCGATGCGCCCACCGGGGTGATGGCCGTTGCCGGTGATGGCCAGGTGGAAGTGAGTTTTACTGCGCCTGCGCAGACCGGCGGCGCGCCCGTCACGCAGTACGCCGTGTTGGCATCCACAGGGGAACTGGTTTTCGGCACGCAGTCGCCGATCACGGTCATGGGGCTGGCCAATGGCACGCCCGTGCAGTTCCAGGTCATGGCCTACAACGGCAGCCACGGCAGCGCGCCGTCGCAGCCGAGTGCGCCGGTTACGCCGATGAGCGCGCAGACGATCCAGTTCGACGCGCCGGGCGACCAGCCGCTCGGGTCGTTGCTGGCACTGGATGCCACGGCCAGCAGCGGTCTGGCCGTGGGGTTTGAAAGCCTGACCCCGCTGACCTGTGCGCTGGAAAGCGCCAGCAGCCTGCGCCTGTCCGCGCTGGGCACCTGCACGGTGCGCGCGCTGCAGCCCGGCAACGCGGGTACGCGGGCCGCGCAGCCGGTGGAGCGCAGTTTCAGCGTCGTGGCTGCCCAGGCATCTGCGCCGACCCTGCTTCGCGTCGAACGCATCGGCGCGACCAGCGTCGACGTCTACTTCGATGCGCCCGCCAGTGATGGTGGCAGCAGCATCACCAGCTATGAAGTGCTGACATTGCCGACGCGCGCGGTGGTCACGGGTGGATCCAGCCCCGTGCGGGTGAACCGACTGCGTGCCGGCGAGACCTATACCTTCGCCGTGCGTGCGCGTACCGCGACGGGACCGGGTGCGTTCTCTGCCGGCTCCGACCCGGTGACGATGCCGGCCGTGCCGCGCGTGACCGGCCTGCAGGTACCGCCTGCCGGTCGCTATCTGGCAGGCGCGACGCTTGATTTCCAGCTGACGTTGGACCAGGCAGTGAGCGTGCAGGGGGTGCCGGAGCTGCTGCTGTCCATCGGCGGCCAGCGCGTGGTTGCCCACTACCGCTCGGGCTCGGGCAGCAACCAGCTGCTCTTCAGCTATACCGTGCTGCCCGGCCAGAGCGATGAAGATGGCATCGGCATCGACGGCCTGCAGTTGGCCGGTGGCAGCATCCGCAGCAATGAGGCTGTCGATGCGGTGTTGACCCTGGTGGGCGTGGGCGCCACCGACGGTATTGTCGTCGGTGCCCAGCCGGCCGGCGCGCCGTCGATCATCGGTGTGGTTGCAGGCGATGGCGCGGCCACGCTGCAGTTCGCCGCGCCTGCGCAGGACGGTGGCAGCCCGGTGCTGGACTACCTGTTGACCGCCCAGCCGGGTGGATTGCAGCAGCAGGCGGCCGGTTCGCCCGCCGTGTTCAGCGGCCTTCAGAATGGCACCGCGTATCGCTTCACGGTCACCGCCCGTACGCAGGCGGGACTGGGCGCCGCCTCCATCGCATCGGACGCCGTGGTGCCGATGGCGCAGCAGCTGATCACGTTCGAAGCGCTGGACGCGCAGCCCTTCGGCAGCACGCCGCAGGTACTGGCCAGCGCCAGCAGCGGTCTGCCGGTGTCTCTGGCCAGCCGCACCCCGCAGGTCTGCAGCGTGGCCGCCGATGGCCGGGTGACGCTGCTCGCGGTCGGTACCTGCAGCATCGATGCTGACCAGCCGGGTGATGCCGCGACCCAGGCCGCACCGCGTGCCAGCCGCTCCTTCGCGGTGCTGGCGGTGGTGCCGGGCGCGCCGCGCATCACCTCGGTCGTGCTGGCGGCGGGGCGCGTGGACGTGGGTTTCGAGGCGCCGGCATTCGACGGCGGTAGTGCGGTGGAAAGCTACCAGCTGCAGGCCTTGCCGGGTGGCCAGATCGTGCGAGGTAGCGGCAGTCCGCTGCGCATCGATGGCCTTCCGCCCGGTGTTGCGCATCGTTTCGTGGTGACGGCCTTCAACAGTGCCGGTGCCGGCCCGGCATCGCTGCCGTCCGATGCCCTCATCGTGCAGGACGCGCCCGTGGTGACCGGGGTGCAGGTGCCGGCCGAAGGCCGCTACCTGGCGGGGCAGGTGATGTCCTTCGCCGTGCAGTTCGACCAGGTCCTGCAGGTCGGCGTGGCGCCGCAGCTGCTGCTGCGTATCGGCAACCTGCATCGCGTCGCACTGCTCACCTCCCAGGTCACGGAGGGGCAGGGCAGCGTCCTGCGCTTCCAGTACACCGTGCTGGCGGATGACCGGGACGAGGATGGCATCGAGGTGGAATCGCTGCAGGCCGCCGCTGGCAGCCTGCGCAACGGCCAGGGCACGGAGGCTCGCACCGCGCTGGTCCATGTCGGTGCGACGGCCGGGGTACGCGTCGGTGTCGATCTGCCTTCGGTCGTCACCGGTGTACGTGGTGTGGCCGGCGATGGCCAGGTGCAGGTGTACTTCGACGCGCCGCAATCCGGCAGCGGCAGCATCATCGATTACATGGTGACCGCGCAGCCGGGTGGCGTTACCACAACCGGAATGGCATCGCCGATCACCGTGCGCGGCCTGGTCAACGGCACCGCCTATCGCTTCGTGGTGGCTGCGCGCAGCGAATACGGCAACGGCATGGCCTCGGCCGCCTCGGCTGCCGTGGTGCCGCTGCCTGAGCTATCGGTGGCTGATTCCACGATTGCCGTGCCCTACGGCGCAGCGGACATCGTGCTGCCGCTGTCGGTGACTGGCGTGGCCGAGCGCGTGCAGCTGGCAGCAGCGCCGCAGCATGGCCAGGTGGACGTGCAGGGCACAACGCTGCGCTATACCGCAGCCGCAGGCTTTGCCGGCACCGACCGCATCACCTACACCGTCAGCGATGCCTTCCGTACGTCGGCACCGGCCACGATCACCATCACCATCGGCACCCCGACCGTGGTGCTGCAGTCGGCCGCGCTGCCGCAGGGCGTGGCGGGCACCGCGCTGGCCTCGCAGCTGTCCAGCAGCGGTGGCGTCGCGCCCTACACCTACGCCATCGTCGCCGGCCGTCTGCCGACCGGCGTCAGCCTGGACCGCAGCGGGCGCCTGGCCGGTACGCCGGTGGCCGCAGGTCGTTTCGACATCGAGGTCGAGGTAACCGACAGCAGTACCGGCGATGGTCCCTTCCGTGCGCGCCGCACGTTCGTGCTGGATGTGGCCGCACCGCAGATCGAGGAAGACGAAGCGCCGCTGCCGACGGCCACCCAGGCCGGTCCGGTCAATCTGCGCCTGCAGGCGCGCGGCGGCACTGCGCCGTATGTCTTCCGGCTGATGGCCGGGGCACTGCCGCAGGGCGTGCTGCTGTCGAGTGACGGTCAGCTGCAGGGCGTGGCAACGGTCGCCGGGGTGTTCGATTTCGACGTGGAGGTCAGCGATGCGTACGGCTTCAGTGGCGTGGCGCGCTACCAGCTGAAGATCGCGCAGGCTGCACAGGCCATCACCGGCATCATCGTGAACCCGGCAACGCCGGTCTACAGCGAGGGCGGCAGCTTCGAGGTTGCCGCACAGGGGGGCGCGTCGGGGCAGCCGCTGCGTTTTGCCAGCAGCAGCCCCACCGTCTGCAGCGTCAGTGGCACCCGCGTGGCCATGCTGGCAGCGGGGCGCTGCGTGCTGACCGTGGACCAGGACGGTGACGCCAACCACGAGGCCGCGCCACAGCTGCAATACGTCGTCGAGATCGCCGTGGCGGTGCCGTCCCTGGCATGGAGTGCGGATCTGCAGCGGCTGCTGGAACAGGGCAGCTTCGAACTGCCGCTGCCGACCAGTGCCAGCCCCGGCGCCTTCAGTTTCCGCAGCAGCAATACGGCGGTGGCCAGCATCGAGGGCCGTACCGTTCATGTGCATGGCGAGGGTCGCGCGGTGATCACCGCCGAACAGGCGGCTGCGGGCAACTATGCCGCGGCCAGTGTCGAGCTGGCGCTGGTGGTGAACGTGCGCCCGGACCCGACCCGCGATCCGGGCGTGACCGGGCTGCTGCAGGCGCAGGTGGATGCCAGCGTGCGTTTCGCCAACGCGCAACAGGCCAACATCCGCGAGCGCCTGCGCCAGGTGCGCTCCGGCGGCAACGCGGACAGCAATACGCTGTCGGTGTCGACCGGCGCGCGTGGACCGGACGCGGCGTTGCTGCCGCTGGGTCAGGCAATGCCGCACGATGGCGCGCTGTTGCCGGCGGGCTGGGGCACCTGGGCCTCGGGCTCGGCCACCTACGGCCGGGGTGGCCCGACCGGGGCAGGGCGGTACGACCTGCGAAGCGACGGCCTGACCGTGGGCGTGGATCGTCGCCTCGGCGACAGCGCGCTGTGGGGTGTGGCCGGCAGCATCGGCCGCAACGACAGCGAGCAGGATGATACACGCACCCGCCTGCAGGCTGACCAGCGTTCGCTGGCGCTGTATGGCCTGTGGCGCGGCAACGAACACGTGTTCGTCGATGCGGTGCTGGCCACCGGCGACCTGCGCTTCGACCTGCAGCGCTGGAGCCGCGATGCCGGTGCGATCGCGGTGGCCCGTCGCGAGGGCTCGCAGTGGTTCGGTTCGCTGGCGCTGGGCTATGAGCAGGTGCTGTCGGGCATGCGCATGAGCGGCTACGCACGGGTGGATGGCAGCCGCAGCACGCTGGATGCCTATCGGGAGCATGGGCTGGGTGAACTGGATCTGGCCTACGGCCGCCACGTTGTCGACAGCCGTGCGCTGGCGTTCGGCCTGGAAGGCAGCGCGGTCGAGACGGCCAAGGCACGCCTGCGCCCGTTCTGGAGCATCGAGTACCGGCAGGCCCTGCAGGATCGTGGCGAAGCGACGTTGAACTACGCAGAGTGGGCGCGGCCGCAGGACTACCGCCTGGCGATGCGCAGCTACAACGACGATCTGCTGTCGCTGTCGGCCGGTGTGGACGTGTCCGTCGCCCGCGGCTGGATCCTCTCGCTGCTGCTGGGCCATGAACAGGCGCGCGGCAGTGATCGTTCCAGCAGTGTCGGCCTGCGCCTGAGCAACGGCGGCCGCTGAGCCCGCCCGCGCGGCCGGGCCACAGGTAGCGCCGGGCCATGCCCGGCGGCTTTCCCGGGTTTCATCGCCCCCATCCCGGTTTCGTCGCAATCCGTTTGCGGCGGCCGCGCGTGCGCGGCACGGTGGTCACTGGCGGCAGGGTGCCGCCCAAGGAGACCGTCATGAAGACCCTGTTCGCGTTGGGCGTGTGGTGCCTGCTGTTCGTGCTGTGCTGGCCGTTGGCGCTGCTGGCGCTGGTCGCCTGGCCGTTCGTGTGGCTGTTGAGCCTGCCGTTCCGACTGGTCGGCGTCACGTTCTCGGCCCTGTTCGCCTTCCTGCGCGCGCTGTTCATGCTGCCGGCACGGTTGCTGGGCGGTCGCGCGGCGGTCGCATGAGGACGCTGCTGATGGTCGGGCTTGCCCTGCTGGCGGGCCCGGCGCTGGCCGAACCGCCGGCAGCGGTGCCGACACCGTCTTCGGCGTGGCTGGAGCGCCAGCAGGTGGCGGGGGCCGATGAGGCGGATGCGGCCGCGGCGAAGGCTTCGGAGGCAGGCGGTGCCAAGCAGCGTTGCCGGGTGGTGAAGGAGTGGAAAGTGGGTGACACCGTGGTCAAACACACGCTGTGCGATGAACCGCCGAAGAAACGGAATGGAAAGGTGTAGTGCCGAGCCTGTGCTCGCCCCGTATCAGGCGGCCAGCTCTTGTAGAGCCGGGCCCATGCTCGGCTGCTTCCTGCACGGGCCAGCCGAGCGTGGGCTCGGCTCTACAACGGCGCGGTTCACTCTCGGTCGTAGATCCTGATGGCGCTGCAACGTTGTTGAGCTGACCTTGCCGCACAGACAAAAAACCCCGCCGAAGCGGGGTTTCCTGTATCCGGGTGATGCCGGCCAGCGGCCGGCACTACCAGCTAACGGTCAGTTCGCCTTGTGGATGGCGCGCTTGCTCACTGCCATCGCCGCGTCGTGGATCACTTCCGACAGCGACGGGTGGGCGTGGCAGATGCGGGCCAGGTCATCGGCCGAACCGCTGAACTCCATGGTCAGCACACCTTCGTGCACCAGCTCGGAGACATTGGCGCCGACCAGGTGCATGCCGAGGATGCGATCGGTCTCGGCGTGGGCCAGGATCTTCACGAAGCCTGCCGGCTCGATCATCGCCACGGCGCGACCGTTGGCGGCGAACGGGAAGCTGCCGGCCTTGTACGGAATGCCTTCAGCCTTCAGCTGGGCCTCGGTCTTGCCGACCCATGCCAGTTCCGGCTCGGTGTAGATGACCCACGGGATGGTGTCGAAGTTGACGTGGCCCGGCAGGCCTGCGATCAGTTCGGCAACCGCGATGCCTTCCTCGAAGCCCTTGTGTGCCAGCATCGGGCCGCGCACGCAGTCACCGACCGCCCAGACACCGTTGACGCCGGTGTGGCAGTGCGCGTCGACTTCGATCTGGCCACGCTCGTTGACCTTGACGCCGGTGCCTTCAGCCAGCAGGCCCTTGGTGGCGGCGCGACGGCCGACGGCCACCAGCAGCTTGTCCACGGTCAGGGTCTTCTCGCCTTCGCTGTCGGTGTAGGTGACAACGACTTCCTTCTTCTTGCCCTTGCCGGTGATCTCGGTCTTGGAGACCTTGGCACCGAGGCGGATGTCCAGGCCCTGCTTCTTGAATTCCTTGGCAGCGGTCTTGGCCACTTCGGCGTCGGCCACGGCCAGGAACTCCGGCAGTGCTTCCAGGATGGTGACTTCAGCACCCAGGCGCTTCCACACGCTGCCCAGTTCCAGGCCGATCACGCCGGCGCCGATCACGGCCAGGCGGTTCGGCACTTCGGTGAAGTCCAGGCCGCCGACGTTGTCGACGATGGTGTCGCCGTCGAACTTGGCGAACGGCAGTTCAATCGAATCCGAACCGGCGGCGATGATGACGTTGGTGCCCTTCAGCTCGACTTCCGAACCGTCGTGCTGCTTCACCTTCACCACGTTGCCCGGCTGCAGTTCACCGAAACCGTAGTAGGCGGCGACCTTGTTGGCCTTGAACAGCATGCCGATGCCGCCGGTGAACTGCTTGACGATCTTGTCCTTGCGGCCAACCATCGCTTCGACGTCGATCTTGGCATCCTTGAAGCTGATGCCGTGGTCGCCAAAGATGTGGCCCATGTTCCAGAACTGGCGCGAGGAATCCAGCAGCGCCTTGGACGGGATGCAGCCCACGCGGAGGCAGGTGCCGCCCAGGGCCGGCTTGCCGTCCTTGCCCAGCGCTGCGTCGATGCAGGCGGTCTTCAGGCCCAGCTGTGCCGCGCGGATGGCAGCGTGGTAACCGGCCGGGCCGGCACCGATGACGACGACGTCGAATTGTTCAGCCATTGAAATAGTCCTTGTTGCTATACCAGAACCCCTCCGCGCAGGCGCGGAGGGGCGGGAGGTCTCTTACAGGCCGAACAGCATGCGGCCCGGGTTTTCCAGCTGGTTCTTGATGTCCACCAGGAACTGCACCGAGTCCTTGCCATCGATGATGCGATGGTCGTAGGACAGGGCCAGGTACATCATCGGCGCGATCACGACCTGGCCGTTCTGGGCGATCGGACGCTCCTTGATGGCGTGCATGCCCAGGATGGCGCTCTGCGGCGGGTTGATGATCGGAGTCGACAGCAGCGAACCGAAGGTGCCGCCGTTGGTCACGGTGAAGGTGCCGCCCTGCAGTTCGTCCAGGCCCAGCTTGCCGTCACGCGCCTTCTTGGCGTAGTCGGCAATGGTCTTTTCGATGTCGGCGAACGACATGCGCTCGACGTTGCGCAGGACCGGGGTGACCAGGCCCTTCTCGGTGGACACGGCAATCGAGATGTCCGAGTAGCCGTGGTAGATGATGTCGTCGCCGTCGATCGAGGCGTTGACCAGCGGGAAGCGCTGCAGGGCGTTGGCGGCGGCCTTCACGAAGAAGCTCATGAAGCCCAGCTTGATGCCGTGGGCCTTGACGAACTCGTCCTGCAGTTCCTTGCGCGCCGCCGACACCTTGGACAGGTCGACTTCGTTGAAGGTGGTCAGCATGGCGGTGGAATTCTTCGACTCCATCAGGCGCTCGGCGATGCGCTTGCGGATGCGGGTCATCGGCACGCGTTCTTCCGGACGTGCGCCACCGGCCTTGCCGGCGCCGCCGTTGCGGGCGAAGTTGACGATGTCTTCCTTGGTGACCGCACCGCGGCGGCCGGTGCCGTCGACGTCGGCCGGGTTCACGCCTTCGGTGATGGCGGTGAAGCGGGCGCCCGGCGGCAGCGAATCGGCGGCCGACTTGGCAGCCGGGGCCGGCGCAGCGGCAGCGGCCGGAGCGGCAGCGGCCGGTGCAGCGGCGGCCGCCGGAGCGGCTTCAGCGGCCGGAGCCGGGGCAGCAGCCACGGCGCCTTCCTCGATGATCGCCACGACCTGGCTGGAAGTGACGGTGTCGCCTTCCTTGAACTTGATTTCCTTGATCACGCCATCGACCGGCGACGGCACTTCCAGGACGACCTTGTCGGTTTCCAGGTCAAGCAGGTTTTCGTCGCGCTTGACGGCGTCGCCCACCTTCTTGTGCCAGGTGGCGATGGTGCCGTCGGCGACGGATTCGGGCAGTACCGGGGCTTTGACTTCGGTGGCCATTGCGGGAGCTTCCTGGTTTGTCTTCTAAATAGGGGGAGGAATTATTCAGCGAACGTGTCGTTGAACGGGTTGACCAGTGCATCGGCGATCAGCTGCTGCTGTTCGCGGACGTGGTCAGCCATGTGGCCGGCAGCCGGCGAAGCCGAGCGTGCGCGACCGGCGTAGTGCAGGTTCTGGCCATCGGCCAGGCAGAACTGCAGGTGGTGGCGGATCTGGTACCACGCACCCTGGTTCTGCGGTTCTTCCTGCGTCCACACCACGTCGGTGGCCTTGCCGTACTTCTTCAGTTCGGCAGCCAGCAGCGCACGCGGGAACGGGTACAGCTGTTCCACGCGGATGATCGCCACGTCGTCCTGGCCACGCTTGGTCTGGTCTTCCAGCAGGTCGTAGTAGACCTTGCCCGAGCACAGCACCACGCGCTTGACCTTCTTGGCATCGGCATTGGCATCGCCGATCAGGTGCTGGAACTCGCCGTTGGCCAGTTCGTCCAGGGTCGACACGGCCAGCTTGTGGCGCAGCAGCGACTTGGGCGACATCACCACCAGCGGCTTGCGGGTGGTCAGGTGCAGCTGGCGACGCAGCATGTGGAAGGCCTGCGCCGGGGTGGACGGCACCACGACCAGCATGTTTTCCAGCGCGCACAGCTGCAGGAAGCGCTCAAGGCGCGCCGAGCTGTGTTCCGGGCCCTGACCTTCATAACCGTGCGGCAGCAGCAGGGTCAGGCCGGAAATGCGGCCCCACTTGGCTTCGCCGGCGGCGATGAACTGGTCGATCACCACCTGGGCACCGTTGGCGAAGTCGCCGAACTGGCCTTCCCAGATGCACAGGGTGTTGGGATCGGTGGTCGAGAAACCGTACTCGTAGGCCATCACGGCTTCTTCGCTCAGCAGCGAATCGATGATGGTGGCCTTCTCCGGCGAATCCACCAGCTGCCGCAGCGGCAGGTAGTAGTTGTCGGTCTTCTGGTCGTGCAGGATCGCGTGGCGGTGGGTGAAGGTACCGCGGCCGACGTCCTGGCCGACCAGGCGCAGGGCATTGCCCTCGTCCAGCAGGGTGGCGTAGGCCAGGTTCTCGGCAAAGCCCCAGTCGCCCGGGATCTCGCCAGCGGCCATCCTGCGGCGGTCGTCGTACACCTTCGACACGCGCGAGTGCAGCTGCACTTCTTCCGGCACGGTGTTGATCAGCTTGGCCAGTTCGACCAGCTTGTCCTTGTCCACCTTGGTGGAGATCTCATCGGACAGCTTGCCTTCCAGCAGCTTGGGCCAATCGACGAACAGCGGGCTGGTCGGCGGGGTCTTCTCGACCTTGGCCAGCTCGGTGGTCACTTCGCCACCGTCCAGCTTGTCGCGGTACGCATCGACCATCGCCTTGCCGGCGCCGGCGGCGATCACGCCTGCCTTTTCCAGCTGCTCGGCATACAGCTCGCGGGTGGTCGGGTGCTTGCGGATCACCTGGTACATCAGCGGCTGGGTGATTGCCGGTTCGTCGGCCTCGTTGTGGCCCCAACGGCGGTAGCACATCAGGTCGATGACCACGTCCTTGGCGAACTTCTGGCGGAACTCGAAGGCCAGCTGCGCGGCGAACACGACCGCCTCCGGATCATCGCCGTTCACGTGCAGCACCGGGGCGGCGATCATCTTCGCCACGTCGGTGGCGTAGCGCGTGGAGCGCGTATCCAGCGGGTTGGAGGTGGTGAAGCCGACCTGGTTGTTGACCACGATGTGCACGGTGCCGCCGACGGCGAAGCCGCGGGCCTGCGACATCTGGAACAGCTCCATGACCACGCCCTGGCCGGAGAAGGCCGCGTCGCCGTGGATGAGGATCGGCATGACCTGCTTGCGGGCGGTGTCCTTGCGGCGCTCCTGGCGCGAACGCACGGAACCGGCCACGACCGGGTCGGCGATTTCCAGGTGCGACGGGTTGAACGCCAGCGCCAGATGCACCGGGCCACCTTCGGTGGCCACGTCGGCGGAGAAGCCCATGTGGTACTTCACGTCGCCGGCCGAGGCGTGCTCGTCGTGCTCGAACTTGCCTTCGAACTCGTCGAACAGCTTGCGCGGGTTCTTGCCCAGGGTGTTGACCAGCACGTTCAGGCGGCCACGGTGGGCCATGCCGACGACCACGTCCTTGACGCCGTCCTTGCCGGCGCTGCGGATGATGGTGTCCATCATCGGGATCAGCGAGTCGCCGCCTTCCAGCGAGAAGCGCTTCTGGCCGACGTACTTGGTGTGCAGGTAACGCTCGAGGCCTTCGGCGGCGGTCAGGCGCTCCAGCGTGCGGCGCTGGGTGTCAGCGTCCAGCTGGTAGTTGCCACCGGCCAGTTCCAGCTTCTTGTAGATCCACTGGCGCTGCTCGACTTCGGCGATGTGCATGAACTCTGCACCGATCGAGCCGGTGTAGGTCGCCTTCAGGCGCGCCAGCAGGTCACGCAGCTTCATGCGCGGCTGGCCGCCGACGCCGCCGGTGCTGAACTCGCTGTTGAGATCGCCGTCGGACAGGCTGTGGAACGGCAGGCCCAGGTCCGGGGTGTTGACCGGGGTGGTCAGGCCCAGCGGGTCCAGGCGCGCATCGAGATGGCCGCGCGAACGGTAGGCGGTGATCAGACGACCGACATTGCGCTCACGCTCGTCGCCCGCACCGGAACCGGTGCCGGCTTTCAGCGCATCCTTGGCCGCGTCCGCGATGTGGGAGATGACGGCCGAGTGCGGAATGTCACCTGCTTCGCGGCCCTTGAAGCCGTCGAAGTAGGTTTTCCATTTGGGATCGACACTATCCGGGGAGACCAGGTACTGCTCGTACAGGTCCTCGACATAGGAGGCGTTGCCGCCGGCGAGTTGCGAAGATTGCGCAAACTGCTTCAGTTGATTGTCCACGATGGAGGGTGTTGATTCGCTTTGTGGGGTATGGCTTCAGAAGGACCCTGCAGGAAGATGAATAGCCCTGCACGGGCGCGTTCAAACGGCCAAATTGTACCCCCATCCGGACACGAAGGGGCACCGCCAGCGGCATTGCACGCCCCCCGATGTCGCTCCCAGACAGGTTTGTCCGGGACAGCGCGCTCAGATGCCGAGCGCGCGCAGTTCGCTGCAATCGCGCGAACGGTCCCAGATGCGCTGCAATTGCTGCTCGAACGGCTGCGAACGTGCCGCCAGCGCAATGCCGGCCTCGCCGTCGAGGCGATGGCCGATGAGACGAAAGTAGAAGTCGCCCGCATCGTTGACCAGGCATGCCGAGGCCAGCGCACGGTCGATGGGATCGCTCACTTCGCGGAACTGGATCACGCTGGGCAGGCGCTGGGCCAGGGCCAGCAGCGGGGGACCGGCAGCCGCAATCGCGGCCGCATCGTGCACGATCCCCCGCAGCTGCTTGTCGTGGCGGGCGGTGACGAAGCGGCGCAGGGCCGCCTGCACCGGCGCGGCATCCAGCAGGCCGGGGTCGAGCTGGCGGCTGTGCAGCCACAGCTGGCGGCGGGCGCGGTGGATGATGGCGGTGGTGATGGCCACGGCCTCGGCGCGGCTGTCGATGGCGCTGGCCACGCCCAGCCGGCGGCGCATCTGCTGGTGACCGATGCCGGCCTCCTCGAACACCTCGCCCTCGGGCAGGAAGCCCTGGCGGGCATAGAAATCCCGCGCAGGCAGCTGTGCATGCAGGTGCACCTCGGCCAGGCCGAGCTGGCGCCCGGCCTGCACCAGGGCCTCCAGCAGGGCCTCGCCCACGCCCTGGCTGCGCTGGCTGGCCAGCACCGCCATGCGGCCGATCCGGCCATCCGGGGCCAGGCGCCCGGTGCCGACCGGCTGGCCATCGGCATCCAGCGCAAGCACGTGCGCGCAGACCGGGTCCAGTGCATCACGCTCCAGTTCGGCGGCGATGCCCTGTTCCTGCACGAACACCCGCTGCCGCACGTCATGGATGGCGACGTGGGCATCGGCGTGGCTGACCTGCTGGACCCGGATCGTTGCCATGGCTCAGGCGCGACCGGTGTCGCTGTCGTCTTCGTCGTGGTCTTCGAAGTTGACGATGACCTCGATGCCGTCGTCGTGCACGGTCACGGTGTGCACGTCGTCGGACACCACTTCGTCGTCAAGTTCGGCCACCTGGTCGTGGCCTTCGACCACTTCGCCCAGCACCGCGGCGTCCTCGCCTTCGTCCTCGTCCTCGGCGTCGAAGACCTCGTTCGGGTCGATCAGCTGGAACACGCCGCCGACCAGCAGCTGCTGCAGCACCGCGCGGCCCTTGTCGGACAGGCCACGGTAGGCCGCTGCGTCGAGCTGCTCGGCACCGGCCAGACGCTGCGCGTCCTTCACCGGCAGGGCGAAATCCTGGCCACTGACATACAGGCTGGCGCCGCGCTTGGCCCGGCGCCAGGCCAGGCGTGCCCACGGGTGGCGCTGCAGCAGCAGGCCCGAGGCCAGCGCCTGCACCACTTCTTCCGGTGCCGGTGCGGCCTGGTGGGCCATCACTTCGCCCGCCGCGCGGTAGGTGGTGATGAAACGGCCGAACCAGTCGCCCAGCTTGTCGGGGTCGTTCATGCGGATGGCGTTGAGCGCGGTGATCACGCGCGCCATCGCCACCGTATCGATTTCGTTCGGGTCGGCCGGCACCTTCAGGTCGGGGTCCTGGTAGCGGATGTTCTCGTCGGCATCGGCGATGAGGGTGTCCAGGTAGTCGCTGATCAGCTCGGCCGAGGCCGGCGCGCGCATGCCGAAGGAGAAGGTCAGGCAGGGATCTTCGGCCACGCCGTGGTGCGGCACGTTCGGCGGCAGGTACAGCATGTCGCCCGGCGCCAGCACCCAGTCGTGGGTGGGCTTGAACACCTGCAGCAGCTTCAGTTCCACATCCGGGCGGAAGCCCAGCGGCGGGCGCTTGCCCTTGATCGATTCGCTGGCATCGATCTGCCAGCGGCGGTGGCCGTGGGCCTGCAGCAGGAACACGTCGTACTGGTCGACGTGGGCACCGACCGAGCCACCGGTGGCGGCGAAGCTGATCATCACGTCATCCATGCGCCAGCGCGGCAGGAAGCTGAAGTGTTCGATCAGGGCGCGCACGTCCGGGTCCCACTTGTCGACGTCCTGCACCAGCAGGGTCCAGTCATGGTCGGGCAGGGCGGGGAACACGTCTTCCTGGAACGGACCGCTGCGCACGCGCCAGCCATCCTGCGCCTTGTCGTGCTGGATCAGGCGCGCCAGCACGCCTTCCTCGCAGGCCAGCCCGGCCAGGTCTTCCGGCTGCACCGGGGTCTGGAAATCGGGGAAGGCGTTGCGGATCAGCAGCGGGCGCTTCTGCCAGAAGTCGCGCAGGAAGGTGGCCGGGGCCATGCCCAGCGGCTTGCCGGGGCGGGCGGTGACTTCGATCAGGGGGGCGGAGGACTTGCGGGCGGCCATGGGGGATTCCTTGCAGCGGAAAGCGGGAGGGGCGGCGTGGCGGGCCGCCTGAGATCTCCATTGTCCGCCGTTCGCGGGCATTGCGCACGTGCGCGGGATTGTCGCGGGGGGATCCGGCCAACGGCGGAGCCCCTCGTGGCGGTGTGGGTTCACAAGCAAAAGCCGCGCTTGGCCGGGCGGGTGGGCTGCGCGGGGGACGCTGCAAGTACGTCCATGTAAGCTCGGTCGCCGCATCCATGCGGCTCACGCCCCCGCGCAGCCCACCCACCCGGCCCCTGACAGTTTCCTGCGCGGCCCGCCACGGAATGGAAGAAGAAAATCAAAAGCAACGCGGGTCGCGCGCTGCGCTTGCTCGTGCCGTTGTTCATGCGAAAGGCAGCCGAGCATCGGCTCGGCTCTACAACAGCGCCCAAAAACAAAGAGGGACGCGGCGAAGCCGCGTCCCTCTTTCAAATTCCGTCCCGACAACGTCATCCACGCATGGCGTGGATCTACTCATCCGTCACCGGGAAACTGTCAGGGGTGGGGCGGCATAACCCAGAGCCGCTTTTGACGTTGCCCTTGCCGTTGCCCTGGCAGTAAAGCCTGCCGCAGGCAGCGCCCGCGGCCGCCGCCGCAAGGAAAAACCCTTAGATCTTCTTCGCCAGTGCCTCAGCCAGACCCGTGTAGCTGCCCGGGGTCATCTCACGCAGCGACTGCTTGGCATCCTCCGGCAGCGCCAGCGTTTCCACGAACGCCCGCATCGACTCCGCCGTGATGCCCTGGCCACGGGTCAGCGCCTTCAGCTGCTCGTACGGGTTGGGCAGGCCATGGCGGCGCATCACCGTCTGCACGGCCTCGGCCAGCACTTCCCAGGCCGCGTCCAGATCGGCATCCAGGCGCTGCGGGTTCACTTCCAGCTTGCCCAGGCCCTTGGCCAGCGAATCCAGCGCCACCTGGCCGTGGCCGAAGGCGGTGCCCAGTGCGCGCAGCACCGTCGAATCGGTCAGGTCACGCTGCCAGCGGCTGATCGGCAGCTTCGCGCTGAAATGCTCGAACAGGGCGTTGGCGATGCCGAAGTTGCCCTCGGCATTCTCGAAATCGATCGGGTTGACCTTGTGCGGCATCGTCGACGAACCGACTTCGCCTTCCTTCAGGCGCTGCTTGAAGTAGCCCAGCGAGATGTAGCCCCAGATGTCGCGGGCCAGGTCGATGAGGATGATGTTGGCGCGGCGCGCGGCATCGCCGATCTCGGCGATGTTGTCGTGCGGTTCGATCTGCGTGGTGTACGGGTTGAACACCAGGCCCAGGCTGGTCACGAAGCGTTCGGCGAAGGCCGGCCAGTCCACGGCCGGGTAGCTGGCCACGTGGGCGTTGTAGTTGCCCACCGCACCGTTGATCTTGCCGGTCAGCTCGACCGCGGCGATCTGCCGGCGCTGGCGCTCCAGGCGGGCGACCACGTTGGCCAGCTCCTTGCCCAGGGTGGTCGGCGAGGCGGTCTGGCCGTGGGTCCGCGACAGCATCGGCTGTGCGGCCTGGGCGTGGGCCAGGATGCGCAGGGTGGCGGCGATGCCGTCCAGGCTCGGCAGCAGCACTTCGCGACGGGCCTGTTCCAGCATCAGGCCGTAGCTGAGGTTGTTGATGTCCTCGCTGGTGCAGGCGAAATGCACGAATTCCAGGGCCGGGGCCAGCTCGGCGTCGTCCTTCAGCTGTTCCTTGATGAAGTACTCCACCGCCTTGACGTCATGGTTGGTGGTGCGCTCGATCTCCTTCACGCGCGCGGCCTGGGCCGGGGTGAGGTTGGCGGCCAGGGCACGCAGGCGGGCGGTGGCGGCCTCCGAGAACGCGGCCAGCTCGACGATGCCCGGCTCGGCGCCCAGCGCCAGCAGCCACTCGACTTCGACCGTGATGCGGGCCTTGATCAGGCCGTATTCGGAGAAGATCGGGCGCAGGGCGTCGACCTTGCCGGCATAGCGGCCATCGAGCGGGGACAGGGCGAGCAGGGCGTAATCGGACATGTCGGCAGGGCTGGGGCGAGCGGCGGGGGGCATATTCTACGACGCTGCGGGCTGCCGCGCTTCGCGCTCGCCGGGCATGGCCCGGCGCCGCCGATCGGACGGTGTGGACCACCCGTGGGATCCCATGCTGCGGGCAAGGGAGTATCGTTGGCACAGCCGCCAGCCCCGGGAAGCGACCCGCTGCCAGCCGCCGCTTCCCTTTCCCCAACAGAAGTAGTGCGGAGTTGATGCAATGAGCAAAGCTGCAAGCAAGGGCAAGACGCCCGGGTTCCGGATCGAGCACGACAGCATGGGCGAGCTGCAGGTACCTGCCGACGCCCTGTGGGGCGCGCAGACCCAGCGCGCCGTCGAGAATTTCCCGGTCTCCGGCCAGCGCATGCCGCGCGGTTTCATCCGCGCGCTGGGCCTGGTGAAGGGTGCCGCCGCCGGCGTCAACGCCGAGCTGGGCCACCTGCCCAAGGTCGTCGCCAAGGCCATCCAGGTGGCCGCCGCCGAAGTGTCAGCCGGTGACTGGGACGCGCATTTCCCGATCGACGTCTACCAGACCGGCTCGGGCACCTCGTCGAACATGAACGCCAACGAGGTGATCGCCACCTTGGCCAACCGTGCCGGCAAGGCGGGCAAGACCGCGGTGCATCCCAACGACCACGTCAACCAGGGCCAGAGTTCCAATGACGTGATCCCGACCGCGCTGCGCGTGTCGGCCGTGCTGGCCGTGCACGAACAGCTGCTGCCGGCGCTGGCGCACCTGCGCAGGACCCTGGACAAGAAGGGCCGCAGCCTGCGCAAGGTGGTCAAGACCGGCCGCACCCACTTGATGGATGCGATGCCGCTGACCTTCGAACAGGAGTTCGGTGCGTGGTCGGCGCAGTTGGCGTCGGCGCAGGAGCGCATCGAGGACAGCCTCAAGCGCGTGCGCCGCCTGCCGCTGGGCGGGACGGCCATCGGCACCGGCATCAATGCCGACCCGCGCTTCGGCGCACAGGTGGCCAAGGCCCTCAAGCAGCAGACCGGGTTCAAGTTCGACAGCGCCGACAACAAGTTCGAAGGCCTGGCATCGCAGGACGATGCCGTGGAACTGTCCGGCCAGCTCAACGCGCTGGCGGTGGCCCTGATCAAGATCGCCAACGACCTGCGCTGGATGAATGCCGGTCCGCTGGCCGGGCTGGGCGAGATCGAACTGCCGGCCCTGCAGCCGGGCAGCTCGATCATGCCGGGCAAGGTCAACCCGGTCATTCCCGAGGCGACGGTGATGGCCTGCGCGCAGGTGATCGGTCACCACACGGCGATCACGGTGGCCGGCCAGACCGGTAATTTCCAGCTCAACGTGACCCTGCCGCTGATTGCGGTGAACCTGCTTGATGGCATCGGCCTGCTGGCCAACGTGTCCACCCTGCTGGCCGACAGTGCCATTGCCGGGCTGAAGGTGCGCGAGGACCGTGTGGCCGAAGCATTGGCCCGCAACCCGATCCTGGTGACCGCGCTGAACCCGATCATCGGCTATGAGAAGGCTGCAGCCATCGCCAAGCGTGCCTACAAGGAACAGCGCCCGGTGCTGGATGTGGCGCTGGAAGACAGTGGCCTGGGCGAAGCCGAACTGCGCCGCCTGCTGGACCCGACCGCGCTGACCGCCGGTGGCATCCAGGCCGGTGGTGGTGGCGCCGGCGGCTGATCGGTCCCTTGTAGCGTCGAGCCGTGCTCGACGTAACCCGGTCAGTCGAGCATGGCTCGACTCTACGGAAATGAGAAACGCCGCCCTTCGGGGCGGCGTTTTTCGTGTCAGCGACGGTCGGCGACGATGTTGCCGAAGGTCTCGGTGTAATCCTTGAACTCCGGAATGGTCTGCACCAGGTCCGGCGGAATCACCTCCATGCCTTCCGGTGGCTGGATCTTCACCGGCTGCATGTCGGGGTCGGCCGGGGCGGCGACCAGGGTGTTCTGGCGAAGGACCTGCAGCTTGCCGAACATGGTCTGCAGCATCTGCCGCTGGCCATCGTTGAGCGGGATCTGGATCTCGTCGATCTTCATCGTGCCGTCGGGCAGGATGATGATGTTCGGCGCCGGCTGGCGGCGCACGGTCACCATGCTTTCGCTGACGGAGATCTTGGGCTTGCCGCGCTCGGCGCGGTGGTTGCGGTAGTCCTGGTCGCAGCCGGCCAGGCCCAGGCAGAGCAGGGCGACCAGCAGCAGCAACAGCTTCTTCATGGCGGTTCAATCGGGTGCATCGGGGGCGGCCATTGTAAGCCCGGGCGCCCCGGCGCGGCCGGCAACGGGTCAGGTTGCCGGCCAGGTGCGGCGAAATGTCACAGGCTCAGCGGTTGACGACCTTGTTGGTGTCGCAGTCGTCGATGTCGCTCTGGTCCATGGTCGCGTAGGGCTGGAACGCCGGCAGGTCGCGGGCCAACGCCTGCTGGCTGGCCAGCATCGCCGGCAGCCGGTTGCACAGCTGCTTGGCCTGCACCTCGATCTTCTCGGCTTCGGCATTGATGCGCTTCTCGATGCCGTCGGTGTCGCCACTGAAAACACCCTTGATCGCTTCGCTGGCGGCGCTGGCACCGAGCTTGGCACCGGCCACGCCGATCTCCATGCCGTCCTGGGCGATGCCGGCGATATGGCCACGGTAATCCAGCAGCTGGCGACGCTGTGCCGGGGTCGTTTCCACTTCCTTGCCGGCGATCAGGAAGCGGCCATCCGGGGTGATCTCGGCACGGGGCTGCTTGTCTGAAGAGATCTTGATGTTGCCCTTGGCGATCTCCTCGCGGGCTTTGTCGGTGGCTTCCTTGACGGTCCTGCCGATCTCGCCGGTGGCTTCGGCCACCGCCTTGCCCGCCGAGGTGTCAGTGGAGGACGACGAGGACGAGGTGTCGCCACAGGCGATCAGCGGCAGGCACAGCAGGACGGCAGGCATCAGGCGCAGCAGGTTCATGGTGTTCCCCTCAAGGCAATGGATGGATGGCTTACTTGCCGCGCGGCAGGGTGACCTTGCCGCCGATGTCGCGATGGCGGACCTCGCCACTGCCGCTGTGGTCGACGGTGAGGCTGCCGCCGGCGCCATTGACGCTGATGTCGCCCGAACCGTGGCTGCGCACGTGCACGTTGCCGCCGGTCTGGTCGATGTCCACGTCGCCGGAGCCGACCACGCCGATCTCGACGTTGCCCTTCACCTGGCGGAAGCCGATGTCGCCCGAGCCCACCGTTTCCAGTCGCGCGTTGCCGCGCACGTCGCTGATCTTCAGGTCACCCGAGCCGACGCTGCCGACCACGGCGTCGCCGCCGATGGTGCGGGCCTTGACGTCGCCCGAGCCCAGCGAGAGCAGGTTCAGCGAGGCGGCGCCCTCGATGTCCAGGTCACCCGAGCCGACGGCGGCATGCACGCTGCCACGGGTACCACGGGCGATGCCGTCACCGGAGCCGATGTCCATGCTCAGCGACTGTGCGTTGTCGACGCTGGCATCGCCGGAGCCGATGCGGAACTGCAGCGGCAGGTTGTCCGGGACGCTGCCGCGGATGTCCAGCCAGGCATAGCTGTTGCCCATGGTCAGGCCGGAGCGGCCGTCACGGCGCAGGCTGACCACCAGTTTGTCGCCTTCGCGGCGCTGCTCCAGCACCAGCTGCTGCAGCCAGCTCTGGTCGGAGGCACAGGCGCGGCCGTCCAGCTGGCCACCGCCGGCACTGGCGGTCACCTTCAGGTCGTGCTGGTTGACTTCGAACACCACGGCCTTGGCGCCAGCCGCGTCCAGCTTCAGCGAGCGCGGCGCGGAGAACTTGCAGTTCGGTGCGTCGGCGGCCTGCACCGACAGCGGCAACAGCAGCAACAGGGCACTACAGGCGAGCAGGGTACGCATGGTGGTCTCTCCGGAAAGGGATCAGATTTCGCCGGCGCGCTTGCGCAGGGCGATGGCCAGGATGATGAAAACGACGCCGAACGCTGCACCGATCCACAGGTCGGGCATGGCCAGGGTCTTCAGCTGCTCGGCCGGGCTCATCAGCGCGGTCAGCGATTCGACGTTCTTGGCGTCGTCGCTTGCGGCGAGGCGGTAGACCAGGTCCACGCCCGGCACCGTGCCCAGCAGCAGGCGGCCGACGATGTGCTGCCAGAACCAGCCGGTGGTCATGTCGAACACATGCATCAGCTTGGTGGTGCTGACGATGATGCCAGCGAACAGCGGCAGCATGACCGCCCACAGGAACGGCTTGCTCTTGGCCCAGGCCGAGCACAGCAGCAGCCAGCCTGCCGTCGGCAGGGCCCACAGCGCGTACACCGGGATGGCGGTCAGCAGCCCTGCGCTCAGGGTCAGCGGGCTGGCCGGGCCCCAGATCAGGGTGGTCGCGCTGCCGCCGTGGGTGACCGCGACGATGCTGATGATGAGCAGGAAGCCGAACATGGTGGCGACGGCGGCCAGGGTGGCCACCAGCGGCGCGATGACCAGGGCGCTGATCACCTTGGACAGTACGGTCTGGGTGTCCGACAGCGGCAGCGACTTCCAGAACAGGATGCTGCGGTCGCGGCGGTCGTCGTACAGGGCGCCCAGGCAGTAGAAGAACACCACGAAGGCCAGCACCAGGAAGGGCCAGGTGGAGCTGAGCAGCAAGGTCAGATCCAGGCCGTTGCCGAGGTCGGCCATGTCCTTGGCGCTGATCTTCTGCGTCAGCAGGGCCAGGTCCAGGCCGTTGATGTTCACGTTCTCGCCGTCGATGTGCAGGCCGCCGTCGCGGGCGGCGCGGTGCAGGGCGAACAGGCCCAGGCCGATGCCCACCGCGCTCATCAGCAGCGAGACGATGCCGGCGATCAGCGGCGCGTAGAAGAAGCCGCCGCGGTTTTCCCAGTATTCGCGCTTGAGCAGCCAGCGCAGGGTGCCTGCGGGGCTGACCGGATGGTTGACGGCATTCATGCGTAGGTCCCCTTCATGACAGCGACGAACAGATCGGCCAGGCCCGCGTTGCGGGTCTCGCCCAGGGTGGAAAGCTGGCTGCGCGGCACGCCGTCATACAGCAGCACGGTCTTGCCGAAGGCCTGGCTGCGCTCGTCGATCGGCTTCAGTGCGCGGGCGGTGTCCAGCTGGTCGGCACCTACCAGCAGTTCGGTGTAACGCTCGCCCACCTCGTCCATTTCCGCGCTGAGCACCACGCGGCCATCGCGGATGAACATCACGTCGCTGAGGATGTGCTCGATCTCTTCCACCTGGTGGGTGGTGACAATGATCGTCTTCTGTTCGTCGAAGTAGTCCTCCAGCAGGCGCTGGTAGAACTCCTTGCGGTACAGGATGTCCAGGCCGAGGGTCGGCTCGTCCAGCACCAGGATGCGGGCATCGATGGCCATCACCAGGGCCAGGTGCAGCTGCACGATCATACCCTTGGACAGCTCGCGCACGCGCTGCTTCGGCTGCAGCTTGGTGTTGGCCAGGAAGCGTTCGCAGCGGGCACGGTCGAAGCGCGGGTGTACGCCGGCCACGAAATCGATGGCCTCGCGCACCTTCAGCCAGCGCGGCAGCACGGCCACATCGGCGATGAAGCAGATGTCCTTCATCAGCTCATCGCGGTGTGCGCGCGGGTCGCGGCCGAGCACGGACAGCTCGCCTTCCACCGAGGTCAGGCCGAGGATGGCCTTCAGTGCGGTGGTCTTGCCGGCGCCATTGGGCCCGATCAGGCCGACGATGCGGCCTGCCGGAATGGAGAAGCTGGCGTTGTCGAGGGCAACGGTGTTCCTGTAGGCCTTGCGCAGGCCCTTGGCAGTGATGACGGCGTCGCTTGCTACGGTACTCATCAGATCTTCCCCTGGGGCAGCAATTCGTCGAGGCTCAGGCCCAGGCGCTGGATGCGCTCCAGGACGGCCGGCCATTCTTCATTGAGGAAGCGTTCGCGCTCGCTGCTGCGCAGCTGCGTGGCGGCTGCCTCGGTCATGAACATGCCCAGGCCGCGGCGCTTCTCGACCAGGCCTTCATCGGCCAGTTCCTGGTAAGCGCGCGAAACGGTGATGGGATTGAGCTGGTAATCGGCGGCCACCTGGCGCACCGAAGGCAGGGCGTCGCCCGGCTTGAGAATTCCGTCGAGCATCATGGCGATCACGCGCTCCTTCAGTTGGCGGTAGATGGGAGCGCCGTCGCTCCACTGGATGTCGCTCATGTTCAGCTCCGTGGGGTCAGCGGCTGTGCGAACGAGAAGTACGGCATGGACAGGGAGCTGTGCAGCCGACGCGGGGGAGGGGGAGAAGGTTCGGCGTTCCCGGCCGTGAAGGGTGCTGCGTCCTGCGGAGTGTCGGGGGAGGAGGGCGCCGGGGGCGCCGGCAGGGCCAGCCAGAGCAGGGCCAACAACGTCGAGACGGCCGTGACCGCTGGGGCGGTATGGCGGTGTCGCATCCGGATGTTCATGGTTTCCCCCTGTCTCAGGTGACTGGTGTTGTATGCAACTATAACACCGGCACGCTGTCGTGCAAGCCCCGCTACCACCCAACTGATGGCAGGGGTGGTCACAGTTCCGAAATATCACTTCAAGTGATTGATCTGACTGGAAAACAGGGCTCGCACAGCCAGCACGATCCGGCCTGCTTCCATTCAGCAACATCGATGCTATGTCATCAAAGGTGCGCTGGCCGGGCGTTCCGGCGGCAGCCGCCACGCCGTGCAAAGTGCGGTACGCCCTGCAACGGCGGGCGCTCCGGGCCCCGGTGCTATAGTTCGGCCGATTCCCGGCCCGAGCTGGCCGGGGCCCTGAAACAGCTACTGCGGAACGACCCTCATGCCTCTGCCGACTGCTTTCCCGCGCCGCCTCCGCGGCCTGTCCCTGTTGACCGTCCTGGCCTTCGGCCTGGCCGGCTCGGCCAGCGTCCTGGCCGCCGACCTGCTCGATGTGAGCTACCGCCCGCTGGCCGGCAAGCAGCAGGTCAATCTGGAAAAGCGCTACCACGGCCAGGTGCTGCTGGTGGTCAACACCGCCAGCAAGTGCGGCTACACCCCGCAGTACGAAGGCCTGGAAGCGCTGCACAAGCAGTACGCCGGCAAGGGCTTTGCCGTGCTCGGCTTCCCGTCGAATGATTTCAAGGGCCAGGAGCCTGGTGACGAGAAGCAGATCCAGGATTTCTGCACGCTGACCTATGGCGTCAAGTTCCCGATGTTCGAGAAGGTGCACGTCATCGGTGCGGAGGCCACCCCGCTCTACCAGCGCCTGACCGCCGCCACCGGCGTCGCCCCGGGCTGGAACTTCCACAAATACCTGGTCGGCCGCGATGGCAAGGTCATCGCCCAGTTCGCCAGCAAGGTCACCCCGGATGATCCGCAGCTGAAGGCGGCCATCGACAAGGCACTGGCCGCACCGGCCGTGCATTGAATGAAGGCACGCACGCCTCGACATCTCCGGCGTGCGTGCGACAATGATCGTTTCGCGCCGACGTCGGCGCCCAGACACTTCCAGGAATGCAGCGAATGAAGATGGGAATGCGCGGCGCAGCGGCGTCGGTTCTGATTCTGGCGATGGGCACCTCCGGTGTCGCCCTGTCGCAACAACCGGCCGCACCGGCGGCCGCCAAGGAGACCGCAACCTTGAATTCCCCCAAGCAGAAGCTCGGCTACGCCATCGGTCTGGATGTGGCCAAGTCGTTCGCGCCGATCGCCGATGAAATCGACGTGGCTGCCCTGCGTACCGCCGTCGAGCGTTCGTTCGAAGGCCTGCAGCCGCAGATCACCCAGGACCAGGCCAAGGCCACCGATGCGGCCCTGCGCCAGGTGGTGATGGCCCGCAACGGCCAGCAGGTTCCGGGCATGGCCCCGGGCTCGCAGCCGGCCAAGGTCGACCGCGTCAAGGTCGCGCAGATGATCGGTTCGTACTCGGTTGGCCCGTCGCTGGCGCAGCTGAAGGACGATATCGATGCCGCCTCGCTGTTCGAGGCCATCAGCACCGGCCTGGGCAAGGGTCAGCCGAAGATGACCGAGGCTGACGCACAGGCCACGATCCAGTCGTTCATGGGCACCAAGCAGGCTGAAATGCAGGCCAAGGCCGCCCAGGCCGCACAGACCAACCGTCAGGAAGGCAATGCATTCCTGGCCAGGAACAAGACCCAGCCGGGCGTGGTGACCACGGCCTCGGGCCTGCAGTACCAGGTGATCCGCCCGGGTAGCGGCGAGCGCCCGCTGCCGAGCAGCAAGGTGCGCGTGAACTACGAAGGCAAGCTGCTGGACGGCACCGTGTTCGACAGCTCCGCTGGCCGCGGCCCAGCCGAATTCGGCCTGGACCAGGTCATCAAGGGCTGGACCGAGGGCGTCGCCCTGATGCCGGTCGGTTCCAAGTACCGCTTCTGGATTCCCGGCGAACTGGCCTATGGCGAGAACGGCACCCCGGGTGGCCCGATCGGCCCGAACGCCACGCTGACCTTCGACGTCGAGCTGCTGGGCGTTCTGCCGTAAGCGCCCAGGAGTCAGCACGGACATGCGCGTTGCGATTTTCGGTACCGGCTACGTCGGTCTGGTGACAGGTACCTGCCTGGCCGATGCCGGCCACCAGGTCGTCTGCGTGGACATCGACCAGGCCAAGGTCGATGGCCTCAACCAGGGCGTCATCCCGATCTATGAGCCGGGCCTGGAGCCGATGGTGAAGGCCAACCATGCCGCGTCGCGGCTGGCATTCACCACCGATGCCGCAGCGGCCATCGGTCACGGCCAGGTGGTGTTCATCGCCGTCGGCACGCCGCCGGACGAGGATGGCAGCGCCGACCTGCAGTACGTGCTGGCCGTGGCGCGCACCATCGGCCGCCACATCAGCGTGCCGACCGTGGTGGTCAACAAGTCGACGGTGCCGGTGGGCACCGCCGACAAGGTCCGCACGGCCATTGCCGATGAACTGGCGGCGCGTGGTGCGGACATCGCTTTTGATGTCGTTTCCAACCCCGAATTCCTGAAGGAAGGCGATGCGGTGGCCGACTGCATGCGTCCTGACCGCATCATCATCGGTGCCTCCAGCGCCGAATCGGTGGCGGTGATGCGCCGCCTCTACGCCCCGTTCAACCGCAACCACGACCGTGTGGTGGAAATGGACGTGCGTTCGGCCGAGCTGACCAAGTACGCGGCCAACGCGATGCTGGCGACCAAGATTTCGTTCATGAATGAAATCGCCAACATCGCCGAGCGCGTGGGTGCGGACGTCGAGCAGGTCCGCCAGGGCATCGGCTCGGACCCGCGCATCGGCTGGCACTTCATCTACCCGGGCGCCGGTTATGGCGGCTCGTGCTTCCCCAAGGACGTGCAGGCGCTGGCCCGCACCGCGCAGCAGTACGGCCTGCAGCCGAAGCTGCTGGATGCGGTGGAAGCGGTCAACGAGGCGCAGAAGGGCCACCTGTTCGAGCTGATCCAGCGCCATTACGGTACGGCCGGCGTGCGTGGCCGCACCTTTGCCGTGTGGGGCCTGGCGTTCAAGCCGAACACCGACGACATGCGCGAAGCCTCCAGCCGCCGGCTGCTGGCCCAGCTGTGGGAGGCCGGTGCGACGGTGCGAGCCTACGATCCGGAGGCAACGCACGAAGCGCAGCGCATCTTCGGCCAGCGCGATGATCTGGTGTTCTGCAGCAGTGCCGAAGACGCACTGCAGGGCGCCGACGCGGTGGTCGTGGTGACCGAGTGGAAGCAGTTCCGCAGCCCCGATTTCCAGGCGCTGCGTTCGCAGCTGCAGGATGCGGTGGTGTTTGATGGCCGCAACCTGTACGACCCGTCCGAGGTCGAGGCTGCCGGTCTGGCTTACTACGGCATTGGCCGGGGACGTTCGTTGCATGTCTGAGTTGCCGAGTGAACGCGAGCAGGCGCTGGAAGCGCGCCTGGTCGAACTGGAGATGCGCGTGTCCTTCCAGGAACACGCGCTGGCCGAACTGAGCGATGCGCTGGCTGATGCCCGCATGCAGGGCACCCGCAATGCCGATGTGCTGCGCGTGCTGCTGGAGGATCTGGGCAAGGTCCGCAACGCATTGAATTCTTCCGATCCGGCGAGCGAACCGCCGCCGCCGCACTACTGATCCGAACCTTATGAGCGATACCCTCCGCGACCAGCTGATGGGCCTGGGCTTCAAGCCGGCGCCCAAGCCCGAGCGCAAGAATGATGGCCCCCGCCGTGATGGCCGCCCGCAGGGCAAGGGTGGCAATGGCAACGCAAAGCCGCAGGGCGCAGGCAAGGGCGACCACAAGCCCGGCGAGCGCCGTGGTGGCCATGGCCATGGGGGAGCCGGCAAGCCCGGCCCATCGCGTGGCCCGGGCCAGCAGGGCCCGCGCAAGCCGCGCAGCGCCGAAGAGATGGACCTGGCCAAGGCCTACGCCATCCGCGCGCAGAAGGAAAAGGAAGAGCGCATCGAGACCGAGCGCCTGAAGCAGGAAGAAGCGCGCCAGCGCCGCGAGGCCAAGGCCAAGCTGGAAGAACTGCTGAAGGACAAGGGGCTCAATGACGAAGCGGCCGATATTGCCCGCCACTTCCCATATGGCGGCAAGATCAAGCGCATCTACGTGACCGCCGCGCAGCTGACCGCACTCAATGCGGGCGAGTTGGGCGTGGTCCAGCTCAATGGCCGCTACCTGCTGGTGACGGCCGAGCTGCTGGCTCAGGCCGAGGCGGTGTTCGCCGCGTCGGTGGCGCTGAAGGTCGATCCGAACGCGCCGGCCGAGGAAGATCCGTACGCCGATCCGCAGTACCAGGTGCCGGACGACCTGGTCTGGTAAGCGCTTGTGCAGGATGACGGAAACGCCGGGCAGTGCCCGGCGTTTTCGTTACCGCGTGCGTGTGGCGCTGCGCCGTGCGCGGATCAGCGGCAGGCTGAGCGCGAAGAAGCACAGCAGCGCGCCGACCAGGGCAAAGCCACTGCCGGCCAGGAATGCCGTGCGGCCATTGTCGATGGTCCACAGCTGGCCCGCGATGAGCGCACCGAGCACGCCGCCGACGCCGGACGAGAAGCCATACAGCAGACCCTGGCCGTGACCGTTGAGCCGCCCCGGGAAGTAGGTGGCCAGCATCTGCATGGCGGCTGCAAAGAACGCCGCAAACCCCAGCGCGTGAGCCGTCTGCGCGACCAGCATCACCGCCAGGTTTTCCGGCAGCAGCGCGGTCACCGCCCAGCGCAGGCAGGAACTGACCAGGGCGATCAGCAGCATCCAGCTGGCGTCATGGCGGCGGAAGAAGCGGCCGATGGTGAAGAACACGCCGACCTCGAACACCACGCCGATGGTCCACAGCAGGCCGAGGGTGGAGGTGCGGTAGCCGTGGTGGTCCATGTAGACCGAGAAGAACGTGTAGTACGGTCCGAACGACAGCTGTTCCATGAACGCGGCCAGGAAAAACGCCAGTACCGGTGGGCGGCGCACGATCTGCCAGAAGCCGCTGGCATCGCCCTCGGCCTTGCTGATGTCACGCGCGTACTGGTTGCTGAAAGCGGAGACCACCAGCAGGGCGAACAGGGGCAGCATCATCCACGGCAGCAGGCCGGCGCGGCTGCCGCCGCCATCGCCTTCGATGAGCCAGCCGAACAGGGTGACGATGGCGATGAAGCCCAGTGAGCCCCAGACCCGGATCAGCCCGTAGCGATGGCTGTCGCTGCCCAGGTGGGTGAGGGTGATCGACTCGAACTGCGGCATCACCGCGTTGTAGAAGAAGCAGAACACCACCATGGCCGGGTACATCCACGGCTGCGGCAGCGGCAGCAGGAACACCGCGAAACTGAGCAGCGTCAGCACGCAGCCCGCGCGCAGCAGGCGGATCGGACGGGGTGAGGCCGCTGCCAGAGATGTCCAGGTGCTGGGTGCGACCACGCGGGTGGCATACCACAGCCCCATCATCACGCTGATGGCGGTGACGCTCATGCCGCGCGCGGTCAGGAACAGGCTCCAGTACGGCGTGAATGCGCCCAGCGCCGCGTAATAGAACAGGTAGAAGCTGGACAGGCGGGCAGCAGGAACGGTCATCGCGGAATGATGAAGCAAAAAGGGGACGGAGGGGATCAAGTCGTTTGTGCCACAAACGACTTGATCCCCTCCGTCCCGTTTTTGTCTCACTCGGGGTCGTAGTCGAGGTTGGAGGCCAGCCAGCGCTCTGCCTGGACGCGGTCGACGCCCTTGCGGCGCGCGTAGTCGCTCACTTGTTCGCGGCTGAGGCGGCCGACCACGAAATACTGGCTCTGCGGATGGCTGAAGTAGTACCCGGACACCGCCGCGGTGGGCAGCATGGCGAAGCTTTCGGTCAGTGACATGCCGGCGTTGGCCTCGGCCTGCAGCAGGTCGAACAGGCGGCGCTTCTCGCTGTGCTCGGGGCAGGCCGGGTAACCGGGCGCCGGGCGGATGCCGCGGTACTGCTCGTCGATCAGCGCCTCGTTGTCCAGGGTCTCGGCGTGGTCATAACCCCAGAATTCCGTGCGCACGCGCTGGTGCAGCCGCTCGGCCAGTGCCTCGGCAAAGCGATCGGCAAGGGCCTTCAGCAGGATCGCGTTGTAATCGTCATGCTCGGCTTCGAACCGCGCGACGTGGGCGTCGATGCCGATGCCGGCCGTTACCGCGAACGCGCCGATCCAGTCCTGCTTTCCGCTGTCGGCCGGGGCGATGAAGTCGGCCAGGCAGAAATCGGGGCGCTCGGCCGGCTTGTCCACCTGCTGGCGCAGGAAGTGCAGCGTGGCTTCGCCCTGCGGGTGCTGCACACGCACGTCATCGCCGATGCTGTTGGCCGGCCACAGGCCGAACACGGCCTTGGCCTGCAGCCATTTCTCTTCGACGATGCGCGCCAGCATCGCGCGTGCGTCGCGGTACAGCTCGCTGGCCTGGCTGCCGACAATCTCGTCGGTAAGGATGGCCGGGTACTTGCCGGCCAGCTCCCAGGCCTGGAAGAACGGGGTCCAGTCGATGTAGTCGACCAGTTCGGCCAGCGGGTAATCATCGAAGACGTGCAGGCCCGGCTGCTTCGGTGCAGGCGGGGCGTAGCGGGTCCAGTCGCCCTGGAATTTCTGTCCGCGTGCGTGCTCCAGCGACACCAGCCGCTTGGCGTCGCCGCGGTTGCGGTGACGGGCGCGGATCTCGGCGTAGTCGGCCTCGTTGGCGGCGACGAAGGCCTCGCGCAGATCGCGCGAGATCAACGACTGGGCAACGCCCACGGCACGCGAAGCGTCCTTCACCCACACCGTCGGCGCCTTGTAATGCGGGTCGATCTTCAGCGCGGTGTGCGCGCGCGAGGTGGTTGCGCCACCGATCAGCAGCGGCAGGTCGAAGCCCTGCCGCTCCATCTCGCGGGCGACATGGCTCATTTCCTCCAGCGAGGGGGTGATCAGGCCGGACAGACCGATCAGGTCGGCGTTGTGTTCACGCGCGGCGTCGAGGATCTTCTGCGCCGGCACCATCACGCCCAGGTCGACCACCTCAAAGTTGTTGCAGGCCAGGACCACGCCAACGATGTTCTTGCCGATGTCGTGCACATCGCCCTTCACCGTGGCCATGATGATCCGGCCGTTGCTCTTGGCGGTGTCGCCGCTGCGTGCCTTCTCGGCCTCGATGTACGGCAGCAGGTAAGCCACGGCCTTCTTCATCACGCGCGCGGATTTCACCACCTGCGGCAGGAACATCTTGCCGGCACCAAACAGGTCGCCGACCACGTTCATGCCGTCCATCAACGGGCCTTCGATCACGTCCAGCGGTCGGCTGGAAGCCTGCCGGGCCAGTTCGGTGTCTTCTTCAACGAAGGCATCCAGGCCGTGCACCAGGGCATGTGCCAGGCGCTGTGCCACCGGCTTTTCGCGCCAGGCCAGGTCTTCGGTTTTCGCCGCGCCCTTCCTGCCCTTGTAGCGCTCGGCGATCTCCAGCAGGCGCTCGGTGGCGTCGCTGCGGCGGTTGAGGATCACGTCCTCCACGCGTTCGCGCAGCTCGGGTTCCAGTTCGTCATAGATCGGCATCGCGCCGGCGTTGACGATGCCCATGTCCATGCCGGCGGCAATGGCGTGGTACAGGAACACCGAGTGAATGGCCTGGCGTACCGTCTCGTTGCCGCGGAACGAGAACGACACGTTGGACACGCCGCCGGACACATGGCAGTGCGGCAGGGTCTGCTTGATGATCCGGGTCGCTTCGATGAAGTCGACCGCGTAGTTGTCGTGTTCCTCGATGCCGGTGGCGACGGCGAAAATGTTGGGATCGAAAATGATGTCCTGCGGCGGGAAGCCGATTTCATCGACCAGGATGCGGTAGGCGCGCGTACAGATCTCGACCTTGCGCGCGCAGGTATCGGCCTGGCCGGCTTCGTCGAAGGCCATCACCACGGCCGCCGCGCCGTAGCGCAATACCTTGCGCGCGTGCTCGCGGAACAGTGCCTCGCCTTCCTTCAGCGAGATCGAATTGACCACGCTCTTGCCCTGCAGGCACTTCAGGCCGGCCTCGATCACGCTCCACTTGGAGGAATCGACCATCACCGGGATGCGTGCGATGTCCGGCTCGGACATGATGAGGTTGAGGTAGCGGGTCATCGCCGCTTCCGAATCGATCAGGCCCTCGTCCATGTTGACGTCGAGGATCTGCGCGCCGCTGGCCACCTGCTGGCGGGCCACGTCCACGGCCTCCTCGTAGCGGCCTTCCTTGATGAGCTTGCGGAACTGCGCGCTGCCGGTGACGTTGGTGCGCTCGCCGACGTTGACGAACAGCAGGTCCGGGGTGATGACCAGCGGTTCCAGGCCGGACAGGCGGGTATGGGGCGTGGTGCTCATGCGGCCTGCTGCTCCTGTGCGCCGGGCAGGACGCGAGGGGGCAGGCCAGCGACGGCCTGCGCGATGGCGCGGATATGGTCCGGTGTGGAGCCGCAGCAGCCGCCGACCAGGTTCAGCAGGCCATCTTCGGCGAAGCCGCGCAGGGTCGCCGCCATTTCCTCGGGCGTCTCGTCGTATTCGCCGAAGGCATTGGGCAGGCCGGCGTTGGGGTGCGCGCTGACATGGCAGTCGGCCACCTGGGACAGGGTTTCCACGTGCGGGCGCATGGCATCGGCACCCAGCGCGCAGTTCAGTCCGATCGACAGCGGGCGCGCGTGGGCCAGCGAGGCATGGAAGGCATCGGCGGTCTGCCCGGACAGGGTGCGGCCGGAGGCATCGGTGATGGTGCCGGAGATCATCACCGGCAGGCGCGCGCCGCGCGCATCGAAGGCTTCTTCCAGCGCATACAGCGCGGCCTTGGCGTTGAGCGTGTCGAAGATGGTCTCGACCATCAAGGTGTCGGCGCCGCCGTCGATCAGGCCTTCGATGGCTTCGCGGTAGGTATCGCGCAGTTCATCGAAACTGGTGTTGCGGAAGCCGGGATCGTTCACGTCGGGGCTGATCGAGGCGGTGCGGCTGGTCGGCCCGATCACCCCGATGACGAAGCGCGGCTTGTCCGGTGTGGTCGCTTCGACGGCATCGCAGCACGCGCGGGCGACCGCGGCGCCGGCCTTGTTCAGTTCATACACCAGGTGTTCGAGGTGGTAGTCGGCCTGGCTGACCGAGGTGGCGTTGAACGTATTGGTTTCCACCAGGTCCGCGCCGGCCTGCAGGTAGGCGGTGTGGATGTCACCGATGATCTGCGGCCGGGTCAGCAGCAGCAGGTCGTTGTTGCCCTTCAGATCGTGGCCTTCCGGCGTGGCATGGTCGCAGCCGGGCCCGTGGCTGTGGTCGTAGCCGCCGGCGAAGCGCTCGCCACGGTAATCGGCTTCCTGCAGGCCATGGCGCTGGATCATCGTGCCCATCGCACCGTCGATGATCAGGATGCGCTCGCGCAGTGCGGCGAGCAGGGCATGGGCACGTTCGGGATGCAGCCAGGGCAGGGCGGACACGGCGACCTCAGGGCTTGTTGGCAATCAGCGAGATGACTTCGAAATGCGGCGGGCGCTTTTCACGGGTCACGGTTTCCAGGCTGGACACCTGCAGGCCGGCCTTGTCGACGAATCTGCGCAGTTCCTTGTCGCTGAAACCGAGGTTGACGTGACCGTAGGCTTCCACGGCGGATTTGTGCTCGTGCCGGGCCAGGCTGCACAGCAGCAGGCGGCCGCCCGGGCGCAGCACGCGCGCAGCCTCGGCCACGGCCTGCGCCGGCTTGCTGGCGTAGGTCAGCGCGTGCATCAGCACCACCAGGTCGAAGGTGCGGTCCTTGAAGGGCAGGGCGTGCATGTCGCCCTCACGCACTTCCACGTTGGGCAGCCGACGCAGGCGTTCGCTGGCGGCGGCCACCACGCGCGCACTGGTGTCGATGCAGACGTAGCGGCTGGCGTGTGGGGCGACCAGTTCGGCCAGCACGCCGTCACCGGAGGCGATGTCCAGCACGTCGCCGGTTTCCAGCAGTGGCAGTGCGGTGCGCGCCAAGGCTTCCCAGGTACGGCCCGGCGAGTAGTGGCGTTCCATGTCGCCGGCCACGCTGTCGGCCCAGTTCTGGTCGGCAGCGCGGCTGGCCTTTACGGCCGCGACGCGTTCAGCATCCTGGCGCAGCAGCGGATCATCGCTTCCGTTGCTCAGGGCATGCCACAATGCGCGCTGCGCCGGGTCCAGCTGGGCATCGTCGAAGCGGTAATACGCCGACACGCCAGCGCGGCGGTCGCGCACCAGCCCGGCTTCCTTCAGGCGCGCCAGGTGGGTGGACACCCGTGGCTGCGCCAGCCGGGTGATCGCCGACAGCTCGGCCACGGTCAGCTCTTCCTGCTCCAGCAGCGCCAGCAGGCGCACCCGGGTGGCGTCGGCGAACACCTTCAGGCGGGTCGACCAGTCTTCCAGATCCATTAATATCTACCTATCGCGATATAGAGATATATTCGCCGACAGGGCATGCTGCGGTCAAGCCGCCCTCTCACCCTGGTCAGCCGCTGTTGCCCGGTCCCGGTACAATCGGCCTACACGGGCGCGCAGTGCGCGATCCCGATCATCATGTCCCTGGGAGGGTGTTGTGGATTTCAGCTTTACTGAAGAGCAGTTGATGCTGCAGGACGTGGCGCGGCGCATCGCGCAGGAAAAGATCGCCCCGAGCGCGGAGCACCATGACCGCACCGGCGAATTCCCCCTGGAGAACATCCGCCTGCTGGGCGAGAACGGCCTGATGGGCATCGAAGTGCCGACCGAGTACGGCGGCGCGGGCATGGACCCGATTGCGTACGTGCTGGCGATGGTGGAGGTCGCCGCCGGTGATGCTGCGCACTCGACCATCATGTCGGTCAACAATTCGCTGTTCTGCAACGGCATCCTGACCCATGGCAGCGAGGCGCAGAAGCAGAAGTACGTGCGCGCCATCGCCGAAGGCGAGGCCATCGGTGCGTTCGCCCTGACCGAGCCGCAGTCCGGTTCGGACGCCACGGCCATGCGCTGCCGCGCGGTGAAGCAGGCCGATGGCACCTATGTCATCAACGGCAAGAAGAGCTGGATCACCTCCGGCCCGGTGGCCAGGTACATCGTGCTGTTCGCGATGAGCGAACCGGACAAGGGCGCACGTGGCATCACCGCGTTCCTGATCGACACCGACAAGGCGGGTTTCGGTCGCGGCAAGACCGAACCGAAGCTGGGCATCCGTGCCTCGGCTACCTGCGAGATCGAGTTCAACGACTACGTGGCACAGGCCGACGACGTGCTGGGCCAGGAAGGCGAGGGCTTCAAGATCGCCATGGGCGTGCTCGACGCCGGCCGCATCGGCATCGCTTCGCAGGCCATCGGCATCGCCCGTGCCGCCTATGAGGCGACCCTGGAATACGTGAAGGACCGCAAGGCCTTCGGTGCCGCCATCGGTACCTTCCAGATGACCCAGGCCAAGATTGCCGACATGAAGTGCAAGCTGGATGCAGCGCTGCTGCTGACCCTGCGCGCCGCGTGGGTGAAGGGCGAGGGCAAGCGCTTCAGCAACGAAGCGGCCATCGCCAAGCTGACCGCGTCGGAAGCGGCGATGTGGATCACCCACCAGGCCGTGCAGATCCATGGCGGCATGGGGTACTCCAAGGAAATGCCGCTGGAGCGTTACTTCCGTGATGCCAAGATCACCGAGATCTACGAAGGCACCTCGGAGATCCAGCGCCTGGTGATCGCCCGCAACGAGACCGGCCTGCGCTGAGTTCGAGCGGCCGCGCCGCCGCAACGGCGGCGCGGCCAGTAGATCCACGCCATGCGTGGATGGCGTCATCGCCCCTGGCCGCCGACCGTCTGATCTGTTTCAATGCGGGCCGTTTTTCTGCAGGTAGTTGCACGATGATCTATCGCGGTTGGGGATTCATGACGCTGGTGACACCGATCGCGGTGATCCTGCTGCTGGCGTACTTCTTCCCGCATGACGGCCCGAAGGGCAACATCCCGCTGCAGCAGGTGCTGCTGGGCGGTGGCATCGGCGCTGGCGTGAACGTGCTGCTGGGCCTGTGGCTGAACCGGGCGCCGCGGCAGAAGGGCGAGGCGGCGCCGCATCATTTCTTCTTCGTGCCGATGCAGTGGGTGGCGCTGGTGATCGTGGCCGTGTGTGCGGTGATCGCGCTGCTGCGCTGAGGAACGGTCGTTGCTCTGGTAGGTGCCAACCTTGGTTGGCACGAATCCAAGGGCGCCAACCAAGGTTGGCGACTACCGTGGCCTCGCGACGCGGCAACAACAAAAAAAGGCCCCGGATCGCTCCGGGGCCTTTTCATTTCAGCTCACCGCTGGATCAACGATCCGGGCGGTGTGCGGCCTCCGCGTCGCGCTGGCGTTCCATGAACTCCTTGGAGGGTTCATCCAGCTTGTCGCCCAGCATGCGGCGCACGACCACGAAGAACACCGGGATCATCAGCAGGCCCAGCAGGGTGGCGAACAGCATGCCACCGATCACGCCGGTACCGATGGCGTGGCGGGAGTTGGCGCCGGCGCCGGTGGAGATGGCCATCGGGATCACGCCCATGATGAACGCGAACGAGGTCATCAGGATCGGGCGGAACCGCAGGCGGGCCGCTTCGATGGTCGCATCGCGCAGGGTCTTGCCTGCGGCACGCTGCTCCACGGCGAACTCCACGATCAGGATCGCGTTCTTCGCCGCCAGGCCGATCACGGTGATCATGCCGATCTTGAAGAAGATGTCGTTGGGCAGGCCACGCAGCATCGACAGGCCGATGGCACCCAGCACGCCCAGCGGCACCACCAGCAGCACCGCCACCGGGATCGACCAGCTTTCATACAGGGCGGCCAGGCAGAGGAACACCACCACCACCGACAGCACCAGCAGCAGCGTTGCTGCGTTGCCCGCCAGGATTTCCTGGTAGGACATGCCCGACCAGTCGTAGCCGTAACCGGCCGGCAGGTCGTTGGTGACGATATCTTCCATCGCGGTCATCGCTTCACCCGAGCTCTTGCCCGGTGCCTGCGAACCGACGATGTTGATGGCCGAGTAGCCGTTGTAGCGGCTCAGCGACGGCGGTGCCGACACCCATTCCGACTTGACCACCGTGTTCAGCGGGATCATGGCATTGGTGCCGTCGGCATTGGTGGTCAGGCTGGAGGGGCTGTAGAAGCTCTTCAGCGATTCCTGGCCGGTACGGAACGGCGCGTCGGCCTGCATGGTCACGCGCTTGATGCGGCCCTGGTAGAAGAAGTCGTTGACGTACACCGGGGCCAGCATCAGCTGGATGGTGCTGTACACGTCCGACACCGACATGCCCATCGACTGCGCCTGCACGCGGTCGACATGCAGCGCCAGCTGCGGGGCGTTTTCCAGGCCGTTCGGACGCACGCCGGTCAGCTTGTCGCTTTCCTGCGCGGCCTTGCCCAGCAGCATGTTGCGCGCCTGGGTCAGCTGTTCGTAGCCCTGGCCACCACGGTCCTGCAGCCACATGTCGAAGCCGCCGAACTGGCCCAGGCCCTGCACGGTCGGCAGGTTCACCACGAAGATCTGCGCTTCCTTGATGCCGTAGAACGCGCCGTTCATGTTCTGGATGAACTCGGGCACGGTGACCTTGCGGTCGGCCCACGGCTTGAGGCGGATGAAGCCCATGCCCACGTTCTCACCGGAACCGACGAAGCTGAAGCCGGCGATCTGCATCAGGCCTTCGTAGCCTTCCTGGTCCTTCAGGATGCCGCGCATCTGCGCGAAGACTTCGTTGGTCTGGCCCTTGGTCGAACCCGGCGGCAGCTGGACGATGGCCAGTGCGTAGCCCTGGTCTTCTTCCGGCAGGAAGCTGCCTGGCATGCGGGTGAACAGGAAGCCGCACAGCGCGGTCAGCACCACCGCCAGGATCATCCAGCGCGGCGCATGCTTCACCGCCGAGGTGATGTGGCCGACGTAGGTCCCGCTGATCTTGTCGTAGTACTTGTTGAAGGTACGGTAGACGATGTTCGGGTTGTCGTTGTGGGTCGGCTTGAGGAACGTCGCGCACAGGGCCGGGGTGAAGCCCAGCGCCAGGAACGCGGAGAACGCCATCGAAATGGCGATGGTCAGTGCGAACTGCTTGTAGATCTCACCGGCCGCACCGCCCTGCAGGGCCGAGGGAATGAACACCGCCGCCAGCACCACGGTGATGGCCACCACCGCGCCGGTGATCTGGGTCATCGCCTTCTGCGTGGCCGGCTTCGGCGCCAGGCCTTCCTCGGTCATGATGCGTTCGACGTTCTCGATCACCACGATCGCGTCATCGACCACGATGCCGATCGCCAGCACCATCGCAAACAGGGTCAGCTGGTTGATGGTGAAGCCGATCAGCCACATGCCCAGGAAGGTACCGAGCAGGGCGACCGGGATGACCAGGGTGGGGATGATCGTCGCGCGGAAGTTCTGCAGGAAGATCAGCATCACCAGGAACACCAGCAACACCGCTTCGAACAGGGTCTTGACCACTTCCTCGATGGAGATCTTGACGAAGGTGGTGCTGTCGTACGGCGAGAACCAGCTGACACCGGCCGGGAAGCTCGGCTGCAGCTCGTCCATCTTGGCGCGCACGGCATCGGCCACGTTCAGGGCGTTGGCGCCCGGCAGCAGCTGGATGGCGAAGGCACCGGCGGCCTGGCCGTTGTACTGGGTATCGAAGCCGTAGTTGTTGGCGCCGAACGCCACGCGGGCGACGTCCTTGAGCAGCACGCGCGAGCCGTTGGCATTGGCCCGCAGGATGATGTTCTCGAACTCTTCAGGCGAACTGAAGCGGCCTTCCGCCGAGACGGTGGCAGTGAAGTGGCCATCCGGCGAGGGGTCCGAACCCAGCGAACCGGCAGCGAACTGCACGTTCTGCGCGCGCACGGCTGCCAGCACTTCGCTGGCCGACAGGCCGTAGCCCTGCATCTTTTCCGGGTTCAGCCAGATGTTCATGGCGTACTCGGAACCGAACTGCTGGGTGCTGCCGACGCCGGGGATACGCGAGACCTGGTCGAGCACGCGCGAACCGACGATGTCGTTCAGGGCGTCGCGGCTGATGGTGCCGGTGTCCGAGCGCAGGCCGACCACCATCAGGAAGCCGGCATTGGCCTTGGCCACCACCACGCCCTGCTGGGTCACTTCCGAAGGCAGTCGCGGCGTGGCCAGCGACACCTTGTTCTGCACCTGCACCTGGGCGATGTCCGGATCGGTACCGGTCTCGAAGGTCAGGGTGATCTGCGCGCGGCCGTTGGAGGACGAGGACGAGCTGAAGTACAGCAGGTGATCGATACCGGTCAGCTGCTGCTCGATCACCTGGGTGACCGACTTTTCAGTGGTGTCGGCGCTCGCGCCCGGGTAGGTGGCCGAGACGGTCACCTGCGGCGGGGCGATGTTGGGATAGGACTCGACGCCGAGGTTGAGGATCGCGATCACGCCGCTGAGCGAGATCAGGATCGCCACCACCCAGGCGAAGACTGGATGTTCGATGAAAAATTTAGGCATGACGGAAGGTTCCCGTTACTGCTTGTTCGATTCAGTGGCGGCCGGCTCGGCCTTGTCGGCCGCCTCGGGCTTGGCCGGCGCCTTGTCGGCGCCGCCTGCAGCAGCGGCTGCCGGGGCTGCACCGCCAGCGGCGGGCTGGCCATTGGCATCCTGGCCCGGGGTCCAGGGCTTGGCCGTGGCCGGTGCCCCTTCCTTCACCTTCTGCACGCCCGCGACCACGACCTTGTCACCGGCGGCCAGGCCGTCGCTGACCATCCAGTTGCCGCCCTGCGCGCCTTCGGTCTTCACGTTCTTGCGCACGACCTTGCCGTCGGCGCCGACCACCATCACGTAGCCGCCGGCGCTGTCACGCAGCAGGGCCTGCTGCGGCACCAGGAAGGCGTTGTTGCGCTCGCCCAGGTTGGCCTGGAAGCTGACGAAGGCGCCCGGCAGCAGGATCTTCTGCGGGTTCGGCAGCACCGCGCGCAGCGAGACCGCGCCGGTGGTCGGGTCGACCGTGGTCGAGGAGAAGTCCAGCGTGCCGGCTTCGCCGTAGGCGGTGCCGTCGGACAGCTTGACGTTGACGGTGGCCTTGCCATCGCCGGACAGGGCCAGCGCGCCACGGGCCTGCTGCGCGCGCAGCTGGCTCAGCTCGTCCACGCTCAGCGAGAAGTTCACGTACAGCGGGTCCAGCTGGTCCACGGTGGTCAGCAGGGTCACGTCGCCCTGGCCGACCAGCGCACCTTCGGTGACCTGCTGCTTGTTGGCCACGCCGCTGATCGGCGCGGTCACTTCGGCATAGCCCAGGCTGATGCGCGAGGAGGTGACCGAGGCTTCGGCCTGCTTCACCGCGGCCAGCGCGGTGCGCTCGGCGGCTTCGGCGCTGTCCAGGTCGGACTTGGACACGTACTGCTGCGGCGCCAGCGAACGGGCGCGGTCGGCGGCCACCTTGGCATTGGCGTAGGTGGCGCGGGCCGAGGCCAGCTGTGCTTCAGAGGCGTTGAGGGTGGCGCGCAGCGGTGCCGGATCGATCAGGAACAGGGTCTGGCCCTGCTTGACCTCGCTGCCTTCCTGGTAGACACGCTTGAGCAGCACGCCCGGCACGCGCGCGCGCACGTCGGCGCTGCGGAACGGCGACAGGCGGCCGACCAGTTCACGCTGCAGCGGCAGGGTCTGCGGCTTGGCGTCGATCACGCCCACCTCCGGCGGCGGGGGCGTCTGCTGTTCCGGCTTCTTGCAGGCGGCCAGCGCGACAGCAACGGCGCACGTCAAGGCAAGGGTGCGGAGTGGGGCGGTCATCAGGAGGAACTCCGGGGTTGGTTTGTAGTGGGGGCCGCCGACGGCAGTGGCGCAAAGGCGCGCAGGAAGCTGTCAACGGAGAATTCTGCCCAGCGCCGACGCCGCTGCGCGTCATCACGGTGGGGGGTATGGAAGCGTTGTTTGTCGAAATCCTGACCGGCAATCATGCTCAGCAGCAGTTCGGCCATGAAGTGTGGGTCGTCATGCCGCAGCTGGCCCCGCATGCAAACGGTTTCAATCCATTCAGCAAGGTGAAGCGTGAGTGCGCCGGCCCCATGCCGGTACAGCGTACGCGCCTCTTCGGGGAACTGCGCCGCATCGGCAGCAATCACCCGGCAGGCCTGTCCCACGTGCGGCTGGTTGAAGTGCTCCAGGAAGTCGGTGGCGAACTGCATCAGGCTCGCACGCAGGTCGTCAGTGCGGAGTGCACGGACCATGGCCCCGGTGGCGTGACCGACATGGCGCTGCATGACCCGCCGCAGCAGATCCTGCTTGCTGCCGTAGCGCGAATAGAGCGTCTGCTTGGAGCAGCCGGCATGCTGGGCCACCGCATCCATGCTGATCTGCATGCCCTGCTGGGCCAGCAGTTCGCCCACGGCATCGAACACGCGTTGGTCGCGCGCATCCAGGGCAGCGGGGAGGTAGGCCGGGTTCACGCGGTGGACTATACCGTCCAGTTCAGGATTGTGGAATCGTGCCAATAGTCCTGTCTGTCCTGACGATCGTTGCCTCACGCGCGTATTCCGGTAACACGGTTTGCCGATCCTGCCGGTAACGCGATGCCGGTGGCGGACGCCATACCCGTGCGAACTGAATAGGCGTCTAAACCGCAGCAAACCCGGCATTTCATTATTCCGTCCTGCAGCAAGGCCTTTTCCTGCAACAGGGCTACAATTTCATTTTCCCAACTGAGCAAGCGCCCCGCTCTGCCATGAAACCGCAAAAAACCGCAGCCAAGACCGTGAAAAACAAGACCAAGCCAGCTGAGTCGGAGGTCGCAGTGACCGCTGGTTTCTCCCTGGAGCCGGTGTACACGGCCTTGCGCAAGCGTTACCCCGCGGCCGCGCAGGCCGAGGCAATGGCATTTGCCGCCGATTTCTACAAGCGCATGGAGTCGGACGAGTTCCCGCACCACACCGCTGAAGAATGGGCGGCGCTGGCGGCAGACACCCTGGAGTTCGCACGGGCACGCAAGGCCGGCAAGGCCAACGTGCGCGTGTTCAACCCCACCGCCAAGGCCAACGGTTGGGAATCGCCGCACACCGTGCTGCAGATCATCAACGATGACATGCCGTTCCTGGTCGACACCGTGACCATGTCGCTGGCCGAGCAGGGCGTGGGCGTGCATGTGCTGGGCCATCCGGTGCTGCGCTTCACCCGCGACAAGGCCGGCAAGCTGGCCAAGGTGGGCGAGGGCGATGCCGAGTCGGTGATGCTGCTGGAAATCGACCGCCAGCCGGCCGAAGCCATGGCCGCCATCGAGCAGGCCATCAACAAGGCGCTGGACGAAGTGCGCGCCATCGTGCGCGACTGGCAGCCGATGAAGGACAAGGCCCTGGCCCTGGCCGACGACCTGGGCAGCCGCACCCTGCCGGTGGACGACACCTCGCGCGCTGAAGCACAGGCCTTCCTGCGCTGGGCCGCTGACAACCACTTCACCTTCTTCGGCTACCGCGAATACCGCGTGGAGAAGCAGGGCAAGGAAGACGTGCTGGCGCCGCTGAACGACACCGGCCTGGGCCTGATGCGTGGCAAGGACAAGTCCGCTGCGCGCCCGGTCAAGACGTTGGCCGCGCAGGGCCTGAACACCACGTCCGGGCTGAAGGACGCGCTGATCCTGACCAAGACCAATGCCCGTTCGCGCGTGCACCGCGCCGGTTACATGGACTACATCGGCGTGCTGGAATTCGACGCCAAGGGCAGGATCATCGGCGAGCAGCGCTTCCTGGGCCTGTTCACCTCCAGCGCCTACAACCGTCGCCCGTGGGAAATCCCGCTGGTGCGCCAGCGCCACGAACACGTGATGAAGCAGTCCGGCCTGGCCCCGGCCAGCCACAGCGGCAAGGCCCTGCGCCACATCCTGGAAACCCTGCCGCGCGAAGAGCTGTTCCAGTCCAGCGAGGACGAACTGCTGCGCACCGCCATGGGCGTGCTGGGCCTGCAGGAGCGTGTGCGCAGCCGCCTGTTCCTGCGCCGCGACAAGTACAGCCGTTTCATTTCCGCGCTGGTGTACCTGCCGCGCGAACGCTTCAACACCGACGTGCGCCTGCGCATCGAAGCGATGCTGAAGGAAGCGCTGCACGGTGAGTACGTCGACAGCTCGGTCGTGCTGGGCGAATCGCCGCTGGCCCAGGTGCACCTGATCGTGCGCCCGAAGCCGGGCGAAATGCTCGACGTCGATACCGCCGAACTGGAGCAGAAGCTGGCCCAGGTGCTGCGCAACTGGCAGGACGACCTGCGTGAAGCGCTGGTTACCCGCCATGGCGAGACCGAAGGCCTGCGCATCGCCGCCCGCATCGGCAAGGCGTTGCCGGCCGGCTACATCGAAGACAACAGCACCGCCGTTGCCGCCAACGATGTCAGCCAGCTCGACGCGCTGACCGGCCCGGACGACCTGCGCCTGAGCCTGCAGGCCGTGCCGCGCGAAAGCGGTGATGGCCTGCGCCTGAAGCTGTACCGCCAGCTGGACGACATTCCGCTGTCCGACGCGCTGCCGATGATGGAAAACATGGGCCTGCGCGTGATCGCCGAGCGTCCGTACCGCCTGTCGGTCGACAACGCCCCGGTGTACGTGCAGGACTTCGAGGTCGAATCGACCGCCGGCACCATCGACGCCGGCCGCGTCGATGAAGCCTTCGGCGAGACCTTCGCCCGCGTCTGGCACGGCGATGCCGAGAACGATGGCTTCAACCGCCTGGTGCTGGCCGCCGGCCTGCATTGGCGCCAGGTCGCCATGCTGCGTGGCTACTGCAAGTACCTGCTGCAGACCGGCGTGCCGTTCTCGCAGGCCTATGTGGAAGGCACCTTCTCGCGCTACCCGCTGCTGGCCCGCCTGCTGGTGGAACTGTTTGAAGCCCGCTTCGATCCGGCCACCGGCCACGAAAGCAAGGATGACATCGCCGCTGGCCAGGCCCAGCTGAAGGCCCACTTCGATGTGCTGGCCGCTGGCGACGACGCCACCCTGAAGGTGCTCAAGACCGTCGTCGACGCCCGCAAGGGTGACCGCGATGCGCAGATGCAGGCCGCGCGCGAAGCGCTGCTGAAGCTGATGGACCGCGTGTCCAGCCTGGACGAGGACCGCATCCTGCGCTCGTTCATGGGCGTGATCGACGCGACCCTGCGTACCAGCTACTACCAGACCGATGGCAACGGCCAGCACGGCCACGTCATCAGCTTCAAGTTCGATTCGGCCCTGGTGCCGGACCTGCCGAAGCCGCGCCCGTACCGCGAAATCTTCGTCTACGGCCCGCGCGTTGAAGGTACCCACCTGCGCTTCGGCGCCGTGGCCCGTGGCGGCCTGCGCTGGTCGGACCGTCGCGAAGACTTCCGCACCGAGGTGCTGGGCCTGGTCAAGGCGCAGATGGTCAAGAACACCGTCATCGTGCCGGTCGGCGCGAAGGGCGGCTTCTTCGCCAAGATGCCGCCGGTGAACGGTGACCGCGATGCAGTCTTCGCCAACGGCGTGGCCTGCTACAAGCTGTTCATCCAGGGCCTGCTGGACATCACCGACAATATCGTCAACAACAAGATCGTGCCGCCGGTGGATGTCGTGCGCCACGACATGGACGATCCGTACCTGGTGGTGGCGGCCGACAAGGGCACCGCGACCTTCTCCGACATCGCCAACGGCCTGGCCATCGCGCACGGCTTCTGGATGGGCGATGCGTTCGCCTCCGGTGGTTCGGTGGGTTACGACCACAAGGGCATGGGCATTACCGCCCGCGGTGCGTGGGAATCGGTCAAGCGCCACTTCCGTGCGCTGGGCCGTGACAGCCAGACCCAGGACTTCACCACTGTCGGTGTGGGCGACATGTCCGGCGACGTGTTCGGCAACGGCATGCTGCTGTCGCGCCACATCCGCCTGCTGGCCGCGTTCGACCACCGCCACATCTTCCTCGACCCGAACCCGGATGCGGCCACCTCGTTCGTCGAACGCGAGCGCATGTTCACCGTGCCGCGTTCGAGCTGGGCCGACTACGATGCGAAGCTGATCAGCAAGGGCGGCGGCATCTTCCCGCGCAGCCTGAAGTCGATCGAGATCACCCCGCAGGTGCGGGAAGCGCTGGGCCTGGACGAGAACGTCAAGGCACTGTCGCCGAACGACCTGATGAGCGCGATCCTGAAGGCGCCGGTCGACCTGCTGTGGAACGGCGGCATCGGTACCTACGTCAAGGCCGCCAGCGAGCAGCACAGCGATGTCGGCGACCGCGCCAACAACGCCCTGCGCGTGAACGGTGGCGAGCTGCGCTGCAAGGTGGTGGGCGAGGGCGGCAACCTGGGCATGACCCAGCTGGGCCGCATCGAAGCCGCCCAGGCTGGCGTGCTGCTCAACACCGACTTCATCGACAACTCGGCCGGTGTGGACACCTCCGACCATGAAGTCAACATCAAGATCCTGCTCAACGATGTGGTGCGCGCCAAGAAGCTGACCGTCGAGCAGCGCAACAAGCTGCTGGCCTCGATGACCGACGAGGTCGCCGACCTGGTGCTCAACGACAACTACCGCCAGAACCAGGCCCTGAGCCTGATGGAGCGGATGGCGGTCAAGCGCCTGGGTTCCAAGCAGCACTTCATCCGCACCCTGGAACAGCAGGGCCTGCTCGATCGCCAGATCGAGTTCCTGCCGTCCGATGCCGAGCTGTCGCAGCGCAAGGCACGCGGCCAGGGCCTGACCCGTCCGGAACTGTCGGTGCTGCTGTCCTATTCCAAGCTGGTGGCGTTCGCCCAGCTGCTGGATTCGGACATTCCGGAAGATCCGTACCTGTCCAAGGAACTGCAGCGCTACTTCCCGACCCCGCTGCAGAAGAAGTACGCCGACGCGATGGAGCGTCACCGCCTGAAGCGCGAAATCATCGCCACGGCCGTGACCAACCAGACCATCAACCGCATGGGCGCCACCTTCCTGATGCGCATGCAGGAAGACACCGGCCGCACCATCGCCGAGGTCGCCAAGGCCTACACCATCAGCCGCGAAACGCTGGATGCGCGCGCGCTGTGGGCGCAGATCGACGCCCTCGACGGCACCCTGCCGGAGTCGGTGCAGATCGATGCACTGGAAGTGATCTGGAAGCTGCAGCGTTCGTTCGTGCGCTGGCTGCTGTCGCGCCCGGGCCCGATGCCGGGCATCACCGAGGCGGTCAACCGCTACCAGGGTCCGTTCAACGACATCCGCATCGCTTCGGGCGTGCTGCCCGATTCGCAGCGTCCGACCTACGAAGCCCTGGTGGCCGAGTGGAAGGAAAAGGGCCTGCCGTCCGCGCTGGCCCAGCAGCTGGCCGAGCTGCACTTCCTGGAGCCGGCGTTCGACATCATCGAACTGGCCCGCACCCGCAAGCTGAAGCCGGTGGACGTGTCCAAGATCCACTTCCGCCTGGGCGATGCCCTGCAGCTGCCGTGGCTGTTCGAGCAGATCGACGCGCTGGAGGTCAATGGTCGCTGGCACGCGGTTGCCCGTGGCGTGCTGCGTGACGAACTGGCCGCGCACCACCGCAACCTGGCCGGCCAGGTGCTGGGCACCAAGGGCAGCAGTGCAGAAGCGAAGGTGGCCGCGTGGATCGGTCGTGACGACAGCAGCCTGCGCTTCACCCTGTCGATGCTGGCCGAACTGGCCGAGCAGAAAACCCTGGACTACCCGACCGTCTCGGTCGCGGTGCAGCGCCTGGGCCAGCTCGCAGCACACGGTGCATGACTGAAGTAGTGCCAGGCCACGCCTGGCATGGGTAAACCGGAACGGCCCCGCGAAAGCGGGGCCGTTCTGCGTTGGGGGGCGCCGTTCGCCGGGCCATGCCCGGCGAGCGCAGCGGCGCTCGGTTATGCTCTTGATCAGCCTTTCCCCGGATCCACCGATGAGCGACACCCCCCGCATCGCTTTCCTGGCCAGCACCACTGAACCGGCGCAGATGGCCCGCGCGGCGATGGTTTCCCGCTATGGCGACCACGCGCCCGACCAGGCCGACGTGCTGTGCCCGCTGGGCGGTGATGGTTTCATGCTGCAGACCCTGCACCGGCACGGTCACCTGGGCAAGCCGGTGTTCGGCATGAAGCTGGGCACCGTCGGCTTCCTGATGAACCAGTACCACGCCGAGGATGACGTGGTCGCGCGTATCGCCCGTGCCGAGCCCGCCAACCTGCGGCCGCTGGAAATGGTGGCGCTGACCGAATCGGGGGCGAGCACCGGTTCGCTGGCCTACAACGATGTGTCGCTGCTGCGCCAGACCCGCCAGGCGGCGCATATCGGCATCGACCTCAACGGCCAGGAACGCGTAGCCGAACTGATCGGCGATGGCGTGCTGGTGGCCACCCCGGCCGGCAGCACGGCCTACAACTATTCGGCGCACGGCCCGGTGCTGCCCCTGGGATCGCACACCATCGCGCTGACGCCGCTGGCCCCCTACCGGCCACGTCGCTGGCGGGGTGCCATCCTCAAGGCCGATACCGAAGTGCGCTTCCGCGTGCTCGACCCGTACAAGCGTCCGGTCAGTGTCACCGCCGATTCGCACGAGACCCGTGACGTGGTGGAAGTGACCATCCGCGAGTCCCGGGACCGCCGGGTGACCCTGCTGTTCGACCCGGAACACAACCTGGAAGACCGGATCCTGAGCGAACAGTTCGTTTTTTGACGACAATACGCTGCCGGCCCCCGCCGATCGCTTGAAGGACCCCCACCGATGGGCGACAACTCCCCCCGTCTGCTGACCGTCGCGGTGACCTCGCGCGCGCTGTTCGACCTGGAAGAAAGCCACGCGCTGTTCGAGAGCGATGGCGTGGCGGCGTACGCCGAGTACCAGCGCCAGCATGAGGACGACATCCTCGGCCCTGGCGTGGCGTTTCCGGTGGTGCGCAAGCTGCTGGCGCTGAACCAGGGAGCGAGCCCGGAGAATCCGCGCGTCGAGGTGATCCTGCTGTCGCGCAATTCGGCCGATACCGGCCTGCGCATCTTCAATTCCATCCAGCATTACGGCCTGGGCATCATCCGCGCCACGTTCACCGCCGGTGAGCCCACCTGGCCCTACGTGAAGCCGTTCGGCACCGACCTGTTCCTGTCCGCCAACCCTGAATCGGTGCGCAGCGCGCTGCGCCATGGCATTGCCGCGGCAACCATCCTGCCCAAGCCGCCGGGTGAGACGGCTGCGGCAGCGGAAGACCAGGTGGTACACAGCGAGCGCAATGCCGGCCAGCTGCGCATTGCCTTTGACGGCGATGCAGTGATCTTTGGCGATGAGAGCGAGCGCATCTCCCGCGAGCAGGGCGTGGAAGCGTTTGGCCGCCACGAGCGCGAGCGTGCGCGCGAACCGCTCAGCGGTGGCCCATTCCGTGGTTTCCTGTCGGCCCTGCACACGTTGCAGGAAGTCTTCCCGGCCGGAGAAAGCGCGCCGATCCGCACCGCGCTGGTGACCGCGCGTTCGGCGCCGGCGCACGAGCGGGTGATACGCACCCTGCGCGAGTGGGGCGTGCGCCTGGATGAAGCGCTGTTCCTGGGTGGGCGCCACAAGGGCCCGTTCCTGCAGGCCTTTGGCGCGGACATCTTCTTTGATGATTCGCAGCACAACATCGACAGCGCCCGTGAACACGTGGCCGCCGGGCACGTCCCGCACGGCGTCGCCAACGAAGGGTAGTTGCCCACCTTGGTTGGCATCGCGGTGCAGCCGTGCCCACCAAGGTGGGCACCTACCAGAGCGCGATACGGCGGGAGCGCACGAGGCCCGGTAGCTGCCAACCTTGGTTGGCATCGCGGCGCAGGCGCGCCCACCGAGGTGGGCGCCTACCAGAGCGCGATACGACGGAAGCGCACGAGGCCGGTAGCTGCCAACCTTGGTTGGCATCGCGGCGCAGCCGTGCCCACCGAGGTGGGCACCTACCAGGGCGCGATACGGCTGACGCGCGCGAGGCCCGGTAGTTGCCAACCTTGGTTGGCATCGCGGCGCAGGCGTGCCCACCAAGGTGGGCACCTACCAGAGCGCGGTACGGCGGAAGCGCACGAGGCCCGGTAGCTGGCATCGCGGCGCAGCCGCGCCCACCAAGGTGCGCACCTACCAGAGCGCGGTACGGCTGACGCGCGCGAGAATGGTAGTTGCCAATCTTGGTTGGCATCGCGGCGCAGCCGTGCCCACCAAGGTGGGCACCTACCAGAGCGCGATACGGCTGACGCGAGCGCGCGCCCACCAAGGTGGGCACCTACCAGAGCGGGGCTACGGGCTGCCCCACATCCCCAGCTGCAGGTCCACCACCTTCCAGCGCAGGCCCTGCGGTTCCAGTACCACCCGCAGTGGTGGCTGGCCCGGCCCGCGGTCCACATCCACCACGAAACGGTCCAGCGCTTCAAAATGATGCTCGGCGTGCTTCAACGGCCGCGCCGGTTCGGTCGCACCGAAGGCATCGCCGCCCTGCAGTTCGTTGCGGCCGCGCTTCCACAGCACGTGGCCCTGCAGCATCGCGCCGATACCGGCAGGGGTCACCATGGTGTCCACGGCCGCGCCGCCCAGCTGGTCACCCAGTCCGTAGAGCAGGGCGCCAAACGGGCTGGCCGCCACGTCCGGTCCGGCCTGCCGCACCAGGTAATCGTTGAGCTGCGCGCGCAGGCTGCTGCGCACGCGCGGGAAGTCCACGTAGCGCTCCAGCGCGGCGGTGTCGCGCTGCTCGATCGCCTTGGACAGACCATGCACGGTCAGGTACGGGCCGCCGAACCACCACGCGACGACGGCCAGGACGAGGGCGATCACAAGGGCGATGAGCTTCTTCATGGCGCCCAGACTGCCGCAAGTGCGGCGGTGCTGGGTGAAGGGTCAGTGACTGGGCGAGCCGCTGCCATCGCCGAAGGCAGCCACCAGCCGCTGCCGCTCGACGCCATCCAGCGCGTGCACACGGGTCTGCAGCACCTGGTCGAGGCTGGCGACACGGGTGGTGCCAAGGATGCCGCTGGCCACGCCGGGGTGCTGCAGCACATAGGCGAAGGCGGTCTGCGCAGGCTGCTGGCTGCGGATGCAGGCCATTGCAAGGCGCATGTCGCGGGCGCTGCGCATCAGGGCACGGCTGCTGGGCTTCAGCCAGGCGCGGGCCAGGTACCAGGCATCGGCCAGGCGCGGCAGGCGGGGTCGTGCCGGCAGCAGGTGACCCTGGGCCAGTACGGTGCCCGCCAGCACGCCGATGCCCACCTCCTGCAGCTGGTCGATCAACGGCTCGCGGTCCTGCTGCAGGGCGTTGTAGTCCAGCAGCACCACATCGAAGACCCTGGGGTGCTCGATCATCCAGCGCAGCGTGCTGGCCGAGTGGGTATTGATGCCGGTGTGGCGCACCAGCCCGCGTTCGCGCAGGCGCTGCAGCGCGTGGAGCAGCTCATCGGTGATGTCCTGTTCGCTGGCGCCGTGCAGCTGGTAGATGTCCAGGTAGTCCAGGCCAAGGTTGCGCAGCGAGGCCTCGCAGCTGGCGGTGATGGCCGCCGCGGAGAAATCACGCTGCTCGGCGCCGCTGATGCCGGCCTGTCCGGTCAGGGTGCCACCCTTGCTGGACACCACCAGCGAATCGCGTGGAATACGTGCCAGCAGCGGGCGCAGGATGCGGCCCAGGCGCGGTTCGGCATGGAAACCCGAATAGTTGTGCCCGGTGTCGAGCAGGTTCACGCCTTGTGCCAGCGCGTGTTCGACCACCGCGGCCGCATCGCGCTCGGCGAAACGGCGGTGGCCCCAGAAACCGGAACAGCCCAGGCCGATCGGCGACACCTGCAGGCCAGTGCGGCCCAGCAGGCGACGCTGCCGGGCCAGGGGCAGTTCCTGCGGCATCAGAACTCCAGGTCCAGCGCTGCGCACAGGTAATCGACGAACGGGCCCAGCGCGGCCAGATCCTTGCCCAGGGTGGACAGCAGGCGTGGGCCGGTCATGGTGGCGTCGTCCAGTGTGCGCCACATCACCCAGTTGCGGTGCTTGAGGTCGTCGATGAACTCGAAGTCGGCGGGAAAGCCGCGCGGTGGCCGCACCAGCTTCTCGGTCTGCTCGAAATCGAAGCGTTTGCGCAGGGCGGGCGCGTGCGCAGCCGCTTTCCAGCTGCCCGGGTTGTCCAGGATGAAGTGGCGGATGCGCCGCTGCGTGTCCGGCTCGGGGTGCCACAGGCCGGCACCGACGAAGCTCTCGCCCGGCTGCAGGTGGATGTAGAACGAGGGCGCGGCCACTTCACGGCGGCGTTCATGGAACAGGCGCGCACCCTGCCAGGTCTTGTACGGGGACTTGTCGTGGGAAAAGCGCGCGTCGCGGTGGATGCGGAACAGCGAGCCGCCGACGCCGCGGGTGTCGGCACGGAAGTGGTCGCTGACCTCGGTCAGCGCTGGCTGCAGGTCTCCCAGCAGGCGCAGGAACGGCTGCCGCACATGGTCTTCGTACTGCTGGCGATGGTCGTTGAACCAGGTCTTGTCGTTATGCCGCGCCAGGCTGCGCAGGAACTTGAAACTGGCGTCGGAGAAATACGTACTCACAGCGTCTCCTGCAGGTGGTGGCCCCAGTCGCGCAGCGACTGCAGCAGATGGGTCCGGCGCGCATCATCGGGCGCTTCGGCGGCCAGCGCCTCGATCTGCTGCTGGTACTGCGGCAGGTTCAGTTCGCCCAGGCCGCCATCGCCCAGCAGGCGCTGGCGTCGGTAATCCTGCCAGCGCTCGCGTTCAGCCGGTGCGAGGCTGTCGGGATGGTTGCGTGCGCGGTAGCGGAACAGCAGCTCGGGCAGGCGCGGGTCGCGGAAGCGGCCTTCCAGCGCGGCCAGCTGCTGCGGCGCAGTGGTGCGGGCCAGGGCCAGCAGCGGCTTGTCGCCGGCACCGAGGAAGCCGTCGTACAACGACGCATCGACATCGGACACGGTGGCTGGCCGCGGTTGGTTGAAGACCTGGCGGGCTTTTTCGGCCAGCTGCGGGGCGACCGCGCGCAGGCGCTCGGCCTTGGCTTCGATCGCCGCCACGTCCAGGCCCAGGCGGGCGTGGTCGTCGGCGCGCAGGTGGTTCCAGGCCACCAGCGCCGGCACCTTGTTCAGATGCACTTCCTTCAGTGGCACCCGCGTCACGCCTTCCGGCAGTTCGCTGGCGCGCAGGTACAGGCGCTGGGCGATCACCTCGGCCGGTAGCTCCAGCAGGTCGTCGATCTCGCCTTCCAGATCGAACACGATCACCCGGTTGTTGATGGTCGGGTGCATCGCCAGCGGCAGCACCGGCGCCGCGCACAGGCGGCTGGCCGGGTAGCGCATGGAAATGTGCAGCACCGGCTTCATCGCCGCCACGTCCAGCAGGCTGCCGACGAAGCGCTTGTCGCGCAGCTTCAGCGCGTACTCCCACAGCCGCGGCTGCGACTGCTTGAACAGCCGCGCCATGCCGATGGTCGCGCGCACGTCCGACAGGGCCTCGTGGGCATCGCCTTCGCGCACGCCGTTGGCCTCGGCCAGGTGTTCCAGCTTGAACGAGGTGGCGCCATCTTCGCGCAGCGGCCACTGGATGCCGTCCGGGCGCAGGGCGCGCATCATCCGCAGCATGTCCAGCAGATCCCAGCGCGAGTTGCCGTTGCGCCATTCGCGCTCGTAGGGGTCGTGGAAGTTGCGGAACAGCCCGTAGCGGATGAACTCGTCGTCGAAGCGCAGGGTGTTGTAGCCCAGCGCGCAGGTGCCGGGGCGCGACAGCTGTTCGTTGATGCGGTCGAAGGCCTCGGCTTCGCTGATGCCTTCAGCCATGGCCTGCTGCGGGGTGATGCCGGTGACCAGCGTTGCCATCGGCGAAGGCACCAGGTCATCGGCCGGGCGCACGAAGAAGCTGACCGGCGTGTCGATCACGTTCAGATCGGCATCGGTGCGCATCGCCGCGAACTGCGCGATGCGGGTGCGGCGCGGGTCCTGGCCGAAGGTTTCCAGATCGTAGAACAGAAAGCTGTCGGCCATCAGTGTGCGCCCTCCAGGACCGGCAGCTGCGCGTGGATCTGCGCTTCCAGCGTGGCCCAGTCGATGTTGTCCAGTGAATCATGGCCGGCGGTGGCCGCCACCAGCAGGTCGCGCTGGATTTCCGTGCGGCGCAGCGCTTCGGCATACGGCGTGTGCAGGAAGGTGACCATGGTGTAGTGCGGCACGAAGCGCGTCGGCCAGCGCCGCTGCAGTTCCTGTTCCAGCTCGCGCTGCAGCAGGAAGGCTGGATCGGCCACGCGGTCGCGCATTTCCAGATAGTTCTCCAGCGCCATCTGCTGGATCGCCCGCGCGTTGGGCTTGCGCTCGGCCTCAAAGGCGGCGAACGCACCTTCCAGATCGTCGGCGTCGTGCAGGTGCCGCGCCAGCGCCACGCAGTCCTCGAAGGCGCAGTTCATGCCCTGGCCGTGGAACGGCACCATCGCGTGCGCGGCATCGCCGATCAGCACGGCGCGGCCGGCCTGGTGCCAGCGCTCCAGGGTGAGCGTGCCGAGCAGGCCGGGCGGATGCTGTTCCCAGTCCGCGCGCAGGTCCGGGATCAGCGGCAGGGTATCGGCAAACTCGCGGGCGAACAGCGCCTCGGCCTGCGCACCGGTATTGACCGTGGCAAAACTGGGATCACCCTTGTTTGGCAGGAACAGGGTGACGGTGAAGGTGCCTTCGTGGTTGGGCAGGGCGATGCACATGTAGTGGCCGCGCGGCCAGATGTGCAGCGCATTGCGCTCAATGCGGAAGCTGCCGTCGGCGGCAGGCGGAATCTCCAGTTCCTTGTAGGAGTGGTCGAGGAAGGCGATGTCCTCGCCCAGCGGCGCACGCCGGTTCATCGCAGCGCGCAGTGCCGATCCGGCGCCGTCGGCACCGATCAGCGTGTCGAAACGGATGTCGTGCGGGCTGTCGTCGCGGTCATCGATGAAGCGGGCGTAGCCGGCATCGAAATCGACCGTGTGCAGGCGGCGGTGGAAGTGCACGGTGGCGCCGGCCTGTTCGGCCAGCTCCAGCAGCGTGGTGTTCAGATCGCTGCGGTGGATCGACCAGATCACCTCGCTGTCGTCGCGGCCGTAGCGCTGCAGCTGCGGCGCGGCCTCGCGCGGGTGCACCATGCGCCCGCGCATCATCACCGCACGCGCCATCACCTCGTCCTCGACACCGGCCTGGCGCAGCGCGTTGCGCCCGCGCTCGGCCAGCGCCAGGTTGATCGAGCGGCCGCTTTCGTAGTCGGCCACGCGCGGGTCGCCGCGGCGTTCGTACAGGGTGATGCGCCAGCCCTGCCGTGACAGCAGGATGGCCAGCAGGGAACCGGCCAGGCCGGCACCGATGATGCTCAACGAGCGGGAAGCGTGTGCGATCAACGAACTGTCCAGCAGTAGGGAAGGGGGGCGGCTTACAGGCCGGCCCAGGCCTCCACTTCCTCGACGAAGTGGTGCACGTCCAGGTAGCGGTTGTAGAGCGGGGTGGGCGAAATGCGGATCACGTCCGGTTCGCGCCAGTCGCCGAGCACGCCGATGGCGCGCAGGTGTTCAAACAGGGCACGGCCGCGTTCGCGACCGGCGATCACCCGCAGGGACAGCTGGCAGCCGCGGCGTTCCGATTCGGACGGGGTGACGATGTCCAGCACCTGCGGCAGGCGCGTGCGCACCAGCGCGTCGAGCAGGCCGGTCAGCGCCAGCGACTTGTGCCGCAGTGCTTCCATGCCGGCACGCTCGAACAGGTCCAGTGATGCACGCAGCGGGGCCAGGCCAAGAATCGGCGGGTTGCTCAGCTGCCAACCCTCGGCTCCGATGGCCGGGGTGAACTGCGGTGCCATCTGGAAGCGGGTCGCTTCATCGTGGCCCCACCAGCCGGCGAAGCGGGGCAGGGTGGTATCGCGGTGGTGGCGTTCGTGCACGAAGGCACCGGCCACGGCACCCGGGCCGCTGTTGAGGTATTTGTAGTGGCACCACACGGCGAAATCGGGCGCGACATCGTGCAGGTGCAGCGGCAGGTTGCCGACCGAATGGGCCAGGTCGAAGCCGATGCGGGCACCGTGCAGGCGCGCCAGGCGGGTGATCGCATCAAGGTCGAAGGCCTGGCCGCTGCGGTACTGCACACCCGGCCACAGCACGAGCGCCAGTCGCGGACCGTGTTCACTGATGGCGCGCTCGATGGCGGCCATCGAAATGGTGCCCTTGGCTTCGTCCGGCTGCACTTCCACCAGGCACTCGGCCGGGTCGAAACCGTGGAAGCGGATCTGCGCTTCCACCGCATGGCGGTCGGTCGGGAATGCGCCGGCTTCCATCAGGATGACCGGGCGCTCGGCGGTGGGCCGGTAGAAGCTGACCATCATCAGGTGCAGGTTCACGCTCAGCGTGTTCATCGCCACCACTTCGCTGGGCAGCGCGCCGACCACGCGGGCCAGCTGTGTGCTGACCAGGCGGTGGTAGGACAGCCATTGCGTCGGGCCGGTGAAGTGGCCTTCCACGGCCAGCTCGCCCCACTGCTTCATCACTTCCTGCACGGCGGCCTGTGCGCCACGCGGCTGCAGACCCAGCGAGTTGCCGACGAAGTAGGTCTGTTCACCGCCGCCATGGCGCGGAATCAGGAATTCGTTGCGCAGCGGGCGCAGCGGATCGGCGGCGTCCAGAGCGATGGCGTGGGTGCGGCTGAGCAGGTCGGACATGGTCGGGCAACAGGCTGCAACGGGGCTGTCAGTGTAGCGCCTGGGGCCTGCCCGGGGCGTCGCGGCCACGCTTCGAGCGCCGCACATTCTGGTAGTGGCCAACCTTGGTTGGCGCTTGTAGTTCCATGCGCCCACCAAGGTGGGCGCCTACCGGTGTGGCCGTGGCGTTTTCTGGTAGTGGCCAACCTTGGTTGGCGCTCGTAGTTCCATGCGCCCACCAAGGTGGGCGCCAACCGGTGTGCCGTGGCGTTTGCTGGTAGTGGCCAACCTTGGTTGGCGCTCGTAGATCCATGCGCCCACCAAGGTGGGCACCTACCGGTGTGGGCATGGCGTTTTCTGGTAGTGGCCAACCTTGGTTGGCGCATGTGGATCCATGCGCCCACCAAGGTGGGCACCTACCGGTGTGGACGTCAACCCACCGCAGGCGTCGGCAACGGGTCGACGTGCCCGCACTGGCTGCAGGTACGCAGTTCCAGGCTGGCCTGGTAACGCGCGAACACCTTGGGCAGGTCGGTTTCAATGTTCTGCAGCGGGAAATACTCTTCGTGCAGTTTGTGGTTGCAGCGCTCGCAATGCCAGATCACGCCATCCTTTTCATGCGGCAGACGCTTGCGCTCGACCACCAGGCCGATGCCGCCCGGCGGGCGCCGTGGCGAGTGCGGCACCTTCGCCGGCAACAGGAAGATCTCGCCGGCGCGGATCGGGATATCGCGCACCGCGCCCCCTTCCTGCACCTTCAGCACCATCTCGCCTTCGAGCTGGTAGAACCACTCCGGGCCTTCGTCGTAGTGGTAATCGGTGCGCGAATTGGGCCCGCCCACCACCATTACGATGAAGCCGCCGTTGTCGATCATCTTGTTGCCCACCGGCGGTTTCAGCAGGTGGCGATGTTCTTCGATCCAGGCCAGCAGATTGATCGGCGAGGCGAGCATGGCGATCTCCGGAAGGTCAGTCGCGCTTGCCTTGGCGCGGTACGAAGGCCAGTGCCTTCTCGTAGGCCGGCTTCAGCTCATCCTGGGCGCCGACGTCGATGCCCATCTCGCTGACCCGTCCATCCTTCAGGCTGTACACCCAGCCGTGCACCATCAGCTTCTGGCCACGGGCCCAGGCATCCTCGACGATGGTGGACCGGCACAGGTTGGCCACCTGCTCGATCACGTTCAGTTCGCACAGGCGGGCGTGCTTGAGATCGTCATCGTCGATGGCATCGAGGATGGCCGCATGCTTCTGGGCGACATCGCCCACATGGCGCAGCCAGTTGTCGGCCAGGCCCACGCGGGTGTTGTGCAGGCAGGCATGCACGCCGCCGCAGCCATAGTGGCCGACGATCAGGATGTGCTTCACCTTCAGTTGGTCCACTGCGTACTGCACCACGCTCAGGCAGTTCAGGTCGCTGTGCGCCACCACGTTGGCCACGTTGCGGTGCACGAATACCTCACCCGGGGCCATGCCGATGATCTGGTTGGCCGGCACGCGCGAGTCGGAACAGCCGATCCACAGGTATTCCGGATGCTGCTGCTTGGCCAGCTGGTGGAAGAACTCGGGATCTTCCTTCTCGATGCGGTCGGCCCATTCGCGGTTGTTCTGCAGCAGCTTGCGGATGTCTTTCATGTGCGTGTGTCCCGGATGTCAGGTGGGCGCACGAGACGGCCCTGCCGGCCGCGTCGTGGCGGGAAAGCGGGCGCTCAGCCGCTGGCGGCTTCGTCGCGGTGCCAGCGCATCCACTGCGCCAGCTCGATGGATGCGGGGGTGTGCAGGTCGTCCAGGGCGGCGATCACCGCCTGCTGGTTGGCCTCGGGGTGGTTCTGGCTCAGTTTCAGCTTCAACTGCACCTGTTCAACCTGGAAACGGAAGCCGACGATGCCGCGCAGTTCCGGGCCGTGCTCGGGACGGTCCGCGTCGAACTGCCACTGCTGGCCGACGCTGGCTTCGAAGTGATCGCTGACGGCACCCACCAGTTCGGCCAGCGCGGCCGGATCATCGAACCGCTGCAGCTGCCCGCGCAGTTCGGCGGCGGCATAGTTCCATGTAGGCACGCGCGCGGCAGCTTCCTTGTCGGGGTACCAGCTGGCCGACACATAGCCATGCGGGCCGTCGACCAGCACCTTGGCGGGGCCATCGCGGCGCGACTGCGGGTTGGCGCGGGCCCAATGCCCTCGCAGTTCGATCCGGGTGCCCTGGCGCTGGTACAGCACCGGCATGCGGGTCAGTTCCGGCAGGCCATCGTCACCGGTGGTCAGCACCGTGACGAACGCATCGCGCGCCAGCAGGCGGTCCAGCCAGTGCAGGTCGGTTTCGGCGAAGGCGCGCGGGGTGAACATCGGCCTGGGCTCAGGCGCGCCCGCCGAGCGACTGCACCATGCGGCCGCGCAGGCCTTCATCGCTGCCGGCCTGCGGCGGCTGCACTTCGTGCAGGCTGAAGCCGCGCACCAGTGCGTCTTCTTCGTCCAGGCCGTCGTACTCGACGAATTCGGCATCGAACAGCTGGGCACGTGCGGTGTCCTCGCTGTCATAGCTCAGCGTGTTGCCATCGCTGTCCAGCACTTCGGCGGTACCGGCCGGGCGTACCCGCAGGCGTGCCCAGATCAGGGTGTTGCCGAGGCTGGCCAGCCACCAGCTGTCGCGGGCGTCGGTGTTGTCGTTCATAGGTGTGTTACCAGAGCGAGGCCAGCCAGAGCAGGGCAGCCATGCCCAGTCCGGCCAGCAGGGTCAGCAGCGATACCCAGGCCGGCGTCGCCAGCCCGGACAGCGAACGGTCCGGCTGCTGGCGGTAATCGCGGCGCAGCAGCCAGGCCAGGGCGTCGGGCTTGAGGAAAGCGCCACTGCCGAAGCGCGCGGCGAGCGCCGGATGGCGGTCACGCACGTGCACCAGGGTCAATGGCCAGAAGATCACGAAGGCACTGAACCCGGCCACTGCCACGCCAACGAAACAGAGGGCGAAGAACAGGGTCATGGGGGCAGTACCTCCGTGGTCGTGGGGTGTGGCTTAGAAGTCCGCGCTGCCCGGGGCACGCGGGTAGGGGATCGCATCGCGGATGTTGGACAGGCCGCAGACGTAGACCACCAGGCGCTCGAAGCCGAGGCCGAAGCCGGCGTGCGGCACCGAACCGTAGCGGCGGAAATCGCGGTACCAGCTGTAGTGTTCGCGATCCAGGCCGAACTGGGCCATGCGCGCGTCCAGCACGTCCAGGCGCTCTTCGCGCTGGCTGCCGCCGATGATCTCGCCGATGCCCGGGGCCAGCACGTCCATCGCGGCGACGGTCCTGCCGTCGTCGTTCAGGCGCATGTAGAAGGCCTTGATGTGCTCGGGGTAGTTGGTCACCACCACCGGGCGGCCGACATGTTCCTCGGTCAGCCAGCGCTCGTGCTCGGTCTGCAGGTCCAGGCCCCACTCGACCGGGAAGTCGAACTTCCTGCCCGACTTCTGCAGCAGGCTGACCGCATCGGTGTAGTCGATGCGCTCGAACGGTGCGTTGATGAAGTCTTCCAGCTTGGTGATCGCGTTCTTGTCCACGCGCTCGGCGATGAAGGCCAGGTCGTCACCGCGCTCGTTCAGCACGGCACGGAACAGGTACTTCAGGAACTCCTCGGCCAGGCGCGCGTCTTCGGCCAGGTCGGCGAAGGCGATTTCCGGCTCGATCATCCAGAACTCCGCCAGGTGGCGGGTGGTGTGGCTGTTCTCGGCGCGGAAGGTCGGGCCGAAGGTGTAGACCTTGCTTAGCGCCAGGCAGTAGGCCTCGACGTTCAGCTGGCCGGACACGGTCAGGAAGGTTTCCTTGCCGAAGAAGTCGCGGCTGAAATCGATCGCGCCCTTGTCGTCGCGCGGCAGGTTCACCATGTCCAGGGTGGACACGCGGAACATCTGGCCGGCGCCTTCGGCGTCGGAGGTGGTGATGATCGGGGTGCTGATCCAGTTGAAGCCGTTCTCGTGGAAGAAACGGTGCACGGCCTGGGCCAGGCAGTTGCGGATGCGGGTGACCGCGCCGAACAGGTTGGTGCGCGGGCGCAGGTGCGCCACTTCACGCAGGAACTCCGGCGACATCGGCTTGGGCTGGATCGGGTAGGTGAGCGGGTCTTCGACCCAGCCGACCACCTCCAGCGTGCTGGCCTGGATCTCGAACGACTGGCCCTTGCCCTGCGACTTCACCAGGGTGCCGGTGGCGATGACCGAACAGCCGCTGGTCAGGCGCTTGATCTCGTCGAAATTGGCCAGCGTGTCGTTGGCCACGACCTGGATCGGCGCGAAGCAGGAACCATCGCTCACATTGACGAAGGCCAGATTCGCTGAACCGCGCACCGTGCGCACCCATCCGCGTACCGTGACTTCGCCGCCTTCCGGGATCTTCCCGGCAAGCGCATGTTCAACGCTGACCACCGTCATGACTTGAATCCTCTGCTGATCGACTCGATCTGTGAACACGGGAGTTTACCGGTTGCAGCGTTCTGCTTGCGAGGCATTTTTGCGGCCGCCGGCTCCTTATAATGTCCCTGTATCCTTGGAGTGAGCCTCATGGCCGTCAGCCTGACCCCCATCGCCTTCGAGCGCGTGCAGCGCTTCGTCGCCCAGACCCCCGGCGCCCTGGGCCTGCGCTTCGGCGTGACCAAGACCGGCTGCTCCGGCTGGGGCCATGTGACCGACCTGGCCCGTGACGAGCGCGAGGGCGACACCGTGTTCGACCAGGATGGCGTGAAGATCTACGTGGACGCCAAGAGCCTGGCCCTGGTGGATGGCACCGTCATCGACTTCGGCAAGCACGGCCTGAGCGAGACCTTCACGTTCAGCAACCCGAATGCCACCGCCGAGTGCGGCTGCGGCGAGAGCTTCACGACCGACGCCGACAAGGCCTGAGCGCCCTGCGTTGGTCGTTGCCGACCTTGGTCGGCAGGGGCAGGGCATCCCGTTCAGCTTCGTCCGGCCCCGGCCCCGGCCCCGGCCCCGGCCCGGTTGCCCGCCCCCCCCATCTGCGCCATAATGCGCGGCTTCCTGCCTTCCTGGCGGGAACCCTTGCCCCACCGCGGTATCCACGGCGGGGGGCTGTCCGGCCGCAAGGCCACATCCGAAAGGTAGAAAAAACATGAGTCGTCATTACGAAATCGTGTTCATGGTCCACCCGGACCAGAGCGAGCAGGTCCCGGCCATGATCGAGCGATACAAGTCGCTGGTCGAGAACGGCAACGGCACCATCCACCGTCTGGAAGACTGGGGCCGCCGCCAGCTGGCGTACCCGATCCAGAACCTGGTGAAGGCGCACTACGTGCTGCTGAACATCGAAGCCGACCAGGCCGTTCTGAACGAACTGACCGAAAGCTTCCGCTTCAACGACGCCGTGCTGCGCAACCTGGTCATCAAGCGTGACGAGGCTGACACCGAGCAGTCGCTGATCATGAAGAGCAAGGACGAGAAGGGTGACAAGCCGGAGCGCGGTGAGCGCCGTCGTCGTGACGACGAAGAAGGCGAGTCCACCACCACCGCTGACAACGAAGCCGGCGACGACGCCGCTTCCGCCGCCTAAGGAGCCTTCCCATGTCCAAGTTCTTCCGTCGCCGCAAGTTCTGCAAGTTCACGGCTGAAGGTGTGAAGGAGATCGACTACAAGGATCTCAACACCCTGCGCCAGTACCTGACCGAGAACGGCAAGATCGTGCCGAGCCGCGTCACCGGTACCAAGTCGAAGTACCAGCGCCAGCTGGCGACCGCCGTCAAGCGCGCTCGCTTCCTGGCCCTGATCCCGTACACCGACAACCACGACGTCTGATGCCCGGCGGGGCGGCCCGGTGCCGCCCCCGCTGTGCCAGCTATTCGGACAGCCTTTGTTGCGGGGCATCGCCTCGCTAACGAATAACTTATCTGGAGCAATACCATGCAGCTGATCCTCCTGCAGAAAGTCACCAACCTCGGCAACCTGGGCGACCTGGTCGACGTGAAGCCGGGCTACGGCCGTAACTTCCTCGTGCCGCAGGGCAAGGCCGTTCCGGCCACCGAGAGCAACAAGGCCGAGTTCGAAGCCAAGCGCGCCGAATACGAAGCCAAGGCCCAGGCCATCCACGCCGACGCTGACGCCCGCAAGGCCAAGCTGGAAGGCGCGAGCGTGACCATCGCCGCCAACGCTTCGACCGAAGGCAAGCTGTACGGCTCGGTCGGCGCCCGCGAAATCGCCGATGCCTTCACCGCTGCCGGCCTGCCGCTGAGCAAGAGCGAAGTCATCCTGGGCGAAGGCGCCTTCCGCAACATCGGTGAGTACGACGTCCTGGTGCACCTGCACGCCGACGTCGAAACCACCGTCAAGGTTGTGGTTGAAGCCGAAAAGGCCTGATCCCAAGCCGCAAGGCCTGGTGTCACCAGAACGGGCGCCCGCAAGGGTGCCCGCTTTGTTTTGCGGGCCCGCCGGTGCTGCGGCCGGGCCGGGTCATGTTCCACGCTCCTCGCAGCCCCTGTCTCGTAGAACACGGCCACATCGGTATACTCAGGGCGTCACGCCCGTTCCACGGCCAGCGATCCGAGCAGGATCAATGGCTTGGAGGGTAAGCAGGCCGCTCGGCGGCCCCAGTCCGGAACCTCTATGCGTCTTTCCACGATCAAGCTGTCCGGCTTCAAGTCGTTCGTCGATCCGACCACCCTGCACCTGCCGACCAACATGACCGGCGTGGTGGGGCCCAATGGCTGCGGCAAGTCGAACATCATCGACGCCGTGCGCTGGGTCATGGGCGAAAGCTCGGCCAGCCGCCTGCGCGGTGATTCGCTGACCGACGTGATCTTCTCCGGTTCCAACGCCCGCAAGCCGGTCTCGCAGGCCACCGTCGAGCTGATCTTCGATAACTCGGACCACACGATTTCCGGCGAGTACGCCTCGTTCAACGAAATCTCGGTCAAGCGCACGGTCAGCCGCGACGGCAGCAGCAACTATTATCTCAACGGCACCAAGTGCCGCCGCCGCGACATCACCGATCTGTTCCTCGGCACCGGCCTGGGCCCGCGCAGCTACTCGATCATCGAGCAGGGCATGATCAGCCAGATCATCGAGGCGCGGCCGGAAGACCTGCGCGTGTACCTGGAAGAGGCCGCCGGCATCTCCAAGTACAAGGAGCGCCGCAAGGAAACCGAAACCCGCATCCGCCATACCCGCGAGAACCTGGACCGGCTGGGCGACCTGCGCGACGAGATCAGCAAGCAGCTCGAACACCTCAAGCGCCAGGCCCGGCAGGCCGAGCAGTACCAGGCGCTGCAGGAAGAGCGCCGGGTCAAGGATGCCGAGTGGAAGACCCTGGAATTCCGTGGGCTGGACGGGCGACTGTCCAAGCTGCGCGAAGGCCTGTCGCAGGAAGAAACCAAGCTGCAGCAGCTGATCGCCGACCAGCGTGAAGCCGAAGCGCGCATCGAGACCTCGCGCGTGCGCCGCGAAGAGGCCGCTGACGCGCTCAATACCGCGCAGGCTGCCGTCTACCAGGTGGGCAGCACGCTCGCCCGTGTCGAGCAGCAGATCCAGCACCAGCGCGAACTGTCGCAGCGCCTGCACAAGGCGCGCGACGAGACGCGGCAGGCGCTGTCCGAGCTTGGCCAGCACATCAGTGGCGACGAAGCCAAGCTGGGGGTGCTGCGCGACGCTGTCGAAGATGCCACCCCGCAGCTGGAAGCGCTGCAGGAAGAGAACCAGATCAAGCAGGAAAGCCTGCGCGAAGCCGAGGATCGCCTGGCCAGCTGGCAGCAGCGCTGGGAACAGCACACCTCGCAGAGTTCGGAAGCCTCGCGCGCCGGCGATGTCGAGCGCACCCGCGTGGATTACCTGGACAAGCAGATTCTCGATGCCGACCGCCGCCGCGAAGCGTTGGCCGGCGAGCGCGCCGGGCTGGATGTGGACGCGCTGGAAGAGGCCTTCGAGCAGCTGTTCCAGCAGCACGAAACGCAGAAGACCGCGCTGGACGAACTTGGCGAAGACGTCGAACGCCGCAGGCAGGGCGTGACCGCCGTGCAGGAGCAGCAGCGCACCGGCCAGAACGAACTGGCCGAGCTGCGCAAGCAGGCCAATGGCCTGCGCGGTCGGCTGGCCTCGCTGGAAACGCTGCAGCAGGCTGCGCTCGGCCAGGAGCAGGGCGCCGCTGCAGCGTGGTTGAAGACCCATGGACTGGATTCGGCTGCGCGCGTGGGCGAGCGGCTGGACGTTGACGCGGGCTGGGAAAATGCCGTGGAAAGCGCACTCGGTCAGTTGATCGAAGGCGTGCTGGTGGATGATCCGGCGCGCCTGGTCGATGTTCTGGGCGAGCTGGGCGATGGCCGCATCGCGCTGGTGGCCGACGATGCCGGTGACCTCAACGTGGCGCCGACCTCGCTGGCTGCGCGCGTGCGCGGTCCGGTGGCGATCCGTCGCCTGCTGGCCCATCTGCACGGCGCCAGGGACCTGGCCGAGGCAAAGGCGCTGCAGGCCAGCCTGGCCGACGGTGATTCGATCATTACCCAGGATGGCGAGCGCCTGGGGCAAGGCTGGCTGTGCCTGTCGCGCTCCGGCGCGGCGCAGCAGGGTGCACTGCTGCGCGAGCGCGAGATCAACGAACTGCGCGAGCAGATCGAACAGCTGCAGGAGCGCGAGGCCGCGCTGGAAGAACAGCTGGCGGGTTTCCGTGACCAGCTGCTGGCGGCGGAGCAGCAGCGCGAGGATGCGCAACGGACGCTGTACCAGGCCCACCGCGCAGTCTCTGAACTGGCCGGCCAGTTGCAGGGCCAGCAGGGCAAGGTGGAGGCGGCACGCACCCGCATCGATCGTATCGAAGGCGAGCTGGCGCAACTGCTGGAAACGCTGGACGTCAACCGCGAACAGGCACGCGAAGCACGCGGGCGGCTGGAAAACGCGGTCAGCAGCATGGGTGACCTGGAGTCGACCCGGCAGGGCCTGGAAAGCGAACGCCGCCAGCTGACCGAGGCGCGTGACCTGGCGCGGGAAGCAGCGCGCGCGGTGCGCGAGCGCTCGCATTCGTTGGCCCTGACCCTGGAATCGCAGCGCGCGCAGCTGGCATCGCTGAGCCAGGCGCTGGAGCGCATGAGCACCCAGCGCGGGCAGCTGGATTCGCGCCTGGGCGAACTGCATTCGCAGCTGGATGAGGGCGATTCGCCGGTCGAATCCCTGCAGGCCGAACACCAGAATGCGCTTGAAGAGCGCGTGCGCGCCGACCGCGTGCTGACCGAAGCGCGCACGCTGCTCGATGGCATCGACGCTGAGCTGCGCAACTACGAACAGACCCGCCACCAGCGCGACGAACAGGCGCTGGCCCAGCGTGAGCGCATTTCCCAGCGCAAGCTCGACCAGCAGGCACTGGTGCTCAGCGCCGAGACGCTGCAGGGTGCGGTGGAAAAGGCCGGGTTCGTGCTGCAGGACGTGCTCAACGCGCTGCCCGACGATGCCCGCCTGGGCGACTGGGAACAGGCCGTGCACCAGATTGATGGGCGCATGCGCCGGCTGGAGCCGGTCAACCTGGCCGCGATCCATGAATATGGCGAGGCTTCGCAGCGTTCGGACTATCTGGATGCGCAGCACACCGATCTGACCACGGCGCTGGAAACCCTGGAAGACGCGATCCGCAAGATCGACCGCGAGACCCGCGGTCGCTTCAAGGACACCTTCGACCGCGTCAATGCCGGCGTGCAGGCGCTGTACCCGCGCCTGTTCGGTGGCGGACATGCCTATCTGGAACTGACCGGTGAAGACCTGCTCGATACCGGCGTGACCATCATGGCGCGCCCGCCGGGCAAGCGCGTGTCGAGCATCTCGCTGCTGTCCGGTGGCGAGAAGGCGATGACCGCGGTGGCCCTGGTGTTCGCCATCTTCCAGCTCAACCCCGCGCCCTTCTGCCTGCTGGACGAGGTGGACGCGCCGCTGGATGAGGCCAACGTCGGTCGCCTGGCCAACATGGTCAAGGAAATGAGCGAGAAGGTGCAGTTCCTGTTCGTCAGCCACAACAAGGCGACGATGGAGGCGGCCCACCAGCTCTCGGGCGTGACCATGCGCGAGCCGGGCGTCAGCCGCCTGGTCAGCGTGGACCTGGAAGAAGCCGCGCGATTGGCGGGCGCGGCCTGACGTGCCATTCTAGTTACCTGAATGAACTAGCCGGAGTACCTGACGAATGACCGACACGGCACTGTTGCGCATCGGCATCCTGGCCGCCGGCCTGCTGCTGGTTGCTGCGATCTTCCTGTTTGGCCGTCCGAAGAAGAAGCCGCAGGGACGTCGCGTGGAAAACGCCGAACCCACCAGCGGCGAGCGCCGCGAGCCGGTGCTGGGCGAAGACGGCGTGGCCCTTGCCGAGACCCGCAGCGAGCCGGGCCTGGGCGATGAAGGCCAGCAGGCCGAACTGGGCCTGGCCGATACCGACCCGGGCAACAGCGATCTGGGCAAGCGTGCGACCCAGGACTTCGACAAGATCGTGTCGTTGTTCGTGGCCGCCCGCGCTGGTGAGCAGCTGCGTGGCGAGGACATCGTGGTGGCGGCCGAGAAGACCGGTCTGGTGTTCGGCCACATGAACGTGTTCCACCGCCTGGTGGAAGGGCATCCCGAACGCGGCCCGATCTTCTCGATGGCCAGCATCATGAAGCCTGGCAGCTTCGACATGGCCAACATCCGTGCGATGGAAACCCCGGCCATTGCCTTCTTCCTGACCCTGCCGGCGCCGCTGACCGCGCTGGATGCGTGGGAAAAGATGCTGCCGACGGTGCAGCGCATGGCCGAACTGCTTGATGGCGTGGTGCTCGATGACAGCCGCAACGCCCTGGGCCGCCAGCGCATTGCACACATCCGCGATGAGCTGCGTGCCTATGACCGGCAGCACCAGGCACCGCCGCTGACCAAGACCCCGCGCTGGTAAAAGCCCAAGGGTAGCGTCGAGCCATGCTCGACTACAGGACTGGCGATCGATCCAGCCATCGGCACCACGCAAACGGATGATCGCCAAGCTGTGCCGCCTGTCCGGCGCGGACAGGATTCGCCGAGATGTTCAGCGCCTGGTTTCTCAAAGATTCATCACATCGCACCGCGTGATCATGATAGCCGCGCTGCCAGAGTGGTCCCTCGATGCCGATGAGTCGGCTGCAGCGCGATTTCATCAACTGCACCGACGCGGCAAGGGTTCCTGAGCGCAGTTGCATCAACCAATGCACGTGATCCGGCACCACCGCCCACGCGAGGTTGAGGCACCCGCCCTCCTGCTGGATCCACTGCAGGCCCGCGACAACGACGGCGGCCTGTCATGGATCATCAACGTGCCGATGGCGCTGGTGAGTGACCGTGGTGATCGCATGGACGTTCCGCAGTTGCGACCAACGGCCTTTCAGGAGACGTGGACTGGGCATGCCCCAGCATTGGCTGGCTGAGGCAACTTGGGTATCGCTTGAATGCGCTCAGGCGTGTAGGGAAGGCCCCAGTCGAGCATGGCTCGACTCTACAGAGGGCCGGGTCGGCCCCTCCCTGGATGGGTTACGCCGGTATGCCGGCCACCTTCGCGAACACTTGGCGGAACGCTGCCATTTCCTCTTCGGTGCCGACGGTCACCCGCACGCGCTGCGGCCAGATCGGCCAGCTGCGGCCGATCACCACGCCATTGTCGGCCATTGCCTTGGCGAAGGCGTTGCCGTCGCGCCGCACATCCACTACGAAGCAGTTCGCTTCCGACGGCACGCAGCTGAAACCGCGCTTGCCCAGCCAGGCGATGGTCGTTTGCCGCGCCTTGGCATTCTGCAGGCGGCGCTGCGCGATCAGCTGCGGATCCTGCAGGCTGGCCAGCGCGGCCGCCAGGGCCGGTACCGGCAGGGGATTCTCGCCCAGGCTGGCCAGTTCGCGCAGGCGCTCGGGGTGGGCTGCTGCTACGCCCAAGCGCAGGCCGGCCATGCCGTAGAGCTTGGAGAAGGTGCGCAGCACGATCAGGTCATCGCGCCTTGCCACCTGTGCGATCAGGCTGGGCTGATCGCTGTACTGCAGGTAGGCCTCGTCCACCAGTACGCGGGTAGATGACGGCTTGTTGGCCAGCAGCCACGCCAGTTCGGCCGGAGGGCTGATCGAACCGGTGGGATTGTTCGGATTGCAGACATAGATCAGCCCGGTGGCCTGGGCGTGCGCCGCCGCCACCATCGCCCGCAGATCGTGCGCACCGTCGGCGCGCAGTGGCACTTTCTGCACGTGTGCACCGCGTGCGGCGGCCATCTCGCCCAGCGTTTCGAAGGTCGGGTCGGCCACCACCAAGGCTGCCTGCTGGCCGGTCCACAGGAGGGCGGCGCGGTTCAGCGGCTCGCTGGAGCCCGGGTACAGGCGCACGTGGTCGGCGGGGATGCCGGCCTGGGCGACGAAGGCATCACGGACCTGTCCGGCCAGGGCGAACTGGTAGCGGCCGCTGCCGGCGATGCTGTCGCGCGCGGCCTGCTGGGCGGCGGGCGAGGGTCCGTACGGGCATTCGTTGAAGTTGAGCAGGACCGGGCCAGTGGCTGGAGCCGCAGCGGGCTGGGCCTGGCCGAGGCCGGGCAGGCCGCTGCCAGCAGCGACGAGGCCGACACCGGCCAGTTGCAGGAAGTGGCGGCGGGAGGCGGGCAGGGACACGGGCGGGATTCCGAAGGGCAACCGCCGCACGCTAACGCTGGTGGCGGCGGGCGGCAAGCGGGGGGTCTGTAGAGTCGAGCCATGCTCGACTGCTCTATCGGGTCAGTCGAGCATGGCTCGACGCTACAACAGCGGGGTCAGAACCCCTTCGGGGATCCGACCCCCGATAGACGTCGGTATGACGAGGCCTGACGCCCGGGCGCGGTAGAATCCCCGGTCATTCCAGAAGCACCGGATCCCGATGAGCCCCCGCCCCGCCGAACGCGCCGAAGACCTTCGCCGGCAGATCGCCCAGGCCAACCGCGCCTACCACGAGCTGGACGCGCCGGAGATCCCCGACGTCGACTACGACCGGCTGGTGCGCGAGCTGGAAGCGCTGGAACGCGACCACCCGGAACTGGCCCGCGCCGACAGCCCAACCCAGCAGGTGGGAGCGCGCCCATCCGGCCGCTTCGCCGAAGTGCGCCACGCGGTGCCGATGCTGTCGCTGTCGAACGCCTTCAGCGATGAGGAAGTGGCCGATTTCGTGCGCCGCATCGACGAGCGCCTTGGCCGCCGCAGCCTGCAGTTCTCGGCCGAGCCGAAAATGGACGGGCTGGCCATCAGCCTGCGCTATGAAGACGGCCAGTTCGTGCTGGGCGCCACCCGTGGCGATGGCAGCACCGGCGAGGACGTGACCGCCAACCTGCGCGAGATCGCCGATATTCCCAAGCGCCTGCACGGGCAGGATTGGCCGGACGTGCTGGAAGTGCGCGGAGAGGTCTACATGGCCCGCGCCGATTTCGAAGCCTACAACGAGCGGGCGCGCCTGCACGGGGGCAAGGTGCTGGCCAATCCACGCAATGCCGCAGCCGGTTCGCTGCGCCAGCTGGATGCGAAGATCAGCGCGCAGCGCAGGCTCAGCTTCTTCGCCTACGGCACCGGCGAAGTGCAGGGCGGTGAGCTGCCCGATACCCATTCGGGCACGCTGGCGCAGTTGGGCGCCTGGGGCTTCCCGGTGAGCGAGCTGTGCAAGGTGGTCGAAGGCACCGATGGCCTGCTCGGCTATTACCGCAGCATCGGCGAGCGCCGTGACGGCCTGCCGTTCGATATCGATGGCGTGGTCTACAAGCTGGATGACCGCGCCGGCCAGCAGGCCATGGGCTTCGTTTCGCGCGCACCGCGCTGGGCCATCGCGCACAAGTTCCCGGCACAGGAACAGAGCACTACGGTGGAGGCCATCGAGATCCAGATCGGCCGCACCGGTGCAGCAACGCCGGTCGCGCGGCTGGCGCCAGTGGCGGTGGCCGGCGTGATCGTGTCCAATGCCACCCTGCACAACGCCGACCAGATCGCGCGCCTGGACGTGCGGGTGGGCGACAGCGTGATCGTGCGCCGTGCCGGCGATGTCATCCCCGAAGTGGTGAGCGTCATCCTCGACCGTCGTCCGCAGGGCACCACGCCGTGGCAGATGCCGACCCGTTGCCCGGTGTGCGGCTCGGAGATCGTGCGCGAGGAAGGTGCCGCCGCGTGGCGTTGCTCGGGCGAACTATCCTGCCCGGCGCAGCGCAAGGAAGCCATTGCCCACTTTGCGTCGCGCCGCGCGATGGATATCGACGGCCTCGGTGACAAGTACATTGAAACCCTGGTCGACGCCGGCATCGTCAAGCGCGTCGCCGACCTCTACCAGCTGACCCGCGACCAGCTGCTGCACCTGAAGCTGGTGCTGGATGCCGAAGACCCCTCGGCGCTGGCCAACAACCTGAAGCCGCACCTTCCTGCCGAAGGCAGTGGCGAGGTGCTCAAGGCGGTCCTCAATCTTGATGGGCAGGACCCTGCATGGCGCACGCAGGCGCTGGTGCAGCCGGTCGCCTTTGAATGGAACACGAAGAAGATCGCCACCAAGTGGGCCGACAACCTGATTGCTGCCATCGACGCCAGCCGCGAAGCCAGCCTTGAACGCCTGCTGTTCGCGCTGGGCATCGAGCACGTGGGCGAAAGCACGGCCAAGGCGCTGGCGCTGTGGTTCGGTGATCTGGCGCTGATCCGTCGGTTGCCGTGGCCGCTGTTCAAGCGCGTGCCGGACATCGGTGGCGAAGTCGCGCGCTCGCTGGGTCACTTCTTCGAGCAGCAAGGCAACCAGGACGCCATCGACGCGCTGCTGCAGGTCGGCCAGGTGCGCATCCGCGATGCGCATCCGCCGAGCGCGAAGCTGCGCGAGGGCCTGGATCTGGCGCAGCTGCTGGTGGAAGCCGAAATTCCCGGCATCACCCGCCTGCGTGCGGAAAAGCTGGTGGCGGCGCTGCCCAGCGCACAGGCCGTACTCGACGCCGAGCATGGGCAGTTCGTCAATGCCGGCCTGCCCGATGACACCGCGCGTGGCGTCGCCCAGTGGCTGGACACCGATGGCCATGGCGCGATGCTGCTGGCGGCGGAAACCGAGATGCAGCACATCCTGGCCAAGGCGCCGGCACTGGCCGAAGTCGTGGCCGGTCCGCTGGACGGGCAGACCGTGGTGCTCACCGGCACGCTGTCCCAGCTCACCCGCGACGCCGCCAAGGACCGCCTGGAGGCACTGGGCGCCAAGGTGTCCGGCAGTGTCTCCAAGAAGACCAGTTTCCTGGTGGCGGGCACCGAGGCCGGCTCCAAGCTGGACAAAGCGCAGTCGCTGGGCGTGCCGGTGTGGGATGAAGATCGCCTGCTGGCCTACCTGGCCGAACACGAATGATGACCCCGCCGGGCGTCACGCGCGCCCGGCCTGATGCACGAGAGGACACCCGATGCAGACCGCTCCGCTGGATTTCCGCCTGGCCACCCGTGCCGATGAGGAACTGCTGATCGCGTTGATGCGTGAGTTCTACGCCGAAGACAGGATCGAGTTCGATGAAGCGCGCGTGCGCCGTGGCGTTGATGCGCTGCTGGCCGACCCGCGCAACGGCGAGGTGCTGTTGTGGCTGGACGAAGCGGCGCAGGTGTGCGGCTATGCGGTCATCGCGATGGGCTTCAGCCTGGAGCAGGGCGGCCATTTCATGCTGCTGGACGAACTGTACCTGGCGCACCGCGCGCGCGGCCGTGGGCGTGGCAAGCAGGCGCTGGCCATCTGTGAACAACGTGCACGCGGGCGCGGTGTCAGCCGCCTGCGCCTGGAAGTGAACCACCACAATGAACTGGCACGGCGCCTGTACCTGGCCAGCGGCTACATCGATGACACCCGTGACCTGCTGACCCTGCCGCTGGACCACCCGCGCCCGGAGGGGATTCTGTGAGCGAGGCCCTGCTGCGCACGCTGCAGCAGCGTGCGGCGCTGAACGCGCTGATGCGCCGCTTCTTCGCCGAACGCGATGTGCTGGAAGTGGAGACGCCGATCCTGTCGGTGGCCGGAAACACCGAGCCGAACATCGACAGCTTCCATACCGATTTCAGCGGCCATGTCGATGCGGGTGGCCGCCGCCGCTGGCTGCGCACGTCGCCGGAATTTCCGCTCAAGCGCCTGCTGGCTGCTGGCGTGGGCGATTGCTATGAGCTTGGGCGGGTGTTCCGCAATGGTGAGGCCGGTGGCCGCCACAATCCCGAATTCACCATGCTGGAGTGGTACCGCGTGGGCTGGGATCACCATCGCTTGATGCACGAGACCGCCGAGCTGGTGCGCGAAGCACTGGCGCTGGTCGGGCGCACGGCGAGTCTGCGCGTGCTCAGCTACCGGGAGCTGTTCCAGCAGCACGCCGGCATCGACCCGTTCGATGCGGACGAACGTGCGTTGCGCGCGGCGCTGGGCGACGTGCATATCGATCCGGTCGGCCTGACCCGCGACGATTGGCTGGACCTGCTGATGACCCATCGCATCCAACCGCACTTCGATGACGCGGTCATGACTGTGGTCCACGACTGGCCGGCCAGCCAGGCGGCGTTGGCGCGCGTCCGCCCCGGCACACCGCCGCTGGCCGAACGCTTCGAGCTGTACCTGGGCGCGGTCGAACTGGCCAACGGCTACCATGAACTGAACGATGCAGGCGAGCAGCGTGCGCGCTTCGAGCGTGACCAGCAGCGAAGGCACGAACGCGGCCAGGTGCAGCCCGCGCTGGATGAGGCGCTGCTGGCCGCATTGCCTGCGATGCCGGGGTGTGCCGGTGTGGCCGTGGGCGTGGACAGGCTGCTGATGGCGATGAACCGCACGCCACGCATCGCAGATGTGCTGGCGTTCGATTTCGCACATGCCTGAATGACGCGGCGCTCACTGCGCCTGAACAAAAACGGCGGATTTCGCGCTTGATTCAGCAAGCGCGATGATGGTCTTATCACGCCAGATGCAGGACACTGGCATCGTGGTTCATCCGCTCCGTTGGGGAATGCTTTGGTCAAGTGGTTTGCGGTCGTCGCGGCACCGGTGTACTCCATGGCGATATGGGGCGGCGTGCAGCCGTTGTCGGCGTCGGCCCAGCAGGCTGGCTACGCGGGCGAAGTGGTGACCTGCGAATCGCGCGACATGGGTTGGGTGCATTGCGATCTGGACGTCAGCAACGGTGTCGATCTGGTGCGCCAGCTGTCCAGCAACACCTGCATCCGCGGCAGCGAGTGGGGGACTGACCGCAGTGGCGTCTGGGTGACCCTGGGCTGCCGTGCCGAGTTCCGTGCCCGTACCGCCGAAGGTGCCGCCAGCTCCGCCGCTGCCGGTGAAGGAAAGAGCAAGCGCCTGGTGCGGCGCGTGGTGCGCTGCGAATCCAACGGCCGCCCGCAGAGCTGCCCGGTGCGGCTGGATGGCGCGCCGGTGCGGCTGCTGCGCCAGCTCTCGGTGCTGCCGTGCCGCGAAGGGCAGGGCTGGGGCTACAAGCGCAATGAGGTCTGGACCAGCCGTGGTTGCCAGGGTGATTTCGAGGTGGCCGATGATGATGGCCGCTTCGTCGACGTGGCGCGCAAGGTCACCTGCGAATCCAAATCCAAGCGGCGGCGTTTCTGCGGCGCCAGCATCGCGGTCGAAGCCAGGGTGATCCACCAGCTGTCCGGCACGCCCTGCGAAGAAGGCAGGACCTGGGGCTGGAGCCGCAGCGGCATCTGGGTGGATGGCGGCTGCAGGGCCGAATTCTCGGTGAATTGAGCCTGCGCGGGCTCCAACCGCGCCGAGCGTGGCCCTACAATGGGCCCATGAACACTGCCACCGACCTCGACTACGCCCGCTACGACCACATCCGCCCGATCCTGTGGACCGGCGATGCCCTGCAACTGCTCGACCAGCGCAAGCTGCCGTTCGTGGTTGAACACGTGGTCTGCCATGACAGCGACGATGTCGCCGCCGCCATCCACGCGCTGACCGTGCGCGGTGCGCCGGCCATCGGTATTGCGGCCGCCTGGGGCGTGGTGCTGGCCGCGCGCGACGTGCAGGCCATCGATGGCACGCACGCCCTGCAGCAGCTGGAACCGGCGCTGCAGCGCCTGAACGCCTCGCGCCCGACCGCGGTGAACCTGGCCTGGGCGCTGGCCCGCATGCGCCGTTGCCTGGCCGCCGCTGGCGCCGACTGGAAGGCGCTGCTGGAGGCCGAGGCCCAGGCCATCGCCGAGGAAGACCTGGCCGCCAACCGTCACATGGGCGCACTGGGTGCCGGTCTGATCGACGCCGGCAGTGGTGTGCTGACCCACTGCAACACCGGTTCGCTGGCTACGGCCGGCTTTGGCACCGCGCTGGGCGTGATCCGCGCCGGCATGGCCCAGCACCGCATTGCCCGCGTGTTTGCCGGTGAGACCCGGCCGTGGCTGCAGGGGGCGCGCCTGACCGTGTGGGAACTGCAGCAGGACGGCATCGATGCCACCCTGATCGCCGATTCCGCCGCCTCGCACCTGATGAAGACCGGGGCGGTGCAGTGGGTGATCGTCGGTGCCGACCGCATCTGCGCCAACGGCGATACCGCCAACAAGATCGGTACCTACCAGCTGGCGATTGCCGCCCGCCACCATGGAGTGAAGTTCATGGTCGTGGCCCCGTCCTCGACGGTGGACATGGACACCGTGGACGGCAGCCAGATCGAGATCGAGCAGCGTGACCCGGGCGAGCTGTACGGCGTGGGCGGCACCCGCACCGTGGCCGAGGGCATTGCTGCCTGGAACCCGGTGTTCGACGTCACCCCGGGTGAACTGATCGACGCCATCGTGACCGAGCGCGGGGTCATCCTGAATCCGACCCCGGAGAACATGCGCGCCGCCTTCGGCGGTTGACGCAGGTGCGGGGTCGGAGCCCTTGCCGCAGGAAAGGGCTCTGACCCCTTGTTCGCCCGATCCACGCATGGCGTGGATCTACTGTATTGGCGCAGCCGAGCGTGGGCTCGGCTCTAGAGGGGCTGCTGAACCCCCTAAGTTCCTGATTTGTGCCGGTAAAATCCCGGTAAAGGGAAGCGGAAAACGGCCTGTTGTGGTAGTATCCACAGGTTGAATCGAGGTTCCGGCACGACCCCCTCCCGCAGAGGGCTGCGCCGGACTGGACCGCTACCAGACAACGGAACCCGAATGGCAGAAACCGCCAAGGAAATCATCCAGGTCAACCTGGAAGACGAGATGCGCAAGAGCTACCTCGATTACGCCATGAGCGTGATCGTGGGCCGCGCGCTCCCGGATGCGCGCGACGGCCTCAAGCCGGTGCATCGCCGCGTGCTGTTCGCGATGAACGAGTTGAACGCGCACAGCAACAAGCCCTACTTCAAGTCGGCGCGTATCGTCGGTGACGTCATCGGTAAGTACCACCCGCATGGCGACCAGTCGGTGTACGACACGCTGGTGCGTCTGGCACAGCCGTTCTCGCTGCGTTACATGCTGGTCGATGGCCAAGGTAACTTCGGCTCGATCGACGGCGACTCCGCTGCGGCCATGCGATACACCGAAGCGCGCATGTCGCGCCTTGCGCACGAGCTGATGGCCGACATCGACAAGGAAACCGTCGATTTCCAGCCCAACTACGATGAAAAGGAACTGGAGCCGACGGTCATGCCGACCCGGTTCCCGAACCTGCTGGTCAATGGTTCGGCCGGCATCGCGGTGGGCATGGCCACCAACATCCCGCCGCACAACCTGAGCGAGTCGATCAACGCCTGCATCGCGCTGATCGACAATCCGGAAATTGATGTCGACGGCCTGATGGAGTACATCCCGGGCCCCGATTTCCCCACCGCCGGCATCATCAACGGCACCGCCGGCATCGTCGCCGGCTACCGCACCGGCCGTGGCCGCGTGCGCATCCGTGCCCGTGCCGATATCGAAGTGGCCGACAACGGGCGCGAATCGATCATCGTCACTGAAATTCCTTACCAGGTGAACAAGGCGCGTCTGATCGAAAAGATCGCCGAGCTGGTCAAGGAAAAGAAGATCGAAGGCATCAGCGAGCTGCGCGATGAGTCCGACAAGGACGGCATGCGCATCTACATCGAGATCAAGCGCGGTGAATCTGCCGAGGTTGTGCTGAACAACCTGTACCAGCAGACGCAGATGGAATCGGTGTTCGGCATCAACATGGTGGCGCTGGTCGATGGCCGCCCGCAGTTGATGAACCTCAAGCAGATGCTCGAGGCCTTCGTCCGCCACCGTCGCGAAGTGGTTACCCGCCGCACCGTGTTCGAGCTGCGCAAGGCGCGCGCCCGTGCCCACGTGCTGGAAGGCCTGACCGTCGCGCTGGCCAACATCGACGAGATGATCGAACTGATCAAGACCTCGCCGAACCCCAATGAAGCGCGCGAACGCATGCTCGCCCGCCTGTGGGAGCCGGGGCTGGTCGGTTCGATGCTCGGCGCCGCCGGTGCCGAAGCCTCGCGTCCGGAAGACCTGCCCAAGGGCGTGGGCCTGATCGAGGGCGGCTACCAGCTGACCGAGATCCAGGCGACCCAGATCCTGGAAATGCGCCTGCACCGCCTGACCGGGCTGGAGCAGGACCGCCTGACCGACGAGTACAAGCAGCTGCTGGAAGTAATCGCCGGGCTGATCCACATCCTGGAAGATCCCGACCGCCTGCGCCAGGTCATCCGCGAGGAACTGGTCAACGTCAAGGCGGAGTTCGGCGACGAGCGTCGCACCGAGATCCGCCACAGCGAAGAAGACCTGGACATCCTCGACCTGATCGCGCCGGAAGACGTGGTGGTCACCGTGTCCCACGCCGGTTACGTGAAACGCCAGCCGGTGAGCGTGTACCGCGCGCAGCGCCGCGGTGGCCGTGGCCGCAGTGCAGCGGCGACCAAGGAAGAGGATTTCATTGAACAGCTGTGGCTGGTCAACACGCACGATACGCTGCTGACCTTCACCAGTTCGGGCAAGGTGTTCTGGCTGCCGGTGTACCAGCTGCCAGAAGCCGGTTCCAACGCCCGTGGCCGGCCGATCATCAACTGGATCCCGCTGGAGCCGGGCGAACGCGTGCAGGCCGTGTTGCCGGTGCGCGAGTACGCAGATGGTCAGTTCGTGTTCTTCGCCACGAAGAACGGTACGGTCAAGAAGACCCCGCTGAGCGAGTTCGCGTTCCGCCTGGCCCGCGGCAAGATCGCGATCAACCTGGACGAGGGCGATGCCCTGGTCGGTGTCGGCCTGACCGATGGCGAGCGTGACATCCTGCTGTTCGCCTCCAACGGCAAGACCGTTCGCTTCGGCGAGGACAAGGTCCGCTCGATGGGCCGTACCGCCACCGGCGTGCGCGGCATCAAGATGCCGGCCGGCGAGGAAGTGGTCAGCCTGATCGTGGCCGAGAGTGCCGGCGGCAGCGAGGACGAGAACGAGGACGACAACGGTGTCGAGGAAACCGCAGCCACTGGCGATGCGGTGATCGACGGCGCCGATGACGCCAGCCTGCGTTACATCCTCACCGCCACCGAGAACGGCTACGGCAAGCGCACCCCGCTGCCGGACTACCCGCGCAAGGGGCGTGGTACCCAGGGCGTGATCGGCATCCAGACCACCGAGCGCAACGGCAAGCTGGTCGCCGCGGTCCTGATGGGCTCGGATGACGAGGTCCTGCTGATCTCCGACGGCGGCACCCTGGTGCGTACCCGGGGCTCTGAAATCAGCCGCGTCGGACGCAACACCCAGGGCGTCACCCTGATCCGTCTGTCCAAGGACGAGAAGCTGCAGGCGGTGGAGCGCATGGATGCCTCGATCGACGAGGACGAGGACGAGGTGGCTGCCGCCGCCCCGGCCGCGACCGACGGCGCACCGGCTGCTGCCAGCAGCGAGGACGCCGCGCAGGAGTGATCCTGCCGCGATGAGAGGTACCCGACGACGCCGGCCTTGTGCCGGCGTCGTCGTATCTAGCTCAGTTGCTGCGAATGCTCTTAACAATATTGGCGATCTGATCGAGTCCATCAAAGGTTGACGGCAGGTTCGTTTCATCAGTCACCAAACCGCTGAAAATTAGCGCCTCAAATCTAGAAAGCGCTTCGCCATCGCTCTTTCGTATGGACTTTGCATACTCCGAATATCCTTCAATGAATTGACAGAGAGCAATTCTTAAGTCCAGTTGCAAGAGCTGGGCTTTGACCGACCTAAACTGCAGTAGTACGACTCGGAAGAAGTAAAGGGCAAAGAGCTCTGCCGCGACTAATGATGGGATGGTGTAAAGAAGCGCTGTACGGCTGCCGTCAATTGTTTCAATGTGGCTGGTGACGAATATAAACTGTGCAAGTGGCGTTGCGATTATCAAGAGTCCTAGTGTGATCAGTGTAGCGAACGGCCATTTGAGTTCGCGATTTTTCTGAGATCTAAGATTCTTGAATCCGTTGACCAAGCCGACGAAGTTGTACTCTGAAGCTAGGTTTTTAATATTCTTCGATAGAGCATCCAATTTTTCGGTGTGCTTCGAATATTCATCATCCCAGTTCTTCTTGTGGATTCTTGATTGTTTTACTGAGTTTGCAAAATTTCTAAAATCTACAATTGACGGGTCGGCGATCAGTCGCTTAATAATTCGCACGGGCATCGAGTAAAGTGCAAAAGACAGTTGCCTTCTGATGCCTGGTGTGTAGGACTCGAGGGTAGCGTCAACGAATTCGTGGATTGCCTGAATTTCGCTGACCCTTTTTCCTAAGCCTTGAATATCAGCTTCGCTTATTAATCTGTATGAAAATGCAAAGAATGCAAGTGCGCTGCGCTCTGCTTCATCGGTGGTAGAGCTTGATATGAGGCCGATTGCCTCTCTTTCCATGCTCTTTCCGACTGCCTCGATGTTGAATTCGCAATTTTCGTCAATGAAGGTCGCGGAATTGATAATGATTTCGAATACTTCGTTGAGGATATTTCCAAATCCTTCGGGTTTCAAGTTTGAGGCTATCTTCTCGTCTGCAGCTCTTTGTGCTTGGATGAGTCTGCTTTGCCACTGTGGTGTTGAAAAAAAAGCGCTGGTTGGCATTTCCACTCACTTCCCCTTGTTGAAGTTAGCTCCTTTTAGAGTTGCATTTCATGCGGAATGATGGATCCCGTCAATAACGTTCACGCGCTATCCGAGAGGGCTGGGTGCGGTAAGGCAAGTCCGCCTTGCATTCACTGCACGGTCCGTAGATGCCGCTTCTATGAAAAGGAGCACACCTCAGGCCGGCTGGGGCACCTCGTTGGTAGTAATGGCGGAAGCAATACTGTGGAAAGCAAAAGACCTACTCGAACGCACTGCTCCTCATTCGAGGTGGCTGCCGCCGCCCCGGCCGCGACCGACGGCGCACCGGCTGCTGCCAGCAGCGAGGACGCCGCGCAGGAGTGATCCTGCCGCGATGAGAGGTACCCGACGACGCCGGCCTTGTGCCGGCGTCGTCGTATCTGCGGGCAAAGAACGCATTCATTTCACAGGCAGGGGCGGATAACGGTGGGTGAACCAGCGGACGGTGCCGTCCGCAGTGAAGCCCCCCGTCCAACCGACCACCCGGTCGCGCACTGGAGCCTGAAATGCCCGCCGCCCCCGCTGCTGTCCCTCCCGATTGCCAGACCCTCCCGCCGCGTCGTCGGCACCCGGTGGCCACCGTTCTCTCCCTGTTGCTGATCCTGCTCGGCGCGGTCCTCGGCGGCCTGGGCGTCTGGCTGCTCACGCTGGGCGGTTCCTGGTACTACGCCATCGCCGGCATCGCCATGCTGGTCAGCGGCGTGCTCCTGTGGGGCAATCGCCGCAGCGCTGCGCTGCTGTTCGCGCTCATCTTCGTCGGCACCCTGCTATGGACGTGGTGGGAATCGGGCAGCACCTACTGGCGGTGGGTGCCACGGTTGGGCCTGGTGACCGCGCTGGCGATCGTGATGGCGCTGCTGGCGCCGACGCTGCAGCAGCCTTTCTCGCGTCGCGCATCACGCGGTGTTGCGGCGGTCTTGATGCTGGTCTTCGTGGCGGCCTTCGCGCTGGCCTTCGTGCCGCATGGTGAAGTGCGCGGCGACCAGCCGTTCCCCGATGCGGCGGCATCGACCGGCATCGATCCCACCGAGGACACCACGGGCCTGCAGCCCTCCGACCGTCCCGCCGACGGTGACTGGGCTGCGTGGGGCCGCAACAACGCCGCGACGCGGTTCTCGCCGCTGCAGCAGATCACCCCGGAGAACGTGGCCACGCTGCAGCCGGCCTGGCAGTTCCGCACCGGTGACCTGCCGGAAAACCGCTGGGGCGCGGAAACCACGCCGCTGAAGATCGGCAACCGCCTGTACCTGTGCACCGCGCGCAACCAGCTGATCGCCCTCGACGCCAGCACTGGCAAGGAGATCTGGCGCTTCAATCCGAAGGTGAAGGATGCTTCGATTCCCTATACCGCAGCGTGCCGCGGCGTGTCCTATTACGAGCAGCCCAGTGGCGCCGCCGTGGTCGATGCCGCGCTGGCTGATGCGGCCGCCGACCTGGCACTGCCTGCGCCGCCGCCGACCCCGGGCGCGGCCAGCGTGCCCGGCAACCGCCCGGCCTGCACCGCGCGCATCATCGAAGGCACCCTGGACGGCCGCATCATCGCGGTGGACGCGGACAGCGGAAAGCCCTGCGCCAACTTCGGCAACAACGGCCAGGTCGACATCACCCTGGGCATGGGCTCGACGCCGCCGGGCTATGTCTCCATCACCTCGCCGCCGGCCATCGTGCGCGGCGTCATCGTCACCGGCCACCAGGTGCTGGACGGCCAGCGCCGTGACGCACCCTCGGGCGTCATCCAGGCCTACGACGCGGTGACCGGCAAGCTGCGCTGGGCCTGGGACATGGACCAGCCGGAACTGACCGGCCTGCCCGCACAGGGCAAGGAATACACGCGCGGTACGCCGAACATGTGGACCACCGCCACCGGCGATGAAAAGCTGGGCCTGGTCTACCTGCCGATGGGCAATTCCGCGGGCGATTACTGGAGCGGCTCGCGCACCGAGAACCAGAACAAGTACGCGACCTCGCTGGTGGCCATCGACGTGACCACCGGCAAGCCGGCCTGGCATTTCCAGGCCGTGCGCAAGGATGTCTGGGACTACGACATGGGCTCGCAGGCGAGCCTGATCGACTACCCGACCGCGCAGGGCAAGGTGCCGGCCATCCTGCTGCCGACCAAGCAGGGCGACATGTACATCCTCGACCGCCGCACCGGCCAGCTGCTGACCCCGGCCGAAGAGCGCAAGGTGCCCGGTGGTGGTGCGGAGCCGGAGCAGCGCTCGCCCACGCAGCTGTTCTCGCTGTACCACACGCTGCGCCGCGAACATGACCTGACCGAGCAGGACATGTGGGGCATCACTCCGATTGACCAGCTGGTGTGCCGCATCCAGTTTCGCAAGGCGCATTACGAAGGCTTCTACACGCCACCGAGCGCCGACCACCATTCGATTGAATACCCCGGCTACAACGGCGGCTCGGACTGGGGCAGCGTAGCCATCGATACGCGTCGCGGCGTGATCGTGGCCAACTACAACGACATGCCCAACTACAACCGGCTGGTGCCGCGCGCCGAAGCCGACCGCAAGGGCTGGTTGCCGCGCGAGGACATCCGCACCGACAAGGGCGGTGCCGAAGGTGCGGGTGACCCGCAGGTGGGCACGCCGTACGCCATCGACGTCAATGCTGGCTGGCGCCTGCCGTTCACCGGCCTGCTGTGCAAGCAGCCGCCCTACGGCGGCATCCGCGCGGTCGACCTGCGCACCGGCAAGCTGCTGTGGGACCGCCCGTTCGGCAGTGCCCGCGGCAATGGGCCGTTCGGCATCCGTTCCGGCCTGCCAATCGAGATTGGCACGCCCAACAACGGTGGCGCGGTGGTGACCGCCAGCGGCCTGATCTTCATTGCCGCCGCCACCGACGACCTGCTGCGCGCGATCGACCTGAAGACCGGCAAGGAGCTGTGGCACGTCAAGCTGCCGGCCGGTGGCCAGGCCAACCCGATGGTGTACGAGCAGGACGGCCGCCAGTACGTGGTGATCGTCGCGGCTGGACATCATTTCATGGAAACGCCGAAAGGCGATTACGTGATGGCGTACGCGTTGCCGAAATGATGGGGGGGGGCGACACCCCAACGCCACCCTCGCCGGGCTGGCGTTGGGCTAGGATGGCCGAACGCCTCGTCTGCGAAGGAATCGCCATGTTCGTGCGCTGTCTTTCCGCCCGCCCATTGCTTTGGGCCTTGTTGATGCTGATGTGCATGGGCGCCGCGCATGCTGCGCCGCCCGCTCCTGATGCACGACGCGCCGCCGATGACTGGCTCGCCGCGTTCAATGACAGCAGTCTTGAAGGACTACAGGCCTTCGCCAGCCGCTACGCCAAGAAGGAAGGCAGCACCCCGCAGGATTACCTGGAGTTCCGCGAGTCCACCGGTGCACTGAAGCTGCTGGAAGTGCGTGAGAGCACGCCACTGCAGGTGAAGCTGCTGGTGCTGGCGCAGCAGACCGAGCGTGCGATGCTGGTGACCGCGGAGCTGGATCCGGCCCATCCGGCACATCTGAAGCTGTTCCAGCTGGAAGGCACGCCTACGCCGGAAAAGTACCAGCCTGCACGCGTCGCCTTGCCGCAGCTGATGGCCGACGCCAGCGCAAAGCTGGACGCCTTGGCCGCTGAGGATGCGCTGTCGGGTAGCGTGCTGGTCGCGCAGAACGGGCGCGTGCTGCTGGACTGGCACCGTGGACTGGCCGACCGCAGCGCGAACAAGGCGGTCGATGCACAGACCCAGTTCCGTCTTGCCTCGTCAAACAAGATGTTCACCTCGGTGGCCATCCTGCAGCTGGTGCAGGCCGGCAAAGTGAGCCTGGACGATACGATCGGCAAGCACCTGCCGGAGTATCCGAACAAGGCCGTTGCCGATGCCGTGACGGTGCGCCAGCTGTTGACCCACACCAGCGGCCTGGGTGATTTCTTCGGCGATGATTTCGACCAGTACTCGGCCTCGCTGAAGACGCTGGATGACTACGTGCAGCGCTTCGCCAAGGATGCGCCGCAGTTCACGCCGGGCAGCCAGGATGCCTACTCCAACTACGGCTTCATCGTGCTTGGCCGCATCATCGAGGCCGTTTCCGGGCAGTCGTACTACGACTACGTGGACGCGCACATCCTGCGCCCGGCAGGAATGACCGCCACCGGGTTCGAGCCGGAAACGGAGGACGTTGCGCACCGTGCCGTCGCCTACACCAGGAAGGACGGGCGGTGGGTACGCGAAACGAAGACGCTGCCCTGGCGCGGCATGTCAGCTGGTGGTGGTTACAGCACCGCCGCAGACATGCTGAAGTTCTGCGAGGCCCTGCGCAGCCGCAAGCTGGTATCGCAGGCGCTGCTGCAGCCGGCCACCACCGCGCAGAACCACAAGGGCTGGTATGGCTATGGCTTCGTCGTGCAGGGGCAGGGCAGCCAGCGCCAGTACGGGCACGAGGGCGGGGCGCCGGGTTCGAACAGTGCCATCGTGGTGCTGCCCGAGCAGGGCTATGTGGTCATCGGCCTGGCGAACGTTGATCCGGATGCGGTCGGCAACGTGGTCAATTACATCGCGCGGCGATTGCCGCTGTAAGCGGGTCTGATCGCAGTACAGGCGTGTTGACGCTACGCCGGCTGGCAACCCAGAATCGGACCATGAACCGATTCGTTTCCCTGATGTGTCTGGTCGGCAGCCTGGCGTTCCTGCTGCGCGGCGTGCACGTGCTCCTCAATGGCACCCCGCTGATCGATGCCAGTGGCTCCAGCGTGGCGTACGCGCAGGGTTACCTGCACGGTCAGATGGCAGCGGGAGGGCTGTTCATCGCCGCCGCCGGAAGTTGTGCGTTCATCGCATGGCGCCGGACACGCGCCGGACGTTGATACAAGGCGCCGCCTCAGCGCGGGACCCGCACCATCTTCGTCATCAGGTGCTCGACCACGCCGGCCGGGTCGGCGGTGCGGCCGACGTGCGTGCTCGACATCTGCACGATCGAGCTGCGCTTGGCCGTGAGGAAATGGAAGCGCGCACGCGCAGGCAGCTGCGCGATCGGGCCTGCATTGGCATCGCCGCGACAGATCGCCACGATGGCATCCAGCCACGGCTGCAGTGCCTCCTGGTCAAGTGCGGGCGCGAACGTCTGCAGGCGCGCTGCATCGATCTCGATGGCTGCTTCCAGGTGGCGTGCGCCGGGGCAGGAGACGATCACCCCGACGTTGATGAACTCTTCGCGCTCCACCCGCGGCACCACGCGGATGACCGCATAGTCATACGTGTGCAGCGTGGGCACGGACGGCCTCCTGCACGAACACCGCACGCACCTTCAGACGGTGCTTGAGGTAGTTGATGTAGCCCTGCCGATAGGCTTGGGGACTGTCGAAGGCGGGCTCATCCACCAGCCAGCTGTCCGGCACCAGGCCAACGATGCGCTCGATTTCCGCATCGGGCAGGCGCGCGGCCAGCTCGGCATCCACCTCGGCAATGCGGCTGGCAAACGGCAGCAGCACGTGGTCGCGGATCAGCACGAAGGGCTTTTCGCAGGCGTCGCCGGCGTTGGCCCAGTCGTGATGGAAGTACATCGCCGCGCCATGGTCGATCAGATACAGCTTGCGGTGCCACACCATCAGGTTGGGATTGCGCGTGGTGCGGTCGACATTGCTGGTGAACGCATCGAACCAGACGATACGTGAGGCCAGATCGGCGTCCACCGGCATCGCTGCCGGGTCGTAGTTGATCGCGCCGGGCAGGTAGTCCATGCCCAGGTTCAGGCCTTCGCTGGCACGGATCAGATCCTGGATCTCCGGGTCCGGTTCGGTGCGGGCGAATTCACTGTCCAGCTCGACGAACAGGATTTCGGGAATCGGCAGGCCGACCGCGCGGGCCATTTCGCCGGCGATCAGCTCGGCGATCAATGCCTTCGGGCCCTGGCCGGCGCCACGGAACTTGAGCACGGCCATGCCGTCGTCGTCGGTCTCGACCACGGCGGGCAATGAACCCCCTTCGCGGAGCGGGGTGATGTAGCGGAGGGCATGGACAGTGCGCATGAACGGATTCTACTGCAGTCTTCACTTCACCCTGCCGCTTGCGGTGGCAGCATCAGACCCCGGGGAGCGTGAACCGGCCAGGATGGCCGTGGTGTACGAGAGCTGCCATCCTTCAAGCGTTTCCACGATGTACTTGCAGGCTTTGGAGGTGCACCCATGAACGATGAATCCCATTCCCTGCTGCCGACCCTGGATGATGTCAAGGCAGAGCAGATGATCGGCAAGGTGGTGCTGGTGGGTATCACCCGCTACGGCGGTGATGGCCAGATGCAGGACCAGCAGCAGTATTCGGGTACGGTGCTGCGCATCAGTGCCGAGGAAGGCGTAGTGCTGGCCGACGAGGCCGATGGCCATGAGCGGTACCTGCCGCCCATGTTGGACCAGTACCTGCCGGCTGAACCGGGCGAGTACCGGTTGCGCTCCGGTGGCGAGATCGTGGTGGACCCCGATTACCTGACTACGTGGGACCTGCACGCGCAGCAGTGAATCCTGTCCTTCGTCCGCCGGGCATGGCCCGGCGAGCATTGCTTCCGGCCCATTCACAACCTACCCCGGGGTGCTAGATTCGGCCGATGCCCGCTGCCTGGCGGGTGCCCGATCACACCCCTGGGGACCACGGATGCTCATCCAACGCACTTCTCTGGCGGCGGCCATCGCCGTTGCCACCGTCGGCCTGCTGGCCTCTGGCCCGGCCCTTGCAGATTACGCAAAGCCGCCGGAACAACTGCTCAAGGTGCTGAAGGCACCGCCGCCGCCGGCACCGAACGTCGACCCGAGCGGGCAGCGCCTGCTGCTGACCACCGCACAGACCTATCCATCCATCGCCCGTGTGGCCCAGCCCTACCTGAAGCTGGCCGGCGTGCGCCTGGAGCCGAAGAACCGCAGCCGCCATGACACCCCCGGTGGCTACGGCATTCCGGCCTGCGTGGCCGATTTCAGCGTGGTGGAAATCGCCAGCGGCAAGACCACCCAGGTCGACCTGCCGCAGGGCTGCGCCGGTGCGGCGCAGTGGTCGGCCGATGGCAGCCACTTCGCGTTCCAGAATGCGGTGGAAAACAGCGTGCAGTTGTGGGTGGGCGATGCAGCCACCGGCCAGGTCAAGCAGGTGCCGGGCGTGCAGCTCAACCCGATCTTCGGCAGCACCGTGCAGTGGCTGGGGGGCAGCCAGAACCTGCTGGTGAAGCTGGTGCCGGCCAACCAGGGCGCGGCCCCGTCCGACGGCGGCGTGCCGACCGGCCCGGATGCGCAGGAATCGCTGGGCAGCAGCGGCGAAAGCAGCACTTATGAAGCGCGTGACACGCTGACCAGCGCGCACGATGAGAAGCTGTTCGCCTACTACGGCGCCTCGCAGCTGGCGGTGGTCGACACCACCAGCGGCAAGGTGCGCCCGGTCGGCAGCGCCGCCATCTTCAACGACGTCAGCGCCGCGCCCGATGGCGTGCACGTGCTGACCGAATCGATCAAGCCGCCGTTCTCGCACGCGGTGACCTACCAGCGCTTCGCCAACGACGTTGCGGTGCTGGACATCACCAGTGGCAAGACCACCGCCATCGCCAGCCTGCCGCTGGCCGACCGCGTGCCGGTGCACGGCGTGCCGGAAGGCCCGCGTGGTTTCGACTGGCGTTCCACCGATCCGGCCACCCTGGTCTATGCCGAAGCGCTGGACAAGGGCGACTGGAAGGTGACCGTGCCGCACCGCGACCGCGTGCTGATGCTGAAGGCCCCGTTCAATGGCAAGCCGGTGGAAATCGCCCGCACCGCGCAGCGTTTCGAAGGCCTGGCCTGGTCGGCGGATCCGGCCGTGTCCTTCATGTTCGAGAACGATGAGAACCGCCACTGGGTGCAGACCCGCATCGTCGATGTCGACCAGCCGAAGAAGGAAGGCCGCCTGCTGTGGGACATGTCCAGCGACGAGCTGTACGGCGACCCGGGCAACCTGGTGTTCAAGCGCCTGCCCAACGGCGCAGCGGTGGTGCGCCAGGAAGGCAATTTCGTGTTCCTGCGCGGGCAGGGCGCTTCGCCGCAGGGCGACCGCCCGTTCCTGGACCGCCTGGACCTGGGTTCGCTGAAGAGCGAGCGCCTGTTCCGCAGCGATGCCGATGCCTATGAGCAGTTCCTCGGTTTCAGCAATACCCCCGGCCGCTACCTGACCTGGCACCAGTCGGTGATGGACCCGCCGAACGCGTTCGTGCGCCAGCAGGGCGAGGCGGTTGCCGCCGCCAAGGAAGGTGAGGCGCAGTTCGCGTCCACGGCAACTGCACTGACGAAGCTGGTCGACCCGACCCCGGAAGTGCGCCAGATCAAGAAGCAGCTGGTGACCTACAAGCGCGCCGACGGCGTGGATCTGTCCTTCACCCTGTACACCCCACCGGGCTACAAGGAAGGCCAGCGCGTGCCGGCGATCCTGTACGCGTACCCGGCCGACTTCGCCAACGCGGCCCAGGCCGGGCAGGTCTCGGGTTCGCAGCAGACCTTCACCCGCCTGCAGCCGTACCGTCTGATGCTGCTGGCCGGCTACGCGATCATCGACAACGCTTCGTTCCCGATCGTCGGCGATCCGAAGACCGCCTATGACACCTATCTGGAGCAGCTGGAGGCCGACGCCAAGGCTGCGGTGGACAAGGCCGTGGACATGGGTGTGGTCGACCGCAACCGTATCGGTGTCACCGGCCACAGTCATGGCGGCCTGATGACCGCCAACCTGATCGCCCACACCAACCTGTTCAAGGCCGGCGTGGCGACCAGCGGTTCGTACAACAAGACGTTCACCCCGTTCGGCTTCCAGAACGAGCGTCGCTCGGTGTGGCAGGCGCAGGACGTGTACCTGAAGGCCTCGCCGTTCTTCTACGCCGACAAGATCAAGCTGCCGCTGCTGCTGGTCCATGGCGAAGACGATGCCAACCCGGGCACCGAGCCGTTCCAGTCGCGCAAGCTGTACCAGGCCATCCGTGGCAACGGCGGCACCACCCGCCTGGTGATGCTGCCGAACGAACCGCACTGGTACACCGCGCTGGAATCGAACGAGCAGCTGGTGTCGGAAATGCTGAACTGGTTCGATACCTACGTGAAGAACGCCAAGTAACGTCGAGCCTGCTCGACTGCCCTTGTAGAGTCGAGCCATGCTCGACTCTACAAGGGCAATGCCATTGCATTGCCGCAAAGCTGCGGTACGCTGCAGCTCTGGTGTTTGCCACGGATGCGTTCAATGAAAACCATCATTCCTGCTGTGCTCCTGTCACTGGCCATTGCACCGGCCATTGCATCGGCGCAGGAAAAGACCGGCGAACTGGCCGCGCTGGGCATCAGCGCCGGCATGCCCTATGCCAAGGCCAAGCGTCTGCTTGATGCGGCGGGCTGGCAGGTCTCACCGCCGGAATCCGGGCAGGCTGCGTTGCCAGGCTTCCCCGAGATCGAATGTGGCCAGGGCCGCGATGCCATCTGCTCGGCCGGTTTCCACAGGAACGGTCAATCGCTGGCGATGATCATCGGCACCACCCAGGCGGGGCAGCCGTTCGTGCAGGGCACGTACTGACCGCGCACGGACGTCGCCATGAGAATCGCTGCACCAGGACGTACCGGATGGGGATGGCTGCTGGTCGGCCTGTTGTTCAGTGGCACCGCCGCGGCGGGCTGTACGGCACTCGGCCGATTTGCGATACCCAGCTTCGTTGAGCGGTTTGCCCAAGCGGGGCAGCCGTTGCCGCTGATCACCCAGCTGTTTGCCAGCAGCTACGGCCTGGTCTGGCTCGGCCCGCTGCTGGTGGTTGCCGCCTGGCTCGCAGGGCATGCGCGGCTGTCGGCACTGGTCGGTAGCGCGGTGCTGATGATGGCGACCCCGATTGCCATGTTCGCAGCCTATCTGCCGCTGTTCAGGCTCGGCACGCTGTTCTGATCGGCGCGCGGCCAATGGCCGTGATCGTGACCGGGTACCACCAACCATGACCTCCGGCCCGTCGCCGGGCATGCGGGTGCGCACTACTCTCAATGGTTCAAGGCGCGTGGGTGCCACCTTCCACTGGAGTTGTCGATGTCCCGTTCGTTGCTGGTCGTCGTGTCCGCTGTGTTGACGCTGTCCCCGCTGCCGTTGCTCGCCGCCAGGGCACCCGCGCAGGACCTGGCCGCCGAGGTCAATCCTTTCATCGGCACCACCAACGCCGGCAACGTCTACCCGGGGCCGACGGTGCCCTTCGGCATGGTGGCCTTCAGCCCGGAAATGACCGCGCTGCCGGGCAAGCGCTTCCCGATTGCCGCGCCCGGTGGCTATGAGTGGCGCAGCAATGGCGTGCGCGGTTTCAGCCTGACCCACGTCAATGGCACCGGCTGTACAGGCGCCAGCGGCGATATTCCGTTGATGCCGGTAACCCTGCCCGTCGAGCTGTCGCCGTCTTCGGCCAATGCCGGCGTGCGCTATACCAGCCTGCTGGACCACGCGAAGGAAAGCGCCAGCCCCGGCGCCTACACGCTCACCCTCGACAACGGCGTGGCCGTGAGCCTGGCAGCCACGGCGCGCACCGCGGTAGGCCAGTTCCAGTTCCCGGCCGACAAGCCGGCCAACCTGCTGTTCCGCACCTCCGACAGCGAGGTGGGCAGCAGCAACTCGACCATCATCATCGACCCGGCCACGCGCACCGTGCGCGGTTCGGTCACCAGCGGCAATTTCTGCGGCTACCTCGCCGAGGACCGCCGCGAGAGCTACTACACCCTGCATTTCGTCGCCGAGTTCGACCAGCCGTTCGAGGTGGGCGGCACCTGGCGCGATGACACCGTGCAGGCCGGCGCACGCGAGGGCGGCGGTGGCACCACCTATGGCAGCAAGGGTCACCCGCCGGCAGGCAAGGGCGCGGGCGGCTGGATCAGTTTCGATGCCAAGCGCACGCCGCAGGTGACCGCGCGCATCGGTGTTTCCTACGTCGATGAAGCCGGCGCGCGGGCCAATCTGCGCCGTGAGAGTCCGCAGGGCACGACTGTGGCGACCACGCAGGCGGCTACCCGCGCGAAGTGGAACGAACTGCTTGGGCAGGTGCGGGTGCAGGGCGGCACGCCCGATGAACGCACCGTGTTCTACACCGCGCTGTACCACGCCATGCTGGCGCCCAACCTGCACAGTGATGGCGATGGCCGTTACCGCGGCATGGATGGCAAGGTGCATGCGCTGTCCAAGCGGCAGCAGGCGCAGTACGCCAACTACTCGGGCTGGGATGTGTACCGCTCGCAGCTGCAGCTGCTGACCCTGCTGCAGCCGCAGGTGGGCTCGGACGTGGCGCAGTCGCTGCTCAACCAGGCCGACCAGAATGGCGGCGTCTGGGATCGCTGGACCCACATCACCGGCGCCACCGGTGTGATGAACGGCGATCCGTCGCCGCCGTCGGTGGCGGCGATCCATGCCTTTGGCGGCCGCAGCTTCGACCTGCAGCGCGCCTACGCCTCGCTGAAGAAGGCGGCGACCGTGCCCACCGCGCGCGACCTGGACAAGCGCGGTTGCCCGGTGCTGTGCGTGGGCCAGCGCCCGGGCCTGGACCAGTGGCTTGCCCTGAAGTACATGCCGGAAGGCGCGCCGGGCTGGGGCAGTGCGGCCGACACGCTGGAAATGGTCAGCGCCGATTTCGGCCTGTCCGAGCTGGCCCTCGCCGCCGGCGATGCGCAGGGTGCAAAGCAGCTCCGTGAGCGCTCCGGCTGGTGGCGCAATCTTTACAACCCCAAGGCCACCGCGCAGCAGGGCTACATCCAGCCGCGCAATGCCGATGGCAGCTGGCCGGCCTTTGATCCGGCCGCTGATGATGGTTTCGTCGAAGGCAGTGGCGCGCAGTACCTGTGGATGGTGCCGTTCGATCCGGCGGGCCTGTTCGAGGCGCTGGGGGGCCGCGAAGCCAGCATCGCGCGGCTCGATGCGTTCTTCCGCAAGCCGGATGGTGCGTGGGCAGTGACCAAGTCCGGTCCGCTGCACGCCGAGCTGGACAACGAGCCGTCCATCGCTGCGCCCTGGCTGTACAACTTCCTCGGCCAGCCGTGGAAGACCCAGGAAACCGTGCGTCAGGCGATGCGGCAGATCTGGACCAACACGCCTGAAGGCATGCCTGGCAATGATGACCTCGGCCAGATGTCCTCGTGGTACGTGTGGTCGGCGCTGGGCCTGTACCCAGTGTATCCGGGCCGCGCGGACCTGGTGATCGGCAGCCCGCTGTTCACCGAGGCGGTGATCACCCGCCCGGGCGCGGAGATCGTGGTGCGCGCGCGCGGCGCAGCGATGGATGCGCCGTACGTGCAGTCGCTGCAGGTGAATGGCAAGGCCAGCAATGCCAGCTGGTTGCCGGCCAGCTTCGTGCAGCGCGGCGGCACCCTGGACTTCGAACTGGGCAGCACGAAGAACGAGCAGTGGGGCGCACAGGACGTACCGCCCTCGCACGGGCCCCGGTGAATCGGCGTCAGCAAACGGCCTTCCACCCGTAGATCCACGCCATGCGTGGATGAATCAACACCCGGCCGGGCGCCACCCGGCCCAGTAGATCCACGCCATGCGTGGATGAATGCCCCCCGGCCCGTGCTAGCCTGACCATGCGACAGACAAGCGGCAGGAGGTCCCCATGGAAATTCCACAGGACGTGTACGAGCACGTACTGGGCGTGGCGGTCGAAATGGCCAATGCCAGCACCCACGGCGATACCCGCAGCCAGTGGCGGCTGCACGACGAACTGCGGCAGTACTGCGATGCGATGGCGGTGGAAGGCCGCGACCATCCTTTCCTCTGGGAAACCCTGGGTGACTTCACCAGCGACAGCGGCGTAGCGATCGGCTATTACCAGCGCGCGTTGACCCAGGCACGCCGGCTGGGCGTCATCGAAGGTGAGGCATCGATCTGCCTGGAACTGGCGCGGCGTCACATCGACCAGGGTGAGAACGAGCGCGGCTATGAATTCGCGCTGCGCGCCGACGAAGCCGCGCGGCAGACCGACGATCTTGATCTGCGGCGCGAGATCAGCCAGTTCCTGCTGGAAAACTCATGACCCACCTTCGACGTTCGCGTTACTGCGCCACTGCCGTGGCCCTGCTGATGGCCATGGCCTGCGCGCAGGCGCAGCCGCCTGTGGCGGTCAACCCGCTGCTGCTGAAGCCGGTGGACCAGCTCACCCCGGACGAGGTGCGCGGCATGCAGCAGCGCCTGTCCGACTGGCCCAACCTGGCCCGTTACCGCGAGGCCAACGCGCGCGTACCAGCCAAGCAGGCCGGTGTGCCGCGCGTGCTGTTCTACGGCGATTCCATTACCCAGCTGTGGGGCGAGAAGGACCCGTCCACGTTCTTCCCCGGCAAGGGCTACCTCAACCGCGGCATCAGCGGGCAGACCACGGCGCAGATGCTGCTGCGTTTCCGCCAGGATGTCATTGCGCTGCAGCCGGACGTGGTGCTCATCCTCGCCGGCACGAATGATATTGCCGGCAATACCGGTCCCAGCACGCAGGCGATGATCGAAGACAACCTGCACAGCATGGTCGAGCTGGCCCGCGCCAACGGCATCCGCGTGGTACTGGCCTCGGTGCTGCCGGTCAGCGAGTATCGCTGGATGCCCGGTATCGAACCTGCGCCCAAGGTGCGCGCGCTGAACGCCGCACTCAAGCAGTACGCCGATGCGCAGGGGCTGGTGTACCTGGATTACTACGCGGCCATGGCCAATGCAGCCGGTGGACTGGACCCCGCCCTGGCTGCCGATGGCGTGCATCCCACCGCGAAAGGCTATGCGCTGATGTCGCCGCTGGCCGAACAGGCGATTGCGAAGGCGTTGCAGGACGCGCCGGCGGCCACGCACTGACTGCATCCGGGACGACATGGCGGCCGTTTCCAACAAGGTGGTCGAGACCGTGGCGCGCGCTGTCTTCAAGCGCAACCCGGTGCTGGTCACTGAACTCTATCCACGTGCCGGCGTGCCGCCACGCCGCTACGTGTCCGCCGAGGCGCTTTGCGAGCACGCCAGGGCACTGCAGTGGGAGTCCGGCGGCCTGCTGCTGGTGGGTGTGCAGTACGCGGACATGGGCGGTGCCGTGCGTGTGCGTCCCTTCGACACCGGGCGTAGTGAATCGGCGCGCGTCATGGTGTCCGGCTGGGGACTGATTTCGATCCTGTTGCCGATGGCCATCGATGCGAACTGCAGCGCGAAGGTCCAGGCCCTCACCGAGCGCGCTGCGCTGGCCCGCGAGCGCGGCGCGCTGGATGTTCCGCCGGTGTGCGACTGGAACTGGAAGGCGGTGGAAACCCACAAGCGCCGCTTGCAGGGTGTACTGAAGAAGGCGCTCTAGTCCCCCTTCCCCGAAACCGATGCGCTACAGTGCGCCCGAAGCGGCCGCACGCGCTGGCCGCCAGGGATGCGAGGGCAGGGAATGCACAAGGAAAAGGCTGGACGCGCGCGTCGTTGGGGCGCAGCGATGGCGGCACTGCTGTTTGCCGGTGTGGCGGGCAGTGCGACCCCGGTTGCCTCACCGGTCACCGGCGAGGCTGTAGCGGGCGCTTCATTGAGCGAGTGGACCGCGCGCTGGTGGCGTTGGGCCGATGCGCAGCGGGTGCCACCGTACCTCGACCCCGATGGCCGGCTGTGCGAGCTGGGTCAGGAGGGACCGTTCTGGTATCTGGCCGGCACCAACGGGCGCTTCGCGCCGAACCGCGAATGCGATGTACCCGAAGGCAAGTACCTGCTGCTGCCGATCATCAACATGGCCTATTACCAGCTTGACCCGGATCTGCCCTGTGCGCAGATGCAGGCTGGTGCGGCAGTCAACAATGAGCATCTGCTCAGCGCGGTGGTCGTGCTGGATGGTCAGCTGCTGGGCGACATGCGCGTGCACCGGGTAAAGAGCCCGGGCTGCTTCCGCATGGACCCCGACGACGATACCTCGCGTCTGGCCGCCGCCGATGGCTACTGGCTGATGATCAAGCCACTGTCGCGCGGGCGGCACACGATCAGGGTGGGGGCGAACTACGGCGCGCCGGGCGACGAGGCATACGGGCACATGCAGCAGAGCTTCGAGTATGTGCTGCACGTGGGCACGCGCACGCAGGTGACGCAGGCAGGTCCGTTGCCGGGTGCAGTTGCTGCGCGCTGAAGATCAGTCGTCGTCGCGCTTCAGTGCCGCATCGGCCGCCAGCAGCGCTTCGGCGGCGGCACTCAGCGGTGGCGAGGGCGGCGTGCTGCAGCCGATGGCCGCCATCATGCGATCCATGCCAACGAAACTGCGCGCGCGGCGGTCGTAGATGCCGGTGACCAGCATGGCGCGCGTGGCCACTTTCTGTTCAGGCCCGACCAGTACGCGTTGTTCCATGATGACCCGTGTACCGACCCAGCCGGCCAGCCGCGTTTCCAGCGTGAACGTCTGGAAGGGTTTCAGTTCGCGGCGGAACTGGATGGTGCCGGCGCCGACGATGGGTGCCCACTTCTCGCGCAGTGCCACCTTGCCCAGGCCCATGCGCAGGATCAGGTCCAGCCGGCCCAGGTCGAAGATGTTCCAGTAGCGGCCATTGGTCATGTGCAGGTTGCTGTCCAGATCGTTGGGCAGCACCCGGAACGGCAGGCGCGATACCCCGAAGGGGGCGTCCAGCGTTGGCCGGAACAGGCTGCACAGCAGCAGGTGCAACAGGCGGAACCAGAGATTCATGACTATGACGACTGTTATAGGACGGTCGATACGCTAATCTATGACGACTGTCCTAGCAAGGAGAGCGGCATGAGTCCGCGATCGTCCGATGCCCCACAGCGTGTGATCGATGCTGCTGCGCAGATGCTGGCGCGCGTCGGCCTCAACGCCACCAGCATCCGCGAGGTGACCAAGCTGGCCGAAGCGCCACTGGGCTCGACCTACCACCACTTCCCCGGCGGCAAGCAGGAGCTGCTGGCCCGCGCCACCCACATGGCCGGCGACAAGGTCGAGGCCCTGCTGGTGGAGCTGCTGCAGGGCGGGGCGGTGCAGGGCCTGCAGCAGTTCCTGGCGATGTGGCGCGGGCGGCTGCTGCGCACGCAGTACCGTGCCGGCTGCCCGGTGCTGGCCGCGGCAGTGGAAGAACCGGTGGACGCCGTGGCGAGCCAGCCACGGGCGGCGGCGGCCGACGTGTTCGCACGCTGGCAGGGCCATCTGGCCCAGGCCTTCGTGGCCGACGGCCACGCGCCGGAACAGGCCGCCGGGCTGGCCAGCCTGGTCATTGCCAGCGTGGAAGGCGCCGTGGCCATGAGCCGCGCGCTGCAGGACATCGCCCCGTTTGACCAGGTGGCTGCGCAGCTGCTGAAGGCGGTCGCGCCGCCAGCAGGCTAGAATCGACCGGACGCACCCGCGCGTGCCCGGCAAGGATGTCCGCATGCAGCACCCGTATCTGTCCGGCCAAGTGCCGGCATGAAGCAGACCAGGCATTTCAACCGCACGCCGCTGAAGCTGCCGATGACCCGCAGCAGCGAGGTCGCGCGTGCGCGCCGCCATCTGCAGCACCACGGCTGGCCGCGCCTGCAGATGGTGCTGATCGTGCTGCTGACCGGGGGCGCCGGCTTCCTCGCATCACATGCGCTGCGCCTGGCCGGGCTGGACAGCATGCTGCTGCGTTACCCGCTGGCGGTGCTGCTGGCCTATGCCGTGTTCCTGCTGCTGATGTGGATCTGGATCCGCTGGCGCTGGGACAGCGTGGCCGATGCGGCGGACGCGGCTGCCAGCAACGGTGGCGGCGGCGGTGTTCCGCGCGGGGGGCCTGCATGGGGCGGCAAAGGTGGCCATTCCGGTGGCGGCGGGGCGTCGGCGTCCTGGGGCGAGGCGTCTGCAGCGTCGGCGATGGACAGCGACGGTGGCTCACTGCTGGACGCCGCCGATGGCGACGCCGGTCTACCGCTGCTGGCCGTGGCCGGCATCCTTGCGCTTGTGGCAGGCGTGCTGCTGGCCAGCGCCTGGGTGGTGTGGTCGGCGCCAGTGTTGATGGCCGAACTGCTGGTGGACGCCGCGATTGTTGGCGGCCTGTACCGGCGCATGCAGGGCATGGGTGCACAGGGCTGGTGGCGGCTGTGCCTGTCACACACGCTCTGGCCGTTGCTGGGCCTGCTGGTGTTCTTCGCGTTGCTGGGTGGGTTCGCGCAGCAACTGGCACCCGGTGCGGTCAGCCTCATGCAGGTGGTGCAGGGGTTGTAAGGCCCTGCGTGCGCCTGCATGGGGGCTGTTGATCGCCGCTCACTCAAAGCGCCAGCGCACCCCTGCATACACGCCGCGGCCTTCGCCCGGCGTCGAGCGGGCGACATCCTTGCCCGCATCGTTGTAGCCCGGCGTGACGGTGGCCGCGTAGTGGCGGTCGCCGATGTTGCGCATCTCCGCCCACGCCTGCCAGCGGCCGCCCGGCGCGTCGTAACCGATGCGGCTGCCGAAGATCACGTGGCTGTCGGCCCAGAAGGTGTTGGCATAGTCCACCGCGATGCGCGAGGCGTACTCGGTGTTCAGCGCGGCGTACAGGCCCGAGGCATGGTCGAAGCGCAGTTCGGCCTGGTAGCTGTGCTGCGGCAGGCCGGGCAGGCGGTTGCTGCCGAAGCGCGCGTCGTGGCGGTAGCGGAAATCACTGAAGGTATAGGCCTGGCGCAGCGACAGGCGCCCCGGCACCCCCTGCCACAGCGTGCTGTCCAGCCAGGCCTCGATGCCACGATGTACCGTGGGGCTGGCGTTGTTTTCGGCCACGAACAGGTTCGGCACCGGCTGCAGTTCAACGCTCAGCAGTTCGTGGTTCACGTGCGCGTAGTAGCCGGTCAGTTCCCAGCGGCCCAGCGCGGCCTCTCCACGTGCGCCCAGTTCCAGCGTGGTGGCGGTCTGGTCCTGCATCGGCACCGGCGTGCTCTGGCGGCCGGTCGACGGGCCGTTGCCGGCGCCGAAGAACTGGTTCGAACCCCAGATCATCGACCACGGATGCGGTGCTTCCACCGAGCGGCTGAGGTTGCCGAACCACTGCGTCTGCGCACTGTGCTGCCAGGTGAAGCCCAGGCGCGGCGCGTAATCCCAGTCGTGGTCGCGCAGGCGACCACCGCTGCTGGGCCAGGTGACCTGCACATCGCTGCGGGTGTTGATCAGGGCCAGGCCCGTCTGCACGCGCAGGCGATCGTTCAGCGCAAGGTTGTTGCCGATGTGCAGCGTGCTCTGCGTACCCAGATGCTGGAAGTCGCGCGTGCGGGTGCCTGCGGCATAACCGTTGCTGGCAAAGCGCAGCGATTCGCGCACATTGGCATCCAGATCGTGGGTCACGCGCAGGCCGACCGTGGTTTCGCTGTCCAGGCCGAACAGCGGGTGGCGACGGCGGTAGTCCAGCGTCGCGTTGAGGTCGGCGTAGTCCAGCTGCTGGCGGTACAGGCTCTCGCCCAGGTCCATCGGGTACTTGTGGTAGACCAGCCCGGCCTGCAGCGAGGAATCCTCGTCGATCTGCAGCGTGGTCATGTTGCCGATCCAGGTGCTGCCCGGCTGCGGGCGGCGCGCATCGATGGCCAGGTTGGCCGGGTTGGCCGCACGTGGGTCGTTGCGGATCTGATCGCGGGTCAGGCGTCCGGGCGTTTCGTGATTGGTCTCGCGGTAGCGGACGAAGAAGCGCGTCTGCAGGTCCGGGTTGATCTGCCAGCCGATGTTGGCCATCGCGCCCTTGCCGTCGCCGCGCGCGTGGCGCTGGTAGCCGTCGAATTCGCTGTCGGTGTAGGCCAGGAAGTAATCAACATCACCACTGACGCCACCCCAGCTGATCCCGCGCTTCTGGTAGCCGCGGCTGCCGGCTTCGTAGTGCAGCTGCACGCCGGCCGAATCACGGCCACTGCGGCTGACATAGTCGATGGCACCGCCCAGCGCCAGCGCGCCGCGCTCGAAACCGTTGGCGCCGCGCAACACCTCCACCCGCGACAGCCACAGCGGTTCCAGCAGTTCGTAGGGCGTGCCGCCCGCGCCGGTCAGCGGCAGGCCATCAAGGGAAACAGCGATGCCCGACGCATGGGCGCCCGGCCCACGGTTGATGCCCGAGCCGCGGATCGACACCTTGGTGCCCTCGTTGCCCGGCGACTGCGCGCTGATGCCGGGCTGGTAGGCCAGCACGTCGGCGCTGCTGGACAAACGGCTGTCGGCCTTGGCCACGTCAATGACATTGCCGGCGCCGGGCACGCGCTTCAGCGCCTCGCGCGCCTGGGCGCTGGCATCGGCGGCAGTGACCTGCACCGCGTCCAGCGTGGTGGCCTGCGGGGCGGCGTGGGCGGTGGCGGCAAGGCCGAGCGAGACGGCCAGGAACAGCAGGGACGGGGTGGGGCGGTAAGACGAGAGCGACATGCGGACAGGCTGTAAACCACAAAAGTGGCGCGCAAGTTAACAGGTCCCGTGCCCCACGTCACCCATCGGAGGCGTATGGGGCATGCCCTGTAGAGTCGAGCCATGCTCGACTGCTTTTCTCACGGAGCCGAGCATCGGCTCGGCTCTACAAGAATCCGCGGTAGCGCCGGGCAGTGCCCGGCGACGCTCGATCAGCCCAGAATCCCCGGCAGATCCAGCCCCTTCTCCTTCGCGCATTCCACCGCGATCTCATACCCCGCATCGGCATGGCGCATCACGCCTGTCGCCGGGTCGTTCCACAGCACGCGGCCAATCCGCTTCGCCGCCGCCTCGGTACCATCGCACACGATCACCATGCCGGCGTGCTGCGAGAAGCCCATGCCCACGCCACCGCCGTGGTGCAGCGACACCCAGGTCGCGCCGCTGGCGGTGTTGAGCAGGGCGTTCAGCAGCGGCCAGTCGGACACCGCATCGGAACCATCGGCCATCGCTTCGGTTTCGCGGTTCGGCGAAGCCACGCTGCCGCTGTCCAGGTGGTCGCGGCCGATCACCACCGGTGCTTTCAGTTCACCGTTGGCCACCATTTCGTTGAAGGCCAGACCCAGTCGATCACGGTCGCCCAGCCCCACCCAGCAGATGCGCGCCGGCAGGCCCTGGAACTTGATCTTCTCGGCGGCCATGTCCAGCCAGCGGTGCAGGTGCGGGTTGTCCGGAATCAGCTCCTTCACCTTGGCATCGGTCCTGGCGATGTCTTCCGGATCGCCACTCAGCGCGGCCCAGCGGAACGGGCCGATGCCACGGCAGAACAGCGGGCGGATGTAGGCCGGCACGAAACCGGGGAAATCGAAGGCATCTTCCACGCCTTCTTCCAGCGCCATCTGCCGCAGGTTGTTGCCGTAATCCACGGTCGGCACGCCCAGCGCGTGGAAGCCGAGCATGGCGCGGATGTGGTTGGCCATCGATTCGCGCGCAGCCTTTTCCACGACCTTCGGTGCGGAAACGCGCTTCTGGTCCCATTCCTCCACCGTCCAGCCCTGCGGCAGGTAGCCGTTCACCGGGTCGTGCGCCGAGGTCTGGTCGGTGAGCAGATCCGGCTTGATGCCGCGTTCCAGCAGTTCGGCCAGCACGTCAGCCACGTTGCCCAGCAGGCCTACCGACTTCGGCGTGCCCGCCTTGCAGGCTTCATCGATCAGCCGCAGTGCTTCATCCAGGTTGTCGGTCCAGGTGTCCAGGTAACCGGTGCGCAGGCGCATGTCGATGCTGCTCTTGCGGCACTCGACAGCCAGGCACGATGCACCGGCCATCACCGCGGCCAGCGGCTGCGCGCCGCCCATGCCGCCCAGACCACCGGTGAACAGCCACTTGCCGGTGAGGTCGCCACTGAAATGCTGGCGGCCCATTTCCACGAAGGTTTCGTAGGTACCCTGCACGATGCCCTGCGCGCCGATGTAGATCCAGCTGCCTGCGGTCATCTGGCCGTACATGGCCAGGCCCTTCCTATCCAACTCGTTGAAGTGGTCCCAGTTGGCCCAGCGCGGCACCAGGTTGGAATTGGCGATCAGCACGCGCGGTGCATCGGCATGGGTGCGGAACACGCCCACCGGCTTGCCCGACTGCACCAGCAGGGTCTGGTCATCGTCCAGCCGCTTGAGCGTTTCGACGATGGCATCGAAGCTTTCCCAGTCGCGTGCGGCGCGGCCGATGCCGCCGTACACCACCAGTTCCTGCGGGCGCTCGGCCACGTCCGGGTGCAGGTTGTTCATCAGCATGCGCAGCGGCGCTTCGGTCAGCCAGCTCTTGGCGTTCAGCGTGGTGCCGGTGGGCGCGATGATGGTGCGGCTGGGGTCGTTGCGGGTCATGCGGCGCTCCGGTTCGTAGCGAATTCAAGGCAGGCATTGAGCACCTGCGCCAGGGTGTGGCGCAGCGGTGCGGCGTGTTCGGGGTCGAGCGGGGTGGGCCAGCTGTGTTCGTCCACCTGGTCGGGCAGCGGTTCGTGCATGTAGCCACGGCAGGCCAGTTCCATCTGCAGCGTGTGCACGCCGCCGGCAATGTCGCTGTAGTGGCGGGTGATCCAGCCGCCCTTGAAGCGGCCGTTGCGCACCTGGCTCATGCCGCTGATTTTCAGCAGGTTCTCCATCACATCGCTCAGCGCGTTGTCGCAGGAGGTATCCGGTGCACCCGATGGGCCGGCCGTGCCCAGGTTGAACTGCGGCAGCTCGCCGTCGAACAGGTGCGGAATATGCGATCGGATCGAATGCGCGTCATACACCACCACCGTGCCGTGGCGCGCGCGCAGGCGTGCGATCTGCGCAGCCAGCGCATCGTGGTACGGCGCGAAATACGTTTCGCGGCGGCGGGCGATCTCCGCTTCATCCGGTTCGCGCCCAGCGTGGTACAGCGGCTGGTTGTCGAAGGTGGTCAACGGGCACAGGCCGGTGGTGTTCTGGTCCGGATACAGCGACACGCCGCTGGGGTCGCGGTTGAGGTCGATCACCGAACGCGAAATGGCCGAGCGCACGGTGGTCGCGCCCATGCCGCGCACGAAGTCGTACAGCTCGTGCACCCACCAGTCGGCATCGCGGCGGGCAAGCCACGGCGAGTGGTAGTCGCCCATCAGCTCGTGCGGCAGCTCGCTGCCGGTGTGCGGGAAGCTGACGATCAACGGGGCGTCGCCCTCGTGCACCGTCAGCCATTCGGGGCGGGCGGCACTCATGCCTGCGGCTCCACGGTCGGCAGCAGTTCACCCAGGCCCTGTGCCAGCATGCCGCTGCGCACCAGGTTCGTGGCGATCACCATGTCCGGGTGGAAGTAGCGATCCTCTTCCAGCGTCGGCACCTGCGCGCGCAGGGTAGCGCGCACGGTTTCCAGAGCGGCGCTGGAGCGCAGCGGGGCGTGGAAATCGCAGCCCTGCGCCGCAGCCAGCAGCTCGATGCCGATCACGTTGGCCGCGTTCTCGGCCATCTGCATCAGGCGGCGCGCACCGTGCGCGGCCATCGACACGTGGTCTTCCTGGTTGGCCGAGGTCGGGATCGAATCGACGCTGGCCGGGTAGGCACGCTGCTTGTTTTCCGAAACCAGCGCCGCAGCGGTCACCTGCGGAATCATGAAGCCGGAATTCAGGCCCGGGCGCGGGGTCAGGAAGGCGGGCAGGCCGGACAGCGCCGGGTCCACCAGCATCGCCAGGCGGCGCTCGCTGATCGAACCGATCTCGCATACGGCCATCGCCAGCATGTCGGCGGCGAAGGCCACCGGCTCGGCGTGGAAGTTGCCGCCCGACAGTGCTTCGCCGGTATCGGTAAACACCAGCGGATTGTCGGAGACACCGTTGGCTTCGATTTCCAGCGTGGTCGCGGCCTGGCGCAGGATGTCCAGCGCCGCGCCCATCACCTGCGGCTGGCAGCGCAGGCAGTACGGATCCTGCACGCGCACATCGTTGTCGCGGTGCGATTCGCGGATGTCCGAGCCCTGCATCAGCGAACGCAGCGTGGCGGCGGTGGCGATCTGCCCGCGCTGGCCACGGATGGCATGGATGCGTGGGTCGAACGGGGTGTCCGAGCCCTTGGCCGCTTCCACCGACAGCGCGCCGGTCACCAGCGCGGCCTGGAACACGGTTTCGATCTCGAACAGGCCCGCCAGCGCATACGCCGTGGAGAACTGGGTGCCGTTGAGCAGGGCCAGGCCTTCCTTCGCGTCCAACTCCACCGCCTGCAGGCCAGCGCGTGCCAGGGCGTCCATCGCCGGCAGACGTTCCTCGCCGAGGAAGGCCTCGCCCACGCCCAGCATCACGCTGGCCAGGTGCGAAAGCGGGGCCAGATCACCCGACGCACCGACCGAGCCCTGTGCGGGCACCACCGGCAGCACGCCCTTCACCAGCATCGCTTCCAGCAGCAGCAGGGTTTCCTCGCGCACGCCCGAAGCGCCCTGCGCCAGGCTGACCAGCTTCAGCGCCATCATCAGCCGCACCACGCTGGCCGGCATCGGCTCGCCCACGCCGGCGGCATGCGAGAGCACGATGTTCCGCTGCAGGGTGGCCAGGTCTTCGCGCTCGATGCGCACGCTGGCCAGCTTGCCGAAGCCGGTGTTGATGCCATACACCGGCGCGCCCTTGGCGACGATGGCGGCCACCGCGGCGGCGCTGGCGCGCACAACCGGCAACGCGGCCGGGTCCAGTGCAAGCGGCGCACCGCGGTAGACCTGCCGCCACTGGGCGAGGGTGACATGGCCGGGGCGAAGAACCAGGGTGTTGCTCATGTGTTGCTCCAGGAAGCAGGCAGGTCGGGCTGCCCGCGCACCACGCGCGCGTGCAGCGGGTTGAATCCCATGCGATAGACCAGGTCGGCCGGCGCGTCGATGTCCCAGATCGCCAGGTCGCAGTCCATGCCCACGGCCAGGCGGCCGATGCGTTCGCCGCGGCCCAGCGCGCGCGCCGCTTCACGGGTGAAGCCGGCAATGCATTCGTCCACGGTCAGGCGGAACAGGGTGGCGCCCATGTTCATCGCCAGCAACGGGCTGGTCAGCGGCGAGGTGCCCGGGTTGCTGTCGGTGGCCAGCGCCATCGGCACGCCGGCCGCACGCAGCGCGGCGATCGGCGGCAGGGTGGTATCACGGGTGAAATAGAACGCGCCCGGCAGCAGCACGGCCACGGTGCCGGCGGCGGCCATGGCGGCGATGCCAGCTTCGTCGAGGTGTTCGATATGGTCGGCCGACAGCGCCCCGAAGCCGGCCGCCAGTTCGGCACCATGCTGGTTGCTCATCTGTTCGGCGTGGATCTTCACCGCCAGCCCGTTCGCACGCGCCGCTTCGAAAACCTGCCGCGCCTGCGCTGGGGAAAAGGCGATGTTCTCGCAGAACACGTCCACGGCCTCGGCCAGGCCTTCGGCAGCGATGGCCGGGATCATCACGTTGCACACCTCGTCGGTGTACTCCTGCGCCTCGCGCCCCGGCGGCACCGCGTGCGCGCCGAGGAAGGTCGGCACCACGTTCACCCGGCATTCCTCGCCGAGTGCGCGGGCCACCTGCAGCTGCTTTCGCTCGTCGTCCAGGGTCAGGCCGTAGCCGGATTTGATCTCGATCGTGGTGATGCCTTCGGCGCGCATCGCCAGCAGGCGCGGGCGGCTTTCGTTGGCCAGCTGTTCGGCCGAGGCGGTGCGGGTGGCGCGCACGGTTGAGACGATGCCGCCGCCGGCCCGGGCGATGTCGGCGTAGCTGACACCCTGCAGGCGCTGCTCGAATTCATTGGCGCGGTTGCCGGCGTAGACCAGGTGGGTGTGGCAGTCGACCAGGCCCGGCGAGATCCAGCGGCCTTCGCCATCGATGCGGGTGGTCGGCTGCAGGTGCGCATCGCTGCCAGCGGGGCCGACATGGACGATGCGGCCCCCGGCACAGGCCAGCACACCATCGGTGATGACACCCAGGCCCTCGCCATCGAGGGTCATCAGGTGGACGTTGGACCAGAGGGTATCGACGTGCATGGCATCCACAACGCGGCTGTGCTTATATGTCTATACAATATAGGCGTCCATTTCGGGTTGTCCAGCCATGTCCGATTCGCGTTCCCCGCACTGTTTCCATGCCGCCCACGCCCTGCTGGCCGAGGGTTGGGCGCGCGACGTGCGCCTGCAGGTGCAGGGCGGGCGCATCGCCTGCATTGAAACTGGGCAGGGTGCACAGGACGGTGACACCCGCGTTGGCCTGCTGCTGCCGGGCCTGCCCAACCTGCACAGCCACGCCTTCCAGCGCGGCATGGCCGGCCTGACCGAGATCGGTGGCGGCGACGGTGACAGTTTCTGGAGCTGGCGCGAGCTGATGTATCGCTTCCTGGCCCATCTGTGTCCGGACGCCGTGCAGGCCATCGCCGCCCAGGCCTACATGGAAATGCTGGAAAGCGGCTTCACCCGCGTCGGCGAGTTCCACTACCTGCACCACCAGGCCGATGGCCAGCCCTACGCCGACCCGGCCGAAACGAGTGCGCGCATCGCGGCGGCGGCCGAGCAGACCGGTATCGGCCTGACCCTGCTGCCGGTGTTCTATGCACACGCCGATTTTGGTGGCGCGCCGCCCAATCCCGCGCAGTGCCGGCTGATCCACGACGTGGACGGGTTCGCGCGGCTGCTGGAAGGAGCGAAGACCGCTCTGGCCACGCTGCCCGATGCTGTCCTGGGGATTGCGCCGCACAGCCTGCGCGCCGTCACCGGCAGGGAACTCAACGCCCTGCTGCCGCTGAACACCGGGCCGGTGCACATCCATATCGCCGAACAGGTGCGCGAGGTCGAGGCGTGCCTGGCCTGGAGCGGCCAGCGGCCGGTGCAGTGGCTGTATGACCACGCACCGGTGGACGCGCGCTGGTGCCTGGTACACGCCACCCACATCACCGATGACGAACGTGCGGCCATCGTCGGCAGCCGTGCGGTGGCGGGTCTGTGCCCGATCACCGAAGCGAATCTGGGTGACGGCCTGTTCCCGATGCAGGCGTTTGCGCGCGAAGGGGGACATTTTGGTATTGGTTCGGATTCCAATGTGCTGATCGACGCCGCCGAAGAGCTGCGCCTGCTGGAATACGGCCAGCGCCTGGCCCTGCGCGGGCGCAATGTGCTGGCCCCGGATGCGGGCCGCAGCAGTGGCCGGTTCCTGTTCGACGGTGCCCTGCGCGGCGGCGCGCAGGCGTTGGGTGTACCGGCCGGCCTGAAGCCGGGTGCCAGCGCCGATCTGCTGGAACTGGACCCCGCGCATCCTGCGCTGCAGGCCCGGCAGGGCGACGCGTGGCTTGACAGCTGGGTGTTCGCTGCACGTAATGGCGCGCTGCGTTCGGTCTGGCGCCATGGCCGCCAGGTCGTGGCCGAGGGTCGCCACCTGCAGCGCGAGGCCATCACCACCGCCTTCGCCGCTGCCCTGCGTGGCGTGCTGGGCTGACCGTCTCCCTGCTTTTCGAGACCCCATCGAGATCCCCACACCCGTGAAGGCCAGCAAGTCCGCCACGCTCAACCAGCGTATCCGCAGCGATCTGGAAAGCCGCATTCTCAGCGGAGAATGGGCGCCGGGTTTCCGCATCCCGTACGAACATGAGCTGATGGAGCAGTACGGCTGCTCGCGGATGACGGTGAACAAGGTGCTGACCGCGCTGGTCGAGAGCGGCATGATCGAGCGTCGCCGCCGCGCCGGTTCCTTCGTGGCCCGGCAACCCCCGCACCTGGAACAGGTGGCGCTGGAAATTCCCGATATCGCCATGGAAGTGGGCTCGCGCGGCCACCAGTACGCCTACCGGCTGCTGCAGCGCGACCTGCGCCTGGCCGACCCCGGCAATGCCGGGGAGATCGAACTGGCCGGCAGCGAGCCCCTGCTGGCGATGCGCTGCCTGCACCTGGCCGATGGCCGGCCGCTGGCGCTGGAACACCGGTTGATCAGCCCGGTGGGCGTGCCCGAGGTGCTGGCGGTCGACTTCAGCACGACCGCGCCGGGCAGCTGGCTGCTGCAGAATGTTTCCTGGACCCGCGCCCAGCACCGCATCAGCGCCTGGGGCGCGGATGCTGCCACGGCCGGGCTGCTGGAGGTGAAGCAGGGGACGGCCTGCCTGGTGATCGAGCGCCTGACCTGGCGCGGCGAGCAGCCCATCACCCGCGTGCGGCAGATGTTCCTGGGTGATGCCTGGGATCTGGTGGCGCGCTTCGCGCCGGGGGCGCGGTAAGGCGCACCGGTGGGTCACGCATCCACGCATGGCGTGGATCCCTCAACCTCGCAATGATGCCCAGTAGATCCACGCCATGCGTGGATGCTTCTCCATCAATACGTAGCGCACTGCCGCCAACGCACCGGCTCGTCCACGCCCGGGCGGGCGTTGAGCTGCACGCGGACATTGCGCAGGGCCGGGTAGCGCAGCACTTCCTGGCAGACCCGCGGCCACACCTCATCCAGTTCGCCGGTGCGGTTGATGGCCAGCGTCTGCCGGGTCTGCCACACGCCGCTGGCGATGCCGGGCTGGCGGGCCAGTGCGCGCGCCAGTTCGGCCTGGTAGCGGTCCAGCGTGGCCATATCCGGGTTGAGGTCGTTGCGGTCGGTGTCCGCCGGCGTCGCCGGCACGTCTGCAGCCACCGGGGGCGCCACGGGCGCGGTCTCGGCCGGCGGTTGCTGCGCCGGCTCGGCGGCCGGAGCCGTTTCTGCGGGAGCGGGGGCAGCGGTCGCCACCGGCGGGGTACTGTCGGTGGCCACTTCGCCCGATTCGATGTGCAGGCCCTGCAGTCCCAGCCCAACCAGCAAACCCAGGGTGATTGCACCCAGCGCGGAAATGGCGATGCGGCGCAGCGCTTCATGGCGCGCGGTCGCCCGCACGCGCGTTTCAATCTCGGCGGGCAGGTAGGGCTGCAGCAACGGCCACAGGCGCGGGCCATCCAGCACTTCCACCGCCTGCTTTTCGGCTGCGGCAAGGCCATCGCGCTCGACCCGGCCCTCGGTGATCAGCAGGCCGCCCTTGGCCCCGCCCAGCCGCGCGGTGGCGCCGAGTTCGTTCACAGCGGCGGTACCGATGCGGTAAGCCAGCCCATGCTTGCAGGAGACCAGCCAGGTATTGGGGCCATCACTGAGCAGGAAATCGCTGCTCGGTTCGCGGACCTCTTCGGTGGGGTCGGCCACTTCGCGCAGGCCGCGCTGCTCGCGCAGCATCCGTTTGATCAGCGTCGAAAATTCACGCCAATGCATGCCCGCCAGGGCCTGTAGCCCCAGTTGCATTTCCGTTCGCCGCCGCTTGATCCACCACAGATAGACGATTGCCAGGGTGCAGGTAAGCAGGGCCGACAGCAGGGCCAGAATCCAAGGGAGCATGCAGGAAGAGAACGGAAGGGGCGAAAACGGAGGCCAACAGTGTAAAGGCCACGCAGTCTGATTGCGTCAGGACCTTCCCCACATCAATCGTGATGCAGCGCGCAGATCGGTATGGCGCGGGCACGAAAAAACCCGCCAATCCTGAAGCCGTGAGGGGAGGGAACAAACGGCAGCCGAAGCGATTGGCGGGTTTCTCGCGATTGTCGGGCAAATTTTATTGCATTGCAACAATCGGGCTCAGGGGGCCTGATGGCTGCCGGGTGGCGGTGCATCGGTGCCCGAGGCGGCGCGGTTCTCCAGCTTGGCCAGCCGCGCGTGCAGCGCGTCCAGGCGTGCCTCCAGCGCGGCCAGCTCGTCGGCGGTGGGTACGTGCAGGCGCTTGAGCACGCCCTGCACCTGGTCATCGAAGGCCTTTTCCACCTTGTTCCAGGTGCCGGAGGCCTTTTCGCGGGCCTCGTCCAGCGAGGTCTCGACGTTGTCGCGCCAGCCCGGGCCCTGGTCGCCGCTGCGCTCGCGACGGCGCGCCTCCCAGGCCTCGCCTTCCTTCACCAGGCCGTCGAAGAAGCGGCTGCCTTCGGCCTGTGCGCGGCCCAAGGCACCCAGGCCGGCCAGCCACACCTGCTGCGCCGAATCACTGAACTTGCGCGAAAAGCGCTCTGCCTGTTCGCCGAACGAAGCGTCGTCGTCGCGGCGGTCGTCATTTTCGTACTGGTTCATCGCGCTTCCCGGGGGAGTTGGGCCTGCCCCGAGGGTAGCGCGCATGAACGTTGCTGGGCCGTGATGGCCGCAACCCGGGTTCAGCCCAGCTTTTCCTTCAGCACGCGCTGGATCTCGCTTTCCACCATGCCTTTCATGGCCGACAGCAGGAAGCCCAGCTTGGCGGTCACCCGCACCGCACCCGGCTGCAGTTCGATGGCACCGTCCACGCCGCTGCCGCTGAAGTTCAGCACGTCTGCGGCCCAGCTGGATTTCAGGCCGAAGCGTTCGCCCAGCTTGGCGGCAACCTGCTCGATCGCCTCGCGGGCCTGTGCATCGGGCAGGGCGTGGGCGTGGCGGACATCGATGGTGGACATGCAGGCTCCTGGCGCTGGGCGGGGCTGTTGAAGAGGGCGGTCATTGTGCGCATCGGCGGGCGCCACGCCAAGCGCCTGTCGCCGGTTCTTCTGCGTTGGCGAGCAACCTGCTAGTCTGCGCCGCGTGCAGAACCTGCTTGTTCACTTCAGTCAACAACAACAGCCCGACCAGCCCCTGCGGCCCGGGGTGCAGCGCATCGTGCGCCAGGCAAACGGCAGCGTGCGGCTGGGCGATCCCGGCAACGGCGCGCTGCTGCTGGCCCAGTTCTGCATGGATGACCGCGGCCTGTGGCTGCAGGTCGGCAACGGCATCCGCAGCATCCACGTGAACGGTCGCCCGGTGCGGCGCATGGCCCTGCTGCGCGCAGGCGATGCGGTGTATGTCGATGGCGTGGAGATGGTCCTGCAGGGTGAGGTCGAGAGCCTGCTGCAGGCACCGGCGCCGTTGTCGGCCGGTGATGGCACGGTGGACGAGCAGCGCCTGCTGCGTGGTGTCGGCGGCCTGCACCACGGCCGCAGCTATACCCTGTCGCGCCCGCGCCTGATCGGGCACGGTGGCGACGCCGATATCGAGATCGATGATCCGGCCTTTGCCGAGCAGCACGCGCGGGTGGAAGTGCACGGAGACCGCGTCCTGCTGCGCGACCTGGGCAGTGCCGAGGGTACCCGGGTCAACGGCGTGGTCGTGCGCCACTGCTGGCTGCAGCCGGGCGACCAGGTGGTCTTCGATGGCCAGCACCGCTTCGTGCTGGAAGTGCCTCACGACCCGCGTCGGCGCCCGCTGCCGGCCGAGGACGAGGCCGGCCAGGACGCTGAGCAGGTCGCAGATGCGCCGATGACCCCGCGCCGGGTGCGGCGCTGGCCGTGGCTGCTGGCAAGCGCGCTGCTGCTGGCCGGCATCCTCAGCCTGCTGCTCTGGTTCGGCGCGCGCTGATCTGCGTCCGCCGGGCATGGCCCGGCGCTACCGGCCTTCGCTCTGGTGGATGCCAACCTTGGTGGGCAGATTGCCGCCGTGCACGGCCCCCACGCCGCGCGGAACCCGCTCTGGTAGCTGCCAACCTTGGTTGGCAGGCTCCATCCGCGTGCGCGACGCCTTGCGGCGTGCGCCAACCAAGGTTGGCGGCTAGCGGTGCTGTGCGCGGGTAAATGGATTCCAATGAAACCAAATTTCCCTTGCCGCACAAGGCCGCAAGGCTGGTGCACTGCGGCATACTAGGGGTCTTGCCCCACAGGTGTGACATGACGCGCGCGTTCAACTTCAGTGCCGGCCCTGCAACCTTGCCGGAATCGGTCCTGCGCCAGGCGCAGGCGGAAATGCTGGACTGGCACGGTGCCGGCGCCTCGATCGTGGAAATGAGCCATCGCGGCCCGGAATTCATGTCCGTGGCAGCCGAGGCCGAGGCCGACCTGCGCCGCCTGCTCGATATCCCCGACGACTATGCCGTGCTGTTCCTGCCCGGCGGTGCCACCACCCAGCAGGCGCTCATCCCGCTCAACTTCGCACAGGCCGGCCAGCGTGCCGACTACGTGGTCAGTGGCCACTGGGGAAAGACCGCGGTCAAGCAGGCCAATCCCTATGTCAGCGTCAACATCGCCGCCAGCAGCGAAGCCAATGGCTACCGCGAACTGCCCGAGCGCAGCAGCTGGCAGCTTTCCAACGATGCCGCCTACGTGCACATCACCGCCAACGAGACCATCCACGGCGTCGAGTTCCGTGATGTGCCCGACACCGGTGACGTCCCGCTGGTGGCCGATTTCAGCTCGTCCATCGCCAGCGAGCCGCTGGATGTGCGCCGCTATGGCGTCATCTATGCCGGCGCGCAGAAGAATCTGGGCCCGGTCGGCATCGCGGTGATGATCATCCGCCGCGACCTGCTCGAGCGCAGCGGCCAGGCCCGCGCGGACATCTTCGATTACCGCTCGCACGTCGCCCGCGATTCGATGCTCAACACCCCGCCGACCTGGAACTGGTACCTCGCCGGCCTGGTGTTCAAGTGGATGCTGGCCGAAGGTGGCGTGGTCGAATTCGCCAAGCGCAATGCCGCCAAGGCCGCGCTGGTGTACGGCGCCATCGATGCCTCCGGCGGCTTCTACCGCAACGAAGTCGCGCACGCGGCGCGCTCGCGGATGAACATCCCGTTCTTCCTGCCCAACGCCGATCTCGACGCCCGCTTCGTGGCCGAAGCCAAGGCCGCCGGCCTGCTGGCGCTGAAGGGCCACAAGGTGGTCGGTGGCATCCGCGCCTCGCTCTACAACGCCATGCCGCTGGCTGGCGCCGAAGCGCTGGTCGCCTTCATGGCCGATTTCCAGCAGCGCAACGGCTGAGCAATGAACGGCGCGCACCGTCGGGTGCGTGCCCCGCAACAAGGAATTCCGATGGCAAGCAAACCCAGCAAGAAGTCGCCGAAGAAGGGCGAGCCCGCCAAGGCCGTTGCCGCGTCCAAGGGCAAGGCCGCGTCCAAGACCACCCCGGTGCCGACCCAGGCGCCGCTGGCACTGGCCGATGTGCGCTCCAAGATCGACCAGATCGACCGTGACATCCAGAGCCTGATCGCCGAGCGTGCGCAGTTCGCCCACCAGGTCGGCAAGGCCAAGGGCAAGCTCGCCGCCGCCGTCGACTACTACCGCCCCGAGCGCGAGGCGCAGGTGCTGCGCATGGTGGTGGACCGTAATGAAGGCCCGCTCAGCGATGAAGTGCTGGTGCACGTCTACCGCGAAATCATGTCGGCCTGCCTGGCCCAGCAGGAACCGCTGAAGATCGGTTACCTCGGCCCCGAAGGCACCTTCAGCCAGCAGGCCGTGCTCAAGCACTTCGGCCGCTCGGCGATGGGCCTGCCGATGGCCAGCATCGAAGAAGTGTTCCAGGAAGTGGAAGCGGGCAGCGCCGATTTCGGCGTGGTGCCGGTGGAAAACTCGGGGCAGGGCACCATCCAGATCACCCTGGACATGTTCCTCACCTCCAACCTGAAGATCTGCGGTGAAGTGGAACTGCGCGTGCAGCAGTACCTGATGTCGCGCAGTGGCCGCCTGGAGGACATCGAGCGCGTCTACGGCCACCCGCAGTCCTTCATGCAGACCTCGGCGTGGATGCGCGCCAACCTGCCCAAGGCCGAGAAGATCCCGGTGGCCAGCAACGCCGAAGGCGCGCGCCGCGCGCGCAATGCCGACGACGCCGCTGCCATCGGTGGTGAGAGTGCCGGCCACGTGTACGGCCTGAAGAAGGTCGTCACCAAACCCATCCAGAACGATGCCGACAACACCACCCGTTTCCTGGTGGTGGGCCGCAACATCTTCCCCACCTCCGGCCACGACCGTACCTCGGTGCTGGTGTTCATCCATGACAAGCCCGGCGCGCTGTTCGATGTGCTCAGCCCGTTCGCGCGCCATGGCATCAGCATGAACCGCATCGAGTCGCGCCCCTCGCACCACGGCAAGTGGGAATACGGCTTCTTCATCGATCTGGCCGGCCACATCGACGACGCGCCGATGCAGGCCGCGCTGGCCGAGCTGGAAGCCCATTCGGCGCAGATCAAGGTGCTCGGGTCCTACCCGGTGGCCGTGCCCTGATTGCCGTTGCGGCCGCGTGCCGCGCCCTTTGATGCACCGCCGGCGCGCCGGCGTTTACGGAACGATCGAACGATGAGCAACGCGCAACACTGGATTGCCCGCAAGGGCCAGCCGCTGCAGGGCAGCCTGACCATTCCCGGCGACAAGTCGGTCTCGCACCGCTCGGTGATGTTTGCCGCGCTGGCCGATGGCACCTCGCATATCGACGGTTTCCTGGAAGGCGAAGACACCCGCGCCACCGCGCGCATCTTCAGCCAGCTCGGCGTGCGTATTGAAACCCCCAGTGCCTCGCAGCGTGTGGTGCACGGCGTCGGCATCGACGGCCTCAAGGCGCCCAGCGCGCCGCTGGACTGCGGCAACGCCGGCACCGGTATGCGCCTGCTGGCCGGCCTGCTGGCCGGGCAGGCCTTCGACTGCACCCTGGTGGGCGATGAATCGCTGTCCGGCCGGCCGATGCGCCGCGTCACCGGCCCGCTATCGCAGATGGGCGCGAAGATCGACACCGAAAGCGATGGCACCCCGCCGTTGCACGTGCATGGCGGCCAGCCGCTGCACGGTATCGAGTTCGCCTCGCCGGTCGCCAGCGCACAGGTGAAGTCGGCCGTCCTGCTGGCCGGTCTGTACGCACAGGGCGAAACCAGCGTGGTCGAACCGCACCCGACCCGCGATTACACCGAACGCATGCTCTCGGCCTTCGGCGTGGACATCGAGTTCTCGCCGGGCAAGGCCCGCCTGCGTGGCGGCCAGCGCCTGCGCGCTACTGACATTGTCGTGCCGGCCGATTTTTCCTCGGCGGCGTTCTTCCTGGTCGCCGCCAGCATCATTCCCGGCTCCGAGCTTCGGCTCAAGCAGGTTGGCCTCAACCCGCGCCGCACCGGCCTGCTGCACGCGCTGCGCCTGATGGGTGCGGACATCACCGAAGAGAATCCGGCAGAGCAGGGCGGTGAACCGGTGGCCGACCTGGTGGTGCGCCATGCCCCGCTGAAGGGTGCACGCATCCCCGAAGCGCTGGTGCCGGACATGATCGACGAGTTCCCGGCGCTGTTCGTGGCTGCTGCTGCGGCGGAAGGCCAGACTGTGGTGACCGGCGCTGCCGAACTGCGGGTAAAGGAATCCGACCGCCTGGCTGCCATGGCCACCGGCCTGCGCACGCTGGGCATGCAGGTGGATGAAACCGAAGACGGCGCCACGTTGCACGGCGGTATTCTCCTGGGCAGCGGCACCATCGAAAGCCACGGTGATCACCGCATTGCCATGGCGTTCGCCATTGCCGGCCAGATCAGCGGCGGTGAAGTGCGCATCAACGACATCGCCAACGTCGCCACGTCCTTCCCGGATTTCGACGGCCTGGCCCGCAGCGCCGGTTTCAACCTGGCGTAAAGTCGAGCTACGCTCGACTGCTGCACACCGTCAGTCGAGCATGGCTCGACTCTACAGTGACAACCCCGGCACAAAAAAAGACGGAGGCCGAAGCCTCCGTCTCCCGATCGATCACGAACCCCTCGCTCGCGATCAACGCTGCTCGGTACGGAAATCCACCGGCACGCGCACCACACTCGCCACGGCACGGCCGTTCTGCATCGCCGGCTGGAACTTCCATTCCTGCACGGTGCTCAGCACCGAGCGATCCAGGTCACGGCTGCGCTCGCCACTACGCGACACAATGCTCGCGTCGGTCACATTGCCGCGGGTATCCACGTTCAGGCTGGCAATCACGCTGCCCTGCACGCCATTGCGCAGTGCGGTGGCCGGGTAGGTCGGCTTTTCATTGCTGGCCAGCGGGCTGGCCTCGCGATTGCGTACGGCCGGGGTCGCCTTGCGCTGGCTGCTGCCCGGCGCCGCATCACGCGCGGCCGGGGCGGGCGTGGCCGCCACCGGGGTCTCGCTGGCCGGCAGCATGCGCTCGCCCATCGGGGCCGGGGCCACATCGTCCTGGTTGGAGAACCGCAGCCACATCAGTGCGGCGGCAAACATCGCCACGATCAGCGCAAGCCACAGCCAGGGGGAGGTGCGCTGGGGGCGCTCGCTCACGTCCTGCTGCAGGTGCGGGGAATGAAGGTGGTCATGGGTGGTAGCACTCATCGCAGACTCCTCGTGTCAGTAACGACGCCCAGAGTCTTGCCCGAGCCGCTGTAGCGGTGTGTCAGCGCTGCGTCAACGCAACCGGCAGGGTTCAGGTTGCCTGCCGGGATGCGTTCAGTTATTGCGGCTTGAAGTCAAAGGGCACTTCCAAGGTGCCCGGCACCGGCTGGCCGTTGCTCAGCGCGGGGGTAAAGCGCCAGCGGCGCACCGCGTCGGTGGCCGCGCGGTCCAGTTCGCGTGAACCGCTGCGCTGGATCACGGTGATGTTGTTGGCGTAGCCGGTGGCATCCACATCCACCCGCACCACCACGCTGCCGGACTCACCGCGGCGCAGGGCAGCGGCCGGGTAGGACGGCGGCGGCGACTGGCCGGCGATGGGCATCGGCTGGCTGTTGCCGGTGGCCGGGGTGGCGTTGCCCGGTGCAGCCTGGGCCGCTTCGGTGCTGGCCGGCGGCGGCGGGGCGGTCTCCACCAGCTTCGGTGCTTCTTCCTGCACCGGCGCCGGCTTGGCATCGGGCATGTCGCTGGAGCCGGCCGCGGCGGGCAGGGGCTCGGGCAGCGGCTCGACCTGCGCGGTTTCCTGCGGGGTCTGCGTGGCCGGGTCATCGGCGCGGAAGAATTCCTTGTCGCGGCCGGTCAACCAGACCACCACGAACAGCAGCACGCCTACGCCGAAGGCGATGCCGGCGATCTTCAGGGCGTTGCGCGGGATATGCACGGTAAACGACTTGGCAGGCGATGAGCGGGGTGCAGACATGGACCGGACCAGCAGGGAATGCCCCGATTCTGCCACGGCGGGAATGAACCGGGCGGCAGAAATCCGTATAACAGGCGATAATCCCGTTCCTGATACCCACCACGACACCTGCCATGCTTGATCCAGCCCTGCTCCGACACCAGCCCGCCGACCTCGCCGAACGCCTGCGCACCAGCCGCGGCTTCCAGCTCGACGTGTCTGCCCTGGAGTCCCTGGAGGCCGATCGCAAGCGCATCCAGGTGCGGACCCAGGAACTGCAGAGCCTGCGCAACAGCCGTTCCAAGGCCATCGGCCAGGCCAAGGCCAAGGGCGAGGACGTGTCGGCCATCATGGCCGAAGTGGCCGCGTTCGCCGACGAACTGAAGGCCTCGGAAGTGGCCCTGGACGCGCTGCGCGAGAAGATCGACGCCATCGCCATGGGTCTGCCGAACCTGCCTGCCGATGACGTGCCGGCCGGCGCTGACGAAACGGACAACGTCGAGCAGGCGCGCTGGGGCACCCCGCGCAGCTTCGATTTCCCGGTGTTGGACCACGTTGAACTGGGCGCGCGCAACGCCGGCCTGGATGCTGAAGCTGCGGCCAAGCTGTCGGGTTCGCGCTTCACCGTGCTGCGCGGGCAGATCGCCCGCCTGCACCGCGCGCTGGCCCAGTTCATGCTGGACCTGCACAGCGGCGAGCACGAGTATCAGGAAACCAACGTTCCGGTCATCGTCAACGCCGACAGCCTGTACGGCACCGGTCAGTTGCCCAAGTTCGAAGAAGACATGTTCATCACCCATCTGGGTGAGCAGAAGCGCTATCTGATCTCCACCTCGGAAATCTCGCTGACCAACATCGTGCGCGACGAGATCGTGGACGCCGAGCGCCTGCCGCTGCGCATGACCGCCCATTCGCTGTGCTTCCGCTCCGAAGCCGGCAGCGGCGGCCGCGACGTTCGCGGCATGATCCGCCAGCACCAGTTCGAGAAGGTGGAACTGGTGTCGGTCTGCCGTCCGGAAGACAGCGACGCCGAGCACCAGCGCATGACCCGCTGCGCTGAAGTGGTGCTGGAAAAGCTGGGCCTGCCGTACCGCAAAGTGCTGCTTTGCACTGGCGACATGGGCTTCTCGGCCATCAAGACCTACGACCTGGAAGTCTGGCTGCCCTCGCAGAACACCTACCGCGAGATCAGCTCGTGCTCCAACACCGGTGATTTCCAGGCCCGCCGTATGCAGGCCCGCTGGCGCAACCCGGCCACCGGCAAGCCGGAACTGGTGCACACCCTGAACGGCTCGGGCGTGGCGGTGGGCCGCGCCATGATCGCGGTGATGGAGAACTACCAGAACGCCGACGGCACCATCACCGTGCCGGACGTGCTGCGCCCGTACATGGGTGGCGTCGAAACCATCGGTTGAACCCGGTAGCGCCGGGCCATGCCCGGCGTTTTTGGGGTGGGGCATCCACGCATGGCGTGGATCTACGGGGGTGTGGCGCGCGTTTGTAGTAGATCCACGCCATGCCTGGATGAACCTCGCGATCACCCCAACGCCCGCACCTTTTCCAGCGGCACCCACCCGGGCTCGCCCGTCTCCGGCACGCACCACGCCCATCCGTTGAGCGTGCGTACCCCGCGCAAGACCTGCCCGGGATCCACATCCAGCTCCCGCGCGCAGTAATCCTCCGTGGCAAACGCGCCACCCTGCGCATCGCGCCCGATCACCGGCGCCGGCACGAACCCGGGTTCCTGCCCCTCGGCCTGGCACAGAAACCAGTCTTCCCAGCCCTCCGGCCCCTCATAACGCTCGCCCACCACCAGCGCCTGCCCACGGCGCAGGGTGATCGGGTGCGGAAACTCGCTGCGATGCGCAGCCATCACGATGTAATCCATGCCCCCAGCCTACCGGCCGCGCACAACAAAAAACGGCCCCGCAATGCGGAGCCGTCGGGGTGGGCCGGGATGGGGGAGGGGCTCCCGGCCCGCAATCAGCGCCCCCGACGAGGAGGGGGGGAGGGCGCCGATCGCTGGAACGCAGTACTTATGCAGCCACTTCTTCGGCAGCGTGCGACGGCAGGGCCGACAGCGCGCCGGCAATGGCGTCTTCGCGGTGCTTCGGCGAGTAGGCGATGCCCTCGGCACGCACGAACTCGACGTTGTCGATGCCCATGAAGGCGAACACCTGGCGCAGGAAGGGCTCCTGGAAGTCGGCCGGCGAATCGGTGTAGATGCCGCCACGGGCGCTCACCACGATCACGCGCTTGCCACCGGCCAGGCCCACCGGGCCGTTCTCGGTGTACTTGAAGGTGCGGCCGGCCACGGCAACGCGGTCGATCCAGGCCTTCAGGGTGGACGGGATGCTGAAGTTGTACATCGGCGCGCCGATGACCAGGATGTCGGCGGCCAGGAACTGCTGCATCACCTGTTCAGCGTCGGTCGCCTCGGCGGCATCGACACCGGCCAGCGAGCTGCTGCGCAGATGAGGTACCGGATTGGCGTCAAGATCGCGATAATCGACCTGCAGGCCGTCGATCTGGTTCTTGAACTGGGCGACCACGGCAGCGGTCAGCTGGCGGGACACGGAATTGTCGCCAAGCACGCTGGCGTCGAGATGCAGAAGCTTCATGGCAGTCACCTATGTTCGGGAAGGGAAGGGCGGTGTTTGCCGCCGACGGAGAGAACGATAGGTTGTTGCATGGGCAGGATAAAGATGGTTCAATGCCACGAATTGTTCTAGATATGGAACTCGGGTATGCATGACCTGAATGACCTGTACTACTTCGCCATGGTTGTCGACCACGGCGGTTTCGCTGCCGCCGAACGCGCCCTGGGCATCCCCAAATCGCGCCTGAGCCGCCGTATCAGCCAGCTTGAGACCGACCTGGGCGTGCGCCTGCTGCAGCGCTCCACGCGCCGCTTTGCCGTTACCGACGTTGGCACCAGCGTGCACCGCCATGCGCAGACCATGCTGGCCGAGGCCCAGGCCGCGCGCGAAGTGGTCGATCGCCTCAGCGCCGAGCCGCGCGGCGTCGTGCGCGCCAGCGTGCCCGTCTCGCTGGCGCAGATGCAGCTGCCCAAGCTGCTGCCCAAGTTCCTCGAGCAGTACCCCAAGGTCCGCCTGCAGCTGAACATCAGCAACCGCCGCGTGGACATCATCAATGAAGGCTACGACGTGGCCCTGCGCGTGCGTTCGCGCCTGGATGACGACGGCAGCCTGGTGATGCGCAGCTTCGGCCAGGTGCAGGAACTGCTGGTGGCCAGCCCGAAGTACCTGGACCGCGCCGGTCGCCCGAAGGACCCGGAAGAGCTGACCCAGCACGTCACCCTCAGCATCAGCGAAGACGAAGCGCGCCAGCGCTGGGAACTGCATGGCCCGGAAGGCGAAGTGCGCCGGGTGGACCTGCAGCCGCGCGTGGCCGGCTTCGACTTCCCGCTGCTGCAGAGCATGGTGAAGGACGGTTTCGGCATCACCATGCTGCCGGAAACCGTCTGCGCCGAAGCTGTGCGCAATGGCGAACTGGAAGTGGTGCTGCCGGACTGGTCGCTGCCGCAGGGCGTGTGCCACGCCGTATTTGCCTCGCGCCGCGGCTTGTTGCCGGCGGTGCGCGTGTTCATCGATTTCCTGGCCGAACACCTGCCGCCGCAGCTGGAGGCCTCGCGCCTGGATTGCGGTGGCGCGTGCGAGAAGGCCAAGGAGAAGATCAAGGCCAGTGCGCTGGGTGCGCTGGCGGTGGATGCGGGCTGAAGCCTGTTCGTAGCGCCGGGCCACGCCCTGCGTTACGCCGGTCTTGGGCAAATCGCCCGGCCGTGCGAGAATGCGTGCCCGGCCAGCAGGCTGGGCCGATACGGAGAGATGGCCGAGCGGTTTAAGGCACCGGTCTTGAAAACCGGCGAAGGGTTAAACCTTCCGTGGGTTCGAATCCCACTCTCTCCGCCAGTCGATAGAACGCCCCGTCAGGGGCGTTTTCTGTGTCCAGCGGACTGATCCTCCGTCCGCCCTCCAGCAACGGCTGCAATCTCCCCACATCACCCTCCTCACACAGTCCGGTGATAATGGACTATGTTGTCCGTGTTCCAGGGAGGTTGCACGCCATGACGGTACGCGCCGTGTGTTACATCAGCCAGGCCGTTGCCGGGCTGGCCCGAGCGCGGGTCAGACAGATCGGCCGGGGTTCCACTGACTTCAATCGGGGCGTGAATGTCACCGGCGTTCTGCTGCTGGATGTCGCGCGCTTTCTTCAATACTTCGAAGGGCCGCATGATGGCGTTGAAGCGGTACTGGAACGCATCCTGGCCGCAGAGGATCACAGCGACGTGGAAGTGCTCGCCAACGGCAGTGTCCCTCGGCGTTACTTCCCGCAGTGGTCGATGCGCATCATTCCAACGTCGGCATCTGCTCTGCAGCATGCCGCGACAACTGACTGGAGTGCGTCCGCTGCGGATAGCGTGCAGCGGCTCGCCGCGCTTTCTCCGCTTCATCGCGGTGAGCGCGGCGCATAGAGGCTGGTTGCACGCGGGCCTTTGGGCTTGTTATGGCACAACGGGTAACTGGAGCACGACCGGAACGCCCCATGCGGCCCATTCCGCTCCACAAACACGCCCACCTTGCACACCGGGCAGCCCTCCTCGTTAATGGCCGCACCTGAAATCCCGGTCACCTCCACAACCCCTTCCTCCACCAGCTCATCCAGGAAGGGCGAGTGCTTGCCCTGCAGCGTAAACATCGCCACGCTGCGTCGCGCACGCGTCAGCGCCACATAGAACAACCGCCGCTCTTCGCTCAGCGGGTAGGTATCGCCATCCGGCATCGCCAGCGACAGCACCGGGTCATCCGCGCGCAGGCTGGGGAATCCACGATTCACCATGCCCGGCAGAATCACGTAGTCCGCCTCGCGGCCCTTCGAGCGATGGGCGGTCAGGAACTCAACGTCCATCGTGCTGCCAAACAGCGTCTTCCAGTCCGCAGGCACTGCATTGCGATCCGCCCGATAGCGGCCCAGCACGAACACGCGAACGCGCCCATCGTGCCCCAGCGGAACCGCGCCGGAGAGCAACTGCTGATGCAGCTTGGCCAGGTACTGGCGCACACCGTCCTGTACTTCCTCGCGCCGTGTCATCTGAAACGCCTGCAGCACCGGTCCAATCGCTGGCGTAGCCGAGCGGACCGTCTTGGCAATCTGCGCAGGATTGCGGCTGATGAAGCGGCTGGAGATGTCGCACAGTTCCTGCGGGCAGCGGAAGGTCTGCTCCAGTTTCAGCACCTGGGCGTGGCCCATCCATTCGCGGAATCCGGTCATCACCGAAACATCCGCACCGGCAAAGCGGTTGATCGACTGCCAGTCATCGCCCACTGCAAACAGGTGGCGGCCCGGCTGGCTGACCAGCGCACGACAGAGGCGGGCGCGGGCGCGCGAGGCGTCCTGGAACTCGTCGGCCATCACCAGCTCGTAGGGCGATTGATAGTGCCCTTGCTCCAGGATGCCAGCGGCCATATTGAGCATGTCCTCGAAGTCGATGCCGCGCTCGTCTGCCAGCGCCTCGTCCCAGGCCTGGAAGACCGGGGCTGCGATTTCCAGGAACCGCCGATGCCGCTCCTTGAACTGGTCCTCGGGCATCTGCTGCAGGCGCGCGGCCAGATCGTCCAGCGTCAGGCAGTTGCTCTTGGCGTGGGCAATGAAGGTCCGCATCAGGCCGATCAGGTCGGCGTCCGGCATGGGCTTTGCGCCTTCGGTCGGCAGCTCACGGTCGGGGTTCGGGTCGAGCTCGACATCGGAGTCGCCGAGTTTCTCCGCTAGATGTTCCAACGCATGCCCGCTGCGCAGGCCGAACGAGGTCGTCTCGACCAGTGCGGTGCCGCGCGCCACGTGCTGCTGGCGCTTCCACTGCATGCCTTCAGCGTAATTGGCGAAATGCTTTGGCGGCTGGCCGTTGGCATCCAGCGCAAAGTGCTCGTGATACAGCGCTGCGTCCGGGTAATAGAAGTCCGGCCGGTATTGGCGATGGGTATCGGTGGCGGTATCAAATTCATAACGGCGCTCGTAGTCGTACGCCACGCCGTTGTAGAACAGCCAATCGGCGATGACACACTCTTCCAGGCTCTTCACCCGCTCGCCCTGCAGGGTGCGGATGTAGGGCGTGCCGTCGCGGTCGTAGCCATCAGCCATCATCTCCGCGCCGAACGGCGGAAGGTCGCGCCCGAACACCAGCCGGAACATGTCCCACTGGGTACGGAAGTGGATCGAGCGGTCCTTCAGGTCATCCGCCAGCTCGGCCAGCTTGTTGAAGCCCAACGTGGCGTCGATGGCCCATTCGGGAATGTCGGGCTTGCGGCCGGTGGCCTTGCCGATGATGGCCAAACCGAGTGCATGGAAGGTCCGGGCCTCGACCACGGTGTCGCCCATGCCGAGCCGGTCGAAGGAGCGCTGCGCACGCTCCTCCAGCTCCTTGGCCGCATCCTTGTTGAACGCGAGCATGACGATTCGCTCGGGCTCAACGAACCCGCGATCGATGGCATAAGCGGCCTTGGCGACCATGGTGGAGGTCTTGCCGGAGCCGGCCGAGGCGACGACCTGCACGCAGTTGTCAAAGCAGATGACGGCGCGGGCCTGTTCCTCGGTCAGCGGTTTGCTCTCGACGCGGTCCAGGAAGTCCTTCGCCAGCACCAGTTCGCGTGTTGCCATGGTGGCATTGGCCTCGGCCCACACGGCGGGCCAATCCAGCTGCCAGTCGTGCAGGGCATCCAGCGCGGCCCGGTGGCTGTGCGAATGCAGGTCGTCGTGCAGGTCCTCATCGAGGAACAGCCGTTCCAGCTCGGCCGGCGACAAGGGCAGGGCGGGGCGCTCGGCCAGCAGCGTCTGCTGCTGCTCGTGGGTGATCCATCGGCGGCCGGCGCTGCCGCGGTCAGTGAGGGCGTCCGCTTCGGCGAGCCACGATTGGATCTGCTCCAGGATGTCCTCGAAGAGCACTTTGCGCCCGCGTGTGGTGCGCGCAAAGAGCACCTGCTCGACAGCAGTCGCGAGGCGGGACGCCTCGCGGTTGGGCAGTCCATCCACGGACAGCGTGTCGCCGTCCTCGCTCTGCAGCGCAACCCGGGCCCAGAACAGGCCCGGAAGAACACGCACGCGCTGGTCATCATCGACGTGCTGCCGGTACTGCCGGCCCTCGATCAGAAGCTCGACATGCTCGCCATCCAGCCGCAGCCGCCAGTCCGGCGAACGGGTCACACGCTGGCCCCAGCCCGAGGGGCGCCATTCCATAGACATCCAGATACTGCCTTGCGTACGTCACTGGGCGTAAAGCGCCCTTACAGCCCCATGATAAGGGGGCTTGGTGCCGTGCGCAGGCCTTCTGGGTCAGGCAGCCAGCGATGGCGTTGCACCACCGCTGGCCCGATCGCCGTCAGGCGTTCACATCCACCACGATCCGCCCGCGTACCTTGCCCGGGATGATCTGCTCGTACACATCCAGCACCTCGGCCAAGCCGATCAGCTGCACCGTGCTATCCAGCTTCTGCGGGTCCAGGTCGGTGGCGAGGCGATTCCACGCACGCTGGCGCACGTCCTGCGGGGCATTCACCGAATCGACGCCGGCCAGGGTCACGTTGCGCAGGATGAAGGGCAGCACCGAGCCGTGCAGCGCATCGCTCTGCGCCAGGCCGCAGGCGGCCACGGCGCCGCGGTACTTGGTTTCGGCAAGCGCGTTGACCAGGGTCGGGCCGCCGGCCACGTCCACCACGCCGGCCCAGCGCTCGGCGCTGATCGGCTTCTTGCGCGGCTCGGAAATCTCTGCGCGGTCGATGATCTCCGCCGCGCCCAAGCTGTGCAGGTATTCGGCGTGTTCGGGGCGGCCGGTGGCGGCCACCACGCGGTAGCCCAGCTTGGAAAGAATGGCCACGGCAATCGAGCCCACACCGCCGTTGGCGCCGGTCACAAGCACATCGCCCTTTTCCGGGGTCACGCCCGCGTCTTCCAGTGCCAGCACGCACAGCATGGCGGTATAGCCGGCGGTGCCGATGGCCATGGCATCGCGGGTGGTCAGGTTGCCGGGAATCTTGTTCAGCCACTCGCCGCGAACGCGGGCGCGCTGGGCCAGGCCGCCGTGGTGGCCCATGCTCAGGTCCCAGCCATTAAGCACCACGCGATCACCGGCCTTGAAACCGGCATTGCTGGATTCAAGCACCACGCCGGAAAGGTCGATGCCGGGAATGAGCGGAAACTTCTGGATGACCGGGCGCTCGTTGGTCAGCGCCAGCGCATCCTTGTAATTGAGGGTCGAATATTCAACCTGCACAAGGACATCGCCGTCCATCAGGTCGGCCTCGTCAAAATCCACCAGCTCGGTGGAAACACGGTCATTCGTCTTGCTGGAAAGCAGTGCCTTGAACTTCATGCTGGGGCCTCACGTTCAGTGGATGGGGCCATGCTAGGCTCGCACCGTTATTGCGACAAGAACGATGGTTTTTCGTAGGTACTATGGTTTTCCGGAGTATGTATGCGTAGCAAGCGTTGGGACGGCAAGAGCGGCTGCGCCGTGGAGGTAACGCTCTCGGTGATGGGTGGGGTGTGGAAGCCGGTCATCCTGTTCCATCTGATCAAAAGCAAACGCCGGTTCATGGAACTTACCCGGCGGGTGCCCAATGCCACCCAATCCATGCTGACCAGCCAACTGCGTGAGCTGGAAGCCGATGGCGTGGTGATCCGCCATGTCTATCCGGAAGTGCCGCCAAAGGTGGAGTACGAGCTTTCTGAATTCGGCCGCACGCTGGTGCCAGTGCTTCTGGCCATGCGCGAGTGGGGCGAAACCTATCGCGGTTACCAGAGCACGCTTGAGGACAGCTGAGGGCGCAGGTGTGTCGCATCTGCCACTGCTGGTGCGCTGGATGGCGGCGGACGGCGGATGAATGCAGCAGGTCGGGGGCGCCATTCGATGGTCAATTCGCCACTGCATGACGCAAGTGCCCCAACTACAGCGAAGTAGGGAGTTTTCCGGCTTTGTAACCGCCGAACAGTGCGCCAATCATCGCCTCGCCAAGGCACTCGCCCTGGCCGGGATTGGCGTCCCGAACTTACGTAGTACACGGCGTCGGGCTTGCAGCTGAAACTGCAGTCACGACAATGCACCCTCTGCCAGTTCATGGCGGACGGTGCGTGGGGGTCCTAGGGCCCGCCGGCTTTCGTACTACGTATCCGGCACGCCAACCCGCACCGTCCGCCACCTTGCATCTGCAGGTGGCCACACCGTGAGGTTGCCGCCATGTCTGACCGTCTTCCCGACTATCCCCGCCTGCATGCGCTGCTCGGCGCAGCCCTGCGCGATCTTCCCAATGCCGTGGCCGAAACGCTTGAGGATGCCCTCTGCGAATCCGCCGAAGGCGCGCCATCATCCGCATTCTTTGCGCATCTCAAAGGCCACGGAAAGAACCTGCGCGCCGATGGCGAGGCGTGGACCGAAACCCGCCTCAGCCCCGGCCGGGCCTTCGACCTGGCGCTGGCCACCCGCAGCGCTTCGGGCATCACCGCGTTGACCGCCGTGCTGCACGCCGCGCACGTGGCGCGGGAGAGCGAGACTCCGGAAGGCTACCCTTCAGCCGCCGTAGTGGAAGGGCTGTTCAACGCCTGCCAGGTGTTGTCGTTGCAGGTGGAGCGCTGTCTGGTCCCTTGAGGCCCAGCCCGGGCATCCAACGCTTCTGCGCGGTGCCCTCCGGGCCGAATCGATTGTCCTCGCCCGTTCCCGGCAGCAACATCACCGGGAACAGGACAAACACGCCCAACGGCACGAAAACGATCACCGCGTACCAGCCTGACTCGTCGATGTCGTGCAGCCGGCGCACGATCGCGGCCAGGGTCGGGATGAACAGCAGCACGGCTGCCGCCATGCCCAGCAACCAGCCGGCGCCAGCCAGTCTGTAGGAATGCTCCCCTTGTGGCAGCACGATCAGGGCATGGCATGCGCCGAACACCGCGAGTACGAACAACAGGTACGACCAGAACTCCGTGCGGTCACAGCGGCCGGAGAAATCGACGTAACGCCTGAGCGGCTCGAACGGGGGAAGCATCGGTGGTCAGCTCAATCCAATGGGGCGATCAGGTGTCCGCGCCATGGCATCGGCGGGGCATTCCGTTGATGCGGTGGGCGAGGGCGCCACCGGCAGTTCCTGGCTGCTGTGTTAGCAGCCGGCACTTGAGCAAATCCTGAATCGCCAGGCCGGCCCCCACGCTGCGGTGCTGCCGCACTGTGCATCGAGCGCGTAACCGGGGGCTCACGCAGTCTTTGCAACTTCGCGCCGCGCCATTGCTAAGTTCGCTTGCAACCCATTCAAGGAACCCAGCAATGACCCGGAAGTCCTCGCTTGTCCTGCTCGGCCTCTGCCTTTCCCCGGCGCTGGCCTTCGCCCAATCCGATCGCCAGGTGGCCGAAGACATGGTCACCCGTGCCGCCAACGTATGCCCCGGGCACAGCACCGAGCGCACTGCGCCTACCGTGAAGAAGGTGCCCGTGGGCGCGCTGCGGGTGATGCTCAACCGCGGCCTGGTGATGTGCCCGGACCGCCGCCTGGATGCTTCGGCGCCGGCGGTGTTCTATGGGCGTGTGGGTGTGTTCGGGTGGAACCCGGAAGTGCCGGCGGCTGCGACGGTCGTTGTGGCGAAGATCGACCAGATGACCCGCAAGGATGAGTACCCGGTGGAAACGCTGGTGTGGGATGCGAAGGGCACGGCGTTGACCCAGCAGACCGTGCCGGCGTTCGAACCGAGGCCGGGTGCGGTGGTGTTGTACAAGGTGCGTTGATTCATCAGCGTTGTTGAGCCGGTAGATGCCCACCTTGGTGGGCACCCACCACGGCATTACTTCGCCGGGGCGTCCGCCGTCTGCGCCGCCAGCATCGCCTGCTGCATCTCCTTCAGCGACAGATAGCCGTCCCCATCCGTGTCCAGGCCCGCAAAGTACTTCGCGATCTCCGGCACCACGGCGGCTTCCTCCTTGCTGATCTTTCCGTCCTTGTTGGTGTCCATTTCCTTGAACGCGGCGTCGATCGAATCCGCCTGCTTGCTGAAGCGTGCCTGCTGGTACTTCGCGTATTCGGCCTTGTCGATGCGGCCATCGCCGTTGCTGTCCATGGCAGCGAAGCTCGAATCGATGTAAGCCTGCTTCGGGTCGCTGCTGGCGGCGTGGCCGAGCAGCGGTGCAGCACACAGGGCAATCAGTAGGGCGGTCTTGTTCATGCGGTGGTTTCCTTGAATGAAGTGCCAGGTCTCAGCGGCAGGGATAGCTGTAGCCGTCCGATCCGCGGTAGGTGTCGTTACGGCGGTCGTAGTTGCCGTAGCGCTGCATGCAGTAGTCGGCGCGCTCGCGGTTCTCGCGTTCACGCTTGGCGGCGGCTGCGATCACGCCAGCCACCACGGCCGCGCCGACCACGCCCACCACCACACCTTTGGCCTTGGCGTCATCGCGGCGGTCGCGCTCACGTTCGCGTTCGCGGCGCTCCCGTTCGTCACGCTGCCGGTCTTCGTAGCCGCGATCCCAGCCGGAACGGTAGCCGTCGCGGTGCTGTGCCTGTGCCGTGCCGGCGTACGGCAGCAGCACCAGCATCTGCACCGCTGCCGCCAGCAGCAATGCGCTGCGTCCTGTCTTCTGAAACATCGTTCCGCTCCTGTGCGGCTCTGTCGGTAGGTTCAGTACAGCGTGCGGACATTGCGCCAACCTGCCGTCGCCCCGACACCGTGCGTGCCGTTCAGCGAACCAGCGCCTCTACCGGGTCCAGCTGCGCGGCACGGCGCGCCGGCAGGAAGCCGAAGCCGATGCCGATCAGGCTGCTGCAGGCGAACGCGGCCACGATCGACGCAGCGGAAAACACCAGGGTGAAGCCGATATCGGCCAACGCCAGCACCGCGCCCAGCGCCAACGCCACGCCGATGCCCAGCACGCCGCCCAGCAGGCACACCAGCACCGATTCGATCAGGAACTGCTGCAGGATGTCGCTGCGTCGCGCGCCCACCGCCATGCGTACACCGATCTCGCGGGTGCGCTCGGTCACCGACACCAGCATGATGTTCATCACGCCGATGCCGCCCACTACCAGCGCTATGGCCGCAATCGCGCTGATCATCAAGGTCAGGATGCGCGTGGTCTGTTCGATGGACTGGCGGATCTGCGCGTTGTTGCTCATGTAGAAATCCGTGCGCCCATGGCGGCGCTGCAGCAACCGGTTGATCGAGGCTTCTGCCGTCTGCATGCCCACGGTATCGGAGACGCGCACGGTGATACTGGACACATGGCTTTGCCCGAGCATGCGCGCCATGGCGGTGGTGTAGGGCACCCAGACCTGCAGCAGCGAGGCATCACCCACCGCACCGGCGTCCTTCTTCACCACGCCCACCACCCGCACCGGCACGTTGCCCAGCAGCAGGCTCTGGCCGATGGGATCTTCCTGCGCGGCGAAGAACCGCGCACGCGTATTGGCATCGATCACCACCGCCTGCTGGTAACCGTCCACGGCCGCGTGGCCAAAGAAGCGGCCTTGCCCCAGCTTCAGGCCGTGCACACGGAAGTACTGCTCGCTGACGCCCTGGATCTGCACGTTGGCCGAGTGGTTGCCGCGCTGTGCGGTGCCGCTGCTGGCCACGCTGGGTGTGGCACCATCGACATAAGGTTGTGCGGCCAGGGCCACGCTGTCGCCAGGTGTCAGCGTTTCCACCTGCGCGGCATGCACATCGCCGAAGCCCGAACCGGGGTAGATCTCGATGGTGCTGGTGCCCAGCGAGGCGATGTTGGACAGGATGGCCTGGCGGGCCCCCGTGCCCAGCGCCACCACCGAGACCACCGAGGCGATGCCGATGATGATGCCGAGCATGGTCAGGAAGGTGCGCATGCGATGGGCGTTCATTGCGCGCAGGGCCATGCGGAAGGCTTCGCCGAAGCGGTCGCGCAGTGCCGTCCAGCCGCTGCCTTCGTGACGTGGCTGCAGCGCAGCGGTCGCACTCGCAGTGGTGTCGCGCCCGGCCGCGGTCGGGCGGTCGTCGACGATGCGCCCATCGCGGATCTCGATGATGCGTTGGGCATGCTGGGCCACGGCCATGTCATGGGTCACCAGCACCACGGTGTGGCCTTCGGCATGCAGCTCGCCGAGGATCGCCATCACGTCCTTGCCCGACTGCGTGTCCAGCGCGCCGGTCGGTTCGTCGGCGAAGATCACCGCGCCACCGTTCATCAACGCGCGTGCGATGGACACGCGCTGCTGCTGGCCGCCGGACAGCTCGCCGGGCAGGTGCTGCATGCGCTCGCCCAGACCCAGCCGCTGCAGCAGTGCCTGCGCGCGGGCGTGGCGCTCGGAGCTCGGCTGCCCGGCGTAGATGGCGGGGACTTCCACGTTGCCCAGCGCGGTGAGGTCGGTCAGCAGGTGGTAGCGCTGGAAGATGAAGCCGAAGTGCTCGCGGCGCAGCTCGGCCAGCTCATCCGGGGCCATCTGCGCGGTCTCGCGGCCTGCGATCTGGTAGGTGCCGGCCGAGGGCCGGTCGAGGCAACCGAGGATGTTCATCAGCGTGGATTTGCCCGACCCGGACTGGCCGACGATGGCCACCAGCTCGCCGGCGCGGATATCCAGGTCGATGCCATCGAGCACCACCAGGGTCTGTTCGCCCGCGGCGAACTCACGGCGGATGCCGCGCACGCGCAGCAACGGCTGGTCCATGGCGGCGTCGGTCATGGCTGCGCGGCGGCGCTTGCCGCATCGTCGGCCTGGGCCAGCACCACGTGTTCGCCTTCCTGCAGGCCGCTGCGCACCTCGACGTTGATCTGGTCATCCAGCCCCGTGGCGATACGCCGCGCGGCCGGCCGGCCATCGGCGCCGCGTACCTGCACGGTATAGCTGCCATCGGCGGCACGCACGCCCAGCGCGGCCGAGGGGATGGTCAGCACGCCGGCAGCACGGCCGAGCACGATGCGGACCTGTGCGGTCATGTAGCTGCGCAGCCGACCATCGGCGTTGTCCACGTCGAACTGGCCGTTGTAGTACATGGCCGCGCGACTGGCGCCGGCCGATGCACCGGGCGTGGCAAAGCCGGAGGTGTCTTCGTTGGTGATCGATTCCGGTGCCGGTGCGATGTCACGCAGCGTGCTGCTGTAGCGCCGGCCGCTGTCGCCAAGGATGGTGAAGAACGCTTCCTGGCCCAGTGCGGTGTGCACCACGTCGGCCTCGGAGATTTCCGCGTAGACCGTCATCACGTCCTGGTTGCCCAGCATCACGATGGTCGGTGCGCTCTGCACGGCGTTGACCGTCTGCCCCTGGCGGGCGACCACGGCCAGCACGGTACCGTCGGTGGGCGCGGTGATGCGGGTGTAGCCGAGGTTGGTCTGGGCCACGTCGACATCGGTCTGCCGCTGCACCACCTCGCCATCGAGGGCGGCGATCTGTTCGCGAGTGGCGTCGACCTTGGTCTTCGCCGCATCGTAGTCGGCACGTGCCACCAGCTGGCGGGCGACCAGCGCCTGCTGGCGCTGCAGGGTCAGTTCGTACTGGCGCAGGTCGGCGGCCAGCGCATCGCGGTTGGCTCGCGCACTGCGCTGTGCAGCCTGCGCGCTCTGCAGCGCGTTGCGCTGGGTGCGCGAGTCGATCTCGGCAATCAGGTCGCCGGCCTTCACCTTGTCGCCCAGGTTCACGTGCAGGCTCTCGATGCGTCCGGATACCTGCGCGCCCACGCTGACCAGCCGTGAGGGCTTCAGGGTGCCGGTGGCTTCGATCACCTGTTCGATGCTGCCGCGCTGTACGGGCGCCACGTCCAGTTCGGGCGGTGCGGCCGGCATCAGCCACAGCACGGCCCACGTCAGCAGGCACAGTCCGGTAATGGCGGCGATCCACAGGCGGCGACGGTTGCGGGGTGCGGCACTCATGGGCGCGGCGCCCGTGCAGTGGGGAACATCGGTAATCCTTGCAGGAGAGACGGGCATGCCTGTGCGTGCAGGCAGGGCCGAGTCTCGATGCACTGGATTGCGCCAAGCTTGCGGCGCCGGGCCTGTTCAGCTGTTGGCGGTGCCGATCTGCAGGGCCACGGCGATGGCTGCGCCCACACTGCCCAGCACCAGCAGCAGATGACCGGTGAGGCGGCGCGTGCCGCTACCCAGCTGTGCGACCACCGACAGACCAAGGCAGGCCACGGCGGCCAACAGCATCGCGCGGGCGGGCAGGGGCACGGCGGGTGCCTGCGCGGCTACGGTGGCGGTGAGCAGCAGGGCCGTCGCTGCATGCAGCGGACGCCGCCAGTGGCGATGGCGGTTGCCCGCGGTCATCCACGCATTGGCCAGCGCCAGTGCAAGGCTGGCGCCGAGCATCAGGGCGGGGCCAGTGGAAACGTGCGATACGAAGGGCAGCAGGCTGGTCCATAAGAGCAATGCCGGCGCATGCGCATCCAGCAGCTGCGCCCGCACGCCGGGCAGTTCACCATGCGCCTCTGCCCGCGCCGCCACAGCGTGCAGCGTGGCGTGCGTCGCCACCAGCAGCAGCGTAGCCGCTGCCAGCGCGGAGCCTGCGTGCAGCGCGGCGAAGATCGCCAGTGCCAGGCCGGGCAGGGTCATGAACAGCGTGCCGAACAGGCGTACCAGCACGATCGGTCGCGCGGCTTCCGGGAGGCCACGCAGCCAGCGTGGCCAGTGTGCAAGCCCGTTCGACGCGGCGCGCCGGTTCCAGGCGGCGGCGGTCAGGCTGGGAGCGCTGGAACGCGCGCCGACCTGGTGCGTGCTGCGGGGTGGCGGGGGTGCAACCTGCGGCATGGGCATCCTTTCAGTACGGAACAGCGGCACGCAAATGCACCGTCTGCCCGATACTGATCAGCCAACATTGCCGCAAGCTTGCCAGTGCGCGCGGCAACTGCCTGGCAGACAGCGGGCAGTCATTCCGCGCTGGGATTGGCACCCGGGTGTGGCGGGAACTCGATCCGGATCAACGCGCCGCCACCGGGCGCATCGAGAATGGTGATGCGGCCGCCGTGGCGTTCCACCACCTGCTGCACCAGGTTCAGGCCCAGGCCTGCGCCGCTCTGCCGCGGGCGCAACCGCTGGAAGGGCTCGAACACGCGTTCGCGCTCGGAGACCGGAATGCCGGGGCCATCGTCTTCCACTTCCAGGCAGCTGCCCTGGACGCGCACGATCACGTTGCGGCCGCCGTGTTCGGCGGCGTTCAACACCAGGTTGGAGATCACCCGCTCGATCGCGCCTGCCTCGCCCAGCACCGGGTAGTGCTGTTCCACCGACACCGCCACCGTGCGCTCGGACTGGATCAGCAGCGGTGCCAGGTCGGCCACCACGCGTTTGGCCACGCGTGCCAGGTTCAGTGTTTCCTTCGGGCCAGCATCGTCCATGCGATGCAGGTCCAGCAGCTGCTCGGCCAGCGTGGCCAGGCGGGTTACTTCGAGGGCCAGGCTGTGCGAGGTCGCGTCGTCTGCGGCGTCCAGCTTCACCTGCAGGATCGCGATGGGCGTGCGCAGTTCGTGGGCGGCGGCCGCGATGAAGCGGCGCTGGCGTTCGTGCCCTTCATCCAGTCGCTCCAGCGCGTCGTTCACCGCATCGACCAAGGGCGCTATCTCCACAGGCACTGCGGTGGCGGTGAGGCGGACGCCGCGGCGATTGGCGGAGATCTTTCCTGCCTCGGCAGCGATGCGCTCTACGCCGGCCAGCGCACGGCGCACGATCATCGGCGTCAGCACGATGGTCACCAGCGCCAGTACGAGGAAGATCGGCACGGTGATTATGTGCGCGGCCAGCGCCATCTGCCAGGTCAGCGAATCCACTTCACCATGCGCCATGATGGTCAGCTTGCCTGCCGGGCCGGTGTGCTGGCGCACCACCACCGCCAGCCCGTCGCCGCGCTCGCGCCCGCGCAGATCACCGAAGGGGATTCCATCCAGCAGCCCGACCAGCGAGGCATAGGCAGGCGGAACGTTTCCGAAGGTCACGTGATGGCCTCGCTCATCCTCGGCGATGAACCACGCCCCAGGGGCTGTCTTCAGGGCCTCGGCCAGTTCTGCCGTGTGCTGCACGTAAAGGTTGCCGTTGGCATCGCGGTGCACGGCATTGGCGGCGATCGGTGCGAAGGTCTGGATGGTGTAGTAGCCGCCGCTGTCCACCCGCACCAGCACCATCAGCAGCACGAAGAACGCCAGCAGCAGGGCCAGCAGGTGGAAGATCAGCGGCTTGATGATCAGCGGCCACTTCAGCGAAGGACGCCGCGCCATTACTTGATTTCCCGCATCAGGTAGCCGACGCCACGGATGGCATGGATCTCCACGCCGGCGTCGGCCTCGGCCAGCTTGCGGCGCAGGCGCGAAACGTGGGAATCGAGCGTATTGGAATGCACGCCGTCATCGAAGCCGTACACGGCCATCTCGATCGATTCGCGCAGCACCGTGCGGCCGATGCGTCGTGCCAGCGCAGCGAGCACGCGGATCTCGCGGCGTGGCAGGTCCAGGCGCTCACCACCGATACGGGTCTCGCCGGAGACCGGATCGAAGCTCAGCCGACCGATGGTCACGGTCTCGGCATTGAGGCCACCCGGGCGGCGGCCCACGGCGCGGATGCGGGCGAACAGTTCTTCCAGCGCGAAGGGTTTGCCCAGGTAATCGTCGGCGCCCTCGTCCAGCCCGGCCACGCGGTCAGGCAGCTGGCCCAGCGCGCTCAGCACGATCACCGGTACGCCGGGGTTGTGCTGGCGCAGCAGGTCGATCAGGGCCAGGCCATCGCCGTCGGGCAGGGTGCGGTCCAGCAGCACCAGGTCGTGCAGCCCGCACAGTGCGGCCTCGCGGGCCACGGCCACGGTACGGGCCAGGTCCACCACGTGTTGCTCACGCTGTAGCGCCCCCTTCAGCGTAGCGGCCAGTTCGGCTTCGTCTTCGATCAGCAGGATATGCATGGGGGGCGTCGCGGCGGGAGGGAAATGGCGGTGCCGCACCGTACTACAGCAACATTGCGTGAACATGGCGTCGCCCGCCAAGTGGCCCTCTACCGCTGATGCTGGCCCGCTTCGCTGATGACCTGGGCCAGCTGTTTCAGCGTGTAGGGTTTGCGCAGCAGGGTAAAGCCATGCCCAGGGTCGCGTGCCAGCAGCTCGCTGTAACCGCTGGTGAGGATGACGGGCAGCCAGGGGAACCGCTCCCGGATCGTGCGCGCTAGGTCCAGGCCGTTCACCCCCGGCATCACCACGTCGGTGAACACCACCTGGAAACGATGGGCATCGCGTTCCAGCTCGGCCAGTGCGTCAGCGGCATTGCGTGCCAGCACCACCTGGTAGTCGAGTTCGCGCAGGGCGGCCACGGCGAACTCGGCCACATCGATGTTGTCCTCGACCACCAGTACGCACAATCCGTGGCCATGCACCAGCCCGTCGTGCTGCGCAGGGCGCGGCGCGCTCTCGCTGCTCTGGCTCAGTGGCAGGTACAGAGTAAACCGCGTTCCGGTGCCGGGCTGGCTGTGCACGTCCACTTCGCCTTCTGATTGCTTGACGAAGCCGAACACCTGGCTGAGGCCCAGCCCCGTTCCCGCACCGACATCCTTGGTGGTGAAGAACGGTTCGAAGATGTGGTCCAGCACCGCAGGTTCGATGCCGGTGCCAGTGTCACTGACGCTGATGGCGGCGAAGTCGCCCTTCATCGGCGCGGCAAAACGAACGGAGGGCACGGCGGTCACCCGCTGCACGTCGATGGTGACGTTGCCATGGCCGGTGATGGCATCGCGGGCATTGACCACGATGTTGATGAGTGCCGTATCCAGCTGGCTACGGTCCAGCAGCACCTGCAGCGGGGTATCGGGCAGGGTGATGGCGACCGAGACGCGGGCGCCAGCCACGGTCGTGATGATGTCCGCCAGTGCGTGCACACTCTCGCGCAGGTCGAACACTTCCGGTGACAGGCTCTGCCGGCGCGAGAAGGCCAGCAGCTGGGCAGTCAACCGCGTTGCACGCTCCGCAGCGGCGACGATGGAGTGCACATACCTGCCGCGCGGGTCCTCGGGCTGCGCGGTGTGCAGCAGCATGTCCGCCGAGCCGGTGATGACCTGCAGCAGGTTGTTGAAGTCATGTGCCACCCCGCCGGTGAGCTGGCCGATGGCCTCCAGCTTCTGCGCCTGGCGCAATTGCTCACGCGCGCGCACCAGCTCAAGATGGGCTTCGCGCGCTTCCTGGGTAATGGCCGCCACCTGGCGGCTGTGCAGGGTGCGCTCGATCACCCGTTCGGTCTGTTCGCTCACCACGCACAGCAGCCCGGCAACCTCCCCATTGGCCATCCGCAACGGCGAATAGGAGAACGTCCAGAACGTCTCCTTCATGGCCCCGTCGCGATCCATCATCAGTGGCAGGTTCTGGAAACTGCGGCTGGTGCCGGCAAAGGCATCGGCAATGGCATGACGCACGTCTTCCCACACATCAGCCCAGACCTGCCGCAGGCCGCTGCCCATGGCGCCGTGCAGCTTGCCGCCCAGCATCGGCAGGTACGCATCGTTGAAGAAGAACGTCATCTCCTCCACGCCCCACGCGATCCAGAGCGGCTCCGGCGAGTCGAGGATCATGGACAGCACGGTGCGCAGTTCGACCGGTGCGGCGGCAGCAGCTGGCGAGCGCGCCCAGTCACTGTCCTGCAGCAACCGGTAGGCGAGCTGCCCGGGCTCGGACGCAGGGAGGGGGAAGGAAGACATGGCCGCTCTGGGCAGGAAGGTTCAACAGGGTAGCGGGTCGGGCGTGTAGCCGCCCTGCACGCGATAGGCCGGCCTCAGAGACGCACGGTCAGCACGGTGCCTTCGTCACTTGAACTGGTCACGCTGAGCGTGCCGCCATGGGCCTTGGCAATCTGCGCGGCGATGTACAGGCCCAGCCCCAGGCCGGAATCCAACCGTCGTTCCTGCGGCCGCGCAAAGGGTTCGAACAGGTGGCCCATCTGCGCCGCCGGGATCACGCCCTGGTTGGCTACGCTGATTTCGATGCCCGCGCCCACGCTCCGGCCCTTGACGTGTATCGGTTGTCCGGGGGTGCCGTGGATGGCGGCGTTGATGACCAGGTTTGCCAGCAGCTGGCACAGCCGTGCGGCGTCGCAGACGAAGGTGACGGGCAGTTGCAGGTCAACCTCGTAATTGCGGCCAGGATAGGGACGCATGGCCTCGCGGCAGGCCATCGCGAGCACGCCGGACAGGTCCGACCACGGCTCCAGCTTCAGCGCGATGCCGGTGCCCAGTCGGCCGCGGGCAAAATCCAGGGTGACATCGATCAGCTCGGCGATGCGATCGGCACTGTCGTTGATGTGGCCCAGTACCTTCTGCTGCGAATCAGTCAATGCCCCCAGGCCCAGCAGATCGACGCCGGCGCGGATGGCTTGCACCGGGTTGCGCAGGTCGTGCGCCAGCACGCCGATGAACTCCTCACGCTGCTTGGCCACGCGCTGCAGCTCGGCATTGGATTGTTCGTACTCGGCCAGCTGCCGGCCAACCATGTCGCCCTGTTCCTTCAGGCCGTCGATGGTACGGCTGTCGGCATCGTGGCTGCGCAATGCGTCGATCTGCGCGGCGACCAGCGCCGCCACGTCGTTCATCGACTGCACCTGTTGCTCGTCCACCGGCTTCGGCTCGGGGTCCAGTGTGCACAGGGTGCCGAAGATGGAGCCATCGGCCAGCAGCAGCGGCACCGAGATGTAGCTGCGGAAGCCGTACATGCCCGGAATCGGGCTGTCGATGAACAACGGATGGGCAAGCGCATCGCCGAACCAGACCGGCGCCCGCGAAGACCTCACGTCCTTGCAGAAGGTGCGGTTGATATCGAGGATCATGCCGCTGGAAATGCCCAGGCCCGCGCTGTCGATGCTCTGGATCGAACGCCAGGCGCTTTCGGTGACTTCCCCGACCAGGGCAACGCGCATGCCGGTGATCCTGCATGCCAGGTCCAGCGAGGGCCGGAAGTCGATTCGGGAGGGCATGGCAGCTGTTCCGGGCAGCACGGTGGGCCATGCAAGTATAGCGAGCGCTACCGCCGTAGAGTCGAGCAGCGGCAGTTGAGCAAGCTCGACGCTACGGGGCGGGAAGCACCGCTCCGAATCGTTCGCTGAATGCTTCAGCCGTCATCGGCCGGGCCAACGCGAAGCCTTGGATTTCATCGCAGCCCAACGCCTGCAGCCGGGCCACCTGTTCGGCCGTCTCGGCACCTTCGGCCACGGCGCTGTAGCCCAGGCGCTGGGCCAGGCCGATGATGGCCTCGACCTTCAATGCCGCCCGCGGGTCCTGGCAGAGGCGGTCGATCACCGTCTTGTCCAGTTTCAGCGTGCTGATCGGCAGCTCGGACAGGTAGCCGAAATTGCTGTAGCCGCTGCCAAAATCGTCCACGGCGATGCGCAGCCCGGCGGCGGCCATCTGCCGCAGCTGTTGGCCGGCGGGGGAATCCACGCGCAGCCACTGGCTCTCGGTGATCTCCACTTCGACATCCGCGCACGACAGGCCCTTCTGCTCGATCGCACGGATCAGGCGCAGCGCGGCATCGTCCTCGGCCATGTCGCGCGCCGAGTAGTTGATCGACAGCAGCAGGCCGATGCCTGCCTTTCGCCAGGCAACCAGCTGGTCCAGTGCGTTGTCGGTCACCCAGCGGGTGATGCCCTGCATCACCGCCGTACGTTCGAACACCGGGATGAACTCGGCCGGGCTGACTGCCCCCAGTTGCGGATGGTTCCAGCGGATCAGCACTTCGGCGGCCACCGGCACAAGATCCGCCGCGCGGAAGCGGGGCTGGTAGACCAGATGGAACTGCTGTTCCTGCAGGGCCATCCGTGCGTCGGTGGCCAGCCGGTAGCCCCGCCGCGTGCGCGCATCGCGGGTCTCGGAATACCAGCGGAATGGCGAGCGGCTGTTGATGGCGGCATTCAGGCCGACCAGCATGCGGCGGATGATTTCGTCTGCATTGTGCTGGCCCAGCGTGACGCCACAGATGCCCGCGTGGAACGAAGGGGCCATCGGCACCTGCGCGGCCATCATCGGTCGCGTCACGCGTTCCTGCAGTTCTGCGACCAGGTCTTCGACGGCCTTCGACGATGACAGCTCCACCACGAAGGCAAACCGCGCCACGCCCACGTGGTAGACCTCAGCCATGCCGTCCAGGGCAACGCGCAGGCGCACGCCGATGCGGCGGATCAGCGTCTCCAGTGGCGCCATGCCCAGCACCTGCCCGGCTTCGGTGGAGGTCGTTGCGTCGAAGACATCGATCAGCACTGCATGCAGGAAGGTGTCCGGCTCGCGCTCGGCGTTGGCGGCCAGGTCCAGGGCGAACTGGTGCCGGTCGGGCAGGCCGCTGACGGGATCGCGGCGGCCCGTCAGGGCACGCAGCTCCAGTTCGTTCATGGCTGCGCTGGCCAGGGTCTGCAGCTGCCGGCGCTCCGCTTCGGAGAACTGTCGGGGGGCGTCGTCCATGATGCAGAACGCACCGATGGCCACGCCGTTGCGCGCCACCAGCGGCGTGCCTGCATAGAAGCGAAGCCTGGTCTCGCCTGTCACCAGCGGGTTGCTGGCATGCCGTGGGTGCTCGCGCAGGTCATCGATGACCAGGGTTTCCGGCGCGCCGATGGCCGAGGCGCAGATCGAATCACGGATATGCGTCTGCGCGATCTGCAGGCCCTTGCGCGAGACCAGTCGCTGCCGGTCGACGTCCAGCAGCGAAACGAAGGCGACGGGCACCTTGAAGGCGTGGGTGGCCAGCTCGGTGAGGCTGTCCAGGGCTGCACCGGAAACCTCGCCCAGGGCGTTGAGGCCGGCCAGGGTGGACATGCGTTCTTGTTCGGGGGAGGGCATCAGGACCACATCAAACCGTACGGGAAGCTGCACGAGCGGGTTGGCCGCTGCAGCACGACCACAATGTCGCGCAGCAGGTGCCGTGGGGAAGGGGCGCAGGCCGTCGCCTGCTGAATGCTTCAGGCCTGCACTTTGAGGGTAGGGCGTGGCAGATGCGGGCAGTGTGAGTGCCCGCAATAAGCCCATGAGGTCAGGCGGCGCGCTTCAGCGCAGCGCCAGCCTGTGCCGCTACCCGGAACACGGCCGCGGCCTGGTCCAGATCCGCCGCCTGCCCAGCCATCGCACGCGCCGCGGCGCTGGCTTCCTCGACCAGTGCGGCATTCTGTTGGGTGGCCTCGTCCATCTGCGCGATGGTCTGGTTGACCTGCTCGATGCCGGCCGCTTGTTCGATGCTGGCCTGGGCGATCTGCTGCACCAGGTGCCCGGTCTGGCCCGCAGCCTCGGTCAACTGGCCGATGGCAGCCTCGGTCTGGCGGGCGATGCCGATACCGGCCTCGACCCTGCCGGTGGATTCATCAATCAGGGCCTTGATGTCCTTGGCCGAGGCCGCCGCACGCTGCGCCAGCGTGCGCACCTCGCTGGCCACCACCGCAAAACCACGGCCCTGTTCGCCGGCGCGCGCCGCTTCGACCGCGGCGTTGAGGGCGAGGATGTTGGTCTGGAACGCGATGCCGTCGATCAGGCTGACCATTTCGCCGATGCGCAGCGACGAGGCATTGATCTGCCCCATCACCCGCACCACGTCCTGCACCGCCTGCGCGGTCTGCTGCAGGGCTTCGCCGGCGCTGCGCGAGGCCGCATCGGCCTGCTGTGCGTGCTCGGCATTCTGGCGCACGGTAGAGGTCAGCTCCTCCATCGAGGCCGCGGTCTCTTCCAGGTTCGCGGCCTGGCTTTCGGTGCGTCGTGACAGGTCGGCGTTGCCCGCAGCAATTTCGTCGGACGCGCTGGCGATCAAACCGGAGGCTTCCTGGATGCGGCGGATAATGGCCGCCAGATTCTCAGCAGTCCGGTTGGTGTCGCGCTGCATGGTGGCGAACACGCCCTGGAAGTCGCCCTCGATACGGCGGGTCAGGTCCCCTTCGGCCATGGCACCCAGCACCTTGGACAACGCGCCGAGGCTGCCGTCAGCGGTGGCCATCAAGCGGTTGAGGTCTTCAATCATGCGGCGGAAATCGTGACGGTAGGCCGTGGCATCGCCACGCACGCTGAAATCGCCGGCCGCAGCAGCCTTCGCCAGGCGCTGGATGTCCTGATTGATCGCATGCAGGCTGGCCTTGGCGGCATCCATCGATTCGTGCAGGATCGCGCGGCTGCCCGGCAGGCGTCGTGCGTCGCGGCTAAGGTCACCCTGCGCATACTGGTTCAGCACGTCGATGGCATCGACGATTGCATCCAGATGCTCGAACACCATCGTGTTCATGCCCTGCGCCAGTTCGCCGTAGACACCGGGGAAATCCACCGGCATGCGGTGGCTGATGTCCTCGGCGGCATGCTTGCCGATCATCAGCTGGGTCTGCTGCGAGAAGTGCTGCAGCAGGCCGATCATGCCGTCGGTGGCGCGCAGCATCTGTCCCACTTCGTCGGGGCTGTCGTCCTGGTGGCGGACGCTCAGGTCGCCACGGGTGACCGCATTGATCGATGCCTGCACCTGGGCCAGCGGACGGGTCAGGCTGCGCGAGATCAGCCACGCCGCGATGATGCCCAGGCCCAGGCTGAGGACGCCGAACAGGCTGAGCAGGCCGGTGGTGCGTGCGGCCAGGGCCTGCATTTCCGTGGCGGCTTCTTCCACCAACTTCTGCTGCAGATCGGCGAACTCGGCAAGGGCAGCGTTCCAGTCGGCAGCCGCGGGGCCGGCGCGGGTCAACAGCGCGGTGCTGGCAGCGTCGAAGTCGCCGGCCTGCATCGCTGCATCCAGGTCGCGGTTGAGTGCGACGGTAGCCTCCTGCTTCTGCGCGACCTTGCCGCGCATCGATTCGGCCAAGGGGCTGGTGGCCGGGCGCTCGGTGAAGTGGGCCCAGATCTGGTCATAGCGCGCGGACATCGCGTGCGCCTTCGCCAGATCGGCCTCCAGGCCCTGGCCGCGCTTGATCAGCATGTCCCGGCGCAGGAGCAGCAGTTCCTTGTTGATGATGAGCATGTCGTACAGCTCGCCCATGCGGGTCACGCGCACGTTCACCGCGTTGTCGAACTGTTGGCGCTGCTGATGGTTGCTGTGCAGGGCGATCGCAAGAATCGTGGCGATCAGAAGGAGCAGGATGGAAAAACCCGCAGTGAGGCGGGTGCCAACCTTGAAGCGGCGCAGCGTGTTCATTTTGTGAAATCCGGTAGTCGTTGTAGGCCCGACTGCCGGGCGTGTCTGCACAGGAGAGAGTCCCGGCAAGCAGTACAACGGTAGCGGCGGCGCAGGCTGAAGCTTTAGCGCCGCAGTTCGGATTTTTTTGGAGGCGCCTGCGGATCAGGCAATGCAGAGCACGAACACCGCCGACAGCGCGAGCATCAGCACAAATACGCGCCGGCTCAGGGCCAGGCAGGCAAGGCCGGCGGCCAATGCCCAGGCGCCCAGCAGGACGCAGGCCAGCAGCCACAGGCCCATGCCCATCAGCGAGCCGGACACCACGCCGGACATCGCCAGTGCTTTGAACAGGCCAACGCCCAGTACGCTGCCGAGCATGCCTGCCTGCAAGGCAACGGCATCGTGGCGGATGGGGGCAGGGCGGTGATGCATGAGCTGCACTGTGCAGCAAGCCACATCCACGCCATGTGTTTTTTGCGGCTCAGCGGGAGGGCAGCGACGGGGAGCCCTTGCCTTTGGCAAGGGATCCGACCCCGGGCCCTCGCTCACGCATCGTCATCCAGCGCATCGCCATCCCAGTCGGGCAGAGCGTCGTCAGCACCCAGAGCGTCGGGGTCCACCGGCTCCAGCAGGGTGTAGTCATCGCGTCGCGCATCGCGGATGCCCAGGCCCACATAGGCAGCCTCCAGCGCCGCGGTATGCGCGTGCCGTCGCAGCTGTGCCGGCGCGGTCAGCTCGCCCCTCAGCCAGGCCGCCGCAGCCGCAGGCTCCACAAAGACCGGCCCATCGGCAGACAGCGGGGCCGGGATCGCCGGGTTGCCGTCAGTCAGGATCGAGAACGTGTCGCGCATGTCGCCGGCCTCGTCCTGCCAGTGCTCCCACACGCCTGCTGCCAGCAGGGCCAAGCCATCCTGGCGCTGGACGTACATCGGCCACGGTGGTCGTCGCTGCCGGTCCCATTTGAAGTAGCCCGTCATCGGTACGATGCAGCGCCGCTTGCTCCAGGCATCGGCAAAGATGCGGCTGCGCGGAGCGCGCTCCAGCCGGGCAGTCACCGTGGTGTAGGGCGTGGAAGGTTGCTTCGACCAGCGGGGCACCAGGCCCCACTGCATCTCCGCAACGACCGTCGTGGTCTTCGCATCGGCGGCGTCTGCCGCGCAGACCCAGGCGCGGCCGTCCTTGCCGATGTTGTAGTGCGCATCCGCCGTTGCCAGTGCTGCCGACACGTCGCCGGGCAGGGCAGCCGCAAAGCTGTCCACATCCACGAAGGCCTGCACGAAACGCCGCATGCCCGCTCCGTCGCCGCGTCAGCGCGGCGGATGTGCCTGCAGCACGTCGCGTCCGCGCGGGGCCAGGTCGATGTCGCCGTCTTCGGCCTGCACGGCAAGGCCTGCCGCGACCGCCCAGGTTGCGGCGTCACTGTCCACGCGTTCCGCATCGGCAATGGCCTGCAGAATGCGGCGCTGTGCATCGGTCAGCGGCGCGTCCATGTTCATGCGCCCAGCACGCGCGGCAGCTGCCAGTCGGCCACCCGCGCATTGCTCACCGCCTGGTGGCAACCGCAGTCATCGCAGCGGAACAGGGTGCCGCCGGGCAGGTGCAGCAGGTTGCCTTCGGTGGACGAGGTCGTGGCCTGGCAGTGGTTGCAGGTCACCGTCAGCGCGGTGATGCGTTCGACCCCGCCGGCCATGTTGAAGACGGCCTCGAAGGCGCGAATGGCGAAATGACCGGTGTCCGACATGAGGGAAGGGGGTACCAGGGAGAAGGTGCATTCATCGTCACACTTTCACCTGTGATGACACCGTCAGCCCGATGCGGCGGCGGAGTCAAATCGCCCAAGGGCTCAGGCCGCCTTGCGCCGGCGGTCCACCAGTACTGACCCCCCCCACAGCAGCAGGCCGCCGACGGCGGTAGCCGCACCGACATAGCCGGTGGTGGCCGGGCTGAAGCCGGCGCTGATCGCCATGCCGCCCAGCCACGGGCCCAGCGCGTTGGCGGTATTGAAGGCGGCATGGTTGGAGGCAGCGGCCAGCGTCTGCGCCTCGCCGGCCACGTCCATCAGGCGGGTCTGCAGCACGGCGGCCAGCGCGCCCATCGTGCCCACAGTGATGATCATCGGGCCGATGGTCCACACCGACTGCGCCGCCAGCGGGTACAGCAGCAGCATCACGATGGACCACACCAGCACCACCGCGGCGGCCTTGAAGTGGAACCTGTCCACCAGCCAGCCGCCAGCGATGTTGCCGATGATCGCACCGATGCCGAACACGCCCACGGCCAGCGGCATCCACGACTCGGCCACGCCGGTCACCTGCACCAGGGTCGGGGCGAGGTAGGTGAACACGCAGAACATGCCGGCAAAGCCGACCGCGCCGATCGCCAGCGCCAGCCACACCTGGGTGGTGTTGAACGCGCGCAGCTCACGCATCGGCGAGGTGCGCACCTCCTCCGGATCGGGCAGCAGGAAGCGGGCGATCATCACCACCGTGGCGATGGCCAGCACGCTGACCAGGGCAAAGGCGGTGCGCCAGCTCAGCTGCTGGCCCAGCCAGGTGGTCAGCGGGTTGCCGATCAGGATGGCGATGGACAGGCCCAGCAGCACCCGCGACATCGCCTGGCCACGCTGGCCGGCCGGACTGATGGCGGCGGCCACCAGCATCGCCACACCGAAGTAGGCGCCATGCGGCAGGCCGGCGACGAAGCGCGCGACCAGCATCGTGCCGTAGTTGGGGGCCAGGGCGCTGGCCAGGTTGCCCACCGCATAGAAGCCCATCAGGGCCAGCAGCAGCTTGCGCCGTGGGAAGGAGGCACCGATGAACGCCAGGATCGGCGCGCCAACGACCACGCCGATGGCATAGGCGCTGATCAGGTGGCCGACCTGGGTCTCGCTGATCGACAGGCCGCGGCTGATCTCCAGCATCAGGCCCATGCTGGCGAATTCGCTGGTGCCGATGGCAAAGCCACCCAGCGAGAGGGCAAGGATGATCCAGGTGCGCTGACGCGGCGTCAGCCGCGCGGCCAGGGAGGAATTGGGGCTCATGCAGGGGGCGGGGCTGGGGCGGGTAAGCCGCTCATTGTACTGCTGCACTGCAGCAGTGGCAGCCACGCCGGGGTAAATCTGTGTTCGATGGATGGAAGGCGATCAGATTTCACTCGACGGTCGCGTCTGGCGATACCGGCTGCCAGCGCGGCAGCGGGCCGCAGGTGTCCACAAAGCGCTGCAGGATGCGCTCGGCGGTCTCGCCGTAAGGCGGAGTCCAGTCCGGCGTGCCCTTGTCTACCCAGGTGTCGTAGGCTTCAGTTTCCATCTGCGCTTCCAGTTCCCCGGAAACGATGCTGCGGATCCGTGCCAGCGATTGAAGCACCTGCTGGCTGTGTAGAAACAGCAACAATGCAGCGGCTTGTTCAGGTTCGTCCCTGAAGCCGGAATTGATGCGGTCCAGGCCGGTCACCAGGGTATCCAGTCGCTCCCCGGCTTCCATCAGCAGCGCAAGGTGGCTTGGGGCTGCTTCATCGCGCTCGGTGCTGCGGCTGTAGCGCGGCGGGTGCAGCGGGGTACGGCGGGCCCCCAGGACCGCCAGCGCGTGCCGGTACTTGCCGCGCAACCGCTCTGCAGTGGCCGCATCCAGTGCGGCCAGGCGGGTCTCGTCGGCGTTGTCTGCGATGTCTGCCAGTTTGACCTTCAGCGCGACAGGGTCGGCCGCGATGCGCGCGTAATAGGTATCGCTGTCGGGTGCGCTGTTGCGGCTCATCAGCTGCACCGCATGCTGGATCGGAGCAGGGAAGTCCGCCACGCGGGCCGCGTGCCCGGCGCAGTCTTCCACCACGTCGTGCAGCCATGCCACGGCCTGGGCGGTCTCGTCGTCCTTGATGGCGGCCGCGACGCGCGCGACATGTTCGATGTAGGGGCGTCCCGCTTTGTCCTGCTGCCCGGCATGGGCTTCGCTTGCCAGTGCACGTGCGCGTTCAACCCAGTCCATCATCGCCTCCTGCATGTGGGAGGATGAAGTATTGCCCAATCCAGGTGGTGCAGGGGATTGCCGTCGCTGGGCCGCTGTGCCTGCGGGATGATGGTGCTGGTCTGACCTCGGGGTGCCGGGTGCTGGACAATCAAAAGCCGCCGCACTGAATGTGATGCCCTGTGAATTACCTCATCCGTGCGGAAACGCCCGCCGACATCGCCGATATCCACGCCATGACTGCGGCTGCTTTCAGAAATGCGGCGCACAGCAGCCATACCGAGCACTACATCGTCGATGCGCTGCGAGGGCGGGGGGAACTGTCGATTTCCCTGCTGGCCGTGCAGGACGGGCAGGTGATTGGCCATGTAGCGGTGTCGCCGGTGGCCATCAGCGATGGCAGCGAGGGCTGGTTCGGCCTGGGTCCGATTTCGGTGGCGCCGCAGCGGCAAGGGCAGGGCATTGGCAGCGCGCTGATGCGGGCGGCGCTGGATGCACTGCGCGGCATGGGCGCGCGTGGCTGCGTATTGTTGGGCGAGCCAGACTACTACGGTCGGTTCGGCTTCCGTTGTGAGCCTGGTCTGGTCCTGCCGGGCGTTCCGCCTGAGTACTTCCAGGCGTTGCCGCTGCAGGGGGCGATGGCGCGCGGCACGGTGACCTACTCGCCCGCATTCGAGGCCGGCCCGCCGGGCTGATGCAAGGGCGGGGCAGGCCTTGGTGCTGTCAGGGCGCGCGCCAGGGCTGGGGTTCCGGCTGCGGCGGGGGAATGCGGTCGCCGCCGATCTGTTCCAGCAGCGCATTGGTGCGGCGCTGTTCGGCCAGCAGCTCGCCGAGCACGCGACGCACGCCGAAGATGGCAAACGGCACCAGGATCCAGATGATCGCGACGACCAGTGTGAACAGCGTGGCCAGTGTGCTTCCGCCCATGTCGTAGTGCTTCCTGCAGTGAAGGGGTAACGACACTACCACGTCACTGAGGCCACGCCGACATCAGTCGCCCAGGCGCAGATGGATGAGCGGGTACGGGCGGCCCTGTGAGTCGAGGTCCGAGCGCCCGGTCTCGATAAAGCCCATGCGCAGGTAAAAACCCAGTGCCTGCGGATTCTGCGCATTGACGTCGGTGGTCAGCGGGTGGTGCCGCGCCAACGCGTGCTCGACCAGTTGCCGGCCGATGCCCCTGCCGTGCACGTCCGGGTCGATGAACAGTGCTTCCATATGGCTGCCATCAAGCAGCATGAAGCCCTGCGGGCGATCGTCGGCATCCACGGCCAGCAGCAGCGGCGCCTGCGGCAGGAAGCCGGCCACTTCGGCGTCGATGGCGCGTCGGTCATCGACGCTGAGGAAATGGTGGGTGGCGTCGACGGCGCGGCGCCAGAGATCGACGACGGCCTCGGCATCGGAGGGCAGCGAGGGGCGGAGCGTGTTCATGGATGTGCTCAAGGTGCTTCGGAAATCGTCATTCTAGCGACGATGGTCCGTCCCGCCAGGCTCCAGCCGAAGCGCGCTACACTGCCTCCGCGTGATCTGCCTGACGCCGAGAACCCTCATGACCGACACCTTGGGCGTGCCTGTGCACGATGCCGACGAACACTGGATGCGCCACGCGTTGGCGCTGGCCGAGCGCGCGCAGCACGAGTTCGACGAGATTCCGGTGGGTGCGGTGCTGGTAGGCGCCGATGGCCAGCTGCTGGGCGAGGGCTGGAACCTCAACATCGCCGCGCACGACCCCAGCGCGCATGCTGAAATCGTAGCGATGCGTGAGGGCGGTCGGGCACTGGCCAACCACCGGCTGATCGGCAGCACGCTGTACGTGACCCTGGAGCCGTGTGCGATGTGTGCGATGGCGATCGTGCACGCGCGCGTGTCGCGGCTGGTCTACGGGGCCAGCGATCCCAAGACCGGCGCCTGCGGAAGCGTGTTCAATCTGCTGGGGGACGCCCGCCACAACCACCGGGTGGAGATCCACGGCGGGGTGCTGGCCAAGGAGGCCAGCCTGCGCCTGACCAATTACTTCCGGGCCAAGCGTGGCAAGCCGCCGCTGCGGCTGGAAGACCACAGCGGCGAGGCCTGAGCAGCGAAAGGGTATGATGGCCGCCTCTTTCCTTTTCCGGCAGGCGCCATGCCTGCCCAGCAACGAGGCGACACGATGGTGGAGAACGGCGCGGCCAACGAACGACTGATCTGGATCGACCTGGAAATGACCGGGTTGGATACCGACAACGATTCGATCATCGAGATCGCCACCGTGGTCACCGATGCCCAGCTGAACGTGCTGGCCGAAGGCCCGGAGTTCGCCATCCACCACCCGCTGGAAACGCTGGAAGCGATGGACGAGTGGAACCGCAACCAGCATCGTCGTTCCGGTCTGTGGCAGCGCGTGCTGGACAGCACCACCACTCTGGCCCAGGCCGAGGCGCAGACCGTGAACTTCCTCGCGCAGTGGATTCCGGCCGGCGTTTCGCCGATGAGCGGCAACTCGATCTGCCAGGACCGCCGCTTCCTGCACCGGCAGATGCCGCGCCTGGAAAAGTACTTCCACTACCGCAATCTGGACGTCTCCACGGTGAAGGAACTGGCCAAGCGCTGGGCACCGACGGTGGCCGCCGGCCTGGCCAAGACCAGCAACCACACCGCACTGAGCGATGTGCACGACTCGATTGCCGAGCTGCGCCACTACCGCCAGTTCATGGGCGCGCTGTCGGGCCTGCCGACCCCCTGAAGATGCCGTCTGGTGGGGTCGGATCCTTTTCCAGCGGACAGGGCTGTGGCCCCGCGACCCTCCGTTCAACTCCAGGGCGCTACTATCGGCCTCATGAACGAGCCGATCCTGCTGCCGCGCGATATCGCCCACGATGCCCAGGACTGGGCCGACCTGCAGCGGGCGGTGGCCCTGCTGGAGGCACCGACGATCACCGCGCGCATGGCCAACCTGGTGGGTACGCCGCTGGAATTCGCGGTGAAGGCGCTGCCCAAGGCCATTTCCGGGCGCATCCATGGCGCGGTGGAGGCGGCGCTGTCGAAGTCCGCGCAGGCGGCGCTGTGGAGCATGGGCAACACGCCCGGAAAGTCGGCCTCGACCCGCTGGCACAAGCTGGCGGCGGCGACATCTGGCGCGGTGGGCGGTGCGTTCGGCTTCGCCGCGCTGTTCATCGAGCTGCCGGTGTCGACCACGATCATGATGCGCGCGGTGGCCGACGTCGCGCGCAGCGAGGGCTTCGACCTGGCGCATTTCAGCACCCGCCAGGCCTGCCTGGAAGTGTTCGCGCTGGGCGGCAACTCACCACGCGATGATGCCAGCGAGACCGGCTACTACCTGGCGCGCGGCTTCACCACCGATGTGATGCGCCACCTGTCGGCCGAGCTGGCCGGGCGGGTGGTGACCGGTCGCGACCTGACCCTGGGCGTGGCGCCGAAGGAAGCCGGCAAGCTGCTGGCCAAGCTGGTGGAGAAGGTGGCGGCTCGTTTCGGCGTGGTGGTGACCGAGAAATTCGCCGCCCAGGCGGTGCCGATCGTCGGCGCTGCAGCGGGTGCCACGCTCAATACGATGTTCACCGATTACTACCAGGACATGGCGCGCGGCCATTTCATCGTGCGGCGGCTGGAGCTGAAGTACGGTGAGGACGTGGTGCGCACCTGCTATGACCGGGTGGCGCATGGTGCGTTGAAGATCGAGCCGACGCTGTAACCGGAGTAGAGTCGATCGTTGGTCGACTGCATCTGGCTGGCCCCTCATGGAATCCCGCGCCGTGCGCGATAGTCGAGCAACGGTCGACGCTACCCTTGCCTCCACGGCACAACTGTTTTGCCCAACCGCGCCTGTTGCGGGCCACGGCCGATCCCCATCCTTGCGGTCAGTCCCCCGCAAGAGAATGCGCCATGTTGTTCAGCCCCCACACGCTTGGCCCGTTGGCCCTGCCCAATCGCATCGTGATGCCGCCGATGACCCGTTCGCGGGCGGCCGCCGGCAACGTCGCTACCGCGCAGATGGCGCAGTACTACGCCCAGCGCGCAGGTGCCGGCCTGATCGTCAGCGAAGGCACCCAGATCAGTGCGCAGGGCCAGGGCTACGCCTGGACGCCGGGCATTCACAGCGAGGAACAGGTGCAGGGCTGGCGGCAGGTGACCGATGCGGTGCACGCCGCCGGAGGTCGCATCTACGCGCAGCTGTGGCACGTCGGCCGCGTCTCCCATGTCGCCCTGCAGCCCGATGGCGCGGCGCCGGTATCGTCCTCGGCGCTGCTGGCCGAGGGGGTGAAGGTATTCGTTGACCCGACCGGCGCCGGCCCCGAGGCGGGCGTGGGCGGGATGATCCAGCACTCGATGCCGCGGGCGCTGGCAGAGGACGAGATTCCGGGCATCATCGCCGATTACGCCCAGGCCACCCGCAATGCCCTGGCCGCCGGTTTCGATGGCGTGGAGCTGCACGGCGCCAATGGCTACCTGATCAACCAGTTCATCGATTCGCAGGCCAACCAGCGCACCGACGGCTACGGTGGCGCGCTGCAGAACCGCCTGCGCTTCCTGCGCGAGGTGGTGCAGGCGGTGGTGGCCGTGGCCGGGGGCGACCGCGTGGGCGTGCGCTTGGCACCGCTGACGACCCTGCAGGGTGCGGTGGATGACACGCCGCAGGCGACCTACCTGGCCGCTGCGCACCTGTTGGGCGAACTGGGTGTGGGCTACCTGCACATCGCCGAGGCCGACTGGGAGGATGCGCCGCTGATGCCGCTCGCGTTCAAGCAGGCGCTGCGCATGATCTACCCGGGCACGCTGATCTACGCCGGCAAGTACACCGCCGAGCGTGCCGGGCAGGCGTTGGCCGAGGGCTGGGCAGACCTGATCGGCTTCGGTCGGCCGTTCATCGCCAACCCGGATCTGCCGGAGCGGCTGCGTACCGGCGCGGCCTTGAACGCACCGGACCGCGCGACCTACTTCGGTGGCGGAGCGGCGGGCTACACCGACTACCCGGTGCTGGAAGAGGCCGTCGAGGCCTGATGCCAGGAGAGGTGCCGACCAACGGTCGGCACCTGCCGGCATCGGTAGCGCCGGGCCATGCCGGCCGGGAACCTGGAAATCAGGGTTTGTCGCGCACCAGCGCCTCGGCCTCGACCACGCCGCCGTCCTTGCCATGCAGGTACAGATGCATGTCCTGCTGCGGGTAGGGCAGGTTGATGCCGGCCTGGTCGTAGCCGAGCTTGATCTGCTCCAGCAGGGTCACCTTGGTGCTGAAGTGATCAGCCGATTTCACGTAGCAGCGGATGCCCAGGTTGATCGCGTGTGCACCCAGTTCGTACACGACCACGTCGGGTGCCGGGGTCTCGAGCACGCGTGGCTCGGCCTTCATCAAGGCCAGCGCGGTGTCGCGGGCCAGCTGGATATTGTCCTCATAGCCGATGCCGATCACCAGTTCGATGCGACGCGTCGGTTCGGCGGTGAGGTTGATGATCGGTGCGGCGGTGATCAGCGTATTGGGAATGGTGGTGTGCTGATTGTCCGCGCCGGTGATGACGGTCTGGAAAATACGCACTTCGCGCACGGTGCCGGTCTGCCCGGCCACGGTGACCACGTCACCGACACGGAACGGTCGCAGGGTCACCAGCATGACGCCCGAGGCAATGTTGGAGAGCGAATCCTTCAACGCCAGGCCGACGGCCAGGCCCGCGGTGCCCAGCACGGCCAGCAGCGGGGTGATCTGCACGCCCAGCGTGCCGATCGCCAGCACCACCACGATCACCAGCGAGGCGGCATAGACCACGTTGCGCAGGAAGCTGCCCAGCATCGGGTCCATGCCCATGCGAGAGGTCGCGCGCGGCAGCGCATTGGACAGGCGTCGTGCCACCCACATGCCGACCAGCAGCACGACGATGGCGGCCAGCAACGGTACGCCGTAGGTTTCCAGCAGGCGTTCCCAGTCGAGCGAATGGAACCAGGACGTGGTGATGGGGGCGGGTGGGGCAGTGGCGATCATGCGGACTCCTTTGCAGCAGCGGTCATGGCGTGTGCGGACGCCAGAAACAGGCACGCCCCGCAGAGGCGGGGCGTGCATGCAGCTGCAGTATGGGTGGCCGCCAATGAAAGCGACGTCAGCCCATCAATGCATCAGCCATTGGCCTTGTGCTTGGCCAGGCGCAGCCAGGTGTCGACCACGGTGTCCGGGTTCAGCGACAGCGACTCGATGCCTTCCTGCATCAGCCACTCGGCCAGATCCGGGTGATCGGACGGGCCCTGGCCGCAGATGCCGACGTACTTGCCCTTGGCGCGCGCGGCCTTGATGGCCATCGACAGCAGCTTCTTCACCGCCGGGTTACGCTCGTCGAAAAGGTGCGCGACGATGGACGAATCGCGGTCCAGGCCGAGGCTGAGCTGGGTCAGGTCGTTGGAGCCGATCGAGAAACCGTCGAAGATCTCCAGGAACTCATCGGCGAGCAGTGCGTTGGACGGCACTTCGCACATCATGATGATCTTCAGGCCGTTCTCGCCCTGCTTCAGGCCGTTCTGTTCCAGCACCTCGACGACCTTGCGGCCTTCCTCCAGCGTGCGCACGAACGGAATCATCACCCACAGGTTGTCCAAGCCCATTTCGTTGCGCACGCGCAGCACGGCCTTGCACTCCAGCGCGAAGGCGGCCGAGAAGCTCGGGTCGACGTAACGGCTGGCGCCGCGGAAGCCGATCATCGGGTTCTCTTCGTGCGGCTCGTAGTTGCTGCCGCCGATCAGGTTGGCGTACTCGTTGGACTTGAAGTCCGACAGGCGCACGATCACCGGGTTCGGTGCGACCGAGGCGGTGAGGGTGGCGATGCCTTCGGCCAGGCGGTCCACGTAGAAGCTGACCGGATCGCCATAACCGGCGATCTTCTCGTCGATCTTCTTCTTCGTCGCCGCGTCCTGGCGGTCGTATTCCAGCAGTGCGTTCGGATGGATGCCGATGTGGCTGGCGATGATCATTTCCAGGCGGGCCAGGCCGATGCCGGCGTTCGGCAGCTGGCCGAAGTCGAAGGCACGTTCCGGGTTGGCCACGTTCATCATGATCTTCAGCGGTGCCGGCGGCATGTTGCCCAGATCGGTGGTGGTGCGCTCGAAATCGAGCTTGCCTTCGTAGATGAAGCCGGTATCGCCTTCAGCGCAGCTGACGGTGACCTGCTGGCCATCTTCGATGACCTTGGTGGCGTTGCCCGAACCGACCACGGCCGGCACGCCCAGCTCGCGCGCGATGATCGCGGCGTGGCAGGTGCGGCCACCACGGTTGGTGACGATGGCCGAGGCACGCTTCATCACCGGTTCCCAATCCGGGTCGGTCATGTCGGCGATCAGCACGTCGCCCGGCTGCACGCGGTTCATGTCGTCCAGCGTCTTGACCACGCGGGCAGTGCCGGAGCCGATCTTGGCGCCGACGGCACGGCCTTCGGCCAGCACGTTGCCGCCCTTTTCAGTCAGCGCGAAGCGCTCGATCTGGGTGGCGTGGCTGCGCGACTTCACCGTTTCCGGGCGCGCCTGCACGATGAACAGCTTGCCGCTGACACCGTCCTTGGCCCACTCGATGTCCATCGGGCGGCCGTAGTGCTTTTCGATGACCAGCGCCTGCTTGGACAGTTCCTGCACGTCCTCGTCGCTGATGGAGAAGGTGCTGCGCAGTTCGACCGGGGTGTCCTCGATCCTGACGCGCTCGCCGGGGACATCCGAATACACCATGCGGATCGCCTTGCTGCCGAGCGAGCGGCGCAGGATCGCCGGCTTGCCGGCCTGCAGGGTGGGCTTGTACACGTAGTACTCGTCCGGGTTGACCGCGCCCTGCACGACCATTTCGCCCAGGCCGAAGGACGAGGTGACGAAGACCACGTCACGGAAGCCGGACTCGGTATCCAGGGTGAACAGCACGCCGGAGGAACCGACGCCGGAACGCACCATCAGCTGCACGCCGGCGGACAGGAACACGTCTTCGTGCTTGAAGCCGTGGTGCACGCGGTAGGCGATGGCGCGGTCGTTGTACAGCGAGGCGAACACTTCCTTGACCTTGTGCACGACATCGTCGGCACCGGTGACGTTGAGGAAGGTTTCCTGCTGGCCGGCGAAGGACGCATCGGGCAGATCTTCGGCGGTGGCCGAGGAGCGCACCGCAACAGCGACATCGCCGCCGCCATTTTCAGCACTGAGCTTGGCGTAGGCGCTGCGGATGTCCTGGTCCAGCTGCGGCTGCAGAGGCGCATCGATCACCCAGGTGCGGATTTCCTTGCCGGCAGCGGTCAGCGCATTGACGTCTTCGACGTCCAGCGTGGCCAGCTTGTCGAAGATGCGCTTGGACAGGTCGTTGTGGGCAATGAAGTCCTTGAAGGCTTCAGCGGTCGTGGCGTAACCGCCGGGGACGGAGACCCCCAGACCGGCCAGGTTGCCGATCATTTCGCCCAGCGACGAATTCTTGCCGCCTACGCGGGCCAGATCGCCCAGACGCAGTTCGTGCAACCACAGGATGTTCTCGTTCAAGCGCGATGCTCCGTTTGGCCATCGCCCGAGGCGGGCTGAATGGCCGCGTCCGTAGGAAGAAGCCGATATGATGCCGGTCGCAGTACCGTCGGCACAAGCTTGTGCTGCAACCATTTTCAGCTTCAGAGGGGTGAAAACCGCCTATGTCGACCATCCGTCCGGTGTTCTACGTTTCCGATGGAACCGGTATCACCGCTGAAACCATTGGGCATAGCCTGCTCACGCAGTTCACCGGGTTCAGCTTCATCACTGATCGGATGTCGTTCATCGACGACCCCGAAAAAGCCCGGGAAGCCTGTGCCCGGATCCAGGCAGCGGGGGAGCGGTACCAGGTCCGGCCCATCGTGGTGAACTCCTGTGTGGACCAGAGCCTGAGCCTGATCCTGGCCGAAAGCGGGGCCCTGATGCTGGATGTGTTCGCCCCGTTCATCGAGCCGCTGGAGCGCGAGCTGTCCAGCCCGCGGCTGGCCCGGGTCGGCCAGGCCCATGGCATGGTCGACTTCGAGACCTACCACCGCCGCATCAACGCGATGAACTTCGCCCTGACCCACGATGACGGGATTGCGGTGAACTACGACGATGCGGACGTGATCCTGGTGGCGGTGTCGCGCGCCGGCAAGACGCCCACCTGCATCTACCTGGCCCTGCATTACGGGGTGCGCGCGGCCAACTACCCGCTGACCGACGAGGATCTGGAGAGCGACCGCCTGCCGCCGCGGTTGAGAAACTATCGTCGGAAACTATTTGGCCTGACCATCGATCCGGACCGCCTGCAGCAGATCCGCCAGGAGCGCCGGCCGAATTCGCGCTACGCCAACCTCGACACCTGCAAGCGCGAGGTGGCCGCGGCCGAGGTGATGTTCCAGATGGAACGGATCCCGACGCTGAGCACCACCCATACCTCGATCGAGGAGATCTCCAGCAAGGTGCTGGGCACGTTGGGGCTGCAGCGCGAGATGTACTGACCGGAACGACGCCCTGTAGAGCCGGGCCTGCGCTCGGCTGGGCCACCGGGGTCTGTCCGCAGCGCAGCCGAGCGTGGGCTCGGCTCTGCAGACGTGGGTGGCGCCCCCTTTGGCCGGGCCGATCCAGCCCCCACGTTGTATGGCCAACGTGTAGGATCGACCCATGGCCCACGCCTCGCCCCGCACCGAACGCATCCCCCGCCTGAGCCGGCTGAGCTGGCTGATGGGCCTGTATGCCGAGAATTACCGGCACCTGGTGCGCCTGTTCGCCCCGGCCGAACTGACCGCCGGCAGCTACGTGTCCTCGGTCGGCGACGGCCTGGACGTCCGCCTGGACGTCATCGAATGCCACCGCTACACGGTGGAACTGCGCCTGACCTATGACCTGGCCGACCCGGTGACCGGCGAGCCGGACCCCTCGGCCTATGTGCGCCTGTACCGTGACGCCCGCCAGGCCGAGACCACCCACTGCTACGTCGGCCGCCGCTGGCAGGACACCATGGGTCTGTACCCGCCACCGGCCGAGCTGATCAGCCACCGCATGCGGATGAACACCTTCCTCGGCAAATGGCTGGAGTACCTGGCCGAGCGTGGCCATGGCGTGGCCACGCTGCGCCGCGATCCGGAGGGCAGCACGGCTCTGCCGGCCGAGCGCCGCCTGTCGCTGGTGCGTTGATCGGCCATAATCCGGGGCTGACCTGCCGCCGGATGCTGCCCCATGCCGTACACCCCGATCGTCGCCACCCTGGGCTATGTGCTCTCGCCTGATCGCCGCCAGGTGCTGATGATCCACCGCAATACGCGTCCGGGTGACCACCACCTGGGCAAGTACAACGGCCTGGGCGGCAAGATTGAACCGACCGAGGATGTCGCCGCCGGCATGCGCCGCGAGATCGCCGAGGAGGCGGGCATCGACTGCACGGCCATGCGCCTGCGCGGCACGATCAGCTGGCCGGGGTTCGGCAAGCACGGCGAGGACTGGTTCGGCTTCGTGTTCGTCATCGACCAATTCGAGGGCAGCCCGCATGGCGGCAACCACGAGGGCACGCTGGAGTGGGTGGATGTGGACAAGCTGGACACGCTGCCGATGTGGGAGGGTGACCGCAATTTCCTGCCGCTGGTGTTCGACGCCGATCCGCGCCCGTTCCACGGGGTGATGCCGTACCAGGACGGGCGCATGCAGAGCTGGGCGTTCAGCCGGCTCTGAAGTCCATGGGTAGAGCCGGCCGCTGGCCGGCTGCAGGGTGTCGTGCAATCGTCAGCGCCGGTGCGCCAGCAGCAGGTGGAAATGCTTGTCGCGCGACTGCCCGTCGTTGCCGGTGGCCGTTTCCAGATGGCTGCGCCAGGCCGAGACGTTGAAGCCGGCCACCCGCAGCGCCAGCTCGACGGCATCCAGCTCATGCAGCTGGAAATCAGCGGCAAACGGCAGGCTGCGCATGAAGGAGGCATCGCCGAACGCCAGGCACAGGCGGCCACCTCGGCACAGCACCCGCGCCACTTCGTCCAGCACCGGTGCCAGATCAGGCCAGAAGTACAGGGTGTTGACCGCCAGCGCCGCGTCCACCGAGGCGTCGGCCACCGGCAGGGCATGGGCATCGCCGTGGCGCAGCGCAGCGCGCTCGGCCAGCCTGGCAGCTGCCAGGTGCTGGTTGCCGGCGTCGACCATGGCCGTGGAGAGTTCAATGCCCAGATAACGGCTGCCTTCGGCCTGCAGCAGCAGCGGCGCGAAGCCGGCATTGCCGGGGCCGATCTCCAGCACCTGTTCGCCAGCCGCCACCGCCAGCAGGCGGATCGACGCTCGATTGAGCCCGTCGTTGCTGCGGTTCATTGATTCGCCCACGGCCAGCGCGGCCTCGCCATGGGGGTGCCGCAACTGCGCGGCCAGGGTGCGTGCGTCCAGCATCGACAACGTCCATGAAGAAGGAATCGGACGTGGCGTCGGCGGGTCCGCCGGTGACCATAGCGCCGGTTGGATGACTTGGGAAGTAGGAAAACCCCGCGTTGCGGTGATCACGAAATGTCCAGCGTCGCAGTCGCTGAGACCGGGTTGTCCACAGGGGGTGTGGATTACGCGTGGGCAACTTTGTGGATAAGCCGCGACAGGCTCCACCCCCCTTGGCTGTCAAGATGGGTGGCGAAAAATTCACCGCAGGTGAGGAGGGGTGACGGTCGGGTGAAGATCGGCATCGAGCCGCGCTGTCGCCAGCGGCGGCGCTCGCGGTACCCTGTCTGCCTTGATGCCCCGTGAGACCCCATGAAACGTCATTTTTCGATGCTGCGTGAGTTCCAGCTGGCGGACTGGTTCACCCTGGCCAACGCCTTCTGCGGCACCGGGGCTGTGTTTGCCGCCATGCGCTTCCTGCAGGACGGCGAGCGCGGCTACCTGATGTTCGGCATGGCGTTGATCCCGCTGGCCTTCATCTTCGATGCGCTCGACGGCCGCATCGCGCGCTGGCGCAAGTCCAGCTCGACCCTGGGGCGTGAGCTGGATTCGCTGTCGGACGTGATCTCCTTCGGTGTCGCCCCGGCCGCGTTGGCCTATGCCTGCGGCATGCAGGGGGGCTGGGACTGGCTGGTGCTGAGCTACTTCGTCTGCTGCGGCGTCAGCCGCCTGGCCCGCTACAACGTCACCGCCGAAGCGCTGGCCGGTGACGAAGGCAAGGTCAAGTACTTCGAGGGCACCCCCATTCCCACCAGCCTGGCCCTGGTGATCGTGCTGGCCATTGCCGCCGGCACCGATGCCATCGGCCACGACATCTGGTTCGGGCAGTGGCAGCTGGGCCCGTGGCAGCTGCACCCGATGGTGCTGCTGTTCGCCCTGTCCGGGTCGCTGATGATCAGCAAGACCCTGCACATCCCCAAGCCATGACCCATCCCAGCGGAGGCCCGCGATGACCAGCTCGGCCCACGACGCCGGCAGCAGCGATTTCGAGAATCTGTCCCGCCAGTACTTTGGTGCCTGGGGCGATGCGCTGCGCCATGCCGCCACGCCGGGAGCGCCGGCCGGCGGTGATCCGGGCAGCTGGCAGCGCCTCTTTGACTGGTGGGGGCAGCTGTTGCCCGAGCAGGGGCAGGGCGCGCGGGAAGATGCGCTGCGCCGCTTCCGTGAGCAGGCCGGCAGCTGGTACGGGACGATGCAGGAAGTGGCCGCGCGCTTTGCCGGCCGCGACGCCAGCAGTGCCGAGGTTGCCCAGGCCTGGCGCGAAGCCGTGCAAGGGCAGGGCGATGGCATGCTGCAGTGGATGCTGCAGGGTGCACGCGGCAGCACCCAGGCCGGTGCCGCGCTGCCGGAGTTTGCCGCCTGGCTGCAGCAGTGGCAGGTGCAGGCCGGCCCGTGGCTGCAGAGCCCGGCCTTCGGTCCCGGTCGCGAGCACCAGGCGCGCTGGCAGACCCTGCTGCGCGCCCAGGAGGAATACCAGCAGCATTCGCGCGCTTACGTGGAGCAGATCAAACAGGCCTTGGAAGCCGCCTTCGATCTGTTTGAAAAGCGCCTGGCCGAGCACGAACAGCCGGGCAGCCAGCTGACCAGTGCGCGGGCGATGTTCGATCTGTGGATCGAGGTGGCCGAAGAGGCCTACGCCAAAGTCGCCCTGTCCGAAGCGTTCCAGCAGGTCTACGCCTCGCTGGGCAATGCACAGATGCGCCTGCGTGCGGGCCTGCAGCGCGAGGTCGAGCAGGTGAGCGAGCGGATCGGCCTGCCGACCCGCAGCGAGATGGACGCTGCCCACCGCCGCATCGCCGAGCTGGAGCGCAGCCTGCGCCGCCTGCAGGCGCAGGTGGCCGTGCTGGCCGGGACTGCCGAGGTCGACCCGGTCGCGCAGCCCACTCCGGCCAAGGTGAAACCGGCCGCACGCAAGCCCGCGAAGAAGGCCGCGCCGGCGAAGAAATCCGCCGGGTCCAAGCCGGCCGCCGCCAGAAAGGCCGCAGCAAAGAAAGCACCGGCGAAGCCCACCGCACGCCGCACCACCGCGCGGAAATAACGAACGATGAAAGGACCGCTGGGCTTCAACGCCGATGACCTGATGCAGGAAACCCTGGCCATGCAGCGCAAGCTGATGGAAGGGCTGAAGCTGCTGCCGCAGGTGGAGGACGTGGACTATGGCGCGACCGCCCGCGAGGAAGTCTGGCGCGACGGCAAGGTGGTGCTGTACCGCTTCGTGGGCGGGCAGGCCCCCACCCGCAGGCCGCCGCTGCTGATCGTCTACGCGCTGGTCAACCGGCCGTACATGGTCGACCTGCAGGCCGATCGCTCGCTGGTGCAGAAGCTGCTGGCGCTGGGCCAGGACGTGTACGTGCTGGACTGGGGCTATCCGGACCGCTCCGAGCGCTTCCAGACCCTGGAGGACTACCTGCTGCGCTACATCGATGGCGCCGTGGATGCGCTGCGCGTGCACAGCGGTGGGCCGGTGAACATGCTGGGCATCTGCCAGGGCGGTGTGTTCGCCCTGTGCTATGCGGCGCTGCGCCAGCACAAGCTGGGCAACCTGATCACCATGGTCACCCCGGTCGATTTCCACACCGCCGACAACATGCTCTCGCACTGGGCGCGGCAGGTGGACGTGGACCTGCTGGTGGACACGCTGGGCAACATTCCGGCCGACCTGATGAATGCCAGCTACCTGATGCTCAAGCCATTCCGGTTGAATGTGCAGAAGTACGTGGGCCTGCTCGACATCCTCGATGACAAGGCCGCGCTGGAGGATTTCCTGCGCATGGAGAAGTGGATCTTCGATTCGCCGGACCTGGCGGGGGAGGCGTTCCGTGAGTTCATCAAGCAGTTCTACCAGGGCAACGGGCTGGTGAACGGCACCGTGCGGATCGGCGGAGAGGCGGTAGATCTGTCGCAATTGACCCTGCCGGTGCTGAACATCTATGCCGAGCAGGACCACCTGGTGCCGCCCGATGCCTCGCGTGCGATGCGTGGGCGACTGGGCACGGATGACTACACCGAGTCCAGTTTCCGTGGTGGCCACATCGGCATCTACGTCTCCGGGCGTGCGCAGCGCGAAGTGCCGGCGACGATCAACGACTGGCTGAAGGCCCGCGACCGGTAGAGTCGAGATCCTATGTTCGTGGTCAAGCCTGCTGGAAGCAGGCTTGCCCCACCTTCAGCATGCTCGGGTCAAAGTCCCGGCCGCTCTTGAAGACGCCCCACGCGATTCTGGCCAGCTTTCTGGCCAGGATGTTGAA
>NZ_DASQCB010000003.1:0-231507 GCF_035634915.1 Stenotrophomonas sp.
AGGCGTCTTCGCCACGGCTACCGGCGCCAGTTCAGTGGCCATGGGCGATTCCAGCGAAGCCACCGGCGATGAAAGCGTGGCCATCGGCGGCAGCACCTTCTATGGCCTGATTCCGTCCCGTGCCAGCGGTTACGGCGCAGCCGCCTTCGGTGCCGGTGCCTGGGCCACCGACGACTACGCCACTGCCATCGGCTGGAATTCGTGGGCCGACGGTGCGCAGTCCACCGCACTCGGTGCCAGCGCCACGGCCAACGGGATCAACAGCGTTGCGCTGGGTGCCGGTTCCACCGCCGACCGTGACAACACGGTGGCCGTGGGCAGCGCTGGCAGCGAACGCCAGGTCACCCACGTCGCCGCAGGTACTGAAGGCACCGACGCGGTCAACAAGGACCAGCTGGATGCGGTCGCCGCCACGGCGGAAGGCACCAGCAGGTACTTCCAGGCCAGCGGCAGTGCCGACAGTGATGCCGGTGCCTACGTGGAAGGCGACAATGCCCTGGCTGCCGGCGAAGCGTCCAACGCCATCGGTAACGGCACCACCGCATTGGGCAGCGGTGCCACCGCCGTGGCCGGCAATGCCACGGCCGTCGGCTTCAACAGCCTGGCTGCCGGCATCAATGCGGCGGCTGTCGGCAACGAGGCGCAGGCCACCGGCGAGAACAGTGCTGCGTATGGCAGCGGTGCGGTCGCCAGTGAAATCAGCAGCACCGCCACCGGCAACGCCGCCCAGGCAACGGGCGTCTACAGCACCGCCAACGGTGCCGAGGCCATCGCCAGTGGCGCACAGTCGCTGGCCAGCGGCTTCCGCGCCTCGGCCACGGCCGACGGCACCACTGCGGTGGGCGGTTACAGCGAAGCCAGTGGCCGCCTCGGTACCGCGCTGGGCTACGGCTCGGCCGCGACCGGCGCCAACACCACGGCAGTCGGCTTCGGTGCGGCTGCGGCAGGTGCCAATGCGGTGGCGATGGGCCAGTCCAGCGAGGCCACCGGTGATGAGAGCGTTGCCATCGGCGGCAGCACCTACTACGGCCTGATCCCGGCGCGTGCCAGCGGTACCGGCGCGGCGGCCTTCGGTGCCGGTGCCTGGGCCACCGACGACTACGCCAGCGCCATCGGCTGGAATGCCTGGGCCGACGCGACCGATGCCACCGCACTGGGTGCCAACAGCACCGCCAGCGCGGCCAACAGCGTGGCCCTCGGCAACGGCTCGCAGGCCACCCGTGCCAACACGGTATCGGTGGGCAATGCGGCCACGCAGCGGCAGATCACCAACGTGGCCGCCGGTACTGAAACCACCGATGCGGTGAACAAGGGCCAGCTCGATGCCGTGGCCGCGACCGCCGATGCGGTGGGCCAGCGCTTCAAGGCCAACGGTACCGGTCTGGCCACCGCCAGCGGCACCGATGCGGTGGCAGTGGGGTCCAACGCCAGCGCCAGCGGCAACCGCAGCAATGCCGTGGGCAGCAGCGCCAACGCCATCGGCAACGCCTCGCTGGCACTGGGCGCCAACAGCGCGGTCACCGGCAGCAACTCGGTGGCGCTGGGTGCCGGCGCACGTGCGGTGGAAGCCAACGTGGTCTCGGTCGGGGGCGGCAACGGTACCGATGGTCCGGCCACCCGCCGCATCGTCAACGTGGCTGACGGCCGCATTGCCGCCGGCAGCACCGACGCGGTCACCGGTTCGCAGCTCAACGTCACCAACCAGCGCGTGGGTGCGGTTGAAACCCGCGTCGGTGATTTCGACTCGCGCATCGCCACGGTGGAATCCAGCACGGCCAATGCCGTCGGCTACGACGATGCCAGCCGTGATCGGCTGACCCTGTCCGGCATCGAAGGCACGGTCATCGACAACGTCGGTGCCGGCAGCATCGCCTCCGGCAGCCGCCAGGCAGTCAACGGTGGCCAGCTGTTCCAGTCGCTCAGCGATGCGGCCAGCATCCTCGGCGGTGGTGCCAGCGTTGGCATGCAGGGCCTGTTCGTGGCGCCGAACTACGTCATCCAGGGCTCGACCTACAGCAATGTCGGCGATGCACTGGGCGCGCTGGACCGCAAGGTGACCGAGCTTGACCAGCGCACGGCTGGAACCAGCGGCAGCAGCGCGCGCACCGCCAGCCTGCGTTCGGCGGCTGTCACCGAAGACGGCAAGGCCAGCATCACCACCGCCACTGCCGCCGATACCGCAGCGACCACGGCCAGCGTGCAGGGCACGCCGACCGCCGCTGCGGCCGGCAGCGCGCAGGCGGTCACCGCCGCCGGCACCGGCATCAATGCGGTGACCGTCGGTGACGGCGCCGTCGCTACGGCGGCTTCGTCCACCGCCATCGGCCAGGGTGCTACGGCCTCGGCGGCCAATGCGGTGGCGCTGGGCCAGGGCTCGGTCGCCGACCGTGCCAACACCGTCTCGGTGGGCAGCGAAGGCAACGAACGCCAGGTCACCAATGTGGCCGCCGGTACCGCGGCCACCGATGCGGTGAACAAGGGCCAGCTGGATCGCGGCATCAGCACCGCCAACAGCTATACCGACAGCCGCGTGCAGGCCGTTGCCGACAGCTTCGATGTGTTCAAGGGCGAAGTGGATGGACGCCTGCGGCACATGGATCGCCGCATCGACCGCCAGGGCGCGATGAGCGCGGCCATGCTCAACATGGCCACCAGCGCCGCCGGCATCCGCACCCAGAACCGGGTCGGCGTCGGCATCGGTTTCCAGGGCGGTGAATCGGCGATGTCGCTGGGCTACCAGCGTGCGATCAGCGATCGCGCCACGGTCACCCTCGGCGGTGCGTTCAGCAGTGATGACGCCTCGGTGGGCGTCGGTGCCGGCTTCGGTTGGTAAGGCGACAACGCGCCGGTGGTCACGCCACCGGCGCTGCTTCTGCAACAGGGCCTGAGGGGAGGTCTCGGCAACCCCGGCTCGGCCAGCCGGGAACCGTCAAGGAATGATGGCCGCAGTGTTGGATCCAACCATGACCCAGAAGAGGAATGTGACGTGATCAATAAGCAGAACCTTCGCATCAACGTGCTTGCTGCCGCCATGCTGTCGATGACCGCCGCAGGTGCGGTCCACGCTGCCGGCCTGCCGACCCGCGAGCCGGTGCGCCAGGCCAGCACCGCTGAAGCGGGTGCCGAGCGCATCATCGTGAAGTACCGCGCCGGTACCGCTGCCGCCAGCGACCGCTCGGCCAAACTGTCCACCGTGCAGTCCGCACTGACCCGCGCCAGCCTGTCCGGTGGCACCAGCCGTGCCAGCACGATGGGCCCGCAGGTGGTGCGCAAGCTGGGCATCGGCGCCGACGTGATCCGCCTGCAGGGCCGACTGGCGCCGGCCGAACTGCAGCGCGTGCTGAAGGAGCTGAAGGCCGACCCGTCGGTCCAGTACGCCGAAGCCGACGTCAAGCTGCGCCGCACCGAGCTGCGCGCGGGTGACGTGAAGCCTGCCCTGGTGCCGAACGATCCGTACTACGCGCAGTACCAGTGGCACCTGAGCAACGCCACCGGCGGCATCAATGCACCGGCGGCGTGGGATGTCTCGCAGGGTGAGGGCGTGGTGGTTGCCGTGCTCGACACCGGCATCCTGCCGCAGCACCCGGACCTGGTCGGCAACCTGCTGGAAGGCTACGACTTCATCAGTGACGCCGAGACTTCGCGCCGTGCCACCGATGACCGCGTGCCGGGCGCACAGGATTACGGTGACTGGGTCGAGAACGCCAACGAGTGCTACAACGGTTCGCAGCCGGAAGACAGCTCCTGGCACGGCACCCACGTGGCCGGTACCGTCGCCGAGCAGACCAACAACGGCGTCGGCATGGCCGGTGTCGCGCACAAAGCCAAGGTGCTGCCGGTGCGCGTGCTGGGCAAGTGCGGTGGCTACCTCTCCGACATCACCGATGCGATCACCTGGGCATCCGGTGGCACCGTCGCCGGCATTCCCGCCAATACCAACCCGGCTGAAATCATCAACATGAGCCTGGGCGGCAGCGGTGCGTGCGCAGGCGCCTACCAGGATGCGATCAACGGCGCGATCTCGCGCGGCACCACCGTGGTGGTGGCCGCCGGCAACGAGACCGACAATGCCGCCAACTACCGTCCGGCCAGCTGCGAAGGCGTGGTGACCGTGGGTGCGACCCGCATCACCGGTGGCATCACCTATTACTCCAACTACGGCACCCGCGTGGACCTGTCCGGTCCGGGTGGCGGTGGCAGCGTGGACGGCAACCCGGGCGGCTACATCTGGCAGTCCGGCTCGGATGCAGCCACCACGCCGGAGTCCGGCAGCTACAGCTACATGGGCCTGGGCGGTACCTCGATGGCCTCGCCGCACGTGGCCGGTGTTGCTGCCCTGGTGCAGAGCGCACTCATCGCCAACGGCAAGGACCCGCTGGCTCCGGCCGCGCTGCGCGCCTTGCTGAAGGAAACCGCACGTCCGTTCCCGGTCACCATCCCGGCGTCCACCCCGATCGGCACCGGCATCGTCGACGCCAAGGCAGCGCTGGCCAAGGCACTGGCTGAACCCTGCACCGAAAACTGCGAGCCGGAAGGCATTCCGCTGACCAACAAGGTGGCTGTCAGCGGCGTGGCCGGCGCCACCGGCAGCGAAACGGTCTATACCTTCGAAGCGGTGGCCGGCAAGCAGCTGAGCGTGCTGACCTATGGCGGCACCGGTAACGTCTCGGTGTATGTGGCGCAGGGCCGCGTGCCCACCACCACCGACAATGATGCCAAGTCGACCCGCCCGGGCAACACCGAAACCGTGCGCGTGGCCAAGCCGGTGGCCGGCACCTACTACGTGAAGGTGGTGGGCGAGGCGGCTTTCAACGGCGTGACCATCCTGGCAACGCAGTAAACCTGCCATTGTTCTGTCGTAAATGAACAAGCGAGGCCCGTCATGTTGCTGTGACGGGCTTCGTCTTTTCACGAAACACCCCGGCGGGACAGCGGAAGTCCCGGCCGAACTGCTAAAGTCGGGTAGATCGACAGGAGAGTCATGTGAACGCGCTCGCTGCCACTGCCATCGACGACGCCGAAGGTCGCATCCTCGATGCGCTGCTGGCGCGCGGCCGACTCAAGGAAGGGGATCTGGCACGTGCACGTCCGCTGCATGCCGAAGCCGGCGGCAGCCTGCTGGGCCTGCTGGTGCGTCTGGGGCTGGTGTCCGAACGTGACCAGGCGCAGACCAGCGCCGACGTGCTCGGCCTGCCGCTGCTGGAAGGCAAGCAGCTGCCCGAAGCACCGCCGCAGTCGCTGGCCGAAGGCCTGCCGCTGTCGCTGCGTTTCCTGAAGCAGTTCCACGTCTGCCCGCTGGCGCTGGATGAACACGGCGTGCGCCTGTGGCTTGCCGACTCTCACGATGCCTACCCGCAGCAGGCCGTGCAGCTGGCGCTGGGCGTGCCGGTCAGCCCGGTGCTGGGCATGCGCGCGGAGATCGACGACCTGGTCGAGCGCTGGTTCGGCCAGGGCCGCAGCGCGATGGGCGCGATCGTGGAAACCGCCGACGGCGAAGGCGGCGCGGTCGATGACATCGAACACCTGCGCGATCTCGCCTCCGAAGCCCCGGTCATCCGCCTGGTCAACCTGGTCATCCAGCGTGCGGTGGAACTGCGCGCCTCGGACATCCACGTCGAACCCTTCGAGAACCGCCTGAAGGTGCGTTACCGCGTCGACGGCGTGCTGGTGGAAGGCGAAAGCCCGCCGGCCAACCTTACCGCCGCGGTCATCAGCCGCATCAAGATCATGGCCCGGCTCAACATCGCCGAGCGCCGGCTGCCGCAGGACGGCCGCATCATGCTGCGCGTGCAGGGCAAGGAACTGGACCTGCGCGTGAGCACCGTGCCGACCGCGCATGGCGAAAGCGTGGTGATGCGCCTGCTGGACCGCGAAACCGTGGTGTTCGATTTCCACCGGCTCGGTTTCACCGATGCGTTCCTGCCGCAGTTCCGCAAGGTGCTCGAACAGCCGCACGGCATCCTGCTGGTCACCGGTCCGACCGGTTCGGGCAAGACCACCACGCTGTACACCGCGCTGAGCCAGCTCAACACCGCCGACGTCAAGATCATCACCGTTGAAGATCCGGTCGAGTACCAGATCGAAGGCATCAACCAGATCCAGGCCAAGCCGCAGATCGGCCTGGATTTCGCCAACGCGCTGCGCAGCATCGTGCGCCAGGATCCGGACATCATCATGATCGGCGAAATGCGCGACCTGGAAACCGCGCGCATCGCCATCCAGTCGGCGCTGACCGGCCACCTGGTGCTGTCCACGCTGCACACCAACAACGCCGCCGGCGGCATCACCCGCCTGCTCGACATGGGCGTGGAGGATTACCTGCTCACCTCCACCATCAACGGCATCCTCGCCCAGCGCCTGGTGCGCCGCCTGGAACCCACCCACGCCGAGCGCTACGAAGCCTCGCCGGAGGAGATCGAACGTTTCGAACTGCGCCGCCTGCAGCCGCAGGGGCCGATCTACCTGTTCCGTCCGAAGCCCTCGGCACTGGCACCGACCGGTTACCTTGGCCGCACCACCATCATGGAATTCCTGGTGATGAACGATGCGCTGCGGCGCGCGGTGATGCGTCGCGACGGCATGGGCGAGATCGAACGCATCGCCCGCGAGGCCGGCATGCGCACCATGTACGAAGACGGCCTGTCCAAGGCCCTGAGCGGGCAGACGACCATCGAGGAAGTCCTGCGCGTGACCGAGGAGGGTTGATGCGCGCGGGAGATCGACGCTGACATGCCCACCTATCGTTACAAGGCACTGAACCCGCACGGCGAAGTCTTCGACGGGCAGATGGAAGCGGCCAGCGAGGCCGATCTGATCGCCCGCCTGCAGGACCAGGGCCATCTGCCGATGGAAACCCGCCTGGCCGCCGAGGGCGGCGGGGTAGGGGGCAGCAGCCTGGGCAACCTGTTCCGCCCGCGTCCGCTGCAGGGCGCGGCGCTGCTGCAGTTCACCCAGCAGCTGTCGACCCTGCTCGGCGCCGGCCAGCCGCTGGACCGCGCGCTGTCGATCCTGCTCGGCCTGCCCGAGGACGAACGTTCGCGGCGCGCGATCACCGACATCCGCGATGTGGTCCGCGGCGGTGCACCGCTGTCGACCGCGCTGGAGCGCCAGCATGGCCTGTTCTCGCGCCTGTACGTGAACATGGTGCGCGCCGGTGAAGCCGGTGGCAGCCTGCACGAGACCCTGCAGCGCCTGGCCGATTACCTTGAACGCAGCCGCGCGCTGCAGGGCAAGGTGGTCAACGCGCTGGTCTACCCGGCCATCCTGCTGGTGGTGGTCGGTGGCGCGCTGCTGTTCCTGCTCGGCTACGTGGTGCCGCAGTTCGCGCAGATGTATGAAAGCCTGGACGTGGCCCTGCCGTGGTTCACCAATGCGGTGCTGCAGCTGGGCCTGTTCGTGCGCGACTGGTGGATCCTGCTGCTGGTGGTGCCGGCGGTGCTGGCGCTGCTGCTGGAACGTCAGTTCCGCCAGCCCGCTGCGCGCCTGGCGCTGGATGGCTGGCTGCTGCAGCGGCGCGGCATCGGCCGCCTGCTGGGCGAACTGGAAACCGCGCGCCTTGCGCGAACCCTGGGCACGTTGCTGCGCAACGGCGTGCCACTGCTGGGCGCGCTGGGCATCGCCCGCAACGTGCTGGGCAACCGCGCGCTGGCCGCCGATCTGGACACCGCTGCCGACGAAGTGAAGAACGGTGCCGGCCTGTCGCTGGCGCTGTCGCGCGGCAAGCGCTTTCCGCGCCTGGCCCTGCAGATGATCCAGGTCGGCGAGGAATCCGGCGCGCTGGACACCATGCTGCTGAAGTCCGCCGACACCTTCGAACAGGACAGCGCCCGTCGTATCGACCGCCTGCTGGCGGCGATGGTGCCGGCCATCACCCTGGTGCTGGCCTCAGTGGTGGGTGCGGTCATCGTGGCCGTGCTGGTACCGCTGTACGACCTCACCAATGCCATCGGCTGACGATGGCTTTTCCTGCAACCTTCGACTCACCGCAACTGAAAGGACCGACCATGCTTGCTTCCCGTCGACCGATCCGCCTGTCCTTCGCCAGCGCACGCCACCAGAGCGGCATGAGCCTGCTGGAGATCATCATCGTCATCGTGCTGATCGGCGCGGTGCTGACCCTGGTCGCCAGCCGCGTGCTGGGCGGCGCCGACCGTGGCAAGGCGAACATCGCCAAGGCACAGGTGCAGACCGTGGCCTCCAAGATCGACAACTACCAGATCGACACCGGCAAGCTGCCCGGTTCGCTCAACGACCTGGTGACCGCACCGGCTGGCGTCGGTGGCTGGCTGGGCCCGTATGCGAAGACCGCCGATCTCAATGACCCGTGGGGCCATGCGCTGGAATACCGCGCGCCGGGCGAAGGCCAGGCCTACGAACTGGTCAGCCTGGGCAAGGATGGCAAGGCCGGCGGCAGCAGTGTCGACGCCGATATCCGTTACGAGCCGTAATCGCGCATGAGGTTGTACCTGCCGCGCCGGCTGCCCAGCCCGCGCCTGCACGGCAGGCGCGCGACCGGCCTTTCGCTGCTGGAGATGCTGCTGGTGATCGCGTTGATCGCGGCCATCGGCCTGATCACGGCGGCCGGCCTGTCGCGTGGCTTTGCCGGCATGCAGCTGCGCAGCGCCGGCAAGGACATCGCCAGCCAGTTGCGCATGGTGCGGGCCCAGGCCATCGCCCGCGGCGAACCGCAGCGCTTCGTGATTGAACCGGCCGAGCACCGCTGGCAAGGGGCGAACCAGCACCGCGGCACGGTGCCCGAGCCAGTGCAGGTGGTGTTCGAAGGTGCGGCGCAGCTCGCCGATTCACCGGGGCAGGGCGTGATCGAGTTTCATCCCGACGGGGGCTCCAGTGGAGGCCGCATCCGCCTGCAGCGCGGCGCCGCCGAATGGCGCATCGATGTCGGCTGGCTGACCGGTGAAGTACGGTCCGGACCGTGGCGGGCACAATGAAGACCTCGGCGCGCGGCTTCACCCTGCTTGAAGTGATCGTGGCCTTCGCCCTGCTGGGGCTGGCCCTGACCCTGCTGCTGGGCAGTCTGTCCGGCGGTGCGCGCCAGGTCAGTGATGCCGGCCTGCGCACGCGTGCGGTGCTGCATGCGCAGTCGCTGCTGGCCAGCGCCGGCGTCGAAGCGCCGCTGCAGGTGGGCAGCCAGAGTGGTGAATGGGAGCAGGGCCGTTACCACTGGCAGCTGCAGGTCCAGCCATGGACCGAACCGCGTGCCGCTGACGTGCCGCCGACGCAGTCGCCGGGTGCACCGTGGCTGGCCGAGCTGCAGCTGCAGGTGCGCTGGGGCGACAGTGAGCGCGAACGGCTGCAGTGGCGCACCCTGCGCCTGTTGCCGCCGGACCTGGAGAGCGCACGATGAAGCGTCGTGCGCGCGGCTTTACCCTGGTCGAAGTGATGCTGGCCACCGTGCTGTTGGCCGGCGGCCTGGCGCTGGCCTTCGCCAGCGTGCGCGGCGCGATGGCGGTCAGCCAGCGTGGCGAACAGATCGCCGCCGACAGCGAACGCATGCGCGCGGTGCAGGCGCTGCTGCGACGCCAGCTGGCAGGTGCCCTGCGCAGCCCGATCGAAGTGCCTGATCCCACGCGCGAACCGGTGTTTTTCCACGGCGACGAGGAGGGCATGCAGTTCGTCGCCGATCTGCCCGGCTATCTTGGCCGCGGCGGCCCTTACCTGCACACGCTGCAGATCGATGGCTCCCCCGACCAGCGTCGCCTGCTGCTCGATCTGGTCCTGCTGCAGGAAGGCGAGCAGCTGCCGGAAACCCCACCGCGCCCCCCCGAGGTGCTGGCTGACGGCCTGAAGGACGTGCGCCTGCGATACCGCGGCATCGATGCCAGCACCGGCCAGATGAGCGAGTGGCTGCCGCGTTGGGACGATACCCGCCGCCTGCCGCTGCTGGTGGAGGTGCAGGTGGTTCCGGTGCGCGGCGCACCGTGGCCGGCGCTGGTGGTGGCGCTGCATGCCGGTGGCATGGGAGGTGCGCGGTGATCGCCCAGCGTGGGGCCGCGCTGGTGCTGGTGCTGTGGCTGATCGCGCTGATGACCGCGCTGGTCGGTGCATTCGCCCTGAGTGCGCGTGTGGAACACCTGCAGCAGCGCGTGCTCGGCGACGATGCACGCGGGCAGGAACGTGCCCGTGCTGGCCTGGAGTATGCGTTGCTGCGCCTGCGCCAGGATCCGCTGCGCCCGGCCTGGCAGGCCGATGGGCGCACCTATCGCTGGCAGTACGACGATGTGCAGGTCGAGATCCGGGTGATGGACGAGAACGGCAAGATCAACCTGAATCTGGCAGACGCGACGCTGCTGGCCGCGTTCCTGCAGGCCCTGGGCGAGCCCGCCGAGCAGGCCCGGCAGCTGGCCGGTGCCATCATCGACTGGCGCGACGAGGACAGTCTGCTGCAGCCCGGTGGCGGTGCCGAGGCACCGGACTATGCGGCCGCCGGCCTGCCGTATGGCCCGCGCAACAAGCGCTTCGAGACTCTGGGCGAACTGCAGCGCGTGCTTGGCATGCGTGCGTCGCTGTACCGGTCGATGCTGCCGTACCTGACGCTTTACAGCCGCCAGGCGCGGCCGGATGCGCGCGTGGCGGGCGGGCCGGTCCTGACCGCATTGGGCCTGGATGCCGAGCAGGTGCTGGCCCAGCGCGCGCAGCAGGAGCGTGACGAACGTTCCGGTGCGACGCCGTCAACGCTTGCCAGTGGCAGCGGCACCTATAGTATCGAGGCCCGTGCCATCGACGGCAGCGTTCGCTTGTCGGTACTGCAGGCGGTGGTACGCAATGGATCGGGCGGTGTGCCCGGACGAACCTACACGGTGCTTCGCTGGGAGCAGGGAATGGCAGCACGATGACGGCTTGGCAGGACAGCCTGCGGCAGGCGCAGGGGCGGATCGGCCCCGGTGCGGGCCGTTTCCTGCGCTGGTGGCGGCAGTCCCTGCTGGCCTGGGTGCCGGCGCGCTGGCAGTGGGCGCTGGGCTGGTCGCAGAGCCGCCTGCTGCTGCAGCGGCAGGGTGATCTGCTGCAGGTGTGGCGCGAAGCCGGGCAGGGCCTGGAACCGGTGGCCAGCCTGCCGTGGCCGACGCAGCCGGCGGACCTGGACCGTGTCCTCGATGCGCGCCTGCGTGGCCTGCCACGGGCCTGGCTGCTGGCCGAGCCGCAGGTTCTGGTGCGCACCCTGCGTCTGCCCCTGGCGGCCAGTGATCGCCTGCGTGCCGTGGTCGGTTACGAGATCGACCGGCAGACACCGTTCGAATCCAGCCAGGTCAGCTATGACGTGCGCGAGCGAGGCAGTGCCGGTGAAGGCCTGCTGCAGGTGGAACTGGTGGCCTGGCCGCTGCGCCAGCTCGAGGCCTGGCGCGGCCAGGTCGGCGCCTGGGCCGATGCGCTGTCCGGCGTCGATGTACTGGATGCACAGGGCCAGCCGCTGCAGGTCAACCTGCTGCCACAGGCTCAGCGGCAAGCGCGGCATGACCCGATGCGGCGCTGGAACCTGCTGCTGGGCCTGGCCGCACTGGTGATGCTGGTGCTGGCCGCCGCGCAGCTGCTGGACAACCGCCGCCAGGCCGCCGACGCCCTGCGTGCGGAGGTCGAACGCAGTGCGCGCAGCGCCCGCGGCGTGGCCAGCGAACGCAGCCAGCTGCAGGCCCTGCTGGACGGCGCCGCCTTCCTGGAAAAGCAGCGCGCCCAGCGCGCCAGCACCGTGGAGCTGTGGAACGAACTGACCCAGCGCCTGCCCAATGGCACCTATCTGGAAAAACTGGCCATCGAGAACAACAACCTGCAGCTGATCGGCCTCAGCAGCGAAGCCTCGCAGCTGGTACAGCTGCTGCAGGACGCACCGCAATGGCGCAAGGTCAACCTGACCGGCGTGCTGCAGGCCGATGGCGCCAGCAGCGGCCGTGACCGCTTCACCTTGACCGCCGAGCTGCAGCCGCTGCCGCCGGCCCCTGCCGCCGCGCCCGCCGCCCCAGCCAGGGAGGCGGCCGATGCCGATGCCAAGCGCACGCCGTGACCGCTGGCTGGCGCTGGCACTGCTGGTGGCAGTGCTGGGCCTGGCCTACCTGCTGCTGGTGCACCCGTGGTTCACCCAGCCGCTGCTGGCCATCAACGAGGACGTGGCTGCGCTGCGCGAGCGCCAGCAGCGCGTGCAGGCGCAGCTGCAGCAGCAGCCGCAGATCGAACAGCGTCTGCAGCAGACCCGCGAGGCACTGCAGCAGCGCCCCGGCTTCCTGCGCGAAGCCACCGCCGAAGCCGCCGCCGCTGCGCTGGGCGCGCGCGTGCAGGATGCGGTGGCCACCGCCAGCCCGGGCAACCGCAGCTGCACCATCAGCAACCGCACGCCGTTGACCGACAACCGTCGCGATGCCGAGTTCGTGCGTGTGGCCATGCAGGTACGCCTGCGCTGCGGCGTGGCCGAACTGGCTACCGTGCTGCACAGCCTGGAAACCGGCAGCCCGCGCCTGTTCGTGGACAACCTCAACCTCATCGCGCAGCGCTTCCAGCAGTCGCCCAATGAATCGGGCCTTGGCCTGGACGTGTCCTTCGAACTGGCCGGCTACCTGCTGCCGGGTGCCGGTGGCGATGCCGCCGCGCCGGCAGCGGAACCACCTGCGCCGGCGCCTGCCGCCGACGCCGGCACTGCACCGGCCGAGCCACCCGTGGAAGCGGAGGGCGCCGATGAAACGTGATCCGTTCACCCTGCGCACCGGCTTCCTGCTGGCGCTGGCCGGCTGGGCCGGTGCGACCTGGCTGGCCACCGGCTTCGGCCTGGGCAGCCGCCTGGCCCCTGCCGACAGCGATGCCGCCGCGCAGGCCGCCGCGCTTCCCGCGTTGCCGCCGATGGCCGCCGAACGCATGGCTGCTGCCGACAGCTACCGTGCCATCGGCGAACGACCGCTGTTTGCCGAAGACCGGCGGCCGCGTCCCTATCTGCTGGGTGGCAGCGAACCGGCTGCCAGCGCCGCGCTGCGCCTGACCGGTGTGCTGCTCACCGACAGCTTCAGCATGGCCACCTTCACCACCGAGCAGAATCGTTCGGTGCGCCTGCGCCTGAATGGTGAGGCGGTCGATGGCTGGCAGCTGGTCGCACTGGAGCCTCGCCAGGCCACTGTGATCGGCCCCAGCGGCAGCCAGGTGCTGGAACTGGCGACCTTCAACGGGCAGGGCGGTGAACCGCCGACCGTGCTGCGCGGCGCCAATGGCGCTGTGCCGCCCGCCGGTGTCGTGCCGCCGCCTCCGCCGCCACCCGCCGCCGCTGCCGCGTCCAATGCGCGGCCCAGCCCCGATGTCGTCAGCGGCGCCGCCGCCGTGGCCGCCCCGGCAAGCGCGCCATCGCCGGCCGCCCCCGCCAACAACGGCCCCAGCGAAGCGCAGATGCAGGCCATCCGCGAACGCATCCAGGCCCGTCGCCGTCAGCTGCAGCAACAGCAGCAACAACCGTCGCCGCCCCCGGGCGATGGCACCAACCGATAGAGTGAATGCATGAACCTGCGTTTTCTGCCCTGGTCCCTCGCCCTGACGCTGCTGGTCGGCTGCGCCACCGTGTCCGGCCCGAACGTCCATCGCAGTGCCACCCCGCCGCCAGCACAAGCCGGTGCCGCGGCGGCCGATCCCCAGGTCGTCGAGGGTGATGCCGCCGCAGGGACACCGCAGGCGGTGATCCGCCGCGGCAGCGGCACCATGATCAACCGCGAAGCCGCACGTGCGCCGTCACCGGCGCTGCATTCGGCCAGCGGTGGCAGCGCCACCTTCAACTTCGAAGGCGAGTCGGTGCATGCCGTGGTCAAGGCCATCCTCGGCGACATGCTGGGTCAGAACTACGTCATCGCGCCGGGCGTGCAGGGCACGGTCACCCTGGCCACGCCCAAGCCGGTGTCGCCGGCACAGGCGCTGAACCTGCTGGAAATGGTGCTGGGCTGGAACAATGCGCGCATGGTCTACAGCGGTGGCCGCTACAACATCGTCGCCGCCGACCAGGCGCTGGCCGGCACCGTCGCACCGAGCACCGCACCGGCTTCCAGCGCGCGTGGCTTCGAGGTACGGGTGGTGCCGCTGCAGTTCATATCCGCCAGCGAAATGAAGAAAGTGCTGGAGCCGTACGCGCGGCCCAACGCCATCGTCAACGTTGATACCGGCCGCAACGTGATCACCCTCGGGGGTACCCGCGCCGAGCTGGAAAACTACCTGCACACCGTCGAGATCTTCGACGTCGACTGGCTGTCGGGCATGTCGGTGGGTGTGTTCCCGATCCAGTCGGGCAAGGCCGAGCAGGTCGCCAGCGATCTGGAGAAGGTCTTCGGCGAGGACAGCAAGACGCCCAGCGCCGGCATGTTCCGCTTCCTGCCGCTGGAAAACGCCAACGCCGTGCTGGTCATCACCCCGCAGGTGCGCTACCTGGACCAGATCCAGCAGTGGCTGGATCGCATCGACACCGCCGGTGGCAGCGCGCGCCTGTTCTCCTACGAGCTGCGCTACATCAAGGCGCGCGATCTGGCCCAGCGCCTGGCCGAAGCCTTCGCCAGCAGCAACAACCGCAACAGCCGGGGTTCCTCGGCCGGGCTGGCCCCGGGCGCGACGCCGATGCAGCTGGACAGCCGCGGCGGCGATACCAGCAACAGCAACAACAGCAGCGATTTCGGTGGCAGCAGCAACGGCACCAGCGGCGCCAGCGGTGGCATGGCCAGTACGATGAACCTGCCCCAGCGCCAGGAGGGCAACATCAGCGTCAGTCTTGATGTGGAAGGCGATACCGTCGGTGTTTCGGCGGTGGAAGAAACCAATGCCCTGCTGGTGCGCGCCACCCCGCAGGCCTGGCGTTCGATCCGCGAAGTGATCGAGAAGCTCGACGTGATGCCGATGCAGGTGCACATCGAAGCGCAGGTAGCCGAGGTCGACCTGACCGGCGACCTGCAGTACGGCGTCAACTGGTTCTTCGAGAACGCCGTGCAGGGCCAGAGCTACACCGGCGCCACCGGCGGCGCGACCTTGCCCAGTGCACTGGGCCGCAACATCTGGGGCAGCTTCGCCGGTGCCATCACCGGCAGCGAGACCGGCTGGACCTTCCTCGGCAAGAACGCCGCGGCGGTGGTCAGCGCACTGGACCAGGTGACCAACCTGCGCCTGCTGCAGACCCCGTCCATCTTCGTGCGCAACAACGCCGAGGCGCAGCTGAACGTCGGCACCAAGATTCCGATCAACTCGGTATCGGTCAACACCGGCATCAGCGACAGCACCTACAGCCAGGTGCAGTACCTGGATACCGGCGTGATCCTCAAGGTGCGCCCGCGCATCACCCGCGATGGCGTGGTGTTCCTGGACATCGTGCAGGAAGTCAGTTCGGCCGGCGCGACCCCGTCGGGTTGTGACGCAACCAAGACGACCTGCAACCCGCCCATCAACACCCGCAAGATTTCCACCGAGGCGGCTTTGCAGAGCGGTGACACCATCATGCTGGCCGGCCTGATCACCAACTCCGATGAAGACACCTCCAACGGTGTCCCGGGCTTGAGCCGCCTGCCGATCATCGGCGGTCTGTTTGGCAGCAAGGGCAAGGTGAACAAGCGTTCGGAAGTGATCGTGCTGCTGACCCCGACGATCGTGCGCAACGGGCAGGAAGCGCGGACGCTGACTGACGAGTACAGCAACCGCTTCCGTGCGATGGAACCGTTCCCCACGCGCGAGCGCAAGAAGTAGGGTTTTTCTTTTGCAGGGCTTGCAGCCCTGCACCTGCTCAATGCAACGGCAACGGCCAGAGCCAGAGCGGCATTCCGTGGGATGGCGGGGCGGTGTGGGTGGTCAGGACACGCCGTAAACCCATCCATGGGGGCTCGTAGGCGCCATCCATGGCGCCTGCGGTCCTGCCCACCCACACCGCCCCGCCTCTGACAGATTCCGTGTGCTGTTGGTGGGTGCCGACCGTTGGTCGGAACATCTGTCGGATATCGAATGAATCATCCACGCATGGCCTGGATCTACTGGAACGCGCGGCTTTGGGTAGGTGTCGACCTTGGTCGACACGATTTTTCTGTCAGATACCAATATTCAGAACGGGATCCGACCCCGTGCCGTTCCGACAGATCGCAGGAAACTGTCGAAAGCGGGGTGGGTCCGGTTGAGGGGGTGTGAGCGGCATGGATGTGGCGACCAAGCCCCCATGGATGGGTTCACGGCGTCCCCCTCAACCGGACCCACCCCGCCATCCCACGGATAGCCAGCTTTTGACGTTGACGTTGACGTTGCCTCGGCAGGTGCAGGGCGCAGCCCTGCCGGTGCTAACCTACCGCCACCGACAACCACGGAGGCGGGATGGGGGCGATCGTGTTGTTGCCGCTGGGCGTGGACGATGCCGCCCTCGACCGTTGCCTGGCCGCGCTGGATGCTGGTACGGCGGCAGGCACCGCCGTGTGGCTGGCCGATGACGCCCAGGCCGGGCCACGCGCGCAGGCCGTAGTCGAGCATTGGCTGGCGCATACCCCGCTGCAGGCCGAATACACCCGCCGTGCGCGGCCGCTGGGCGAGGTCGCCCATCTGGACGAAATGCTGCGCGCCTGCGACGGCCTGGATGTGGCCGTGCTCGCCCCGGACAGCGTGCCCGCGCCGGGCTGGCTGCAGCAGCTGCAGGCCGCCTTTGCCCGTGATGCCGCCATCGCCACCGCCACGACCTGGTGCAATGCCGGTGAAACCGCCGCGTGGCCGCGCCTGGGTGAAATCAATCCCGAGCCGACCGACATCGCGTTGCTGGCGCAGGCCTGCGCGTCACTGCCGAACCTGCACCCGGAACTGCCCTCGGCGGTCACCCATGCGGTGCTGGTGCGTGGCAATGCGCGCCGCCGTGCCGGTGGCCTGGATATCGACAGCTATCTTGGCTGGAATGCCGCGCTGGTCGACCTCAGCCTGCGCATGGCCGGGCTGGGCTGGCGCAACGTGTTGTGCGAGAACGCCTTCGTCAGCCGGGCCGGTGAAGCCAACAGCCGCGAGGGTGACCTGGAGGCCCTGGCCGCACGGTGGCCGGGCTGGATGCCGCGCCTGGCCGATTTTCTCATGCACGACCCGCTGCATGCCCTGCGCGAGGACCTGCAGCAACGGCTGCGTCAGGCGATAATGCCGCGTGACCAGGGCGACCTGTTCGCCATGCCCACGCCGCCGGAGCCGTCTGCTTGAACCCTGCCATCGTCGCCATCGTCGTCACCTACCAGAGTGGCAGCACCATCGATGCCTGCCTGTCGCGCCTGCGCCAGGCACAGGAGGTGGCCGAAATCCGGGTGGTGGACAACGGCTCGCAGGACGACACGCTGGAGATCGTGCAGCGCCATGCCAGCCACGATGCACGCGTGCGCTTCATCGGCAACCCGGACAATCCAGGCTTTGCGGCCGCCAACAATCAGGGCGTGGCCGATTCAAACAGTCCGTGGCTGGCCTTCATCAACCCCGACCTGATGGTGGAAACCGATACCCTGGCCGCGCTGCGCGGCCGTGCACAGGCACTGGGCGACTGCCTGCTGGGCGTGGAGCAGGTGGACGAGCACGGTTTCGCCGATGACGCCGTGCGCCGCCGCGATCCCGATTTCCTGGCCATGCTGCGTTCCCCTGGGCGCGGTGGGCGGCTGGCGATCCCCCGTGATCCGGCGCAGGCGCTGCAGCAGGTGCCGGCGCTGTCTGGCGCATTGCTGCTGATGCCGCGCGCGCTGTTCGACCGCATTGGCGGCTGGGATGCCGGCTACCGCCTGCATGCCGAAGATCTGGACCTGTGCCGGCGCGTGCGCGAGGCCGGCGGCGTGGTGGCCATCGCCAACGACCTGCGGGTGACCCACGTGCGCGGGGTGTCCAGCCGTTCGCGGCCGTTCTTCGTCGAATGGCACAAGCATCGTGGCCTGTGGCGCTACTTCAGCAAGTTCGAGGCGAAGCAGCGTTCGCTGCCGGTGCGGGTGATGGTGTGGGGGGCGATCTGGGCCCATGCGGTGATGCTGCTGCCGAAGCTGCTGCGCAAGGCGCTTTGAGGCCCGGGGCGGAGGGCTGCATCCACGCATGGCGTGGATCTACGGGGGCGAATCGGCGATTCACGCGAACGGGCGCATAATCGCCCCATGGCCATCATCCAGTCCCTGCTCGACACCGACCTGTACAAGTTCACCATGATGCAGGCGGTGCTGCACCAGCACCCCGGCGCCCTGGTCCAGTACCGGTTCAAGTGCCGCACCCCCGGTATCGACCTGGCGAGCTACATCGACCAGATCAACGAAGAGATCGACCACCTGTGCAGCCTGCGCTTCAGCGATGAAGAGCTGGATTACATGCGCGGCCTGCGCTTCGTCAAACCGGATTTCGCCGATTTCCTCGGCCTGTTCCACCTCGACCGCAAGTACATCCAGCTGCGGCCATCGACGACCGTGCCGGGCGAGATCGATCTGGACATCACCGGCCCGTGGCTGCACACCATCCTGTTCGAAGTGCCGCTGCTGGCGATCATCAACGAAGTCTGGTTCCGCAACACCACCACCGCTGATTTCGCCGAGGGTGAGCGTCGCCTGCAGGCCAAGGCCGCGCTGCTGCGTGATACCCCGGGGTTCGAGCAGTGCCGCATCGCCGACTACGGCAGCCGCCGCCGCTATTCGCGTGACTGGCATGCCCGCCTGCTGCCGCTGCTGCGCGATGCGCTCGGCCCGCAGCTGGTCGGCACCAGCAACGTGCATTTCGCCCGCCTGTACGGCATGACCCCGCACGGCACCATGGCCCATGAGTACCTGCAGGCCTTCCAGGCGCTCGGCCCGCGCCTGCGTGATTCGCAGGTGGCAGCGCTGGAATCGTGGGCGCGCGAATACCGTGGTGACCTGGGCATCGCGCTGTCGGACGTGGTCGGCCTGGATGCGTTCCTGCGCGATTTCGACATGTATTTCTGCAAGCTGTTCGACGGCGTGCGCCACGATTCGGGCGACCCGTTCGACTGGGGCGACCGCATGCTCGCCCACTTCCAGCAGCGCCGCGTCGATCCGCGCAGCAAGGTGCTGGTCTTCAGCGATGGCCTGGACATCACCAAGGTGATGCGCCTGTACGACTATTTCCGTGGCCGCTGCCAGGTGGCGTTCGGTGTCGGCACGCACCTGACCAACGACCTGGGCCCGACGCCACTGAACATCGTCATCAAGATGGTCCGCTGCAACGGACAGCCGGTGGCCAAGCTGAGCGACTCGCCGGGCAAGAGCATGTGCGATGACCCGGGGTATCTGTCCTACCTGCGCCAGGTGTTCGAATTACCGCCAGAAGAGAACTAATACGTCACACAGTGACGCTCTGCGTCACTTTGTGATCCCCGCCTTGCTGCGCAACTTTGTGATGAAGATCACATTTGTGTGGCCGAACTTCACAGAATCGCTTACGCTTTGCCCACAGGATGATTAGCAGGCCTTGAGGGAGTTCTGCGGTGAAGGTTCTTTCCGTTTTCGGTACCCGTCCTGAAGCAATCAAGATGGGACCGCTGGTCAAGGCGCTGGGTGAGGCGCCGGATATCGAATCGATCGTCTGCACCACCGGCCAGCATCGCGCGATGCTGGACCAGGTGATGTCGCTGTTTGCGATCAATGCCGACCATGATCTCGACGTCATGGTCCCCAACCAGACGCTCAATGGCCTGTGCGCCAAGCTGTTCGAGCGGCTTGATGCGCTCTACACGCAGGTACGTCCTGATCGCGTGCTGGTGCACGGCGATACCACCACCGCGATGACGGCGGCCGTGGCGGCGTTCCATCACCGTATTCCCATCGGGCACGTGGAAGCCGGTCTGCGCACCGGTGACATCCATCGGCCGTGGCCGGAAGAGATGAATCGTCGGGTCATCGACGTGGTAGCGGATTATCTTTTCGCGCCTACGCCCAGCTCACGCAGCAATCTGGCGCGTGAACACCTGGGAGGAAAGATCATCGTCACCGGCAACACTGTCATCGATGCCCTGCAGCAGACCGTGCAGCAGCTTGATCGCGATCCAGCACTGCGTGCAAAGGCCGATGCACCGTTCCAGATGATCGACCCTGATCGTCGCCTGCTGCTGGTCACCGGCCACCGCCGCGAAAGCTTCGGCCAGGGCTTCCTGGACATCTGCCGCGCACTGGCCGAGCTGGCCCGGCGCCAGGATCTGCAGGTGGTGTACCCGGTGCACCTCAACCCCAACGTCCAGGGCCCGGTAAATGCTGAACTTGGCCACCTGGACAACGTGCACCTGGTGCCGCCGCAGGATTACCTCAGCTTCGTGCGTCTGATGCAGCGCGCCGACGTGATCCTCACCGACTCGGGCGGCGTGCAGGAAGAAGCGCCTGCGCTGGCCAAGCCGGTACTGGTGATGCGTGATGTGACCGAGCGGCCGGAAGCGGTCGAAGCAGGCGTGGTCAAGCTGGTGGGAACCACGCCGGCCCGCATCATCGAATCGGTCAACGCCGCACTTGCCCAGCCGGCGCAGCCTACCCGGTTCGATCCGGGGGCCAGCCCATACGGCGACGGGCGTGCCAGTGCGCGCATCGTTGCGGCCCTGCGCGGCAAGCCGTTGCCTGAGTTCAACCCCGGCCATCGCAGCGCCGGACCCGTTTCCCCTCCTCTGCATGAAGTGACGCCATGACCCAGACCGGCCAACGTACCTTCCTCCTGGTTTCCACCGCGCTGGCCCTGGCCAGCATCGCTGCCACCGCCCACGCCGCCGACACCGCGGCAGGCCAGTTCGCCGAATGGACCGGCGACAGCACCGTGACCCGGCAGATGACGTTGCGCCAACTGGGTTTCCGCCAGCCGCTGGTCCTCAGCGGCCAGGAGAGCCAGCGCGAGATCTACCTGCCGGTACCGGTGGGCGTGGCCACGCGCGATGCGCAGCTGCAGCTGGATGGGCGCTACGTGCGCGGCCATACCGGCCGTACCTCGGGCCTGTGGTCGGTGGACGGCGATCCGATGGCCGCGCGCTCGATCACCGATGCGCAGGGCGACGCTAGCCAGCTGCTGGCCATTGATGGCGAGCCGCGCGACAACGGCTTCGTCCGTGTCGGCGTGGGCTGGTGGTCCATCGTTTCCGATTACCGCTGCGCCGACCAGAGCGCACCGGCGAATGTGCTGCGCCTGTCGCCCGATTCGCGCTTCAGTTACCGCTTCGATGGCCGTGCCGTGGACAGCGTGGCCAAGGCCTGGGGCGCGCTGCCACCGCGCGTGCGCCTGCTGGTCGATGGCAAGACGCTGCAGGCGCCGTCCTACGATGCTGCCTGGCGCATCGGTGCCGCGCTGCAGACCGGCGGCAAGCAGGTCGATGTGGTCGCATTGCCCAAGGTAGGCGACCGCGTCGACCTGAGTGGCATCAGCATCCCGGCCAGCCTGATGGGCGTGCCGGCCTATGCCGCCCTGGCCGGTGGCGAACGCGCCTACGCGATCAAGGATCTGGCCGAAGTCGGCGCATTGCTGTCGCTGCGTGACAGCGGGCCGCTGGCCGCCGACGTGATGATCGGCAGCGAGGCGCTGCGCGCGGGCGTGCGTGCTGCGTTGGATGCGCTGGGTGCACAGGTCGGGGCCAGTGGTGCCGATGCGGCCAGCGCCTTCACTGCCTGGCGTGCGGCCGACATGGGCGCGCTGGAGAAGCCCGCCGCCAATGCCTCGGTGAGCGTGGCGACCGTTGCCGGCCGCCCGACCCTGGTGGTCGATCCAGCCGCCGGTGGCAAGGTCGCTGGCCTGCTCTCCGAACAATGGCGCGCCTACGCGCTGGGCCGTTCGCTGAAGGTCGACCAGGCCGGCGCGCCGGCCATGCAGGGCGACCTGGTGCTGCTCAGCCGGCTGGGCAACATCGCCGGCACGCAGGACATCGTCACCCGCGGTGACCGCACGGCCAATTTTGAACTGGGTGCGCTGTCGGCCGATGGCCGCCTGCCCGAGGAAGTGGTGATCGATGTGTCTGCCGCGCCGAATGCGGGCGGGCAGGGCGCGGTGGCCACCATTTTTTTCAACGATTACCTGCTGGGTGCCAAGGTGCTGTCCACCGATGGCAAGCCGCAGCGCCTGGTCGCCAAGGTGCCGGCCTATGCGCTGTCGGCCCGCAACGAGGTGCGGGTCAGCTTCCTGCGCCAGCCGGCGCGCCCGTACTGCCATGACCCGGCCACCGCCTTCCCGGTGACGGTGCTGCCCAGCAGCCACATCAAGCTGGCCAAGCGCACCCTGGGGACTGATTTCATCGGTGCGGCCAGCCTGCTCTCGCGCGCCAATGAAGTGTTCGTGCCGGGCACCTGGCTGCAGGATGCGCCGTCCTCGCTGGCCAAGGTCATCGCCATCGCCAGCGCCGTCGGTGCCTCGCCGGAAGCCGCCGAACTGAAGGTGGTCGATGCCGGCGCTGCCATCAGCCCGGCCAAGCCGTACCTGGCCTTTGGCGTGGCACCGTCGGGTGTCACCCTGGCGGGCCTGAAGGATGGCCACCTGGTGATTGCCGGCAAGCCGCAGTCCCTGCTGGACCTGACCGGTGTCGAGCGTGCCGCGGCGGTGCAGGTGGCCTCGGCCGGCGGCCAGACCGGTGTGCTGTACAGCGACCTGGGCACCCAAGGGCCGACCCTGGGCGCACCGTTCCGCCTGCTGCGCGGCGACCTCGCGGTGATCGATGGCAGCGAGGTCGTGCGCGACTTCGACAGCCAGGATCCCTACGGTTCGCGCATCGCTGAAGAGGGCAATCCGCAGAGCGGCTGGGAAAAACACATGGTCTGGCTGCTGCTGGCCGTAGGCGTGGTGGTGTTTGCACTGCTGGCCGCCCGCATCACCCAGGTCCGCCGTCGCCGCAAGTCCGCCAGCAACGGACACTGATCCGCCGTGGACGGTCTGTTCTGGAACATCCAGCTGGCCAACTACTTCGCCGCCCTGGAAACAGTGGCGGCGGCAGTGGCCGTGCTGATCCTGATCTCCAGCCTCGATGATCTGTTCATCGATCTCTGGTACTGGACCCGTGAAACCTGGCGCACGCTGACCGTCAAGAAGCGCAGCGAGTACAAGCCGCTGACCCAGCAGGACCTGCTGCAGCGGCCGGAGCAACCGCTGGCGATCATGGTGCCGGCGTGGATGGAATACGACGTCATCGCGCAGATGGTCGAGAACATGATCAACGTGCTCGATTACCGCGAGTACGTCGTGTTCGTGGGCACCTACCCCAACGACCAGGCGACCATCGATGAAGTCGAGCGCATGCGCCGGCGCTACAAGCGCCTGCGTCGCGTGGAAGTGCCGCACGATGGTCCGACCAGCAAGGCCGACTGCCTGAACTGGCTGATCCTGGCGATCTTCGATTACGAGAAACGCCATGACACCGAGTTCGCCGGGGTCATCCTGCATGACAGCGAAGACGTGCTGCACCCGATGGAGCTGCGCTTCTTCAACTACCTGCTGCCGCGCAAGGACATGATCCAGCTGCCGGTGACCTCGCTGGACCGCGAGTGGTACGAACTGGTGGCCGGCGTGTACATGGACGAGTTCGCCGAATGGCACGCCAAGGACCTGGTCGTGCGCGAGAGCGTCTCGGGCATGGTGCCGTCGGCCGGGGTGGGCACCTGCTTCTCGCGCCGGGCGTTGCTGGCGCTGAGCGAAGCCACCGACAACCAGCCGTTCAACACCGACAGCCTCACCGAGGATTACGACGTCGGTGCGCGCCTGGCGGCGATGGGCATGCATTCGATCTTCGCCCGCTTCCCGGTGCAGTTCCTGGTGCGGCGGCCGTCGTGGTTCGGCTGGGGCCCGGTGCGCGAGCGCACCCAGCAGATGGCCCTGTGCGTGCGTGAGTATTTCCCCGACAACTTCCGCGCCTCGTACCGGCAGAAGGCACGCTGGGTGCTGGGCATCGGTCTGCAGAGCTGGGAAACCCTGGGCTGGCGTGGTTCGCTGGCAACCAAGTACCTGCTGGCGCGTGACCGCAAGGGCATCATCACCTCCTTCGTCAGCATCATCGCCTACCTCATCTTCCTGCAGCTGCTGCTGTTCTGGGTGCTGAAGGCGACCGGCGTGTGGACCGTGCAGTACCCCAGCGTGTTCCAGGCCGGCACGTGGCAGATGAACATCGCGCTGCTGACCACCGCCGCGCTGGCAACGCGCGTGGTGCAGCGTTTCTACTTCGTCAACCGGCTGTATGGCTGGGAACACGCCCTGATGTCGATCCCGCGCATGGTGGTCGGCAACATGGTCAACTTCATGGCCACTGCCCGTGCCTGGAAGATGTTCCTGGCCTACCTGCTGTTCGGCAAGCGCATGGTCTGGGACAAGACCATGCACGACTTCCCCGATGCGTCGGCCCTGGTGCAGACCCGCAAGCGCCTGGGCGAACTGCTGACCACCTGGCAGGCGATCGAACCCGAGCGCCTGGAAGAAGCGCTGCAGCAGCAGAAGGGCGGCCGCCAGCAGCCGCTGGGCCGCATCCTGCTGTCGCAGGGTTGGCTGGACGATGAAACCCTGGCCGAGGCCATCGCCTTCCAGGGCGACATGCAGCGTGCGGTGATCGATGTCGATTACCTTTCCGCAGGCGAATTCCCGGTCAGCGTCGATGCCTGCGTGCAGTGGCGCATGCTGCCGCTGCCGCGCGTGCGCGAAGACACGCTGCGGCTGGCCGTGGCCAACCCGCTGTCCGATGCCGCGCTGGCCCTGCTGAAGCAGGAAACCGGCAGCGCCCATATTGAACAGACCGTGGCCCGCGAAAGCGAGATCAATGCCGGCCTGCGCATGATCGGCGGCGCCGAACAGTGGCGCATCGACACCGTGCCGCTGCTGGGTGACCTGCTGGTGGAAATGCGCCTGATCGACCATGCGCGTTTCGAAGCGGCACTGGATGAGTACAAGCCGCAGCGCGACGGCCGCATCGGTGATTACCTGGTGACCAGGGGCATCGCCACTGAACAGGCCATCGCCCAGGCCATGGAAGAACAACGTCGGCGTGCTGCCCTGCTGCAGTCGTCGCCGCCTGGAGTACAACCGGCATGAAGACAACGCTGCTGTCCACCGTCATTGCCGTTGCCCTGGCCACCGCTGTGTCACTGCCTGCGCATGCCGACGACGCGCTGCCCTTGTCCGGCCCGGCCTATCGACTGGCCGAACAGGCGTTTTCCGCCTACGAGCGCGGCGATTACAGCAGTGCGTACCGCCAGGCCAATGAAGCAGCGCGGCTGCGCCCGGACGTGGTGCGCCTGCGCCTGCTGAAGATCTATTCGCTGCAGAAGCTCGGCCGCGCTGACGAGGCACGGCAGCAGGCGCGCAGTGCCCTGGATGCGGGCTTGAAGGATCCTGCGTTGCCGGGGCTGGCCACTGCGCCGGCCGCTGCGGCGGGCGCGCGTGCTGCACCGGTGGCCAGGCAGACAGCGGCAGAACGCGCTTACCAGCAGTCGTTCGCCATCGCGACCGAGGCGTACACCGCCTACAACAACGACCAGATGACCGTTGCCGCCAGCAAGGCCGAAGAAGCCTTCCGCCAGCAGCCCCAGCAGGGTGCGTGGGCCATGCTGTGGGTTGCCTCGCTGGAAGCGCAGCAGCAGCTGGAGCAGGCCGACGCGGCCGCCGCCACGGCGCTTCAGCTGGGGGCACCGAACGTGGCCGATCTGCGTGCCAAGCGCGTGGCCCTTGGCCGCCAGCGTGCGGTGAAGCCGGCACAGGATGGCTACCAGGCACTGATCGCCCAGGATTTCAGCGCGGCCACCGGCTTCGCCCGCGAAGCGGTGGCACGCGCCCCTGACGTGGCCTCGCATCGCTTGCTGCTGATGACCTCGCAGTTGCTCGATGGCAAGCTGGCCGACGCTGAACAGACCGCCGACCAGGCGCTGGACAATGATGCGGACGACACCGTTGCCCTGGTGATGCGGGCCTATCTGCGCCAGCGGCAGGGCAACACGGTGCAGGCCAACGCCGATTTCGACGCTGCGCTGAAACAGGATTGGCTGGACAGCCAGCAGCAGCGCAACGTGCGCCTGCTGGCGGTGGATGCCGCCGTGGCCGCCGGTGACCGCGAGCGCGCCACCACCCTGCTGGCGCCCCTGCAGGCCGACACGCTGGCCGACGAGGACGAAAAGAACCGGCAGGGCATCCGCGAGGCGATCGCCGAGCGGGCCAAGGCGATCCACAGTGCACGCGCCGGGCAGACCCTCACCCTGCAGTCCTATCCTGCGCCGTTCCAGCAGTGCCGCGATACGCCCTATGGCACCCAGTGCGAACTGATGCCTGCCGACCTGCAGGGTGACGGTGGCCCGGCCCAGCGTGCCTATGCTGCCTTTGGCCGCCAGGACTACCAGAAGGCCATCACCGAGGCGCGTCAGGCCGTGCAGGAGTCGCCGGACAACGCGACGCTGCAGGCCCTGCTGACCACCACGCTGGCCGCGGGCAACCGCGGGCAGCAGGGCGAGGCCCTTCAGCGCCTGGAAACGGCCCTGGCCGCGCACCCCGACGATGCCGGCCTGCTGATGCAGCGTGGCTATCTCAACCAGGCTGCGCGCGAACCCGCGCTGGCGCTGGCTGACTTCCGTGCAGCCGAGGCGACCGGCAAGGCGCCGCGAACCGTGGTGATGGACCAGGCCTACGCAAGTGCGGCGGTCGGCGACCAGCGCCAGGCCGTCACCCTGCTGCGCGGTGCCATCGACGCTGCCGATGCTGGCCAGCTGCCGCTGGACAAGGCGCAGCGCTACAACACGCGCAGCGCCATCGCCGGTTACTCGCGCGACTGGGGCATTACCGCTTCGGCCGGCTATCGCGGCTCGCGCCAGGCCGCAACGAATCTGGGCGGTGCCTCCATCAGCACCCCTGGCGCCTCGGTGTTCAGTACGCTGGAAGCGTTCTGGCGGCCACAGGCCACCAACAACCAGCACGGCACGCTGGAGCTGTACGCGCGTATCGCCAATACGCTGTACGACGAAGGCGGCACGTTCGAATCGCTGCTGTTCGTGGACCCCTGCACCGGGGTGGAAACGCCTGATTCCCGCGAACGTGCCGAGCGCCTCAGCCGTTCGCGTTCAGTCGCCGGCTGGCCGTCCACCATCGGTTCGTTCGGCGCGCGTTATACGTTCGGGCAGAGCGGTTTCAGCGTTGGCCTGGAGCGCCGCCAGTTCCTCGGCAGCGCTACCCGCCGCGGTGGCATCTATGCCGATTCGGCGGCCATCCGCTGCCAGATCCAGATCGAATCCGAGCGCCCGCTGCAGGCCAACCTGCTGGCCCGTTACCGGCTCGACGGCAGCGCCGGTGGCTGGATGACCTATGCCACCTATGGCTTCTACAAAGGCACGGGCATCCGCACCGATGTCAGCCAGTGGTGGACGGTCAGTGGCTATGCCCAGGCCGGCCTGAGCTGGGACGACAACCGCGCCCACTTCACCGTCGATGCACTCGATGCCAACGGCGAACCGTCGCAGCGCGTGAGTGACTCCACCGGCCGCCTGCGTCGCCAGCAGGCCTTTGCTGCCGCCGAACTGCGCGCGGGCCGCAACTACCGTTTTGGTGCCGACCAGACCCGTTGGCTGCTGACCCCCTATGTGGTGCTGGGGGCGGACTGGCAGGACCAGCGGTCGCGGGTACGGGGCATCGACTACCCCGGCATCGGCACGCAGTCGTTCAACCTGTCCGACACCCAGCGCACCTGGTCGCTGGGGGCCGGTCCGGGCCTCGGCCTGCGTTACTGGTTCCGCGAAGACCACTACAACGCGGCACGCTCCTACCTGGACCTGTCGGTGTCCTACCGCTTCGCCATCGGCGGCGGCGACACCCAGCGTGCCAAGGGCCTGTTCGCCACCGCCACCCTGTACTACTGACGCTGCAAGAAGGATCTGCCGATGAAGAGTGTTTCCATAGCAACGCCCGTGCGACGCCCGCGCGCGCTCCTGTTGGCTGCGCTGTGCGCGCTGGCCGCCGCCGGTCCGCTGCAGGCCCAGGCACCGGCAGCCCCGATCGCGCCGGCCAGCCAGGATTCGTCCATCGTGCTGATCGGCAAAGACGGCTGGCTGTTCCCGGCCTGGGGCAGCCTGACCGAGGTGGATACGGCCGCCGTCGCCCGCAATACCGCGCTGATTGCCGAAGCGCAGCGCACACTGGCAGCGGCCGGCGTGAAGCTGCAGGTGCTGGTGCTGCCGGACAAGACGCTGTTCTATGAAGACAAGCTGCCCGATGGCAAGCGCCTGGGCGATGCGGTGCGTGGCCGCTATGCACTGGAACTGGACGGGCTGGGCAAGGCCCAGGTACCGGCCGTCGATGCACTGCAGGCGATGCGCCAGGTCAAGCAGGGTGGTCAGGATGTGTTCTACCGCAGCGACCAGCACTGGACCCAGCCCGCTGCCGATGCCATCGCCGCTGCGGTGGCCGCCAAGGTCAAGGAACAGGTTCCGACCCTGGCCGGGCAGGCGGGCAGTGGCATGGCCCTGGGCAGCGAGATCAAGGAGCGCCGCTTCGGCGATCTGGCCGAGCTATTCCTCACCGATGACCAGCGCAAGGCCATCGGCCGCGATACCTTCACCGTGCGCCGCCAGGCCGAACAGCAGTCGCTGCTGGACGACGGCCCGGCACCGGTGCACGTGACCGGCCACAGCATGGTGCAGCCGTACTTCGGCTTCCCGCAGAAGCTGTCCAACCTGATCGACCGGCCGGTGTCGGTGAACTGGAAGCCCGGCAACGTCGGCCACTGGGTGATGCTGCTGGAATATCTGGAATCGCCGGAGTTCAAGCAGAACAAGCCGCAGGTGCTGGTGTGGCAGATGTTCGAGCCTTCCTATCCGCAGGGGCCGGATGCGCGCGGCCAGTGGGACAACGCCTCGATCATGACGCCCGAGCAGTGGAAGGTGCGGCTGCACAAGGCACTGGGGCAGTAAACCGATGAATGCCCGTCCCGGGGCGCCTGCGCCCCTGCCACCTGCTGCCCCGCCGCGCGCCCACCGCTTGACCGCGGTGGTGGTGTCGGCCCTGCTGTTGATCGGCGCCTGCGCCGGCGGCTGGATGCTGGCCAACGCCAAGCTGCCGGCCGAGAAGCTGCTCCCCTCCAAGTGGGCCGACGGCGAAGCCGGCCAGGCGATCAACCAGGCGCTGCGCCTGCCGATCCAGAACGAAGGCGATCTGGTTGGCGCAGCGCTGCGCTACCGTCTGCTGGGTGATACCGGCGACCAGGTAGCCCTGGGCTGCCCCGACTGGCTGTTCTACCGCGATGGCCTGCGACCGCAACCCGGCGCGGGAGCGAAGGTGTTCGCCGATCGCATCCGCCTCATGCAGCACTGGTCGCAGCAGCTGCAGGCCAAGGGGGGGCAGCTGCTGGTGGTGGTGGTACCGGACAAATCGCGCATCGAGCAGGCGCATACCTGTGGCCTGCGCTATTCCGAACCGATGCGCGCGCGCTATGGGCAATGGCAGCAGGCGCTGGCTGCAGCCAGGGTGCCCAGCGTGGACCTGCTGCCGGTGTTGTCCGGGCAGGACGCGCCAGTGTTCTTCCGCACCGATGTGCACATGAACCGGATCGGCGCACAGCGCGCGGCCGACGCCGTCACCGCTGCGGCGCTGCCGCTGCTGGGCGGGCAGGGCGGCCAGGCGTTCGACGTCGGCGCGCTGGGCGCACCGAAGCCGCGCATGGGCGACCTGATCGTGCTGGCTGGGCTGGAGCATGCCCCGCCGGCCTGGCGGCCCACGCTGGACCAGGAACCGGAGCAGGTGATCGCCCCGGTCCGCAGCGGCGGCCTGCTGGATGACACGCCGCCGGTGGAGGTGCTGCTGCTGGGCAGTTCCAACGGCCGGCGCAGCCTGTTTGCCGAACGCCTGGGCCACGGCCTGGGGCGCGAGGTGTGGAACCAGAGCATGGATGGCGGCCAGTTCTCCGGCGCGCTGCTGACGGCGTTGCCGCAGCAGGCGACGTGGCCGCCAACCCTGAAACTGGTGATCTGGGAATTTTCCGAAATGGCCCTGTCCCTGCCGCTGACTGATGGCGAGCAGAAGGCATTGGCCGGTATCGACTGAGCGCCGACCGACCATGCTGTTCAACTCCTTCCTGTTCCTGCTGGTGTTCCTGCCGATCGCACTGGGCGTGCACTACCTGCTGGGCGCGCTGCAGCCCCGGCTGGCGGCGCTGTGGCTGTGTGTGGCCTCCATCGTCTTCTACGGCTGGTGGAACCCGCAGTTCGTCATCCTGCTGGCCGGCTCGATCGTCTTCAACTACCTGGTCAGTCTGGTCATCCTGGCGCTGGCCAAGCGGCCACGCCTGCAGCTGCTGGCCACGGCCTTCGGTGTAGCCGCCGACATCCTGCTGCTGGTGCACTACAAGTATTTCGCCGCGATGGTGACCTTCGTCCACGACCTGGGCTTCAACGTCGGCCCGATGGACGCGCTGATCCTGCCGCTGGGCATTTCCTTCTTCACCTTCACCCAGATCGGCTATCTGCTCGATTGCCGCGCCGGGGTGGTCAACGACCGCAGTCCGCTCAGCTACGTCCTGTTCGTGACCTTCTTCCCGCACCTGATCGCCGGCCCCATCCTCCACCACAAGGAGATGATGCCGCAGTTCAGCAAGCGCGAAACCTACCGCTTCCAGGCTGAGAACCTGTCCATCGGCGGCATGCTGTTCGTCATCGGCCTGGCCAAGAAAGTGCTGCTGGCCGACACCCTGGCGCCGTATGCCGATGCGGGGTTTGCCTCCACCGGTGACGTGCAGTTCTGGGGCGCGTGGGCCACCGCGCTGACCTATGCGCTGCAGCTGTACTTCGATTTTTCCGGCTATTCGGACATGGCGCTGGGCCTGGCCCGGATGTTCGGCATCCGCTTCCCGCTCAACTTCAATTCGCCTTACAAGGCCACCAGCATCATCGACTTCTGGGCGCGCTGGCACATGACGCTCACCCGCTACATCACCGCCTACCTGTACTACCCGGTGGCGATGGCGGTCACCCGCTGGCGGACCCGCCATGGCCGCGCCACCGGTCCGGCCGCGGTATCCACCGCCGGCGGCTTCCTGTCGATGATCGTGCTGCCCACGGTCTGGGCGATGGGCCTGGCCGGCATCTGGCATGGTGCCGGCCTGCAGTTCCTCATCTTCGGCCTGCTGCATGCGGGCTACCTGGCCATCAACCACGCCTGGCGCGTGTTCGTCGGTGGCCGCAAGCCGGCGGCCCTGCGCACGCTCAACCCGCTGCAGCACGTTGGCTACCTGCTGCTCACCTTCGGCGCCGTGCTGGTGGCCCAGGCCTTCTTCCGCGCCGAGGGCGTGCACGATGCCTGGCAGCTGGTGCAGGGCATGTTCGGCGTGCGCGGCTGGGAAAGCATGGAAAACCTGGGCCATGTGGGCGGCCTTGCGCTTGCCGACGGCCTGCGCCTGCTGCTGGGCCACCACCTGCAGCTGCTGTATATCGTGGTGTCACTGGCCATCGTCTGGCTGGCGCCCAACGCACACCAGATCATGGGCGTGTACTCGCCCTCGCTGGCCAAGCCGAACCCGGCACCGCGTGCGTGGATGCGCTGGCAGCCGAACGTGGCCTGGCTGCTCATCATGCTGGTGATGCTGGCGCTGTGCCTGCTCAACCTGCACAAAGAAACACGATTCCTTTATTTCCAGTTCTGACAAGGTAGACACCAACATGGACAAGCAGACGATCCAGAACCAGCTGATCGACATCGTGGAATCGGTGATCGGCACGCGCGTGCAGCCGGATGAGTACATGGAGTCGCTGTTCGACTCGATGTCCAAGGTGCAGCTGATGGTCGAGGTCAAGGACCGCCTGGGCGTGACCCTGCCGGTGGATGAGATCGACACCCTGGTCGATTCGGTGCAGGTGCTGGCCGACTACGTGGCCGAGCACAGCGCGCGCTGATCCTGTAGAGCCGGGCCCACGCTCGGCTCTGCATCTCTTCAACGGCGCCGGAGACAGCGCGATGTATTTCGATTTCGATCAATGCCGCTTTGCCGAACTGGAGGTCGCCCCGCAGGCGCCGGCCCTGCACGCCGCTGACGGCGTGATGGACTGGGCCGGCCTGTACCGCAGCACCCAGGACTGGATCGAACGCGCGCGCGCGGCCGGTCTTGGCGAGGGCGATGCCCTGGTCATTTCCGGCCACAAGGAATCGGCCTTCGTGGTGGCCATGCTCGGCTGCCTCGGCATGGGCGTCACCTATGTGCCGGTGGACAACATCAATCCGCAGGCACGGCTGCAGCGCATCACCACGTTGACGCATGCGCGGGCGGTCTACGACGCGGCCGCCGATGCGTTCCTGCCCGGCGCAGCGTCACCGCGCGCGCTGGCGGTGCCGGACCTGGCCTACATCATGTTCACCTCCGGCAGCACCGGCGATCCCAAGGGCGTGCAGATCGGCCGCGACAGCGTGGCCCTGTTCACCGGCTGGATCCGCGACTGCCTGCGCCTGGGCCCGGCCCCGGCCTTCATGAACCAGATGCTGTTCAGCTTCGATTTCTCGCTGTTCGACCTGTGCGGCGCGCTGGGGCTGGGCGGCTGCTGCGTGCTGTGCCCGCGCGATGTCATCGCCAGCAGTGAACACTTCATCGATCACCTGCGTGATTCGAAGGTGGCGGTGTGGGCATCCACGCCTTCGTTCGTGCGCCAGCAGATCCTCAACCCGCGCTTCGACGCGGCGCATCTGCCGGATCTGCGCGTGTTCGTGTTCGGTGCCGAATCGCTCACCCCGCGCGTGGCCGAGGAGCTGTGGGCGCGCTTCCCGCAGGTGCGCATCATCAATTCCTATGGGCCGACCGAAGCGACCTGCTCCACCACCTGGGTGGAGATCGACCCGGCGCTGCGTGCGGCCGCACCCAACCCGTTCCCGATCGGCGTGGGCAAGCCCTATGCCGAGGTGTTCCTGCGCGACGGCGAAATCTGCATGGCCGGTGACCACGTCATGCGCGGCTACCTGGAACGCCCGGATCTGGACGCCGACGTGCTGTTCGAGCACAACGGCAAGCGCGCCTACCGCAGTGGCGACCTCGGCGACCAGGACGAGCAGGGACGGTTCTATTTCCGCGGCCGCCGCGATGACCAGATCAAGCTCAACGGCTACCGCATCGAACTGGCCGAGGTCGACGTCGGCCTGGCCCGCCTGCCCGGCGTGGTGGCCGGCGCGGCGGTGGTGCTGCGCCGCCCCGATGGCAGCCTGGTGCGGATGATCGGCTTCATTGAAACCACCCAGCCGGCCACGGCCGAACTGCAGCGTGTGCCCGAAGCGCTGGCCGACTGGAAGGACCAGCTCGAACGCTACATGCCCCCCTACATGGTGCCTTCAGAGCTGTTCGCGGTGGATGCCCTGCCGCAGACGATCAGCAACAAGGTCGACCGCAAGCAACTGGAGCAGCGCTACCAGGCCCTGGCGCGCACGCTCCGCACGACGGAGAAACCCGCATGAACCTGCCGATGAAATCATTGATCGCCGCCGCGCTGCTGCTGTCGCCGTGCGCGTCTTTCGCCCAGCAGGCCGCGCCGGAAGGGCGCCTGGCCCAGCTGTATGCACCGCGCCCGCCAGCGGGTTCGGCCTTCGTGCGTGTGCTCAACCCGGGCACCTCGGCGGTCAAGGCCGGCATCGCCAATGGCGCCGACCAGAGCGTTGGCCCGGCCGCGCGCGCCACCCGCTACGCCATTGTCGAAGGCGGCAAGCCGTTCACCGTGCGCGTGGCTGGCAAGGCGCGCACCCAGGCGGCGGTGGCCGCGGGCAGTTTCACCACCCTGGTGCTGGATGCGGCCACGCCGTCCAAGCCGGTGGCGGTGCTCCAGGATGGCGGTGGCACCAGCGATGCGCTGAAGGCCGAGATCCGCTTCTACAACCTGGCCGGTGCCTGCGCGCAGGGCTCGCTGGCGATGGCCGACAAGGGCCCGGTGGTGTTCCCGGCGGTGGCTGCCGGGGCCAGTGCCGCGCGTGGCATCAACCCGGTCAAGGCGCGCCTGGTGGCCAGCTGTGGTGCCAAGGCAAGCACGCCGCTGGAACTGCCCGCATTGCAGCCTGGCGATCACTACAGCCTGTTCCTGACCGGTACCGCCAGCGCGCCAGTGCTGCAGGGCCAGCTCAGTGGCACCGACGCGGTGGGCCGCTGATCCAATGGCCGAACGCCCCGTCTTCCGCGACGACCACCACCTGTTCCGCGAACAGGTGCGACGCTTCATCGATGAACACATCGCCCCGCACTACGCGCAGTGGGAACGCGATGGCATCACCCCGCGCTCGCTGTGGCGCGCAGCGGGCGAGGCCGGCCTGCTCAACTGCCAGTTGCCCGAACCTTACGGGCTGGGCGGTGATTTCGGCCATGCCGCCTGCGTGATCGAAGAACTGGCGCGGGCGAACTTCCTCGGTATCGGCTTCTCGATCCATTCGGACATGGTCGCGCCCTATCTGATGCAGTACGCCACGCCGGTGGTACGCGATGCCTGGCTGCCGAAGATGGCCAGCGGGGAAGCCATCGGCGCCATTGCGATGACCGAACCCGGTGCCGGCAGCGACCTGAAGACCATCCGCACGCGCGCCGAGGCCGTTGACGGCGGCTACCGGCTGAGCGGGCAGAAGACCTGGATCACCAACGGCAGCAATGCAGACCTGGCCGTGGTCGTTGCCACGGTCGCGCCGGAACTGGGTGCCGGTGGCCTCAGCCTGTTCTGCGTGGACCTGCAGCAGCCCGGCGTCAGCCGCGGTGCGCCGATGGTCAAGATCGGCCAGCATGCGCAGGACACCACCGAACTCTTCTTCGAAGACGTGTTCGTGCCCGCCGACCACCTGCTGGGCGAGGAACGCCGCGGTTTTTCCTATCTGGAAGAACAGCTGGCCGCCGAGCGCCTGGCCATCGCCCTGCGCGCGGCCGCATCGGCCGAGGGCATGCTGCAGGAGACCGTGGGGTATGTGCGTCAGCGCAAGGCATTCGGCCGGTTGCTGATCGACCATCAGAACACACGCTTCGTGCTGGCCTCGGCCGCCGCGCAGCTGGCGATGCTGCGCAGCTTCCTGGACCACTGCCTGGCCGAGCAGATGGAAGGGCGGCTGCTGCCGCTGAACGCAGCGATGGCCAAGCTCAACGCCAGTGAACTGCAGGGCAAGGTGCTCGATGACCTGCTGCAGCTGCACGGTGGCTATGGTTACAGCAGCGAGTACGGCATCGGCCGGGCCTGGGCCGACGCCCGCGCATTGCGCATCTTCGGCGGCACCAGCGAAATCCTGCGCGACATCATTGGCCGCTCCCTGTAACGCAAAAAAGGGGACGGAGGGGATTAAGTCGTTTGTGCCGCAAACGACTTAATCCCCTCCGTCCCCTCTTCTGCGTTACAGGCCCCAGCGTTTACGCAGGGCTGCCGCCTCGGGCGTGTCCTGCGACAGCCATGGGTCCAATGCGTAGACCAGCACGTGCTGCGCACCACTGTCGCGTGCCCAGGCCAGCTGCCGCTCGATGCGCGCAGCATCCGCGGTTTCGCCCTTGAACTGGGTGCCATCGTTGGTTTCGCCCGGCAGTTCGCGGAACAGCTCGACAATCGCATCGAAGGCCGTGCCGCGCTCGCGCAGGTACTGCAGCAGTGGTTGCAGCTGCTGCACGTTGCCGGCACCGGCCACGCCCACACCGTCCTGCACCATCGGCCGCAACGACGCCTGCGCCAGCACCGTGTCCCACAACGTCACCAGGTTGCCCTCGGTGGGAAGACGGCTGAAGTAACAGGAAATGGCACAGTCGCCGCCACGTTCTGCGGTGGCCTGGGTGATGCCCTGCAGCCACTGCGCCAGCTGCTGCTGGCGTGCCGGCGTGGCCCAGTGATACTGCTCGAGTTCGTAGGGCACGTACCAGCCATCAAAGGCCTGCAGGCGTGCCCAGGGGGCCTGCGCCAGCCAGCTGCGCGCCTGCGCCAGGCTGTCGGCGAAGAAGGACTGCAGGGTTGCGTCATCGCCGGCGATGGCCTTCCACCAGCGCTGCTGGAACGGTAGACCCACGCGCACCGTGATACCCGCTTCGGCTGCAGCGGTGAACAGCATGCGCATGCTGGTGTCGGGCAGTGCCCAATCGCCATCCTCGCCGCCGACGATGCCGCTCCATTGCAGCACCAGCTGCCTGCAGCCCAGCGTGCGCGCCAGCTGCAGCGAACGCTGCCAGTCGCCCATGCCCCATTGCAGGTGGCTGCGCCACGGCTGCAGGAAGGTACCGTCGACCTGTACCGGCAGCGAACAACCGGGCAGGCCGACCAGCGCCCCTGCCACCGGCGCCAGCAGGGCGGCACGCAGTAGGCGCCGGCGCAGCGGCGAAGCGGGATCGGAGGGCAGGAAGGGCGGCGACATGCGCCCATCATCCCAGAGCACCGTGCGCAGCGGGTGAATCATTGGCCGGTAGCGCCGGGCCATGCCCGGCGTACGGGATCACTCCAACGCGTAACGCAGCACGAACAGCACCGCCACCAGCCACACCGCCGGGTGCACCTCGCGCCAGCGGCCGGTGCCGGCCTTCAGCGCGGCGTAGGCGATGAAGCCGAACGCAAGGCCATTGGCGATGGAATAGGTGAACGGCATGGCCAGTGCACACAGTGCGGCCGGCACCGATTCGGTCAGGTCGCTCCAGTCCACTTCCACCAGTTCGCGCAGCATCAGGCCGGCCACGAACAGCAGGGCAGGGGACGTGGCGTAGGCCGGCACCATCGCTGCCAGCGGCGAGAACAGCAGCGCGGCCAGGAACAGCGCCGACACCACCAGCGCGGTCAGCCCGGTTCGGCCGCCCACCTGCACGCCCGACGCGCTTTCGGCGAAGGCGGTGGTGCTGCTGGTGCCCAGCAGCGAACCGGCCACGATGGCCGTGCTGTCGGCCAGCAGCGCACGGCCGAAACGCTTCTGTGCGCCAGGCAGTTTCAGCAGGCCGGCGCGGCCCACCACGCCGTACAGCGTGCCGGTGGCATCGAACACTTCCACCAGCACGAACACCAGCACCACCTGCAGCAGCACCGCGATCGGCGCGCCGCCGTCATGGTGCAGCAGCCCGGGCAGGTCCAGCTGCAGGAAGGTCGGCGCCAGGCTGGGCGGCAGCGACACCAGGCCGTGGTACTGCACGTCGCCCAGCGCCCAGCCCGCCGCGGTGACGGCGAGGATGCCGATCAGGATCGCACCTCGCACGCGGCGCGCTTCCAGCACCGCGATCAGCAGGAAGCCACCCAGTGCCAGCAGCGGCGGCGCGGTGTTCAGCGGGCCCAGCGCCACCAGGGTGTCTTCGTTGCCGACGATCACCCCGGATTTCTGCAGCGCGATGATTGCCAGGAACAGGCCGATGCCGGCCACGATGGCCGAGCGCAGTGACGACGGAATGCCGGCCACCAGCCACGCGCGCACGCCGGTCAGCGACAGCACCAGGAACACCAGGCCGGAAATGAACACCGCCCCCAGCGCCTGCTGCCACGGCAGGCCCGCAGCGCCCACCACCGTGAACGCAAAGAACGCGTTCAGTCCCATGCCCGGCGCCATGCCCACCGGGAAGTTGGCCGCCAGCGCCATCACCGCCGAGCCCAGCGCGGCGGCCAGGCAGGTGGCGACGAACACTGCACCGGCGTCCATGCCGGTGGTGCCCAGGATTTCCGGGTTGACGAAGACGATGTAGGACATCGTCAGGAACGTGGTGACACCGGCCAGCAGTTCGGTACGCACGGTGGTGCCGTGCTGCTGCAGCTGGAACAGGCGCTCGAACAGGGACATCGCAGTTCTCTCATGCCTGCGCGCTCTGCCGCCCGAAGGAGCCGCGGGTGCGTCGTCAGGCGGTTAGAAGTGGTAGTTCAACTTCAGCGTAACGCCGCTGTAGTCGGTATGGAAGTTGCGGCGGGCCGCGCCCGGGTAATTGGGGTCTTCCAGGGTCACCGGGCTGGAACCGAGGTGGGTGTAGCGGTACTCGGCACCGGCCGACAGGCGGTCATTGAAGCGGTACTGCACGCCCGCCACTGCATGGGTGCCGACCGTCGTGTGGCTGGCACGGTGTTCGAACTCGGCCACGCGGCAACCGTTGGTCTTTTCCACCAGCGATTTGTCGCAACCCAGGGTGAACTCCTGCTGGGCAACGGTCACGCCGGCACCCACGTACGGCAGCCAGCGGCCCATGACATAGCCCAGCGTGCCGTGGAGGCTGCCCGAGCGGCTGACGGTGTCCTTGCCGTGGTAGGGGCTGTAGCGGTTGACGTCGCGATCCTTCCATTCGCGCTCGATGTCGCCGAACGACAGCGCACCTTCGATGCCGGTCACCACGTTGTTGTCGAACTGCCAGTAGCGCCCGGCCTGCACGCCGCCGGCGAAGCCGCGGATGCTGTTTTCGGAGGCACCGGCATTGCCACGGTCATGGCTGTCGCCTTCGCTGTGGCTGGCCTGGGCGCCCAGGTAGAAGCCATCCCACTGTGCCGGCGCGGCAGCAGCGGTGCCCGACAACAACAGGGCGGCAGCGGTACTGATGAGGGTTTTCATGGGGTTTTCCTACGTTGGGGGAATGAAGCGGGGCGTAGGAAACCCGCTGGCGGCGCGGCAGAACATCCAAATAGTTGCAAGCTGCCAACAGGCCATGTGCGACAAGGTGTTACGTGTGCTTGACGGGCGTGAAGACGGCCGCCATCACGCGGAAAAGGGCCTGACTGCGCGGAAAGCGTCACCACCAATGGTGGTGACCTGCCAGAATGCGGAACGGCCGCGCAGAGCGCGGCCGTTCTTCCTTTCTTACTTCAGCGCCTTGAAGCGCAGGCGCTTCGGCGCGGCATCGTCGCCCATGCGGCGGCGCTTGTCTTCTTCGTACTCGCGGTAGTTGCCCTGGAAGAACTCCACGTGCGAATCGCCTTCGAACGCCAGGATGTGGGTCGCGATGCGATCCAGGAACCAGCGGTCATGCGAGATGACGAAGGTGTTGCCCGGGAACTCCAGCAGCGCATCTTCCAGCGCACGCAGGGTTTCGATGTCCAGGTCGTTGGACGGTTCGTCGAGCAGCAGCACGTTGCCACCCTGCAGCAGGGTCTTGGCCATGTGCAGGCGGCCACGCTCACCACCGGACAGCGAACCGACCATCTTCTGCTGGTCCTGGCCCTTGAAGTTGAAGCGGCCGATGTAGGCGCGCGACTGGATCTCGATGCCGTTGATGTTGAGGATGTCCAGGCCGCCAGCGATTTCCTGGAAGACGTTGTGGTTGCCTTCCAGCGCGTCGCGGCTCTGGTCCACGTAGGACAGCTTCACGGTCGGGCCGACCACGATCTCGCCGGTATCCGGCTTTTCCTGGCCGGTGATCATCTTGAACAGGGTCGACTTACCGGCACCGTTCGGGCCGATGATGCCGACGATGGCGCCGGCCGGCACCAGGAAGCTCAGGTTGTCGAACAGCAGGCGGTCGCCGAACTTCTTGGAGACGTTCTTGAACTCCATCACCGCATTGCCCAGGCGCTCGCCCGGCGGGATGAAGATTTCGTTGGTCTCGTTGCGCTTCTGGTAATCGACCGACTGCAGCTCTTCCAGGCGGGCCAGACGGGCCTTGCCCTTGGTACGGCCACCCTTGGCGTTCTGGCGCGACCATTCCAGTTCCTTCTGGATCGCCTTCTGGCGGGCCTTTTCCTGGTTGTCTTCCTGCTTCAGGCGCTCGTCCTTCTGGGTCAGCCAGTCGGTGTAGTTGCCCTTCCACGGAATGCCGCGGCCGCGGTCCAGTTCCAGGATCCACTCGGCGGCGTTGTCCAGGAAGTAGCGATCGTGGGTAACGGCCACCACGGTGCCGGTGTAGCGCGCCAGGAACTGTTCCAGCCATTCCACCGACTCGGCGTCGAGGTGGTTGGTCGGTTCGTCGAGCAGCAGCATGTCCGGCTTCTGCAGCAGCAGGCGGCACAGTGCCACGCGGCGCTTCTCACCACCGGACAGCTTGCCCACGATGGCATCCCACGGCGGCAGGCGCAGCGCATCGGCGGCCACGTCCAGCTGGTTTTCCAGAGTGTGCGCGTCGCCGGCGGCCAGGATCGCCTCCAGTCGCTCCTGTTCCTTGGCCAGCGCGTCGAAATCGGCGCCTTCCTCGGCGTAGGCGGCGTACACCGCTTCCAGCGCGGCCTGGGCCTGCAGCACTTCGCCCACGCCTTCCTCCACCGCTTCACGCACGGTCTTGGTCGGGTCCAGCTCCGGTTCCTGGGCCAGGTAGCCGACCTTGATGCCGGCCTGCGGGCGGGCTTCGCCCTCGAAATCGGTGTCCACGCCGGCCATGATCTTCAGCACGGTGGACTTGCCGGCGCCGTTCAGGCCCAGCAGGCCGATCTTCGCGCCCGGGAAGAACGACAGCGAGATGTCCTTGATGATCTGCCGCTTGGGCGGGACCACCTTGGACACGCGGTTCATGGTGTAGATGTATTGCGAGGACATGAGGTCTCCGTAGGGGCGCGGCCCTGCACCCGTCCGTCAGCGGGAAACTCCCGGACGACAGCGGGCACAGACTGAATGGAATACCGCCAATTATAGCCGGAACCGGTTCCCGGCCGCGCCTGGGGGCGCCCTGTGGGGCTTGCCGAAGCCTGAATACCGCGCCGGATGCGACAGCGGGAAGCGTTTCCAGCCGGAAACGGTTCAGATCGCCTGCGCAATATGGACATCACCATCCACTGCAGCAGAGGTCTGTCATGCGCATCAACCTTATCGTGGCCGGGGCCATGGCCTCTGTGCTGGCGCTGGGCGCCGTCGCTCCCGCATTGGCCGACAACGACCACCGCGACCGCCGCCAGTGGCGCGAGGATCGCCGTGAGGATCGTCGCGAGTACCGTCATGACGTCCGCGAGGCCCGTCGCGACTACGAACGTGACCGCCGCGATGCCCGCCGCGACTGGCGCCACGACCACGGCTACCGACCGGCACCGCCGCCGCCGCGCGTGGTCTACCGCCCCGGCTATCGCCCGGGCCCGGGCTACGGCTGGCAGGTCGGTCACCGCTACCGCGACTACTACCGTGGGCCGGTCTACGTGGTGAACGACTACCCGCGCTACCACCTGCGCCGCCCGCCGTATGGCCACCAGTGGATCCGCGATGACCGCGGCAACATGCTGCTGGTGGCCATCGCCACCGGCGTCATCGCCCAGTACGTGCTCAGCCGCTGAGCCGGCAACGGGGTCGGATCCCTTTCCAGCGGAAAGGGCTCTGACCCCATCCAGGCAACGGGGTCAGAGCCCCTCCCTGCGGGAAGGGATCCGACCCCAGGCCCGCAGGCAAAACCATACGGGGCCGGATCTCCTCCACAGGGATCCGGCCCCGTCCCGTTCGGCCCCGGCAGGCCGCCACGGGGCTACAATCAGGGGCTGTGCCGTACCCCTTTTTCCCTGCCTGCCGGAGTAACCGATGTTCCCGCGTGACGTCCGCATCGAAACCTACGATCCCGAACTGGCCAAGGCCATCGCCGCCGAAACCCAGCGTCAGGAAGACCACGTCGAGCTGATTGCCAGCGAGAACTACACCAGCCCGGCCGTGATGGAGGCCCAGGGCAGCCAGCTGACCAACAAGTACGCCGAAGGCTACCCGGGCAAGCGCTACTACGGTGGCTGCGAATACGTGGACATCGCCGAGCAGCTGGCCATCGACCGCCTCAAGCAGCTGTTCGGTGCCGACTACGCCAACGTGCAGCCGCACAGCGGCTCGCAGGCCAACCAGGCCGTGTACTTCGCCCTGCTGCAGCCGGGCGACACCATCCTCGGCATGAGCCTGGCCCACGGCGGCCACCTCACCCACGGTGCCAAGGTGAACGCTTCCGGCAAGCTGTTCAACGCCGTGCAGTACGGCGTCAACGACCAGGGCCTGATCGATTACGACGAAGTCGAGCGCCTGGCCCTGGAGCACAAGCCGAAGATGGTCGTCGCCGGTTTCTCGGCCTATTCGCAGGTGATCGACTGGGCGCGCTTCCGCGCCATCGCTGACAAGGTCGGCGCGTACCTGTTCGTGGACATGGCCCACGTGGCCGGCCTGGTCGCCGCTGGCGTCTACCCGAGCCCGCTGGAACACGCGCACGTGGTCACCTCCACCACCCACAAGACCCTGCGCGGCCCGCGCGGCGGCATCATCGTCGCCAAGGGCGCCGACGAAGACCTGGTCAAGAAGCTGCAGTCGGTGGTGTTCCCGGGCATCCAGGGCGGTCCGCTGATGCACGTCATCGCGGCCAAGGCCGTGGCCTTCAAGGAAGCGCTGGAGCCGGGCTTCACCGCCTACCAGCAGCAGGTGGTGAAGAACGCCCAGGCGATGGCCAACACGCTCATCGCGCGCGGCTACAAGATCGTCTCCGGCGGCACCCAGAACCACCTGATGCTGGTCGACATGATCGGCAAGGACGTGTCCGGCAAGGATGCGGAAGCCGCGCTGGGCAAGGCCCACATCACCGTCAACAAGAACTCGGTGCCGAACGACCCGCGTTCGCCGTTCGTGACCTCGGGCCTGCGCCTGGGCACCCCGGCGGTGACCACCCGTGGTTACGTCGAACAGGACTGCGTGGATCTGGCCAACTGGATCGCCGACGTGCTTGACGCGCCGAACGATGATGCCGTCATCGCCCGCGTGCGTGACGCCGTCAGCGCGCAGTGCCGCAAGTACCCGGTCTACGGCTGATCGGGAAGTGGGGTCGGATCCCTTCCCGCAGGGAAGGGCTCTGACCCCGGACATCCGGATCGAAGCAGGGGTCGGATCCCTTTTCGCAGAAAAGGGCTCTGACCCCAGCACCCAGGAAGCAACGCCCATGGATGAGCGCCTGCACAAACGCCTGCACCTCGCACTGGCCCTGTTGTTCGGCCTGCCCGGCCTGCTGCTGGGCGGTACCGTGGCCTTGGTGGGCGTGTACTCCGGCCTGGCGCAGGAAACCCGCCTGTTGAGCCGTTTGCTGCTGGTGTGCTGGGGCACCGCCGGCGCCTTGGGCATCGTCGCGTGGCTGCGCATCGGCGCTGATTTCCTGCTGCAGGGCCGGTCGGGCCTGCAGGCGGTGGGGCGGGCATGGTGGGCATTGCTGCTGCTGGGGGCGCTGGCTGCCGTGCCCTTCGCGGTGCTGGGCGTGGTGGTCGGCCTGACCGAACGCGCCGAGGGTCTCGGCCTGCTGCTGTTCGGCCCGCCCTTGCTGCTGCCGGCCGCGCATCTGGCCGGGTTGCGCTGGCGGCAACCCCTTGCCGCACAAGGCTGAGCGCCGCCCGGATTTGCTGCAAAAGCCCTTCTCAGGTACCGTTGCGACGCTGCCATGACGATGGCAGATGAGTACTCTCCCTGAGCCAGGCGTTTCATGTACTGCCCCTTCTGCCAACATGCCGATACCCGGGTCATCGACTCGCGCGTCTCCGAAGACGGCGCGACGATCCGCCGTCGGCGTGAGTGCGAAGCCTGCAACGAGCGCTTCAGCACCCTGGAGACGGTCGAGCTGAAGCTGCCGGCCATCGTCAAGAGCGACGGCACCCGCGAAGCCTTCGACCAGCGCAAGGTCCGCGCCGGCTTCGACCGCGCGCTGCAGAAGCGCGCCGTGCCGGAAGAGAAAATCGAAGCAGCGGTGCGCGCCGTGGTCCACCAGCTGCGCATCAGCGGTGAACGCGAAGTGCCCTCGATCAAGGTCGGCGAGTTCGTGATGAACGAACTGCGCAAGCTCGACCACGTCGGCTACGTGCGTTTTGCCTCGGTGTACCGCAGCTTCGAGGACGTGGCCGATTTCCGCGAAGAAATCGAGAAGCTGGAACGCGACCTGCCCTCCAGCACCGAACAGCTGCAGCTGCTGGGCGATGTCATCGCCCTGACCAAGAAAAAGAAGGGCTGACATCCCGGTAGGTGCCAACCTTGGTTGGCACGATGGGCCATGCATTGGTGGGTGCCAACCTTGGTTGGCACGATGGGCGCATGGTGTGGATCCACCTCTACGCCCATGCCGGCGGCGTTACCATGGCCGCATGACCACCTCGTTCACCGTCCTCGACCACCTGCACATGGCCAACGCGCTGCGCCTGGCCGAGCGTGCCGCCTACACCACCCGCCCCAACCCCATGGTCGGCTGCGTGATCGCCCATGGCGAGCGCGTGGTCGGGCAGGGCTGGCACCAGCGCGCAGGCGGCCCGCATGCGGAAGTCTTCGCCCTGCGCGAAGCCGGCAGCGAGGCGCGCGGTGCCACCGCCTACGTCACCCTGGAGCCCTGCGCGCATTACGGCCGCACGCCGCCGTGCGCACTGGCGCTGATCGACGCCGGTGTATCGCGCGTGGTTGCCGCCATGCGCGATCCGTTCCCCAAGGTCGATGGCGGTGGTTTCGATCTGCTGCGCGAAGCCGGCATTCAAGTGGCCGAAGGCCTGATGGCCGCGCAGGCGCGCGACATCAACAAGGGCTTCCTGTCGCGCGTGGAGCGCAACCGCCCGTGGCTGCGGGTGAAGCTGGCCGCCAGCCTGGATGGGCGCACCGCGATGGCCGATGGCAGCTCGAAGTGGATCACCGGCGCGGCCGCGCGCGAAGACGTGCAGCACTGGCGCGCACGCGCGGGCGCCATCCTGACCGGTGCCGACACCGTGCTGGCCGACGACCCGATGCTGACCGTGCGATTGGCTGACACCGAGGTGCTGCCGCCGCTGCGCGTGGTGCTCGATTCGCGGCTGCGCTCGCTGGAGTGCCGCCGCGTGCGCGAGGGCGGGGCGCCGACGTTGTACGTGCACGACGCCGCCGTGACCGCACCGGATGCGGCCGATGCCGAATTCGCCAGCGTGCCGAGCATCGATGGCCGCCTGGATCTGGGCGCGGTGCTGGCGCTGCTGGCCGAGCGTGGCATCAACGAAGTGCACACCGAAGCCGGCGCCACCCTGGCCGGCGCGCTGCTGCGTGGCGGCTGGGTGGATGAGCTGCTGATGTACCAGGCGCCGACGCTGCTGGGGGATGCCGGCCGCCCGCTGCTGGCGGGCCTGGGTATTGAAGCGATGGACCAGCAGCGTCGCCTGCGCGTGGTCGACCAGCGCCAGGTGGGCGACGACCTGCGGGTGCTGCTGCGCGCGTGATGCGGTGAAAGCCATCCACGCATGGCGTGGATCTGCCGTGCTCTGGTAGACGCCAACCTTGGTTGGCGCCGTGGCCTGCTTGCCGCTACCCCCTTACGCGCACTCGTCAGTCCACATCATCTGCGCGATCGAGCGCAGCGCCTTGCACTCCTGCGTCATTTCGTCGGCCGACTTCACCTGCGCCTTTGCCTTCAGCTCTTCGGCCATCGCATCCACGCCGCTGATCTGCTCCGGCGCGATCTTCGCCACGCAGCTGCGGTGCTGCTGCAGCAGCAGGTCGCAGCCCGGCACGCCGGTCACTTTCGGTGCGCTGGCCGCTTCGGCATCTTCCATCCACGCCTGGAACGGGGCAATGGCTTCCAGCACCGGCGTCACCAGCTCATCGAAGCTGCCGCTGAACCAGTACGCCTGCCCGGCGCCGGAATACAGCTTCTGGCTGCCCTTCACCGTGCGCTGCGTGCCGCTGTTCAATGCCTGCGTGTAGGCCTCGATGAAGCGCGTGCTGTTGGCCGGTTCCGGGTGCTGCATGCTGGCCGAAAACAGCGGGCGCACGCTGTCCAGGTTCGCCACCTGGCAGGTGAATTCGACCGTGGCGATCTTCTGGTCGTCCACGTACTCGTTGTCTTCGATGCTGCTGCCGGTGGCGCGGCATGTCGATGCCTTCAGTACCTTGGCGTACATTGCTTCGGTCGCGGCCGCATCGGCCTGGCCACCGGCGCTGGCCTGCAGCGCCATCCACGGCTCTGCCAGCGCCTTGGCCAATGCGCCGGGGGTAGGTGTTACCGCGTCCTTGCCATCGTGCGCGCTGCGCATGGCATCGTTGAGCGTGCGCGCAGCGGCGGCATCATCTTCGATCAGCACGCGTGCGTACAGATCCAGCGATTGTTCGGGTGTCAGCGCCGGCGCAGCGGTGGCGAAGAGCGGGGCGCACAGCAGCGCGCTGGCGAGCAGGGGGCGCATGGGGGTCTTCATGACGGTAATTCCAATTCCAATGGGATGGTGCAGAGCCGCGCAAGACTAGCCGATTCCAATACCCGCATGGAATCGCAACGGCGGCAGAAAAAAAACGGGCCCCTTGCGGGGCCCGTTCGATTACACGACGAGGATCGAGCAATCAGAAGCTGGCGCGCACGCCGGCCGAGAACTGGGTGACATCGCGGTAGCCGGAGATCTCGCCCACCAGACCCCAGGTCCTGGTGAAGTTGATCTGGCCACCCAGGGTGCCGACCCAGGTGCCTTCAAAGTTGTTGCCGCCATCCATGTAACCCGCCTTGATCCAGGCGTCGGTCATGCGCGAAGGCTTGCCACGCAGGCCCATCGTGGCGCGCACCAGGTTGGTATGGTCCTTGAAGGTTTCATCAGCGAAACCGTCCAGGCGGTCGGTGACCTTGGCCTGCTGGCGCACCCAGGCGATGTCGGCGGTGTAGTCGACGCGGTCGCTGAAGGGCATGTGGTAACCGATGCCCAGCTCCGGCTGGTTCAGTTCCAGCTTCACCGAACCGTCGGTGAAGTGGTAGGTCTTGCTGCCGTAGTTCCAGCCACCGAACACGTGCACCTGCTCGGCCAGCGCCACCGAACCGCGCACGTAGCCACCGTCCAGCTTGGGATCGTTGAGGCCGTCGTCATTGACCTTGGCCTGGGTCCAGCCACCTTCCACGTAGGTGTAGCTGAGGGCGTCGGCCGAGGCCGAGAACGGTGCAGCGGCCAGCAATGCGGCCACGATCAGGATCTTGCGCATGGGAACTCCTGTGAATTGCAGTCCATTGGCGGGCCACCCTCTCGGCAGTCCGTGGCGACCTCATGTCGTCCGGGGTTCGATTTTAATGAAAATTTTACAAAAAGCGAGCCGGCTGCGGCTACGTGTCCGTCAGCTCACGGGCCCCTTCCGGGGCCCGCGGACGGCCGGCCGGTCAAGCGGCCATCAGAAGGTGGCGCGGACGCCTGCCGAAAGCTGGGTGATGTCTTCCACCACCTGCACTTCGCCCACCAGTCCCCAGTTCGGCGTGAACTTGAACTGCCCGCCGACCACGCCTACCCAGGTGCCGTCCATATCGCTGCCATCCAGGTAGCCACCCTTCACCCACAGCTCGCTGTTGGACGTCGGCGCCGTGCGCACGCCCAGGGTGGCACGGCCGGCGTTGAAGTGATCCTTCTGGCGGAGGGTATCGAAGCCCTCCTGCTTCAAGCGTGCCTCGGCGTTCTGGCGAACCCAGGCAATGTCAGCGGTGAAGTCCACCCGGTCGCTTATCGGCAAGCGGTAGCCCACGCCCAGTTCCGGCTGGTTCAATTCCAGCTTCAGGTCGGCACCGTCGCTGCGGTACGACTTGGACACCGTCGACCAGGCGCCAAAGACATAGGCCTGCAGCCCGATCGCGTACGAACCACGGATGTAGCCGCCATCCAGCTTGGGGTCATCGAGCAGATCATCACTGACCCGGGTCTGGGTCCAGCCTGCTTCGACGTAGGTGTAGCTCGGGCCCTTGTTGGCAGCCAGGGCGGTCAGCGGGGACAGGGCGAGCAGGGCGGTGGCGAACAGAGTCTTGCGCATGGCGGGGTCCTTGTTGGGGTGCGGTCCGTTGCAGGCCGCCTGCGTGGCGGCCAGGTGAGACAGGGTCAGGGTGCAGTGGCGCTGGGCGCCGCGTGGAAGCCCGCTGCGACAGGTGCAGGCGGGGTGGTCAGTGTCAGCGGCTTCACTTCGGCGCGTTCCAGCAGGCGTTTGGTGAAGTAGCGGTCCTTGTAGTAGCGGATCTTGCTGCACAGCACCGGGTTGGGCAGGCCCTCGTACAGCACGATTTCCTTGTCCGGGCCCATTGCCTTCAGTTCCTGCGGCAGCATCAGTGCGCGCTTTTCCAGCACCTCGTTGTCCGACACCGACCGCGCACTGCCGCGCGAATGGGTACGTGAGCTGCGGCGCACGGTGGTGTAGCCCAGCATTTCCGAATAATCGTTGGCGTCCTGCTGTTCGCGCGGGGCGTAGATGATCTGCAGCGCATGGTTGGTGATGATCGTGCGCGAGAGTTCCTTGCCGTACACGGCATCGAGCTGGGCCATCGACTGGATGATCGGCAGCAGGCGCAGGTTGTAGCCGGCCATGTAGGCGACGGCCTTGGAAATGATGTCGACGCGGCCGATCGAGGTGAACTCGTCCATCAGCAGCAGGCACTGGTGCTTCAACGACTTGTCGTTCTGCGGCAGCGTGCGGGTGTTGACGTTGATCAGCTGGCTGAAGAACAGGTTCACGATCAGGCGGCTCTCGGCCAGCTTGTTGGGCTGGATGCCGACATAGATGGTCATGCGCTTGCGGCGCACATCGTCCAGGCGGAAATCGTCGGCGCTGGTGGCGGCGTCCAGCACCGGATTCAGCCACGGATTGAGCGGTTCGCGGAACGAACCGATGATCGATGCGAAGGTGACATCGGCCTGCGACAACAGGCCGGCGAATGCCGCACGTGCCTGGCCGCTGAGGAAGGACGACTCGTTCAGTTTCTGCAGGTACGGCTTCAGTTCGGTGCCATCACCGGAAGACAGGCGCAGGATCGCGCCCAGCGTCGGGTAGGGCGTACCCGGCACCGAGTCCATCAACTCGAACTGGTACAGCGTGAACGCCAGGAAGGCGTTGCGCGCCTGGCTGGTCCAGAACTTGTCCTTGTCATCGCCATCGGGATACAGCATGGCCGAGATCGCCTGCAGGTCGGACACGCGGAAGGCCGGATCGTTGGAGACATACGTCAGCGGATTCCAGCGATGCGTGCGGCGGTCCTCGGCGAACGGGTTGAACAGGAAAATCTCGTGGCCGATCGACTGGCGCCAGCCAGAGGTCAGATCGAAGTTCTCCTGCTTGATGTCCAGCACCACGGCCGATTCGCGGTAGTCCAGCAGGTTGGGAATGACCACGCCCACACCCTTGCCCGAGCGGGTGGGCGCGGCAAGGATGACGAACTGCTGGCCGGTCAGGCGCATCAGCTTGCCGTTCATCTGCCCCAGCACGATGCCGTCATCCGGGCTCTTGAAGAAGCCCTTGCTGGCCAGGTCCAGCATGCTGGCAAATCGTGCCTGGCCATGGATGTTGCTGTCGCTGCGCATCTTGAAAAGCAGGACCGTCAGGCCGGCCCACAGCAGGAACATCAAGCCGAAGGCGCCAACACCGGCGGCCTTGATGCGCCATGCATAGGGCTGTACGCGCGGGTGGTCGATGTTGCGCATGTAGTCGAAGAAGGTGCCGAAGCTGCTGACGCGCGTGTCCAGTCCCAGCGACAGCACGGACAGGTAACTGGCCAGATAGATGCCCACGATGGCGAGCGCCAGGGCAAGTACGGCAGAAATGACAAGGCGGTTGGTTTTCAAGGCAGTTCCTTCGACCCGGACAATGGCACGTATTACAGGATCAGCATCGGCTGCACGCGCCCTGTGGTGCGTGCGCCGGCGCTGGGAGAAGACGTTACTTTTTCCGCGCTGCGGCCGTATTGCGTGTGTCGACCAGAATGTACTCGTCATTCCTGGACCAGCGCTGCAGGCCGTCTTCCAGTTTGATGCACGGGCGGCCATCGCAGGACGTGATCGAGACCTGTTCCAGGGCCTCAAGCACCTGCGCTTCCACCTTGGCCTGCTGCGCGCGCTGCACGTTGCTCCGGGCAAAGAAGGCGGTGCCGCCCACGATCGCTGCGCCACCCAGTGCCAGTGCGATCAGTGCCTTCCATGTCAGCATGCGCAGCCGTGACGCCATCGCCACCTGCTGGCGCGAGAGCTGCTCGGCCAGGGCGGCCAGCCGGTCACCTGTGTCGCTTATGGCTTCCACTGCAGCAGGAATTTCCTGTGACAACGCCTCGCGTACCGCGGCGCGTGCGCTCTGCGCCAGCTCGGCACGGCCACTGGCCACACCCTGTCCCACCTCGGCCGCCGCGCGCTGCAGCTGCGCCGAAGAAGCGTCCTGCGCCGCCGCCGCTTTCTCGCACTGCTGTGTCAGGTGCCCGGCCAGCAAGGCCGCGTTCGTAATGAACTCTTCCATCCTTGATTGATCCACTTCACACCTGCTGAGTCATCAGCGCTTGGGCGGGGGAAGGAATGTTGCCAGATTTGTAGGGAATATGCCGACTGTTAAATATTTGTCGTTTGAGGTAGACAGCGGCTCAAAAATTTGGCGAAATAGGCCCAGCGATAAATGTTTTATGTGATCGATTTCACATTTTCATTTCTGGGGTTACGTGATCAAGTTCACAACGCGGCAACAAATCCGCGGATATCCTTCGCCCCGTAGATGATGACCATTCGGCTGGGTACTGGGGAGGTACAGGCCGGCAGAGGGACATCATCCGGATTGATAAACGGACTGAGCCTACGAAATGGAAGTTTCATGATCACATGCCTGGATTTGGGGAACGCGCCGCAGGATTGACCTGCGAACGTGGCGTAGTCACGCACGTTGCGCACGTTCATGGCGCCAAACGCCGCGCAGTCGCTGGGATATCCGGCTGCGCACAGAGCTTCTTCAGCAGACTTCGATGCCGTTGTCTCGGCGTCGTCGATGTCCGCTGGCACAGATTCGTAACTCGTTAATGGTGATTTCGTGAGCCGCAGGATGCCTAGCCGGAATTTGATTGCAGTTGTTGTTGTGTTGATGACGGTTCTCCTGGCCGGTTGCGTTACGCCGCCTGCGCCCGAACCGCGTGGCAAGTGGAGGCCGGTCAACCGGCTGTCGGACGTGACCCACGCCATCCCATTGCAGCAGACCTATGTCTACCAGTCCTCGCCCGTGGACAGCACGCTCAAGGGCCTGCTGACCCGGTGGGCCAAGGACGGTGGCATGACGCTGTCCTACCTGCACCCCAACGACTACACCCTGTACGTGCCGGTGGGCGACATCCGCACGACCAGCATCGTCGAAGCCGCAGCGGCGCTGTCCAGCGCCTATGCATCGCAGGGCGTGGTGGTGTCGGTGGAACAGTCGCGCATCATCGTCAGCGTGGCCGGCGGTGCGACCAGCGTGGATCGGCTGCCCGCAGCCGGCATCGCGCCCACCGCGCCCGCTCGCTGAGGACTGCCCATGTTTGGAAAGAAGAAGACCGATACGGCGGCAGTGGAAAATGCCGTATCCCAGGGCGTCAGCTACGAAATCACGCTCGCCGAGCGTGCGCGACGCAGTGAGCGCCGCGCGTGGACGGTGGCCTGGTGCGCAGTGCTGATGTCGGTGCTGCTTGCCGGCGGCTACCTGCTGTTCCTGCCCCTGAAGGAGCGCGTTCCGTACCTGGTCATGGCCGATCCCTACACCGGCTCGGCCACGGTTGCCCGCCTGCGCGGCAACTTCGGTGACCGCGACGTGACCGCCGAAGAGGCGATCAACAAGAGCAACGTGGCGCAGTTCGTACTGGCACGCGAGTCCTACGATTCAGGCCTCATCGGCCAGCGCAACTGGCGCACCACGCTGTCGATGGCAGGCCCGGCGGTCGCGCCGGACTACCAGGGCCTGCACAACCAGGCCAACCCGCAGCGGCCGTACCGCATCTATGGTGCCTCGCGTTCCCTGCATATCCGCATCACCAGCATCGTGCTGATCGGTGGCGGCCAGGGCAAGCGCCCCAGCGGTGCCACCGTGCGGTTCCAGCGCAGCATCTTCGACAAGAGCACCGGTCGTTCGCAGCCGCTGGACAACAAGATTGCCACGCTGGAGTTCACCTACGATCCCGAGCTGCGCCTGGCCGATGAAGATCGCCTGCTCAACCCGCTCGGCTTCCGCGTGATGAACTACCGCGTGGACAACGACTTCGCGCCCACGCCGAACGCACCCGCCGATGTGCCGATGGGCACCGATCCGCAGGCACAGGCGCAGGCACAGGCAGACGCCGCCGCCGCGCCGATGCCGGGCCAGCCGGGTGAACCCGGGTACCCGGCAGGCACCACCGATCCGTCCGGGCAGGCACTGCCCCCGGGCCCAGCGAACAACGGCGCATTGCCGCCGCAACCGGCCGAGCAGACCGGCTATGCGCCAGCACAAGGGGGAGTAGGACGATGAGTAATACGTTGCAGTCTTTGCTGCGCGTCGGCCTGGCATTGATGCTCTGCATCGGTACCGCCGCGCCCGTGGCAGCGAAGGTCATCGAGGATTACGAGTACTCGCCTGATCGCATCTACCAGGTGCGCACCGGCCTGGGCATCACCACGCAGATCGAACTGAGCCCGCACGAGCAGATTCTCGATTACAGCAGCGGCTTCGGTGGCGGCTGGGAAATCAGCCGTCGCGAGAACGTCTTCTACCTGAAGCCGAAGAACGTGGACGTGGACACCAACCTCATGGTGCGCACCGCGGCCCACTCCTACATCTTCGAACTGAAGGTCGTGGCCACCAGCTGGCGTGCACTGGATGAAGCCAAGGCCGCCGGCGTGCAGTACAAGGTGCGCCTGGTGTACCCGGCGGACACCGAGTTTGCCGCCACCAAGGTCAAGGATCCCGATGCCCCCGTGTCGGCGCTGGATACCCAGCTCGTGCCGGGTCGCGACTACTACTACGGCTACGACTACACCTACAAGAAGCGCCAGCCGAGCTGGCTGGTTCCCTCTTCGGTGTATGACGACCGCAGCTTCACCTACATCCGCATGGGCGACCGCAGCCGGTTCCCGAGCGGCAACTTCCCGGCAGTATTCGCGCGTGACAGCGAGTCCGGCGATGAATTCATCGTCAACTCGACCGTGGAAGGCGACACGATCGTCGTCCACGGCACCTATGCCTACCTCGTCGTGCGCCACGGCGACAATGCGATTGCCCTGCGCAGGAGACCGGAGCAGTGAATCAGATTCCACCCAATGAACACGTCGATCCGGCGTCGGAACCGCACCTGTCCGACAACCCGTACACCCGTCGCGCCGCGGCCCAGCCTCAGCTGGATGAAACCGAAGGCAGCCCGTACCTGCGTGCCGATGACGTCCAGCGTCTGAATCGCAAGGCCCTGCTGTTCCTCGGCGTCATCGTCGTGGTGCTGGCAGGCCTGGCAGCCTGGATCTTCTCCGGTGGCCTGTCCTCCCCGAAGGAAACCACGGCCAAGGCCCCGCGGCAGGAAGTCGTGATCCCGGCCGCACCGCGCGATCTGCCGGCCCTGCCGCCGGAACGCAGCGCACAGGCGGCTCCGCCGATGGACGATCTGCCGCCGCTGCCGGTCACCGATGAGCGCCAGTCGTCCGGCAACGGCTTCGGCATGGGCGGCATGAACGGCAACGGTGGCCAGGAAGGCAACCGTGGCCCGAGCCTGGTTGAACGCCGCATGGGCGACGCCCGTGGCGAATCCGAGGGTGGTGCCGGTGCGCCGCCTGCGTCCGGCGCCCCCGGCGCCCTGGGCACGCCGGGTGGCCCGGCGTCGCGTGGCGTCGTGGACGGTCCCACCAGTGCACAGCCGCTGTACAAGCCGAACACCCTGCTGCTGCGCGGCACCTACATCCGCTGCGTGCTGCAGGCCCGTGTGATCTCCGACTTCCCGGGCTACACCTCGTGCGTGGTCACCGAACCGGTCTACTCGGTCGATGGCCAGCGCCTGCTGCTGCCGCGTGGCTCGAAGGTGCAGGGCTCCTACGGCGGCGACGGCACCATCGGCAACCGCGTGGCCATCGTCTGGGACCGCATCACCACCCCCACCGGCCTGGATATCAACATGTCCAGCCCGGGCGTGGACATGCTGGGTTCGGCCGGTGCACCGGGCTACTACAACGCTCATTGGGGCCAGCGCATTGCCTCCTCGCTGCTGATCAGCATCCTGGCCGACGGCTTCAAGTACGCCGCTGCCGAGAACGGTCCGGAAACCTCGACCGTGGTCAATGGTGCGGTCGTGCAGAACCCGTATGAAAGCGCCACCGCGCGCAACATGGAGCGCCTGGCCAACATGGCGATGGAACGCAACATGAGCCGTCCGCCGACCGTGACCATCAACCAGGGCACGATCGTGAATGTCTACGTCGCACGCGACGTCGACTTCTCGTCCGTGATCCGCTGAGCAGCGACGAAGAACACAGAGATGAACGCCGAGTCCGCCACCGCCCGGGTATCCAACGCTTTCCTGGAATACCAGTACGAGATCCTCGGGATCGGCGAGCACATGCATTCGTCGGACGTGACCGAAATCTGCATCAACCGGCCGGGCGAGCTGTATCTGGAAACCCGGTCCGGTTGGAACCGGGTCGAGGTCCCGTCGCTGACGTTCGAGCGTGCGCGGCAGTTCTGTACCGCCGTGGTCAATGAAAGCAACACCGGCCAGCGCATCACCGACGCCGATCCGATGGTGTCGTTGACGTTCCCGACGGGCCAGCGTGCCCAGTTCGTCATCCCGCCGGCGTGTGACGCCGGGCGGGTGTCGATCACCATCCGTCTGCCGGCTCGCTTCGGCAAGACGCTGGAACAGTACGAGGAGGACGGGTTCTTCGGTGAGATTCTCGAACAGGCCCCGACCCTCAGCGACCACGACAAGGAACTGGTGGAGCTGCGTGCGCAGCGCGACTACGCCAATTTCTTCAAGAAGGCGGTGCAGTACCACAAGAACATCGTCGTGGCCGGGGCCACCGGCAGCGGCAAGACCACCTTCATGAAGTCGCTGGTCAACCACATCTCGCACAACGAGCGCCTGGTCACCATTGAAGATGCCCGCGAACTGTTCCTGCAGCAGCCCAACGTGGTGCATCTGCTGTATTCCAAGGGCGGCCAGAGCACCAGCAACACCAGCGCCAAGTCGTGCATGGAAGCCTGCCTGCGCATGAAGCCGGACCGCATCATCCTGGCCGAGCTGCGCGGCGATGAATCGTTCTACTTCATCCGTAACTGTGCATCGGGCCACCCCGGCTCGATCACCAGCTGCCACGCCGGCAGCACATCCCAGACCTGGGACCAGCTCGCACTGATGGTGAAGGCCTCGGCCGAAGGCTCGGGCCTTGAGTTTGAAGTCATCAAGCGTCTGCTCAAGCTCACCATCGATATCGTGGTGCATATCAAGGCACATGCCGGCCGCCGCTTCATCACCGGCATCGATTTCGATCCCACGCGGGGGCTGGCCGCATGAACCTGCACACCCGCACCGACAGGAGGATGCCATGCTGCCCGGACTGGAAATGATGGCCTGCACCGACCTGGCGGTGCCCAACGAAATCATGCGTCACGTGGTGAACGTCGAATCGTCGTTCAACCCGTACGCCATCGGCGTGGTCGGCGGCCGCCTGGCGCGCCAGCCGAAGAACCTGGCCGAGGCCGTGTCCACGACCCGCATGCTTGAGCGTGAGGGCTACAACTTCTCGCTGGGCATTGCCCAGGTCAATCGCTACAACCTCAACCGCCACGGTCTGGACAGCTACGAGAAGGCCTTCAACGTCTGCCCGAACCTGCAGGCCGGCTCGCGCATCCTGGCCGAATGCTATTCGCGTTCGGGCAACGATTGGGGCAAGGCATTCAGCTGCTACTACTCCGGCAACTTCACCACCGGCTTCCGCCATGGCTATGTCGACAAGGTGATGACCTCCTGGCGCGGCGCCAGCACGCAGACCGTGGCCAGCAACGCCATTCCGGTCATCCGCAATGGCGTGCCGGCCGGCACCACCACCTACCGTCGCGTTGTGCGTGACCAGGCCACCGAGCGCCTGGCCAGGCGCGTGGAAGAGGCCGCGCTCTCGCGCCTGCTGCCCGCCACGCCCGGCCAGCCGCAGGCCATGCAGCAGATGCAGCAGATGCAGCAGATGCAGCAGATGCAGCAGCCCGCTGCTGCCGTGCCCATGCAGGCACCTGCGGCGGCGGTCGATCCACGCACGGCGGGCCTGGTGCCCACCAGCGATGCACCGGTGCGTGTGCAACCCATCGGCGGTGCCCCCAACGTCTGGCCGGGGGCGGCCCAGCAAGCGCAGCCGATGGCTGCACCCGGTTCCAGTTCCAACGGCATGGCGGGGGCCCCTGCGTCCGCCGTGCCTGCAACTGCAGCGCCGCCACGCGACGCTGCGCTGGTGTTCTAGCACCACCCAAGGGCTGCCCCCGCAGCCCGGCATCCACGCTGTATCCCTTTCCCATCAAAGAGAAGAGAACCGCCATGAAGAACGACGCCAACCTCACCAACGCCCGCCGCGCGCTCTCCGCCGTTGCCCTGGCCAGCCTGTGCATGCTGCCGTTCATCGCCAGCGCGCAGGACCCGTCCGGCGCACAGAACAGCGTGACCAGCTTCTTCACCAACCTCAACGGCCTGCTGAACATCGCCTCGGTCGCCGTGGTCACCATCGCCGTGATCTTCGCCGGCTACCAGATCGCCTTCAACCACAAGCGCATCAGCGACGTGGCCCCGGTGCTGGTGGGTGGCTTCCTGATCGGCGCTGCCGCCCAGGTGGCCAACATGCTGCTGCCGGACGACGTCGGCAACATCGGCAGCACCAGCGCCATCATGGTGCTCGACCTGATGAAGTATGCGTAAGGACACACTCTTCCGCGGGTGCACGCGGCCGGCGATGTTCCTGGGGGTGCCGTACATGCCCTTCGCGATCGCCGCCGGCGGCTGCCTGCTGATGACGTTCTACTTCAACATGTGGTTCCTGCTGCTGCTGCCGGTGGTCATCATGATCATGCGGCAGATGGCACGCCAGGACGAGATGATCTTCCGCCTGCTGGGCCTGCGTATGGGCTTCCGCACCAAGGTGAAGAACATCAAGCACCACAACGGCATGTGGGTGTTCACTCCGAACAGCTACCGACCCGACCTTCAAGACACGAAAACGGATTAGTCCCATGCAGGCGCCAGACACTTCCATCGCCGAGTTCATCCCGTTCTCTTCCCACGTGTCTCCGCACGTGGTGAAGACGACCGGTGGCGACTTCCTGATTGTCTGGCGCCTGGATGGGCTGCCTTTCGTGGGGCGCGAAGAATGGGAGTTGGAGCACAAGCACAACACCTTCAACCGCATGCTGCAGACCCTGCGTGCGCCGGATTTCGTCAATGTTGCCTTCTGGGTGCATGACATCCGGCGCCGTGGCCGCGTCGATATCCGCAGCAAGTACGACCACGTGTTCAACCAGCAGATGTCCGACGAGTACTACGATCGTCTGACTTCGCAGAAGATCATGCAGAACGAGCTGTACCTGACGATGATCTATCGCCCGGTCATGGTCGGCAAGAAGTTCGTCGAGCGCTCCAGCGACCTGGGCCGCCTGCAGTCCGAGCAGGACCAGGCCGTCAACAAGGTGATGGAACTGGCCGGCAACGTCGAGGCGGTGCTGAAGGATTACGCACCGCACCGCCTGTCCATGTACGAAGCTGACAACGGCGTGGTGTTCTCCGAAGTGCTCTCCTTCTTCGGTTACCTGCTCAACCGCATCGATGAGCCGGTGCCCGTGCTGCGTGCTTCGGTGAGCGACTACCTGCCGGTGGCCCGGCACATGTTCTCGGCCAAGTCGGGTGACTTCGTCATCAATGCCCCGGGTGGACGCAACCACTACGGCGCCATCCTCAACATCAAGGAATACAGCGAAGCCACGTACCCGGGCATCCTCAACGGCCTCAAGTACCTGGATTTCGAATACGTCATCACCCATTCCTTCAGCCCCATGGGCCGACAGGATGCACTGAAGGTGCTCGAGCGCACCAAGGGCATGATGATTTCCTCTGGCGACAAGGCCGTCAGCCAGATTTCCGAAATGGACTATGCGATGGACCAGGTTGCCTCGGGCAACTTCGTCCTGGGCGAGTACCACTTCATCATGGCCCTGTACGCAGACGACCAGAAGACGCTGTCGCAGAACCTCGCCGCCACCCGCGCTGAACTGTCCAACGCCGGCTTCGTCTCCGCCAAGGAAGACCTGGCGGTGTGTTCGTCGTTCTACTCGCAGCTGCCGGGCAACTGGCGCTACCGCACACGGCTGGCCAATGTCAGCTCGCTGAACTTCCTGGGCCTGTCGCCGCTGCACAACTTCGCCACCGGCAAGCGCGACAACAACCCGTGGGGCGAATGCCTGACGGTGCTGCAGACCACCAACGGCCAGCCGTACTACTTCAATTTCCACGCCACCCACCCAGCCGAGAACTCGCTGGGGGAAAAGGCCATCGGCAACACCCTGGTCATCGGCAAGTCCGGTACCGGCAAGACCGCGCTGATCAACTTCCTGCTCAGCCAAGTGCAGAAGTACCAGCCGGCGCCGACCATCTTCTTCTTCGACAAGGACCGCGGCGCGGAGATCTTCGTGCGCGCCTGTGGTGGCAACTACCTGGCCCTGGACAACGGCAAGCCCACCGGCTTCAACCCGTTCCAGTGCGAACGCAACGATGCCAATGTGCAGTTCCTGGGCGACCTGATCAAGGTGCTGGCGGCCAAGACCGTCTACACCGCACGTGAGGAGGAAGACATCTTCCGCGCGGTGGAAAGCATGCTCGACATGCCGATGCACCTGCGCTCGATGTCCAACTTCCAGAAGAGCCTGCCCAACATGGGCGACGATGGCCTGTACGCGCGCCTGCGCAAGTGGACCGTCAGCGGCACCCTGGGCTGGGTGTTCGACAACCCGACCGACATCATCGATCTGCAGCGGGCCAACATCATCGGCTTCGACTACACCGACATCATCGACAACGCCGAAGTGCGCGTGCCGGTCATCAATTACCTGCTGCACCGCCTGGAAGAGCTGATCGACGGGCGGCCGCTGATCTACGTGATGGACGAATTCTGGAAGATCCTCGATGGCGGCGGCGCCCTGAAGGAATTTGCCAAGAACAAGCAGAAGACCATCCGTAAGCAGAATGGCCTGGGCATCTTCGCCACCCAGAGCCCGGAAGACGCCCTGGCCAGCGATATTTCCGCCGCGCTGATCGAACAGACCGCCACCTTCATCCTGCTGCCCAATCCCAGCGCCTCGCGCGAGGATTACATGGAAGGCCTGAAGTTGACCGAGGCCGAATTCGAGGTGGTTGTCAGCCTCGATGAGCGCTCGCGCAGCTTCCTGGTCAAGCAGGGCCATGGTTCCACGGTGTGCCAGCTGAATCTGCGGGGCATGGATGATGCCCTGGCCGTCATCAGTGCCAGCACCGACAACATCGAAGTCCTCGACCGGGTGCTGAGCGAGCAGTCGCAGCGTCTGGAAGTGGATCGCGATGAACTGACGCCAGAGGAATGGCTGCAGGCGTTCTACGAAAACCGCAAGGGATCCGGACGCGGCAGTGCCCGCAGCAGTGCAACCCCAGACCGCCGCGCGACCACGCGCTGAACGGCCTGCCCCGCAATAGACGACATCAAAGAACAGCAGAGGTGAACCATGAACTCCAACGCACATCGCCGTAACGACAGCCAGCAGAGCTTCGGCCGGTCATGGAAGCAGACGTTCGGTACTTCCCTGGCCATGCCGCGCTCCAACAAGTGGGTCATCCTCTCGCTGGCGATCGTTTCGCTGCTGGGAACCGGCGCGGCCATGGCTGCATGGCAGGTCAGCGATTCCACCGCGCAGAGCAAGCTGGAAGAAATCAAGGGCAACATCGGCCGGGACGGCGGAACCGTTACGGGCCAGCTGAAGGAAATCAAGAACCGCATCGGTGACAACGGTACGGTCAACGACCACCTGAAGGATCTGAACCGGAAGCTGCAAATCACCCCGCGCAACGGCGAAGGGTCGCAGACACCGGAGATGATCGCCACGCCGACCGGTGACGAGGCACTCAACGCCAGCCAGCCCACCACCACCAACACCGCCATGGACCAGCTGTGCCCGGCCGGCGCAGTCACCACGCTGGGCCAGCAGCAGCAGCAGCTGTGCATGGCGGCCGCACAGACCGAACTGGCGCAGTACCGCTTCTCGATGCGCATGTTCGAGCGTGCGCAGAAGAACTATGACCGCCTGAAGCAGATCGAGGACCGCCGGCGCAACCTGGCGGCCGAGGACTACGCCAACGTGCAGTACAACACCAACGAACTGTTGGCGCTGACCGCACTGATGGACAACGACCGCGACCGCTATCGCACCTACATGTCTGCCTATGAAGCACGTATCGCGCACATCAACAACACCCGCGAAGCGCTTACGCGCAATGCCTTGAACGGCAAGGGCAGCATCAACGTTCCGGGCGTTCCCGGTATCGGCGGCAACTGAGTGACTGGAGCAGGGCGATGAGCGTTGAGATTATGGGTAGTGCGTTGGGCTTCGATCTGAGTAGCTTCACTCAGTGGGCATTCTTCGAGATTCTGCTTGATTTCATCAATGGGCGTATTGAAAGCTTCCAGTCGGGATTGCTCTCGCGCACCATGGGGTGGGTCAGTGGCATCGCGCTGACCCTGCTGACCCTGTGGGTACTGATGCAGGGCTTCATGATCGTGACCGGCCGCAGCCGTGATTCGCTCATGTCCCTGGTGGTGGGCTCACTGCGCGCCTTCCTCATCGTCATCGCCGCCTCCTCGATGTCCTTTGCCGGCGTCAACCTGACCGCGTTTCTGACCAACACGCTGCCGAACGAGATCCACAGAGTTGTCGCCAATGACAGCGACAACATTGAAGACTCGATCGACGACAACCTGCGCACCATGGGTCTGATCTTCGCGCTGGTCGATGCGCTTCCGGTGGCCAAGAGTGACCAGAACGCGGCCACCCAGCGCACGGTCACCTCGCTGACGGGCATCGGCATTGCAGGCCCATCGGTGATCGGTGGCGCCATGCTGCTGCTCTACAAGATTGCCCTGGTGCTGTTCGTCGGCTTCGGGCCACTGTTCATCCTGTGCCTGCTGTTCGACCAGACCAAGGACCTGTTCAAACGCTGGTTGCTGTACGGCATCGGCACGATGTTCTCGATGGCGGTGCTGTCGTTCATGGTGTCGCTGGCCACCGCCGTCGTTGCCCGCACGGCCATTGCAATCGTGACCGCCTATCTTCTTTCCGGCACCGAGATCTTCGGCATGAGCGCCTCGCTGGGCTTTGGCGGCGGCCTGAAGTCGGCTGCCGTTCAGCAGGGCGGTGTTGGACTGCTGATGTCGGTGCTGATGGTCATGGCACCGCCGATGGCGGCCATGTTCTTCAACGGCACGCTGGGCCAGTTCGTGGCGAATTCGAGCTTCGGTAATGTGGGTCGTAACAGCTCGGGCCAGACTTCGGACTTCAAGCAGGATTATGTTGGAAGCGGCGACAAGACTAACAACGCAAGGGGACATAGAACATGAGTAAGGTGATCATTTTCTTCACGGCGTGCGCCTTGCTTTATTCCTCCGCCTCGTTCGCCCAGCAGCCTGGAACTCCGCAATACAACAGTGTTTATCTTCCCGGGCATGGGGTTGGAGACACGAAGGCCCCTCCGAGAATATGGGGGGCGTGGGCGCGGGGGGATGACCGGACTTTAGGCTACAGCCTAACTGGGCGGACCCAGCAAGAGGCTGAGGATCTTGCTGTCGCCGATTGCGAGCGGCGCGGTTCTACAAATTGTGTTCCGATCGACTCTTTTGACAACGCATGCGTGGCGATCGCAGCAGGTCCCAGTGATCGATACGCACAGATTTCACGTAAGGGGACCAAGTGGACACGTCGGGAGGCGCTGAAGCAGTGTGGTCCGGACTGCAAGATAATCTTTGAAGGTTGCGCTGTTCCTTGATGAGACGAGGGTTGCGAGTGCTTTGTGTGGCCCGGACGTCATCAGGTGCGTGCGTGACGCGATTGAAAACATGGCCTTTCCATCATGGGTGCGCGGGCTATTGCGGTACTTGAATGCAGATCGATTGGGACAGCATTCGCCTCAATTCTTTCAGGTGTCTGGCACTTCGTAAGCACAGTGCCGAAGCGCTATGGGGTGGGCGTTCGGTCGGTTGCCAGTCAGCAGGCGATCTTGGACTGCAGATGGTGAGAGCACCGTCGATGGCGGCCATTTTCAGCGGCACGCCGGGCCAGTTCGTGGCGAGCTCGAGCTTCGGCAATGTGGGTCGTAACAGCTTGGGCCGGACTTCGGACTTCAAGCAGGATTATGTTGGCGGCGGTAATGCAGAATCAGGAAAAGAAGCGGGGCGCGAGTTGGTGTGCTTTGCTAGATGGCACCGCCGATGGCGGCCATGTTCTTCAACGGCACGCTGGGCCAGTTCGTGGCGAACTCGAGCTTCGGTAATGTGGGTCGTAACAGTACTGGTCAAACTTCGGACTTCAAGCAGGATTATGTCGGCCGGGATTCGGAAAAAAAGGTTAAGCCATGATTACGAGATTCGGAGCCCCCATAGTCGTCGGTCTCCTGCTTTCAACTGGAGCGTCCGCGCAGCAACCTGGTAGCGTGGAATACAATACCGTCTTTCTTCCAGGTCATGGTGTGGGTGATACAAGATCTCCAGATCCGAGAATACGCTGGGGGGCATTGGCACGTGGCGATGATCGAGCGTTGGGCTACACGTTGGTCGGAAGAACCAAGGATGAGGCGCAAGCGCTGGCTGTTGCGGACTGCGAATCGCGTGGATCAAGAAATTGTGTTGTACTGGAAACGTTCTTCAACTCTTGCATCGCGGTCACAGCCAGTCTGAGTGATCCGAGTAATCGTGTTGCCATGATGTCTCCCAATGGCCTGCGATCGGTTCGTCGCAAAGCCATGAAGGAATGTGGCGCCGATTGCGAGATTATTTACGAGGGATGCGCGGTCCCCTGAGAAGATGCGCCGCCAGGGCGGGCTTGGTGCCTTCGCCCATCGCCCGTTGGTGTGCTTTGCTAGATGGCGCCGCCGATGGCGGCCATGTTCTTCAACGGCACGCTGGGCCAGTTCGTGGCGAACTCGAGCTTCGGTAATGTGGGTCGTAACAGCTCGGGCCAGACTTCGGACTTCAAGCAGGATTATGTGGGCAGCGGTAGTGGTACCTCAGACAAAAAGAAAGGGGCCGGGTGATGATTTCGATATCTAGACTCATGCTTGCTGTGGTCTTTCTGTCGCCACTGGCGGCACTTGCTCAGCAAGCGGGAACGCCTCAGTACAATAGCGTGTACCTGCCTGCCCACGGTGTGGGCGATACCAGAGCGCCCAAGCATTCAAAGTGGGGGGCTTGGGCGAAGGGGGCCGATGCAAACTACGGTTGGACGTTCTCCGCGAGAAGCGAAGAGGAAGCCCGGGCCTTGGCAATTGAGGACTGTGAGGCGCGTGGCTCATACGATTGCAAGGTTGCAGAGACCTTTTTTAATGCTTGCGCTGCGATAGCCGCTAATTCCACTCGTCGCCGGTTTCAAATTACACCTGAAGGAGAGCGGGCCGCTCGCCGTGAAGCGCTTGAAGACTGTGGCGTAGATTGCAAAATTGTCTTCGCAGGCTGCGCGTACCCCTGATAGCTCATTGTGACCTGGCTGCGGGTTGCTTGATATTGAACTGCTAACACATCCTGTGTGTAGGCCAGCAGGATGTTGAGAGCAATATTCAAGATTGATGACAGGCGTGTACCTGCCTTGCCGATGGCGGCAATGTTCTTCAATGGCACGCTGGACAGTTCGTGGCGAACTCGAGCTTCGATGACGTGGGTCGTTAAAGCACCGCCCACAAGCCGGAATTCAAGCTGGGCTACATGGATGGGCCGACGCCAAGCGATAAGGAGGTGCAACGCATGATTACTGTAATTCGATGCTTGGTGTTGCTGAGCGTCCTGATCCCTCCCGTAGCGGTTGGTCAGCAACCTGGCTCACCTCAGTACAACAGCGTGTTGCTCCCTGCTATTGGTGAAGGGGATACGAGGAGAGGGGCCGAGAGATGGGGGGCCATCGCGCGTGGAGATGACCGAACATTGGGCTGGAACGCGTCGAGCAGAACTGAAGAGGAAGCCGGAGATTTGGCTATCAAGGATTGTCTAGCGAGGGGCTCAACGAATTGCGTTGTACTGGATACATTTGTCAATTCCTGTGGAGCTGTTGCTGCAGGTCCAACAAATCGGAGATACGAGTTCGCTCCGAAGTCCCTGAATTACGTTCGTAAGAAGGCTCTGAAGAATTGTGGGCCCGATTGCAAGATCATTTTTGAAGGCTGCGCACTTCCCTGATGCATATGAATCAACGCGGACCCATGCAGCGCGCGCCGTGCGAAGCTGCGTCGGCTCCATAGCGGGAGCCTTTTCGGCTTCGGCACCATGTTTTCGTTAGCGACCACCGTGGTTGCCCATGCCGTTATGGCGATAGGATGCGCCTCCATCCTTTGAGGCCGGAATCGGTTGACGCATCCGACGCGATACGGTGATATCACTGCCTGAATCTGGCTATTGATAAGTGATGGGCGTCACGCATTCGACCATGAGGTCTTGCCGATTTGAAAAGCACCCATCCGCGGCCGTATCTTTTGAGTACTAGAGGATGCTGGTCCGAACAATGAAGGAACGTGAAGGGAAGCTGTTCCATGTACTCGGTGTCTCGCGGGCACTTTATGCCTTGCTCCTGACGTTGCCGCTGCTGGCGGCATGTGGAAGCAAAGAGCGCGCGCCTCCCCCGTACGAGAAGAATCCTTCACCCAAGGAGCCATACGACCTTGTCCTCACCGTGCGTGACGGGCCGGACGACATCCAGGCCTCGAGCGGCTATGTCAGTTACAAGATTGCCGACGAGGCCTGTTTACCTCCCATCGACAACTTCGAGGGAGTCCGCTATGGCACAGACGAGTACACCATCAAGATTCCGCTGGAACGGGTCAACAAAACCGCCTTCAAGGGTAGCTTCTACCGGGACGGCGTCCTGAGCAAGGACTACTACGGAAGGGGGGTGTGCAAGTGGAAGGTCCAATTGGTGGGAGCATTTCTGGAGACAGAGGCGACCAAGTCGTTCACCTACTTCTCGATCTCAACAACCCTGGAAGATGGCGCAGAGACGCGATACACAAAGAAAAAAATTCAGCCAGGACCTTATGACGACGGCATTTCTCCAGCAATTGTCATAAGCGGAAAGGGCTTCAGCAAGATGGTGCCCGAACCTCAGCGCAATGAATATTTTTCATTTAACCTCTCAACAACTCCAAGGAAGGACGCACCATGAGCAAGAACGTCAACGCCGATTTGGTCGCCGCGGGATATTCCCCCCCCCCAATTCGAGAGTGACGGACGACCGAAGGAGGTCCCGGCAGGAGGAAGCACTTTTGAAGCGGTCGCATATTCAGATAGACCCAGCGGTTACCAGGGAACACTCTTCCGGGACGTAGCTACTGGCGACTACGTCCTCGTCAGCCGGGGAACCGAGTTTGACCGGGAGCCCGTCAAGGATGGCGTAACCGATGCAGGCATGGTGCTCACCAGAGGTAACCTGCAGATCAAGGACGCACTGGAGTTCGCCGCCCGGGCCGTGGCTCGTGCCGAGCAGGACGGCAAGCATCTATCGGTCGCAGGGCACTCCCTGGGTGGAGGGATTTCACAGGTGTTGTCGCACCACTACAACCTGTCAGGCGAAGCCTTCAACCCTTACGGCGCGGCCAGCCTGGGTTACAGAATTCCGGAAGGCCAGCCAGCGAACGGCGCCCGGTTCGTAAATCATGTAATGGCCGGCGACTTCGTCAGCGCGGGCGCCGGGCACTATGGCACTGTGGAGGTCTACGCGAAGCCCTCCGAATTGAAGACATTGCGAAATGCAGAATTTGCGTCCCGCCTCATGGGTGGGATGGCCGGTGAGGTCAGCAGGCCGTTTTCGGCGTTGGCTCTGGGTGATTCACATCGAATGAAGCACTTCATTGATCACGTCGAGAACGGCGTTGAAGTAAAGTCGGTTCTGGATGACCCATCGGCACGCATCAAGGATCCCGAGGATCAGCGCCGCGTTGATGCGTATCGCCAGAGCGTACACGGCGTGCGCGCTGTTGCAACAGTTGCCGCCCGGCCTTTGGTACTGGAAGCCGCCAACATGCTGCGCGGCAAGGACGAGCCCGGCGCCTACGCCGAGCGCCAGGCGCACGCGGCTGAGCGTGCTGCTCACCCGTTCAATCCTGCCACGGCACGCAGCGAATCCAGTTCCGACGGCGGGCCCATGCGGGAGAACCCCAGCTTTCACTCCCAGTCCCCGCTGGGACAGCGCTTGAACGATCTCCTCAACGCAGATCCTGATCGGTTCAAGGTGCTCAACCAGCAGGCGTCCACGCTCGATGCCGGGCAGGCGCTGGATGCCCAGGTGCGCAACCAGGCAAACGCCGAGGACCGGGCGCGCGAACACGCGCAGATCTCCACCCAGCAGGCAACCCAGCAGGAACACTCCGCATCTGGCATGGGCCGTTGATGTACCGCAGACAGTGCCGGGCATTGCCGCAAAGTATCGCTGGTGCGCGCTGCATCCACACCGCCGTACCCGATGCCCAAGGAGTTAAATGCGCGTGATGATATTGACGCTTACAACCTTTCGCATAACTGCAAAAGTGTGATGAAGCGCACCTTCGCAACTTTTTTTTGACGCGACCAGCGCGGCTGGGCTGGTAAAGTTCAACCCACGTGCGCCGGGGTAGGCGCGTGGAGAGGGCACAAGGCTGTGTATTCCTGGGACGGATGTAACAAGCAGGGTGTTGAGGCCGGTGGGGTAATCCCGGCGTCCACCGTGCAGGCATGCGTCCCGGGGCAGGGGGCGCGCCAATGAGTGCTGCCTTCCTGCGTGCGGCCTCGGTGCAGGCCACGCATACCGCCTCCGTTCCTCGTTCGCGCAGCTCCCGTTGGGCGGCGTCCGTCTTCGCCTGCGCTGCGTCCCTGCCTTTGGCCGCCTCTGGCGGTTCGTATCGAGCCGATGCCCCTATGAATGTTCCTGCTGTGGACACCCGCGCCACCCCGCCGCTGCGTACCTTGAATCCGAGCCCGAAGCGCGCCTACGAATTCCGCGTGGTGCTGGACAATGCGCCGGGCCCGTTTGCGGTGGTTGAAGCGACGGCCCAGTTCGATGTTGGCAACGCTGCCCAATGCGGGCGGCTGGACCCCATTTCCGGCGCGGTGCCGACCATCGCCAGCCACGAGCCGTTCGCGTTGACGCGCGTGTCCGACACCGAATACGTGGGCACGCTGCATGCCGATGCCATCCTCGATGAGGACTACTACGGGCGCGGCGTCTGCCGCTGGGCACTCACCGAAGCGCGGGTGAGCGTGCGCGCGCATGATGATCCGGCCGACACCCGTTTTGTCGCTGGCCTGCCGGCGCAGCACGTGCTGGGCGGCGGCAGCAAGACCCGCAATTTCTGGAAGGGCTACTACCCGCGCTTCGAGCAGGGCGGCTCGGCCGATTTCGGCCGTGAACACCTGCAGGCGGTGCCGATGGACAAGCGCGATGAGTTCTTCACCATCACGCTGGCAGCCCGCGAGATCAGCCCGTGACGGTCACCACCCAGGACTACGCCAACCTGGCCAACCATGTCTATGAAGACAGGGCGGTGGGCCGGCCCACGGGTGAAGATGCGCTCGTGGACGTCAATGGCACCCAGTACCGCGTTTACGAGCACGTCGACAACCCGCGCACTGGCTACCAGGGCACCATCTACAAGACCCTCGATGGCAAGGACCTGATCGTCTCCCATCGCGGCACCGAGGAAGTCTGGAAGGATGGCGTCATTGCCGATGGCGCGATGGTGCTGGGGCGGACCAATCCGCAGGCCGAAGATGCCATTGCGCTCACCCGCAAAGCGCTGGATGAAGCGCGGCGCATGGGCGCCGAGCCCGGTGCGACGGCGCCGGAAGTGAGCGTGACCGGCCACTCGCTGGGCGGCACGCTGGCCCAGGTGACGGCCCATCATTTCGATCTGCGCGGCGAAACCTTCAACGCCTACGGCGCAGCCAGCCTGGACCGCGGCATTGGTGGCGGCCCGAATGACCGCGTGCGCAACCATGTGATGGCCAGCGACGTGGTCAGTGCGGCCAGCCCGCAGTACGGCGAAGTGGTGACGTACGCGAAGGAAAAGGAAATCGACGTCCTGCACCAATCCGGTTATTTCGAGAACCGGTTTGCAGACCTGCTGGTTCCCGATCTGCCGGTTGTCGCAGCGGCGCGCTCGCTGGGCGCGCACAGCATGAGCAACTTCATGCCGACCGAATCGGACGGCACGCCACACCTGTCGGTGCTGGATGATCCGCAGGCGCGCCCGCGTGCCGAGGAGCATGAGCGCATGATTGCCGACTACCGCGGCGATGTGATGAACATCCGGCGTGGGGTGACCTTCGTCGCCGGTGGGCCGGTGGGCTGGGTGCGCGATGGCGTCGATGCCTTCCGCGATCCGGTGCCGGCTGGCGAGCCTGCAGCGCGTGAGGCGCGCGAAGCGGCGGCGGCTGCAGGCAAGGAGCAGGGCGCGCTGTCTGCCGATCCGTCGGTGTCGTCCAAGGGGCAGGGCAGCGTCCGCCAGGATCCGCATGTCACCCAGTTGATGGATGCGGCCCGTGCCAACGATCCGCAGGGAGTACGTGTGGCCACCGATGATCTGTATGCCTCGCCGGCGGGCCGTCTGTGGCAGCAGCAGGCCGACCAGCACGCGCAGCAGCTCAACCAGCGCGAAGCGGCCCAGCAGCAGACGCAGCAGCAGGCGCCCCAGCAGCGTCAGCCCGGCCCGGAGCAGATGGAGATGGCCCGTGGTGGCTGATGACCGTTTTTTCATGGCCCGGCGCGCCTGTGTGGCTGCGCCGTGCCCGCAGAACCAGGAGACACCATGACGATCAACAAGACCGGGCTGGCGGCGCTTTTGGCGCTTGCGCTGGCCGCCTGCGGAAGCAATGCTCCCGATGCGGGTGCACAAGGAACTACGGCGGCCCCCGAAGCCGGGCCGGCTGCCGCCGAACACGACAAGGACTCTGCAATGACTGCACTCAAACCCCCTTCCGCGGACAGCGTGCTGTACGTGATCTACCAGCGTGACGGCGATGGCGCGGTCACCTACAAGGTCGATGGCGGTGCCATCGTCAGCTACTGGTATGGCCAGGCGTTCGATCTGAAGGGCAAGCACTACTTCACCGGCTTCACCAGCCGCAGTGAGGGCGAGGAAGGTCCGGATTCCGACGCCGGCATGATGGAGCCGGGCAACGTGGCCATCGGCCAGGCCACCTTCGTGCAGGGCGGTACCGCCGATGCACCGGCCTGGGTGCAGCAGGACACCGACGGCTATGTCGGCCAGTTCGGCGGCAACGACCAGCCCGAGCCGCTGGATACCGCGCGCAAGGCCCAGACCCATGCCCTGGATGACGGCCGCATGCTGCTGGCCGTGCCTACCCGCACCTTTACCGAGGGCGTGGCCATGTTCGGCTATGCCATCTTCCTGTTCGACCCGGACAACGTGGACAAGCTCTCGTTCCGCCGCTGGGGCTACCTGGGCTCCATCCACGCCGGCGAGGACAATTCGGCGTCCTGTGAAGACGGCGCCGTCACACCGTGCGCCGTCAGTAGCGGTACACTCGCCTTCGGCGCTGTCTCCGGTGGCCTGCCGAAGCTGACCGTAAGCCTGTCGGGCAAGACCATCGACGGCCCGGGCAAGCTGCGTGACCTTGGCCCCGCCGACACCCTGACCTATACCTTCAATGCGGACAAAGAGCGCTATACGCCCTGAGTCCAACGTATCGGTTGACCGCCCTTCACATGACTCAAGGATTGAGTCCGGTTGACGTCCAACGGCCCGCCCGGGCCGCACTTCACCTGAGGAGCCAATGATGGCCAGTAACCACGATCGCAAAGAAGTTCTCGACATCATCGAAAAGCAGGCCGACCGCAGCGGCATTCCCCGCGAGGATTTCCTGCGCTTTGCCTATATCGAGACCGGCGGCAACTTCAACCCGGATGCCAACAACACCAAGAGCGGTGCCAAGGGCCTGTTCCAGTTCGTGCCCACCACGGCCAAGGAATTCGGCCTGACCGGCCACGAATTCGACCCGGCAGCCAACACCCGTGCCGCCGCTGACCTGTACGAGCGCAACCGCGACCAGATCGTCGACCGTTCGGCCGAAACCGGTCGCCCGTTCCTGTCCGGTTCGGCCCAGCCCAACGGCATGGACATGTACCTGGCGCACCAGCAGGGTGGCGGCGGCTATGCGTCCATCCAGAGCGCCATCGACACCGGCAAGTTCTCGCGCAAGGACACCCACGACAACATCGTGAACAACATCAGCTCGCGCGATTTCGAGCGGGTGACCGGCAAGCCGTACGAGTCCATCAGCGGCATGAATGATCGCGAGCTGGCCACCTCGTTCAGCCAGTACTGGCAGGCCAAGTACGCGGCCATCGAAATTGCCGACCGCGGCATCACCGCCAGTGCGCCGCTGCCGGCCGCACAGGGCCGCCCGTCGGCCCTGGCCGATGGCGTGCTGGAGCGCGGCGAGCGCGGCAACGACGTGCGTTCGCTGCAGGAATCGCTGAACCAGCTGGGCGTGCGTGATGGCCAGGGCCACACCCTGGAAACCAACAGCGGCATCTACGGCAAGAACACCCAGGACGCGGTGCGCAACTTCCAGCAGGCCAATTCGCTGGAACAGACCGGCCGTGCCGATGAGCAGACCCGTGAGGCCATCAAGGCCCAGCTGGCCCTGCCGCAGAACGAGCGCAATGCCACTGAGCGCCCGACTGCGCAGCCGCAGGCGGAAGCCAAGCCGCAGGCGCGCAACGAGGGCGGGGCAACCTGGCCGGCGCCGGGCAACGACCAGATCAACGCCAAGGACAAGCCCGGCGAAGGCCGTGGCGAGTTCGGCACCTCCCGTAATGGTGGCCGTACCCACGGCGGTGTGGACATCCAGGGCGAAGTGGGTGATCCGATCGTGGCCTTCGGCGGCGGCCGTGTGACGGTCAAGCCGAACAATGGTGCGGCCGGCAACACCGTGCACATCACCCACGATGACGGGTCGCTGACCAAGTATTTCCATCTGAATGACATTTCGGTGCGCAACGGCCAGCGCATCGAAGCGGGCGATCAGCTGGGCACCATGGGGCGCACCGGCAACACCCCGTCGCACGGCGATACCCATCTGCACTTCGAACTGTGGCGCAATGGCCGCAAGATCGACCCGATGTCCGAACTGCGCGGCGCAGATCGCGGCGCGGGCGACCATCCGGCCAAGGCAGGCGAGCATGTGGCCAAGCCGGCCGGCGAGCAGACCCTGCGCGATGGCTCCAGGGGCCAGGCCGTGTCCGAGCTGCAGGAGCAGCTGGGCCGTCTGGGCTACAAGGATGCGCAGGGGCAGCCGCTGGCACGCGATGGCATCTACGGTGATGCGACCCGCCACGCCGTGGAAGACATGCAGCGTGCCCAGGGCCTGAAGGTGGACGGCGTGTTCGGCCCGCAGTCGCGCGCTGCGCTGAAGGCGCACGCACCGGAGCAGGCCGCCGGAGCCCAGGACAAGCAGGCTGCGGCCGGCAAGGAATCCAGTGGCTTCCTGGATCGCATGTTCACCGCAGCACGCAATGGCGATGGTGAATCGGTGCAGAAGGCCATCACCGATTTCACCTCCACCCTGAGCCAGCCCTGGGCCAAGCACCAGGTGCAGGAACAGGCGCAGACCCAGCCGCAGCCGCAGGCGCCGGATGCCGCCCGTAATTCGGGCGACCTGCAGCGCTGAGCCGGGGACGCTGACGGCTGAAATGGAAGGTATGCGGGGCCGGGTCACCGGCCCCGCATGGGGACAACGGACGATCCACCATCCCCGTCAGCGGACGCGGCGGGCTCTGAGGACTAGTGAAGTGATGAAAACCGCGCTGAAGATTTCCTTGGGCGTCCTGGTGCTGCTGACCATGAAGCTGGATGCGGACGCCGATGGCTTCTATTCGCCGCTCAGCTATCGCAAGGATGACCCGTTCCTGTTCTGTACCAAGGGCCAGGATCCGCAGAAGAACCCTGCGCCGTGCTGGAGGCCGATGCCGCCCTTCACCGGCAACTACATGATGATGCCGTACTGCAAGCCGCCGACTTACCCGTACGGCAAGGATTGGACCCAGGACGACATCAAATCCCTGCAGGAATACCTGCTGGTGTGCCCGAACGGGGTGACGCCAGGCAGCTGGGAAGGCGGCGGCATGCCGGAAACCAGCCCCGACAGCTGGCACTGACCGGGCCTTTGCCCACCGCCACCTGAAGGGGCATCCGGGCGTAAGGCCTGCCGGTGGTACACTGGCGCGGCCGGTTCGCCGGTATACAAACGTCTTCAGGGCGGGGTGCGATTCCCCACCGGCGGTAGGTGCGCAAGCACGAGCCCGCGAGCGCCCCGGCCCAGGCCGGGGGTCAGCAGATCCGGTCCAATGCCGGAGCCGACGGTCATAGTCCGGATGAAAGAAGACGGTGCCACAGGGCCTTTGCGGCCCTGCGCCCGCCTGTTTGCCTTGCGGCGTTTTTCGCTCACTTTCCGCGGAGAACGTTACTTGTTTACTGGAATCATCGAAGGCGTCGGCCGTCTGGCCGCACGCGAATCCATCGGCGGCGATGTCCGCTTCACCTTCAACGTCGGGAATCTGCCGTTCGATCACGTGCAGATGGGCGAGAGCATCGCCATCAACGGCGTCTGCCTCACCGTCATCGCATTCGACGCCAGCAGCTTCCAGGCCGATGCCTCCACCGAGACCCTGGGCCTGACCACGCTCGGCCAGCTGGCTGAAGGGGCGGTCATCAACCTCGAACGCGCCATGCGCCCGACCGACCGCCTGGGCGGCCACCTGGTCAGCGGCCACGTCGATGGCCTCGGCCAGGTCCTGTCCATCCACGAAGATGCCCGTGCGCAGCGCTGGCGCTTCGCCGCACCCGCCGCGCTGCGCCGCTACATCGCCAAGAAGGGCTCGATCTGCGTGGACGGCGTCAGCCTCACCGTCAACGACGTGGACGAGGAAGGTTTTGACGTCGCCCTCATTCCGCACACCGTGGCCAATACCGCCTTCTCCGCCACCGGCGTGGGCAGCGCGGTGAACCTGGAAATCGACCTGGTCGCCCGGTATGTCGAGCGGTTGTTGGGTGAAGGAGCACGCGCATGAATTTCGCCCCCATCCCCGAGATCCTCGAAGACATCCGCCAGGGCCGCATGGTCGTCATCGTCGATGACGAAGACCGTGAGAACGAAGGCGACCTGATCATGGCCGCGGAGCTGGTCAAGCCGTCGGACATCAACTTCATGGTCACCCACGGCCGTGGCCTGGTGTGCCTGCCGCTCACCCGCAGCCGCGCGGCCGATCTCGGCCTGGCGCCGATGGTGCAGGCCAATACCGCGCAGTTCCAGACCAACTTCACCGTCAGCATCGAGGCGGCTGAAGGTGTGACCACGGGCATTTCCGCCCATGACCGCGCCCACACCATCCGCACCGCGGTGAAGCCCAATGCCAGGCCGGCCGACCTGCACCAGCCGGGCCACATCTTCCCGCTGATCGCCCAGCCGGGCGGCGTGCTGACCCGCGCCGGGCACACCGAAGCCGGTGTCGACCTGGCCATGCTGGCCGGGCTGGAACCGGCCGGCGTGCTGGTGGAAATCCTCAACCCGGATGGCAGCATGGCGCGCCGCCCGGAACTGGAAGTGTTCGCCCGCGAACACGGCCTGAAGATGGGCTCCATCGCCGACCTGATCGCCTACCGCCTGGCCACCGAAAAGACCGTCGAGCGCGTCGATGAGCGCGAGATCGAGACCGAATTCGGCCCGTTCACGCTGGTCACCTACCGCGACCGCATCGCCCACGACCTGCATTTCGCCCTGGTGCGTGGCACCCCCGATGCGGACACCCCGACCTTGGTGCGGGTGCAGGTGGAAAACCCATTGGCCGACCTGCTGCACTGGCGCCGCGATGATTTCGGCGTGGCCGCCACCGATGCCCTGCGCGCGATTGCTGCCGAAGGGGCGGGCGTGATGGTGGTGCTGCAGGCCCCGCGCGAAGGCGAGGCCCTGCTGGCCCGCCTGCGCCAGCAGCCGGCGCCGGTGGTGCCGGGCAAGGACAAGGACGTGGGCCAGTGGCGCCGTAACGGTGCCGGCGCGCAGATCCTGTCCGACCTGGGCCTGGGCAAGCTGCGCGTGCTGGGTACCCCCCGCCGCCAGGTCGGCCTGGCCGGCTACGGCCTGGAAGTGGTGGAGACGGTGACCCTGTAACGGTCGCCCAATGGGGTCGGAGCCCGCTGCGCGGGATCCGACCCCGGTAGCGCCGGGCCATGCCCGGCGGATGCCAGGCCCACCGCCAACCACGGCCGGGGGCCATCCACGCTAGAATTACCCCCTTATCGAACCCCCAAGCCGCATATGAGCCACTACGAAGGCGATCTTCGCACCCCCGATTCGGCGCGCTTTGCCATCCTGGCCAGCCGCTGGAACGCCCGCATCACCGATACCCTAGTTGCTGGCGCCCGCCAGAGCCTGGCCGGCAACGGCATTGCCGAAGCCAACATCGACGTGATCCGCGTGCCGGGTGCCTGGGAGCTGCCGCTGGTCGCCGCGCGCCTGGCCGCCGCCCACGAACACGCCGCCATCCTCACCTTGGGCTGCGTCATCCGTGGCGACACCCGCCACTACGAACACGTGGCCGACCGCTGCGCCGAAGGCCTGATGCGCGTGCAGCTGGATTTCGGCGTGCCGGTGCTGAACGGCGTGCTGGCGGTGGAACGTGTTGAAGACGCCGAGGCCCGCGCTGGCGGCAGCCACGGCAACAAGGGCGAGGAAGTCGCACTCGCTGCATTGGAAATGGTCAACCTGCTGGAGCAACTGCCATGAACAAGAACACCCAGGGCAAGCCCTCCGGTAAACCCGTCCGCCGTGATGGCATCGATCCGGTGCTGCGTTCGCGCGCCCGCCGTCGTGCCGTGCAGGCCCTGTACGCCTGGCAGATTTCCGGCGGCAACGCACAATCGCTGATCGCCCAGTTCGCCCACGAACAGGCCCGCGAAATCGCCGACCTGGCGTACTTCGAAGCGCTGGTGCATGGCGTGCTCGACAACCGTCGTGATATCGACGAAGCCCTCGGCCCGTACCTGGACCGTGGCATCGAGGAAGTGGACGCGATCGAACGCGCGGTGCTGCGCCTGGCCGCCTACGAACTGCGGTACCGCCTGGACGTGCCGTACCGCGTGGTGATCAACGAAGCCATCGAATCGGCCAAGCGCTTCGGTTCCGAGCATGGCCATACCTACGTCAACGGCGTGCTGGATCGTGCCGCCGTGGAATGGCGCAAGGTCGAATCGGGTCACTGACCCGGTTCTGCTTCTGGCGGATGCCCTGACACCGCCTCGGATGGTCGCCCCGACACCGCCTCTGGTAGGTGCCAACCTTGGTTGGCACTGATGCCTGATATCGCCATTACACCTCGGGAGCACGCCATGTCCCTGGCCGAATTCACCCTCATCGACCGCATCCGCGCCCGCACCGCCGAGCGCGATGACATCGTTCTCGGCATCGGTGACGACGCTGCACTGCTGCAGCCGCGCCCGAACGAACAGCTGGTGGTCACCGCCGATACGCTCAACAGCGGCGTGCATTTCCCGGCGGAGACCCCGGCCTTCGACATCGGCTGGAAGACCCTGGCGGTCAACCTGTCCGACCTGGCTGCGATGGGCGCACGCCCAGCGTGGTGCACGCTGGCGCTGTCGTTGCCGGAAGCTACCGAAGACTGGATCGAATCCTTCGCCGATGGTTTCTTCGCCCTGGCCGATCAGCACGACATCGCATTGATCGGCGGCGACACCACGCGTGGCCCGCTGTCGCTGTCGGTCACTGCGATGGGCCAGGTCGGTCGTGGCCAGGCACTGCGCCGCGACCGCGCGCAGGTGGGGGACGATATCTGGGTCAGCGGCACACTGGGCGATGCCGCCGGTGCACTGCGGCTGTGGCAGCAGAACGCGCTGAGCGTGGCCACCGCCACCCTGCTGGCCGACTACGAAAGCCTGCGCCTGCGCCTGCTGCGGCCCACCCCGCGCGTCACCCTGGGCCTGCGCCTGCGTGCGTTCGCACACGCCGCGGTGGATGTGTCCGATGGCCTGCTGGCCGACCTGGGCCACATCGCCACGCGTAGTGCGGTGGCCGCGCATGTTGATGCCGACCTGCTGCCGATCTCGCCCGAGTTGCGCGAGCTGCTCGGCCGCGAGGGCGCCCGTGACTGCGCCCTGCGTGGCGGCGACGACTACGAACTGTGCTTCACCGCCGCCGCCGACCAGCGCGATGCGCTGCACTATCTGGCCGAGTCGCTGGACCTGCCGCTCACCCGCATCGGTCGCATCGCCGAAGGGCAGGGCGTGCACGTGGATGGCGAAGCCGCTGACGGCGGTTACCGGCATTTCGCCTGATCAGCGGTGCCGATCTGCCTCCATCATACGCAACGGCGTCAGCCTCTTACTGCTGCTCTGGGGGCCAATAAACTGCAGGGTCAGGGGTAATCGGCCATCAATATGGCTTCACCGACAATGGCGCCGGCACCCAGCGGGTTGCCGTTGGCGACGTACCTCGCGCTCAACGAAATCGGGTTGCGACCAGTCTGCGACATGCCGTACGACCAGGGCGTGCCCAGCTGCACCGGCAGGTTATTGCGCAGCAGTTCAATCTGCACGCCGCCGGCATCACTTCCGGGGGCTGCGGACAGCAGGCTGCTGCTGTTGCCGGGGGCATGCGCATCAGTCAGCGTGAGCTTCACCGGCAGGTTGTCGTGGCTGCAGGTCATGTCCACCACGAATTCCTTCTCACCGGCAGAGTTGCCCGGTCCGGTCAGCAAGTTGGCGGGTAGGTCGTCCAGCGCCAGCGTGGCGCCATGTACCGTACAGTCGCGTATCACCGAGACATCAAACCCCATTTCCAGCGTGCCTGTGCCCACCAGCGCAGGGTTGCTTCGGGGGCGGATGCGCAGCTGCGAGGTGCGCGAGATCGGTTCACTCTCCACATTGCGCCGCCCCGACACGGAAATTTCGGTCATCAGTGTGACGCGCGAACGTGGGTTCACGGTCAGCAGCAGGGTCTGCCCGTTCATGGTGAATGCCGTGCGGCTGCTGGTGTCCCGGGCGTAGACACCGAGCAGGACAAGCGGGGATGTATCGGATACTTGGAATTTTCCGAATGTGAGCCCGCGGTACTGCACTGTGCCAAGCAGCTTCATTGGCGTGTCCAGTTCCACTTCGAATTCCGTTGGCGCACTTCCCGAGCAACCTGCGAACTCCACGCCAGCCGCACCAAAGGAGTAATCGAATGATTCACGTTCGTTCAACACCACCGGATACATCGCGCTTGCGACGCCATCAGTGACCGATGTGCAGGCCCAAGCAACGCCTGGGGCCGGCAACAGTATCGCAAGCAGACCTCCCATTGATGCCCGGTGCCAGTGGCGACGAGCGTTCATCGGCCCACCGTCACTTGCTGTTCGCGTGCGGCGCCATAGTCGTCCAGCCATTGAAACGCCAACTGTGCCGGCGCCATGCTGCCAGCAGGTAAAGGCAGGGTGGCCCGTGCGCCCGGGGCGATTACGTCCGCTTCTACGGTCCCGCCATCAGGCAGGGTCAGCTTGCTGATCGTCACGTGGTAGGCGCTGGGGTTGTGCAAATGCAGCGCCTGGCCATCGGTGCACCACCGCAGCGCTGCGGCCGCATCGCGTGCGTGGCCGGGCAGGCCGGCGGGGCGGTAGAACAGCTTCACTCGCGTACGCACCGCAAACTGCAGCAGGTTGCGGCCTTCGGTCTGTTCGGGCTTGGGCGGAATATCCAGCAGATTGAAGTACAGCATCGATTCGCGATCTGCTGGCAGCGCTGCACCGGCCATTGGCGAGTACGTCAATCGGAAAGCCTGCGAATGGCCTTCTTCAATACGGCGGGTTGTCGGCGTCAGCACGAATGGCAGCTTCTGGCTGCCGGCCTTGGCGCTGGCATCGCCGTCATCCAGCCACACCTGCACCAGGGCGACCTTCTCGCCGCGGTTGCTGGCATTGACGGTTACCGCGCCCTTACTGCCATCGTAGACCACGCGGGTACCCTGCAGGGTCACTGCTGCCGACGCCGTCATGCTGGCGCCAGCACAACAGATGGCCAGTACCAGTGCACATGCACGGATGTTCATGGGAATCTCCTTGGGAAGGGCCACCCGGCAGCGTGCCGTCGGGTGGCAAGGGGGCTTACTTGTAGACGATGTCCATCTGCGCGTTGGCATTGGCGATACCGGCTTCCACGTCGCCCGCGGCGCCGGTCTTGGTGTACCAGACGCTGTGCTTGACGACCTGCGGTGAGGTATCGGTCACGGTGACGAACTGGCTCGGTGCGGTATTGACCCGCAGCAGCGCATCGGCGCTGTCGTAGATCTTGTAGCCCACGCCGGCAGCGGTGCTGGCAGCCGTCAGGCCCAGCGAACCGTCGGCCTCGGCCAGGCCACTGAAGCGCACCGCTACGTCGTGCGAGCCGGTGGCGCCAGGGCAGGACACAGTCACATCAAGGTCGCGGCGACCAGTACGCTCGTTGCCCCTCAGGGTTTCCAGATCCATCTTGCCCATATCAATGTCGGTACCGCCGCCAATGGTGGCAGTGCAGGTGGTTTCGACAATTTGGCCGGTGATGGTGAGGTCGGCGGCATTCACGGCGGGTGCAACGGCCAGCAGGATGGCCAGCGCCATCGGGGTTTTCATCTTGTTCATGGATAAACTCTTCAGCAGTAAGGGGATAAAGTGCAATGCCGGTATCTATTGCGTCCGGCGGTAGCTGTGCGGCGGCAACGAACAAGCCCGCAGTCAAAGCCATTGGCGTTGGCATGCATGTACCGGTCGCTGGCTTCTGCACCCGTGCATTATCCAATTTCCATGGCTGCAGCTAAATGCAACTTGTTGTAAATGGCCCGTTTCAATGAATCTGTCCGGCCCTTCCTGTATGCAATAAATTGTATTTTCAATAGCAGTGTATCGGTTTAGTCTGCACGCCCCAATAATTAATGGGGCTGCACTGCGGCCCTGCCCGACGCCATGTCATTGCCTCGCCTTTTCCTGCAGCCTGTTACTCGCTTCCGCCTGCGACGACAGATACTGGCCGCTGCCATCTGCAGCAGCCTGGTATGCATCGCGGCGATGCCTGTGCATGCGCGCACCGGCGGTGAAGTGGAATTCAGCGAGGGGTTTGCCAGCGGTCTGGTCGGCGATGACCTCAGCCGCTTCAACCTGGGCAATCCGGTGGAGCCGGGTCGCTACAGCGTTGATATTTACTTGAATGGCAACTTCATCAGCCGTGACGACATCGAACTGGTTCAATCGGATACGCCGTCGCAGGCGCGTCCCTGCGTGCCCGCCCGCCTGCTGCAGTCGCTGGGCCTGAGCGATGATGCGCGCGCCGCGGTGGAGGCTGATGGCAACGCACAGTGCATCGATCTGGAAGCACTGATCGAGGGCGCCAGGCTGCGCTACGACGACAGCCAGTTGCGCCTGGACCTCTCGCTGCCGCAGGTGGCGCTTCAACGCCAGGCGCGCGGCTATGTCGCACCGGAACTGCGCGACCACGGCATTACCGCCGCGTTCTTCGGTTACACCGCCAACTATTACCGCAGCCAGGGCGCGCAGAGCAGCTACGCCGGCATCACCACCGGCGTGAACCTGGGTGGGTGGCGGCTGCGCCACCGCAGTTCGATCACCCACAACGCGCAGGGGACGCAGTTCCGTACTCTCAACAGCTATCTGCAGCACGACCTGCCGCGCTGGGACAGCCAGTTCACTGTGGGCCAGAGCAACACCGGTGGCGAACTATTCGACAGCGTGGGCTTTACCGGACTGCGCGTGGCCACCGACGAGCGCATGCTGCCCGATTCGCTGCGTGGTTATGCCCCGGTGGTGCGTGGCGTGGCTCAGGGCAATGCACGCGTCACCATCCGCCAGAACGGCGCGGTGCTCTACGAAACCACGGTGGCACCGGGCCCGTTTGCCATCGACGATCTCTACCCCAACGCGGGCAGCGGCGATCTGGAAGTGGCAGTGACCGAGGCCGATGGGCGCGAGGAGCGCTTCACCGTTGCCTTCTCCGCCGTGCCACAGGCGCTGCGCGAAGGCAGCCAGCGATTCAGCGTCACTGCGGGCGCGCTGCGTGATACCGGCTTGGCACAGGATGCGCTGCGCTTCGTGGAAGGCACCTATGCGCGCGGCGTCAGCAACCGCGTCACCCTGCTGGGCGGCGTGCAGGTGGCGCGGCATTACCAGGCTGGCCTGGCCGGCGCTGCGTTCAACACGGCCTTCGGTGCCATCGGTGCCGATATCACCCATGCCCGCGCCAGCCTGCCCGGCATGCGTCCGCAATCGGGGCAGAGCTACCGGCTGAACTACCAGCGCAGCGTGGCACGCACGGGTACCAACCTCGGCCTGGCCGCCTACCGCTACAGCACCGAGGGCTTTCTCACCCTCGGCGACGCATCGCGGATGTCGTTTGACCGCCCGCAGGCAGCGGACGAATTCGTCATGCGCACCCGCCAGCGTTTCCAGCTGAACTTCTCACAGCGTATGGGCGAGCGGGGCCAGTTGTACCTGGCCGGTGGCCATGTGGCGTACTGGAACCGCCCGGGCAAGCACAACGATCTGCAGCTGGGCTTCCACAGCAGCTACCGCAGGGCCAACTATACCGTGTCGGCCACGCGCTACCGCATGGCCTCAGGCGCGCCCGATACACGATTGTCCTTCATGGTCAGCCTGCCGTTGGGCCGCGCAGGAGCCGCGCCGCGTGCCACGGCCTCCTACAGCGACAGCCGTATGGGCAGCCAGGGCCAGCTGGGTATCAATGGCTCGTTGGGCGCCGACCGGGCGCTGTCCTACAGCCTGTCGGGCAGCCACGCGCGCAGTAGGCAGAGCTACAGCGCGTATGCCAACTACCAGGGCAGCTACGCCGATCTCAGTGCTGGTTACAACCGTAGCAACGGCAGCAGCAGTTTCAATGCTGGCGCTACCGGCAGCGTGGTGCTGCACGGCGGCGGCATCAACTTCGGCCCCACCTTGGGCGACAGCTTCGCGCTGGTGGAAGCCAAGGGCGCGCAGGGGGCGAAGGTCGGCAGCGGCCGGAACGTCACCGTGGCCGGCAACGGCTATGCCGTCCTGCCCTACACCAGCCCCTACCGCTGGAACCAGGTGCACCTGGATACCGCCGAGCTGCCACTGGGCGTGGAAGTGATGGCGAGCTCGCAGCGGGTGGCGCCCAGTGCCGGCAGCATTGTCAAGGTCGCTTTCCAGTCGAGCAGGGAACAGTTGTGGCTGATCGACGCCAGCGATGCCGACGGCCATCCGTTGCCCTACGGCGCGCAGGTTACCCACCCCGATGGTCGCTTGCTGGGCCAGGTGGGGCAGGGCGGTGTGGTGGCCCTGCGCGGGCTGCAGCCTACTGGCTTTGTGCACGTGCAGACCGAAGACGGTATGGCCTGCCGTCTGGACTACACCATGCCTGATGTAGCCGACGCACACGGGCAGTACTGGACCGGCGCGCGTTGCTTGGCCGCTTCACAGCAACGATTTGCTGGCGATATCTCCTCTTTCTCTTCTGGAGTTGCTGAATGAAAACCTCCGCTTTGCTGCTTGCCGCGCTGACGCTCGGCGCCACCAGCCATGCCTACGCCGATTCGGCCACCATCACCGTCACCGGCAAGGTGTTGCCGGGTACCTGCACGATGGCCGATGTTCCCGTGGCACTGGCCGATATTGATGCCACCAACCTGAGCAACGGGCACGACAACAACCTGACGCCGGCGACGCTCGACTTCACTGGTTGCGTGGGTGTCGCCCGCGTTGACCTCGTGTTCGATGGTGCCGAGGATTCTGCCCAGGATGGGCACTGGCTGAACCAGTCGGTTGGTGGCGCCAGCGGCGTGGCCGTGGTGCTGCTCGATGGTAGTACCGGCATCACGTTCCTGAAGAAGGGGGCGACCCGATCCCTTCCGGTGGACGGTGCCGCCAGCGCAACCTTGAACCTGCGCGCTGGCTATTACCGCCAGGCTGGCACACCGTTGAAGGCCGGTGAGGTGAGCAGCCAGATTACCGTGACCGCGGACTACCGATGAACCAGGCAGACACCGCCATGCGTGCAACGGAGGATTCGGAAATGGCCCTGCCTGTCAAGCGCCGATTCGGCTCACTGTATGCACCGATGATTGCGGTGTTGGGCCTGCTTGCCTCTGCCACGGCGGTGGCCTGTACGGGGCAACACAACGCCGGCGGGCCAGTGGATCTGGTCATCGATGCGTGGGACGATGTCGAGCAGGACAGGATGATCTCGAGGTGGCAGTCAGGGGTGGGCGCGAACGCGCAGTTTTTGACCGGCTGCAGTTCCCTCGCCGCCGTTCCGATGGACGTGACGTCGTTGCTGCCAGGACTGGAGTTCGTCCGCAACGTTACTGTCGATGGGAAAACTTACCCAGCGTTCGGGTTGATTGCCTACCCACGATCGCCGCTACTCATTTTCCGACATCGGATCTGGACCGGTGACGGCGTCATCAAGGAGGATGCCGTTCCACTTGATGTAAGCGGCAAAGTGCACTTTCCCTCCAAGCCACTTGACTCCACCGGGAGGGGCTCCCAAATCTCTGCTGCAGGCATCTCCCGTGGTGGCGTCATGGAGCAGGTTCCGAGCATGTCGCTGGGTTCGATTGCACGTCAGTCGCCGCTGTATCCTGCGTTCGTCAAGACCGATACGTTCACATTTTCCGCCACCATCCGGCCCAAGACGTGCACACTGGCCGATGCAACAGTGACGCTGGACGACGTGGTAGCGCTGGACCTGCCTGCAGCGGGCAGCACTGCCGGTGACCGCGACTTCAACGTAAGGTTGAACTGCAATGGTGAGTTTCCGGTCAGTCTGCAGCTGACCGACGCCAACGCGCCGGGCAACACCGGCAGCCGTCTGGCGCCGAGCACCAACGCTACCGCTGTCGGCGTGCACGTGCAGTTGCTGCGCGAGGGTGCCCCTGTAGTACTGGGCCAGACCTGGTCCATCCCACAGAGTCGGATCGGCGACCAGAACATCGCGCTGTCCGCGCGCTATCACCGGGAGGCCGGCACATTCGCCGCTGGGGTGGTGGAAGGGCAGGCGATCATCACCGCCACCTACCGCTGAGGAACAATCTTCGGCTCTACAGGCAAGCTCCGTCTACGCTGCCGATCAGACGTGGGGTACCGGAGATCCAAAGCGGTTGTCACCTGCTGTGCTTGGCAGCACCAGGAACACCAGCAGCACCAGACTCACAAAGGGCACGAACATCAGCAGCAGCCACCAGCCCGAACGATCGGTATCGTGCAGGCGCCGAATGGTCGCAGCAATGCATGGCAATGAAAACGCGAGCCACATCACCACGCTCAGGCCGGTCGATACCAGCGCCAGTCCCTGCGAACCGCTGTAACCGGCATAGAAGCTCAGCACGTAGAGTGGGATCGAAACGATCATGATGAACAACTGGAACCACCAGTATTCACTACGGCTGGCACGTCCACTGAACTGCGCGTAGTGCTTGAGCGGCGTCATCATCCTGTGCATCAGATACTCCCTCTTGGAAAAAGAGGCGGGACTATGCGCGTTGCATGGATTGGTAGCCATGCAATTAGTTGCAAGGTTGCCGATGGATGGTGACGCCGCTTACGGAGGTTGCCAGCATCTGAGTTCGCTGTCCGTTGAGCCGAGCATGGGCTTGGCTCTACAGGTAGGTGCCAACCTTGGCTGGCACGCTGTTTCAGCGGATATGAGCCCGGCCGACCATGCCAACCAAGGTTGGCATCTACCAACACAGAGCGGCGGCGCCTACGCCGCGCGCAGCTGCACATCCACATATTCAGACAGCCCGCGGCAGGCCAGCAGCAAGCCCTCGCGCTCGCCGTCGCCCATCGACTGGCTGACCTCGCCATCCACGCGCACGCGTTCAGTGGCGTGCAGCAGCTCCAGCAGGAAGGTCAGCCCGGCATTCGCGCGGTCGATGCGCGCCAGCGCCAGCCGCTGCCCCGGCGTGCGGCCGTTGCCCGGCCACGGTTGGCCATCGGCAGCATCGCCCTGGCGGATGTGCTGCAGGCAGGCCAGCAGGGTAATGGTGCCGGGTGCTTGCCCCTCCTGCAGTGAGGCGAAGGTGCTTTCCAGCGTGCGCGCCAGATCGTCAGGCAGGCGTAGGGCGGCTTCACCGAGCGTGGCGAACAGGTGCGGGTACTTGGATGAGGTCATGACGGCGTCCTTGAGTGCGAAGCAAGGGGCCGCCCTCTGCTCAACAGCGAGGGCGGCGGACGGTGCGTGGTTCCAATACCGGTGACTAACGCCGTAGAAACGCCGGCGGGCCGAGGCCCCCACGCACCGCCCGCCATGGAAGCGCGGACAGAATGCCTGCCGACGCCGCCCAACAAGGAAAGAGCGACGCCGGCAGGCAAGCGTATACGACGTTAATCAAACGGGATTGGAAGCCCGTGCCACCCGTTGTCGGTGGCGCGCCATGATGTGCACAAGGGTGCCGCTGTACCAATGAGAAAAGTTTGAAAGTCGAAAAAGTTGCGGTGTTCGAGTGCCGCCGCCATCAACGACCATGCCGTGCCGATTGCGACATCGTGCGCCGAAGCGCATTCGCCGCGGATTCCTGTAGAGCCGAGCCCATGCTCGGCTCCTGTGCACCGTGCGAGGCTTCAAGCGGGCCGATCGAAGAGCAGCCGAGCATGGCTCGGCTCTACAAAATGCAGCGCGCTGCTTTTCCGCGCTTACCAGCGGTACGCGACGCCCAGGTTGCCGGTGGCTTCCCGGTAGCCGCTGTCACCGCGCATCACGCCGAACCCGCCCCAGGCACTGAACCCGGAACGGAACTGCGCCTGCGCACCGGCACTGAGTTCATAGCGGTTGCGCGGAATGCCCGCCTTCAGCACTTCATCATCGAAGGCGATGCCGTTGCCGGCACCGTCGCGATACCAGTTGGCCGCCAGATACGGGCTGACCGAGGCACCCACTGCCGAGCGTGATTCACCCAGCAGGCGCAGGCCGGCACGGCCAGACAGGCCGCTGTTGCCAGCTGCACGCACCACCGTGCCATTGGCTTCGGTGTGCACGTCGGTCTTTGCGTCGGTGTAGACCAGCTGCAGTTCCGGCTGCAGGCTCAGTGCGGTGCTGCCGATCTGGCCGATGCCGACGCGGTAGCCAACTTCCAGCGACGACTGCCATAGGTCCGAATCGTAGCGTTCTTCGGCCAGGCCCTCGCCCTGCACGCGGTTGCGGAACTGGCCGCGCTGCACGCTGGCATCCACATACAGCGCATCGTCGGCCCAGTTGCCGTACACGCCCAGTGCGCCACCGTCCAGCTTGCCGCGTGCGCTGTAGCCGGTAATGTCCGAACGCGAGGTCGAACGCGACTGCGCCAGCGTGCCCATCAGGCCCACGCGACCACGGCCCTCGTCGAACACGCCCACGTCCGCACCCAGCTGCAGGCGCGAACGGTCCACGCGCAGGTCCAGCTGGTCATCCACGGCGCCCAGCTTGCTCTGCGTGGTGTCCACGCGCGCCCAGCCACGCACGCCATCGTGGGCCGCAGCGGCACCTTGGCGGTCGCGATAGCTGTGGCGCAGCAGCTGGCCCAGCGCGAACTGGTTGGCCAGATAGGCACCGGTTTCCGGGCGCAGTACCGGCGGCGGGTTGATCGGGTCGATCGGATCTATCGGATCGATCGGGTCCACCGGGTCGATCGGCTTGCACTCGGGCAGGGTCGGGTCGACCAGGCACGGGTCCGGGCCGGCACCGGTCTGCGATCGCAGGTACCAGTTGCCATTGGCGTCCTTCACCAGGAAGTATTCGTACTGTCCACCCACCGCGCGGCCGACCAGATCGAACTGCGCGTTGGACGCGCCGCCGATGTCGATCAGCTCGATGCCGCGATCGGTCCTGGCACCGGCGCCGCCGGCGTTGAGCACGCGCACGTTGGCCTGGCCGTTGGCATCACCAGCAATCACCAGTTTGTCGGTCAGCGAGATGTCGTCACCCAGCACGGTGTTGAACAGCAGCGTGCCGCCGTTGCCGGTGAACTGGTCCAGGTTGAGGGTGTTGAACGTGCTGCCATTGCCCAGCGCCACGGTGCCGCCGGCGCCCAGAGTGAGGTGGCCGACAGTGCTGTCGCCGGTCATCAGCCAAGTGGCATCGCTGTCGATGCTGGCCGTGGTGACGTCGAGGAAACGGCCGTCGATCTGGGCTTTGTTGCGCAGGATCACGTCCAGGCTGCCGTTGGTGACGGAGGTCCGGTCGAAGGTGAGGTTGCCTGCCAGGCGCGAATCATCAACGGTGAAGTTCACGTCCGTACGTGCACTGCTGGTGTAGTCAGCTCCCACCACCAGCAGATTGCCGTCGGCACCGTCCAGATAAGCGTTGTTGACCACGGCGATGTCGTAGGTGTTGTCGGTCAGTGGCATCACCTGCACGGCGGCGCCGCGACTGGATTGCAGCAGGGAGCCATCGACAGTCAAGCGGACAATGCCGGTTCCGTTGGATGCGCCCCATAGCAGGGCGCCCACGTTTGCACCGGTGACGCCGGAGCCGTTCACGATGTCGATCGCGCCCACCTGCAGGCGCACGCCCAGGCCGCTGGCGTACGGCGACGGTGCAGCAGGAACGTCCTGCACATCGATGCGGCTTCCGTCTATCCGCGCGTAGGGGTTGGCGCCGGTGGTGGTGCCAAGGCTGATCAGATCCACACCGATCGCCTTCTGGGCGGTGGGAAGCAATTGGCTGGTGTGGACGACGACGCTACCGCCGACCAGCCGGGCCGATGCGCCCGGGCCATCCAACGTGATGCCCCCCCCGGTGAATCGGCTGCGGGTGGCATCCAGAGAGGCACTGCCATACAGATTGATGGCACTCTGGGAGGTGCCGGCCAGTCCCGTTCGATGGACCTCTGCCCCGTCCAGGATGATGGCGGAGGTGTCGCTGGCGGCGATCTGGTTGCTACGCGCACCGGTCACAGTCAGCTTCGATCCGTTGATCAGGGTCCAGGCCTCGACCGGATCGCCTGCGACAACGTCGGCCGTCTGACCATCAAGGTCCCCCGCCAGTGCGGTGGCGGCGGGCAGGGTCGCCAGCGCAAGCAAGAGGCTGCGCAGCAGTGGTTGTTGCAGAGGCATGCCATGCGGGCGTGCGGTACGGGCGAGTGTCATCGGGATTCCTTGTCGTGGGGCGGGAAGGCTCGACTGCGATGGACGAGCCTAGGCTTGCATCCATTTCTCGTGAAAGCAATGTGATCAAGTGGGCTGAAAGCGAAACTGGATGCCTTTTTCGGGCGTAGTTTCATCCCCCGCCCGCAGCCGTCCCATACAAGTTGTTGTAAAGCACATGGGGAAGGGTAGGGCGCTTCAGCTACTGCTCAGCCCACCATGAGCGGGCCACACGCCCTGCGTACTCTTCGTTTCCTGCAGAGCCGAGCCATGCTCGGATCTACAGCGGCAGTGTGCAGGCAGCTCGCATCACGCATGCGACAGCGCCACCCCCCCCAAAGCAGGCGCCCCAGGGCTTCTGAAGCGCCGAGCTTCCATCATTGAGTGGCGCGGTGCCTGGCAATGACTTTGATGCATGCTCGAAGGTTGCTTGCGTAGTAATGGCGTGGCGACAATTGCAACTTCTTGAATGGCGGGAACGTTCTTCGAAGTCCATGATGCGAACCACGGCAAGGATCACCTTCGCGTGCTCCATCAGCACGCTGTGAACTGCCAAGGCAAGCAATTTTCGGAATGGTTTCAATTGTGTCGGCGATACAACTTTCCTCATGGAGAGTGTCTGCCCGGGTCCAGAGAATGCTGCCCACACCGCGATGCTGCTCTCCATCCGGTTGGGCGGGTCATCACCTTGAACTTCATCATTGAACAGAATTCCGAGGCTTCGCCATGCATCGACTACTCGCCGCGATCCATCTCCTGTTGCTTGCTTCGACGGCACAGGCGGCGCAGCCACAGATCAGCGTAGGTACGCTGTTCGATTACATGGAACCGGACCGCAGCCAGCTGCTCAAGCGCGTGCGCAACAGCGGCGATGCCACCGCCTACGTGAGGGTGGAGATCACCCGCATGCATTTCGACGGCCAGGGCAACGTGACCGAAACCCCGGTGGATGCCGCTGCACTGGCGCGCAGCGATGCAGGTGCCAGCGGGCTGATCGCCAGCCCCAGCCGCATGATCATTCCCGCCGGCAATGGCCAGCAGGCCACGCGGCTGGTGTTCCGCGGTGATCGTACGCACGAGCAGTACTACCGCGTGCGCTATGTGCCGGTGATACCCGATGCCGGCGAGTTTTCGCTCGATGCCAATCAGGCAGAGAACTATCAGCAGGGGGTGCAGGCCGGTGTCAACGTGTTCACCGGCTACGGCACGGTGGTGTTCGTGCCGCCGGCCGATGCCCGCTACGCCACTGACGTACAGGGCCTTCGTGTTTCCAACGTTGGCAATGCCACCGTCGTGCTGGACAACCTGCGCCTGTGCAGCCGCGCACGTCCCGATGAGTGCCGCGCTGGCGTGAAGGTGCATGTCTTCCCTGGGCGCCAGCACACGCTGGCCGAAGAGGAGGGTTTCTACAGCCGCTTCGACCTGTTGGAAGGGACCCAGCGCCGCACCATCGACACCCGCAGCTGACGGGCTTCCGGCCCCAGCCTGCAAACAACGTTTCACTTCGCCGGGCCTCTGCCGGGGGCTCGTGGGGAAGTTGCGTCCTGAACCCGGCAATCCATCGTTGTTCATCACCCTAGAAGGAATTACCCATGAACCTGAAGAAGGTCCTGCTCTCCACCGCTGCTGCCCTGGTCATTGCCCCGGCCGCCAGCTTCGCCGCCGACTTCCCGGTCACGGTTTCCGTAGAGGCCATCATTCCGGCGGCCGATGGCCTGCAGATCACCCCGGTGGGTGGCTGGGATGCGATCACCCAGACCATGGCGTGGGACATCGCCCGCCAGGACCTGCGCCCGATCAGCCAGCAGATCGACATGCGCAGCAACGCGGCCATCGAGGGCTACCTGACCAATGATGCGGCGCTGACCTCCGGCGCCAACCTGCTGCCGATGGCAGTGCGCGTGAACGGCAAGACGCTGGCCACCGGCGCGGCAGGCAAGGTCGAGATCCTCACCGCTGCCGAGGCCGCAGCCAGCCAGCGCGTTGCGGTGGAAATCGCCACCACCAAGCCGGGTGCCGGCTACGTGGAAGGCAGCTATGCCGGCCAGGTCTACATGATGTTTGAAAGCACCCCGTAACACGTCCGGCACGGCGGGGACGCAGGCGCGTCCCCGCCGTATCGCATGTCCCGCCATGGAATGCCCAATGCCCTCCATCCAACACCCTGCTGCACTTGCCGCAGCGGTTGCCGGTGCCATCGTGCTGCTTTCCATGGTGCCGCGCCATGCCCGCGCTGAAGCAGCACTGCACACGCTGCAGCAGCAACGCGAGCGCATGCCGGCCGAGTTCCGTGAGCATCTGTTCGGCACGCCGTTGAGTGTGCGGGTTGAACTGGATGGCACCTTCCTTGGCGATGCCGAAGTACTGCTGCATGAAGACAACCGTTTGCAGTTGCTGGCCTTCAGTGACAGCTACGACAGTACGTTGCCAGTGGCCGAGCGCGACCGCTGGGCGGCCCACCTGGCCGAACCCGTACCGTTGGGGAGGCAGCCGGCTTCGTCACAAGGACTGGCGGCGCTGCACTACAGCCTGGGCAATTCGCTGGTGTCCCTGTTGAGCAGCGACGGCCATCGTGCCACTGCGGGCGGGCGCTACCTGCGGGTGCCGCAGCACGGCAGTACCGGGCTGATGCTGCGCAACAGCCTGACCTACAGCGGCGGCGAGCAGCAGGACAATGCCCTGCGCTACGGCGCCGATCTGCAGGGCAGCCTGGGGCAATGGACCACGCTGGGCAGCTACCAGTACTACCGTTCGCAGTTGTCGGGCGACAGCGACGGCCATTACGTCAGCGCGCTGCATGCGCAGCACGAATTCAAGGATCATTTCCTGCGCGTGGGCTATTTCCTGCCGACGTTCCAGGGCGTGACGAGGCAGCCGCGGGCACCGGGCACCCAGAACTACACCAGCCTGGGCTTCATGGCCGGCTCGTCGGACGTGCTGCTGGCCGACACGGCGGGCGAGGCGGTCTACCCGGTGTATGTCACCGCCAGCCGCGAAGGTGTGGTCGAAATCTACCGTGATGGCAACCTGATCGGCACACAGGCGGTGGTGCCGGGCATGCAGTCGCTGGATACCCGGCGTCTGCCGGGGGGTATCTACAACGTGGAACTGCGCGTGGTCGAGGACGGGCAGCCAAGCTCGCGCGAGATCGCCACCATCCACAAGCCCAACCACTGGCGGGACGCCAGCCGCCGTTGGCGCTACAGCGTGTTCGCCGGCCGGCAACAGGGCCTGCTGGACAGCGGCGATGACGCCGAGCGTGGCAAGGCTGCCGCAGGTGCGGTGGTGAACTACCTGTTGCATCCGCGTGCGGTGGTCGGCGCCAGTGCACAGCGGGTGGGCGAACGCCACAGCGTTGGCGCCTCGCTGGACTGGCAGGCCAGCGAACGCTTCAACCTCTACACCAACCTCTATGACTCCAACGATGCCGGTCGTGGCATCGATGCACAGGGCTTGTTTCGCTACAGCAAAGGGTCGCTGGTCGCCTCGCACGCGCGCAGCTGGGTGGAACAGCGCGATCGCCGGGCGGGGCATGGAAGCCAGCCGGCGCGCTGGGAAACCCGCGGTGGCTGGCAGGACAACAGTGCGCTGTCGCTCAACCATCGCCTCGGCGATGCCCACAGCCTGACCCTGCGCGTGGGCCACAGCCAGGGCTTCAATGCGGGCACCAGCGTCGATGCTTCGTACTGGCGGCGGCAGCGACTGTTCGGCAGCGATGCCAGCTGGCGGCTGTCGGTATACGACCGCCCGGCCAGCGACTTCACTGCCTCCCGTCGTCAGCGCGGCATCGACTTCACCGTCAGCCTTGCATTGGGTAACCCTGGGCGCCGCTACAACGGCAGCCTGGGCAGCCGTACCGGTGCGGCTGGCGAAGGTGATCTGTACGCCAGCCTCAACGTGCAGCAGCAGCTGGATGCACCTTGGTTGCAGAGCGTGCATGGCACCGCCAGCGTCGACCGCAATGGGCTGGGGCTGGGTGCAGGTGCCTACATGGATCGGCAGCAGTTCCAGGGCGATGTGCAGGTGCTGCGTGCCTCCAGCGACGGCCGCCTCAGTGGCAGCGCGAATCTGGAAAGCACGCTGGCGCTGGGTGGCGGGCACGTGGCGATGGTCGGCCGTGGCCAGACCGCCAGCGCCGATACCGGCATGATCGTGGATCTGCAGTCGGATTTCCCCGGGCTGGTGCTGCGTGCCGATGACAGCCGCGGCGGCGGCGTGGTGCTGCGGCCGGGACGCAATTTCGTGCCGGTCAGCGCGTATCGGGAAGGGCACGTGCAGCTCGATTTCAACGACCACCATGCGCACACGGCAGCGATCCAACCGTCCACGATCCGCTATCACCTCAACAAGGGCGGCGTGATGCATGCGCAGGTGGATGTGCTGCGCACCTATACGGTGATGGGCCAGGTGCTGGACGCCGATGGCAACGGCGTGCGTGGTGTGCACGTCATCAACCACGCCAGCCGCAGCGTCAGCCAGGACGAAGGTTTCTTCACGTTGGAACTGAGTGCACGCGCACCCGTAGTGGAGCTGCGCCATCCGGATCAGCACAGCTGCACGCTGACCCTGGACGAAGCGCGCTATCCGCGCGAGGGCGATCTGGTGATGGTGGGGGGGCTGCAATGCCCGCCGCAGGTGGCAGGAAAATGAGCCGGCAGGCCAACAGGAGTCGAATGATGCGGCGTCGCGTTCTTCCACGGCTGTGCGCAGCCACGTTGATGGGAGCCATGGCGGGTGCTGCAGCGGCGGCCGAGGTGCAGATCCAGGCCAGCTTCGCGCCCAGCGCGCTGGAGCCCACGCGCAATGAGTTCACCAATGACACGCCCAACCGGGGGCTTTGCACCCGTCCGGGCTTGTGTGAGCCGGGGGAGAAGAGTGTGCAGCTCCCCGTCCTTGTGTCCTATGGGGCGTTCAGTCCCGGCGCCGCCCTCTCGAACCAGGCGTTGTTCAGAGTGCCCAGTGCCTGGCGCAAGGTGCAGCTTGTGCACGCGGCGACCGGCCGAACCGCGGAAACGGAGTGGCGGGTGTCGTTCTTTGGCTCCACGTACCGGCTGCCGCGTAGCGTGCATGACATCACCGGGCACCCCAACGTGTCACAGGCGCACCACAACCTGTGGCAGGGCTTTGCGTGGAACTACGCGCCGCCAGGCTGCGGCAATATGAATTATGCGGAGGTCAGCTCCGTCATCATGCGCTACGGCTGGCGGTTTCCGGAGTCCAGTCCGACCTGCACCAAGCGCACCAACTTTGCATTCGAATCCGGGATGATGCTGAGCGAAGTGAGCATCGGCTATCTGATGCGGTCACCGAACCCGTTGGCGATGGAATCGGGGGAGTACACCGGACGGCTGCGCCTTACGCTGGGCGTGGGCGGTGACTTCGACTTCGGCAACAATGCCCGTCCGTCGGATAACGAGTTGATCGTCAACTTCACCCTGACCGTGTCCCATGAGTTCCAGGTCACCTTCACCGAGCCGAGCCCGAAGGTCAGCCTGGCGCCGGTCGGTGGCTGGAGCCAGTGGGTGACACATGGGAAAGCACCCGCACGATTGCAGCAGGAACTACCGTTCCTGCTGACCAGCTCCAGTGAGTTCAGTGTCAAGATGCGCTGCGAGCATGACGTGGGTGGCCAGTGCGGTGTTGCCAACGCCGCAACGCGCGAGGTGGTGCCGATCAATGTGGATGTCACCATGCCGGGCATGCGCGAGATGCGTAGTGGCGCGTTCGCGCAGAACACGCCGTTGGTGAGCGAGCGGAGCGGGCAGGTGGCACCGCGCTTCACGCCGCAGTCGTACCTGCAGAACCGGCACTCGCGGCTGCGTTTTGCCGCCAACGGCCCCGCTGTGGCGGAGATGCTGAAAGCTCCGGAGTCACGCTGGCAGGGCGATGTAACCGTGGTGTTCGATTCGGAGCCGTGAGTCAACCGTGGATGCGCATGTATCGCCATTGCAGCCCGATGTAGAGCCGAGCCCACGCTCGGCTCACCGCGCGAAGCGCGGGGTCATCGTGACCTGAGCGGACGGCAGCCGAGCATGGGCTCGGCTCTACAGTGCGGTGGATGCATCGGCCTGCATCACCCAGGCGGCAGCACCTTGCCCGGGTTGAGGATGCCGTCCGGATCGAGGGCGACCTTGATCGCGCGCATCGTTGCCAGTGTTGCCGGGGTGAACGCCTGCGCCATGAAATCGCGCTTGGCCAGGCCGATGCCATGTTCGCCGGACAGCGTTCCGCCCAGCGCCAACGTCAGTTCGAAGATCTTCGGCAGCGCGGCATGCGCACGTGCGTTTTCGTCGGCGTCATCCGGGTGATAGAGGATGTTGACGTGCAGGTTGCCGTTACCGGCATGGCCGAAGGTGACGATGGTCAGCACATACTCGCGCGCCAGGGCCTGCACGCCCGCCACCAGATCGGGAATGCGCGATACAGGCACCACCACGTCTTCGTTGATCTTGCCTGGTGCCACACTGCGCAGTGCCGGCGACAGCGCTTTGCGTGCGGCCCACAGCTGGTCGCGCGCGCGGCCTTCCATCGCCACGTCCAGTTCGATCATGCCGTCGCCTTCGGCGGCAGTTGCCAGTGCCTGCAGCAGGTAGGGCAGGGTGTCGTGATCACCATCGGCTTCGACGAGCAGCATCGCGCCAGCTTCCGGCACCTCGGCGCCGTTGAGGCGCAGCAGCTGCAGGCTGCGTGCGTCCATGAATTCCAGACGCGTCGGCACCACCGGCTGCGACATCAGGCGTGACACCGCAGCAGCGGCCGCATCGGCGTCGCGATACAGCACGCGCAGGCCGGCCTGGCTGACCGGCAGCGGGGTGAGCTTGAGGGTGGCTTCCACGATCAGCGCTAGCGTGCCTTCGCTGCCCACCAGCAGGTGGGTGAGGTCGTAGCCAGTGGAATCCTTGGTGTAGGCACCTCCGCAGCGGATCACCTCGCCGGTGCCGGTGACGGCCACCAGGCCCAGCACGTTGTCGCGGCTGGTGCCGTACTTCACCGCGCGAGGCCCGCCGGCGTTGCAGGCCAGGTTGCCACCCACGCTGCAGATCTCCGCGCTGGACGGGTCCGGTGCCCAGAACAGCCCGTGCGGTGCCAGCGCCTGCTGCAGGGTTCCATTGAGCACGCCCGGCTGCACCACCGCGCAGCGGTCACCGGCACGGATCTCCACGATGCGGTCCATGCGGGTGAACGACAGCACGATGCTGCCCGGCAACGGCACGGCAGCGCCGGTGGTGCCGGTGCCCGCACCGCGCGCGACCAGCGCCACGCCATGCGAACGGCACGCGCGCACCAGCGCCTGCACCTGTTCGATATCGGCCGGCAGAGCAACGGCCGCCGGGCGCTGCCGGCGCCAGGAATTGTCCTGCGCATTCGCCTCCAGCGCGTTGTCATCCATCCGCCAGCCCTCCGCGCCCAGCAGAGTGGACAGTTCGGCAACCAGGGCGGCGGGCAGGGCAGTACTCATGACGGTTCTCGCGGGACAGCAGGGACAGGTTGGATCAGTTTCCAGGCGACAACGGCAGTGGCCAGCGGCAGCCACACCCAGCGCAGTTCCGACAACAGCGTGGCCGCGCCACGTGCGCTGAAGAACTGCGGCGCGAAAGGCGAAACGCGGATCGGCCGCCAGGGCGCGAAGAAGCGGTGTTCGCTCCAGGGCCAGGCGAGGGCAACGCCGAGCCCACCGGAGGTCATCGCATCGAGCAGCGGATGGCTGGCGGCGCAGATGAAGACGAATACCGTCGCCTGTACGGTGGACGCCATCGTTGGCCGCGCCCTGGTAGGTGCCAACCTTGGTTGGCACGAAACCGCCGACCAAGGTCGGCCGCTACCAAAGAACGCCCACACCGCAGCCAACACCGCCAACACGCCGGCAAACAACAACGAATGGCTGGCCCCGCGATGCCCGAACGCATCGGCATAGGGAATGTGCAGCACGAACGCCAGCACATCGGCATCGGGCAGCATCGCCGCCACCACGCCGGCAGCCAGCAGCCACGGCGGAATGCGGCCGCGATCAGCGGCGCACCACAATGCCAGCGGCACGGCGGCATGGGTCACGATCGAAGGCATCAGTCACGCATCATCGTAGTGTCTGCCAGGCGGCGCTTTGGTAGGTGCCAACCTCGCTGCGCTCTGGTAGGTGCCAACCTTGGTTGGCACAGAAACGCCGACCAAGGTCGGCCGCGACCAAAGCAAACGGTACCCATCAGCAATCATCCAACCGGAAGGCGTCGCGCAGCCACTGCAGTTGCGGTGGCTCGCCAGTGGCTTCCACCACATCGAAACGGCAGGGCGCGTTGGCCAGGGCAGGGTGGTCCTGCAGGTAGAGCTGCGCGGCATGGGCCAGACGCCGGCATTTACGCGCATCGATTGAAGCAGCACCGCTACCGAAGTCCGAACGTGCGCGGTAGCGCACTTCCACGAACACCACGGTGCCGGCGTCCTCCATCACCAGGTCCAGTTCGCCACCGCGGTAGCGCACATTTCGCGCACGCGGCAGCAGGCCGGCCTGTTGCAGGTGCAGCTCGGCGGCGGCTTCCACCGCCGAGCCCCGTTGCAGATGCTCAGCGACCACCGGCGATCGGCATCGGGCGGCCACCGCTGAAGGTGGACCACGCCGGCTGGCGCAGGATGTTGCCATTGCTGTCCAGGTACAGCGTGCCGGTGGCGCCATCCAGGCCACCTTCGTTGGACAGCTTTTCCAGGTAGGCGCTGATCTTCCAGGCATCGGCGCCGAAGGCGAACAGGCGGCTGGCCGCACCGCGCGCGCTGGGCAGCGTCTGCGCCACCTGGGCGGCCGACGGCAGGCCGGACACGCTGCGCACGTTCCAGGCTTCGTTGGGGTAGATGATGCCGTCCAGCGCCACGTCTTCTTCCACCTTGCCGCTGCCGGTGGTCAGCTGCGAGGTGCCCACGCGGGTGGCGCCACCGGCACCGGCCAGGGCCAGCTGCGGGGCCAGCAGTCTTGCCTGCGGGGCACGCACGGCCAGGAACACGGCGTCGATCTGGCCTGCATTTCGCACCTGCGCGCTGACATCCCCCACGGCTTCACCCACGGCCACCGTGGCGGCCACCTGGCCACCGCGCTGGGCAAACCGCTGGGCAAAGGCGGCGGCGGCACGGCGGCCGGTGTCGTCGTTGCTGCTGATGACCAGGGCGCGGCTGCGCTCGCGGCCACGGATGTACTCGGCGGCGACGATGCCATCGTCTTCCGGGGCCAGCGAGAAACCGGCGCTGCCGGCCGGCGGTGCGTCCTTGCCGCGGTTCAGGCCCAGCACCGGTACCGGCAGCTGCTGGCGGCCGTACACCGCGTCCACTTCATCGCGGCCCAGCGGGCCGACCACGAAGTCGGCGCCGGACGCCACGGCCTTGTCATAGGCGGCCAGAGCACCGGCCGACGTACCCGCTGTATCGAAGAAGTTGATCTCCGGGCGGCGGCGGCTTTCGCCGTAGTACGCGGCCAGCAGGCCATCGCGCACCGGCTGCGCAGCGGTGGCCAGGCGGCCGCTGAGCGGCAGCAGCACGGCCAGCTTGACCGGCGGGCGGTAGCCATCGCTCAGCGCCGGCGGGCGCTTGCTGGTATCGAACTGGGCCGCGCCATCGCGGTCGAACGGGCGCGGCAGCGGCAGGCCACGCGCGATCAGTGCGCGGCCGGCGAAGTTGTACAGCGGGTCGTTGGCCGGCAGCGCGGCGGCGCGGCTGCGCAGGGTGGCATCGTCCAGCGTACCAAGCAGGCCGGAAATGGCGGCCTGGTTCTCGCTGCGCGCGGTACCGGCCAGGCCGGCGTGGGCACGGGCGCGTTCGGCGGCGGCGGCGAAGCTGTCACCGCTGGCCTGCAGCGCATCGGCGCGGGCCAGGAACCAGCGCGTGCGCAGGCTGGGGTGCACGTTGTCACCCGTCTCCTTGAGCAGGGCCAGGGCCTGCGCGGGCTGCTTGTCGGCCAGGGCCAGCTCGGCGCTGGCCAGCTGGTAACGCTGCAGGCTGGCGCCGGACAGCTGGCGCGCGGTCAGCTGGCCCAGCAGGCTGCGCGCGCGGGTGCTGTCACCGGCCAGGTGCCAGGCCCAGGCCGCATCGGCCAGGGTATTGCTGCGGGCACCGCCGCGCAGGGTGGCCGCCTGCGCTTCCAGCTGCAGGGCGGCATCGCGCGCCTTGCCTTGGTCGATCAGCGCCAGCGCCTGGCTTTGGGCCGGCGATTCGGGGGCGCTGGTGAGGCTGGTGGTGGCACAACCGGCCAGAAGCATCAGCGACAACGACAGGGCGGAGATGCGTGCGGCGGGCTTGTTCATGATCGGGTCCATGCGATGAGGGCAGCGGCCTTGGCCAGGTACACGCTAGGATTCTACCCTTGCCCCGTGAGTACCGCTGAAATGAGTGTGCCAACCCTGTATGTCGTCGCCACGCCGATCGGCAACCTGGCCGATCTGAGCCCGCGCGCGCAGGAGGTGCTGCGCTCGGTGGCGGCCATCTGTGCCGAAGACACCCGCCGCAGCGGCCAGCTGCTGTCCCATTTCGGCATCCAGCAGCCGCTGGTGGCCCTGCACGAGCACAATGAAGAGGCCTTGTCGCAGCGCCTGGTGGCGCGCCTGCAGGCTGGCGAATCGCTGGCCCTGGTCAGTGACGCCGGCACGCCGCTGGTCAGCGACCCGGGGTTCCGCCTGGTCCGCGCCGTGCGTGCGGCCGGCATCAAGGTCAGCCCCATCCCCGGTGCCTGCGCGGCCATCGCCGCACTCAGCGTGGCCGGCCTGCCCAGCGACCGCTTCAGCTTCGAGGGGTTCCTGCCGGCCAAGGCCAGCGGCCGCCGCGACCGCCTGCAGGCGCTGGCCGGCGAAGTGCGCACGATGGTGTTCTACGAATCCTCGCACCGCATTGTCGAGTCGCTGGCGGACATGTCGGCGATCTTCGGTGCCGAGCGCCCGGCGGTGCTGGCGCGTGAGCTGACCAAGCTGTTCGAGACGGTGTTGGATGGCGATCTGGCCGGCCTGCTGGCCAAGGTGGAAGCCGATGAGAACCAGCGCAAGGGCGAGTTCGTGGTGATGGTGCAGGGCGCTGGCGACGATGCCGAGGCGCAGCTGGCGCATGGCCGCCATGTGTACGCCAAACTGAGCGAACACCTGCCGCCGTCTACGGCCGCCAAGCTGGCCGCCGAACTGACCGGTGCCCCGCGCAAGGCGTTGTACGGCAGCTGATGGATGGCCGCAGCCACGCATGGCGTGGCTCTACTGTAGATCCGCGCCATGCGTGGATGGCACACATCCAGTAGATCCACGCCATGCGTGGATGGCACACGCCCAGTAGATCCACGCCATGCGTGGATGGATGAACCGCACGCCGCGATCAACACGGCAGAAAGGGCGTGCGTGCGCTAGAATGCACGCTGGCGGAGCCGGCCAGACAGTCGCGTCATCCCTTCGGGGGTGCCGAGGAAAGTCCGGGCTCCATAGGGCAAGGTGCCAGGTAACGCCTGGGCGGCGCAAGCCGACGGAAAGTGCAACAGAAAGATACCGCCTACGTCTTCTTCGGAAGGCCGGTAAGGGTGAAATGGTGCGGTAAGAGCGCACCGCGAGTCTGGCAACAGACCGGCACGGCAAACCCCACCTGGAGCAAGACCAAATAGGGATCCTTTGGCGCGGCCCGCGTTGGATCCGGGTAGGTTGCTTGAGCGTTGCGGTGACGTAACGCCTAGAGGAATGACTGTCCACGACAGAACCCGGCTTATCGGCCGGCTCCGCCTCCTTGTTATTGTCATCCACGCATGGCGTGGATCTACTGGGCATGCACCAGGCGTGGCTCTGGCAGTGCCGGCCGCTGGCCGGCACCCCCGTCATCATCAGAAATCGACCCGGCTCTCGCCCTGGAATATCCCCTGCGCGCCGAAGCGGCGTTCGTGCATCTGCCCATGGCCCTGCGCATCGATCAGCAGCACGGTGCTGGCACGGGTGCCGTAGTCGTCGCCGCGGATGAAAGCGGGGCTCAGCCAGCGCTCGCGCTCCAGGCCGATGCCGGTGTCGGGCAGGTCGCTGTCGAGCGGGCGGTGTTCGTCTGCCAGGGCATTCCAGAGTGGGGTCAGATCCGGGGTCAGATTCCTTTCGCTGTGCGATAGGGATCTGACCCCTTCTGTTTGCAGCCACGCCGAGAGCGCCGCCATCAGCCGGCGGGTCTTCGGCCAGGGCGCATCCAGTGCGCCGTTGGACATGCCGTGCACGCCCGGTCCCAGCGTCTGGCGCTCGGCCGGATGGTTGCCCAGATACTCCAGGCTGTCGCTATCGGCCAACAACAGGTTGAACGGGGCATAGGCCGCGGCGATGCCGGCCAGCCGGTCCATGTGCACCGCCGCCGGGTCGCGGCCGCGCAGGAAATCAGCCACCAGCGCGCCGCGCGAGGGCCCGGCCTGGGCGGCCAGCGGGTCACGCACATTGGTCACCACGGCCATGCGACCCGCCGGGCCGACACCGGCCCAGCCGCCGCCCGAACGCAGGTCGCGGCCACCGGTGATGGACGGCTCGTCCTGCCAGGGGGCCAGGGCCGCCGTTGGGCGGGCGTGGAACTCATCGCGGTTGCCGGCCATCACCAGTCGCCAGTGCGGGTGACGTAACCAGCCAAGAGCAAGCAGGCACATGGCGTCATTGTGCCCGGTTTGCGCAGTGCGACGACGCTTTCAGCCTGTTCTGGATGAATGCGCAGGCGATGTTTCACGCGCCCTCCACAGCCCTGAACTTCCGTTCAATCTCAAAAATTGAGACGGATCAGCAACTTGTGGATAAGCCTTGAACAATTCTCTAAACATTGCTGCAAGCCATTGATGTGGCTGGCGATTTCTCTGCTGAAAAGTTGTTGACAACCCTAGGGCCGCTGCTAAGGTGGGCATCAGAGGGAAATCCGGGTGTTTTGTGGGTTTTCGTGGTTCAATGTTTCACCGGGCGAAGGAAGGGTGCACGCGTCGTGTTCCAGGGCGAGACGGCCATCACAGTTGACGATAAAGGACGCATGGCGGTTCCCACCGCTTACCGCGACCTCGTCGCGCGTGCCAGCAACAACCGTCTTGTCCTTACCTACAACCCGTTCGAGGCCGGCTGCCTTTGGCTGTATGCCGAGTCGGAATGGGAACGGGTCCGCGACGACGTGATGTCCAAACCCAACACCCAGCGCGTCGTGCGCCTGTTGCAGCAGAAGCTGGTCGGCTCGGCCGCCCATCTGGAGCTGGACGGCAACGGTCGTATCAGCATTCCCGCCAGCCACCGCGGTGCGGTGGGCATTGAAAAGAAGGCGGTATTGCTCGGTATGGGCGACAAGTTCGAATTGTGGAGCGAGCAGGCGCATCGTGCCCTGATCCAGCAGACATTGTCTGACGAGGATCTGGGAGATGGGTTGCTCGACCTGAAGTTGTGAGCCGGGGTGCCCGGATGCGCCCAGAAGCGCAGACCGGTCACCTTCCGGTGTCGCAGTCGCCGGCGGTGCACCTGCCGGTCCTGTACACCCAGGTCATTGACGGCCTGAGGGTGATCGAAAACGGACGTTATCTGGATGGCACGTTCGGTCGTGGCGGTCATGCACGTGGCGTGCTCACCCAGTTGGGCCCGGAGGGGCGCCTGCTGGTCATGGACAAGGATCCGGAAGCCATCGCGGTAGCCGAGCGCGATTTCGCGCCGGACCCGCGCGTGTCCATTTTCCGTGGCAGCTTCGCCCAGCTGCTGCAGTGGGATGCGACGGCCGACGGCCTGGATGGCGTGCTGTTCGACCTTGGCGTGTCCTCGCCGCAGCTGGACGTGGCCGAGCGTGGTTTCAGCTTCGGCAAGGACGGCCCGCTGGACATGCGCATGGACCCGGACAGCGGCGAAAGCGCGGCGCAGTGGATCAACCGCGTCGAAGACCGCGAGATCGCCGACGTGCTGTGGACCTACGGCGAAGAGCGGCAGAGCCGCCGCATCGCCCGTGCCATCGTCGCCCGCCGCGAAAAGCAGCCCTTCACCCGCACTGCCGAACTGGCCGAGCTGATTAGCTCGGTGATGCCGCGCAGCAAGTCGGGATCCGATAAGAGCCGGATCCACCCGGCCACGCGCAGCTTCCAGGCCATCCGCATCCACATCAACCGCGAGCTGGCCGATCTGGAAGCCGGGCTCGATGCGGCCGTGGAACGGCTCAAGCCCGGCGGCCGGCTGGCGGTGATCAGCTTCCATTCGCTGGAAGACCGCATCGTCAAGCAGTACATGAACCGCCTGGCCAAGGCGCCGCCGGCCAACCGCCGCCTGCCCGAGGCCGTCGCGTTCGTACCGACCCTGGATCTGATCGGCGGTGCCATCAAGGCCACCGATGAAGAACTGGCCGCCAACCCGCGTGCCCGCAGCGCCGTGCTGCGCGTGGCCCAGAAGCGGGAGGCCGATGCATGAGCCGGCTGCTGCTGATCATCCTGTTGGCCTGCACCGTGGCCTCGGCGATCGGCGTCGTGTTCGTGCGTCACCGTCATCGGCAGACGTTCATCGAGCTGTCGCGTGCCGAGCGCACGCGCGATGACATCAACCTGGAATTCGGCCGCCTGCAGCTGGAACAGGCCACCCTGGCCGAAGCCAATCGCGTCGACCGCGTGGCCCGCGAGAAGCTGGGCATGAAGTTCCCCGAAGCCGCCGACGTGGTGGTGGTGCGCCCATGAGCAAGACCGGCCGCAACCGCCCGCGCAACGCCTTCAACCTGCGCCAGCGCCTGCGCTGGGTTGCCCTGGCGCTCGGCCTGTGCTCGGTCTCGCTGGTTGGCCGCGCGGCCTACGTGCAGATCATCAACAGCGATTTCTACCAGCGCCAGGGTGAGGCACGTTACCTGCGCGAGCTGCCGATCAAGACCTCGCGCGGCATGATCACCGACCGCAACGGCGAGCCGCTGGCGGTGTCGACCCCGGTGGCCTCGATCTGGGTGAACCCGCAGGATCTGCTGCGTGCGCCGGACCGCATCCCCGAGCTGGCCCAGGCCATCGGCATGTCGGTGGACGAGCTGAGCAGCCGCCTGTCGCAGAAGTCGGACAAGGAATTCATGTACCTGCGCCGCCGGATCAATCCGGACGATGCAGAAAAGGTGGTCGCGCTGAAGATTCCGGGCGTGGCCGCGCAGCGCGAGTTCCGCCGCTTCTACCCGCAGGGTGAGGCGATGGCGCACGTGCTGGGCTTCACCAACATCGACGACCGCGGCCAGGAAGGGCTGGAGCTGGCCTTCGACGAATGGCTGCGCGGCAAGGCCGGTGCCAAGCGGGTGATCCGCAACCGCAAGGGCGAGACGGTGGAGAGCGATCTGCTGCGCGCCGCCGAGCCGGGCAAGGACCTGACCCTCAGCATCGACCGCCGCATCCAGTACCTGGCCTTCAAGGAACTGCGCAACGCGCTGGTGGCCAACAAGGCGGCCGGCGGTTCGATGGTCATCATGGACGTGGCCACGGGCGAAATCCTGGCCATGGTCAACCTGCCGACCTACAACCCGAATTCGCTCAACGGTGCAGTGCCGGACACGCGCCGCAACCGCGCCGTGACCGACCTGGTCGAGCCGGGTTCGACGATGAAGCCGCTGACCATCGCCACCGCGCTGCAGTCCGGCGCGGTGACCAAGGACACCATCATCGATACCAACCCGGGTTACATGCAGGTGGCCCGCTTCACCATCCGCGACGTGCCGCGCAACAACGGCGTGCTCAACGTCACCGGCGTGATCACCCGCAGCTCGAACATCGGCGCGGCCAAGATCGCGGCGAAGATGACCGACCAGACCTTCTATGACGGCGTGCGCCGCTTCGGCTACGGCTCGGTGCCGCACAGTGGCTTCCCCGGTGAATCCGGCGGCGTGGTGCGCCGCCCGGGCAACTGGGATGGCGCCACCAAGACCACCATGTCCTACGGCTACGGCCTGAACGTGACGCCGCTGCAGATTGCCACCGCCTATTCGGCGCTGGCCAACGGCGGCAAGCTGATCGCCCCGACCTTCGTGAAGGGCCAGCGCAACGAAGGCAAGCAGATCATCGATGAAAGCGTCGCCAAGCAGGTCGTGGCGATGATGGAAACGGTGGTGACTCAGGGCGGCGCCAAGCAGGCGGCGGTGCTGGGTTACCACGTGGCCGGCAAGACCGGCACGGCGCGCAAGGCCGGCCCGGGTGGTTACGAGCGTGGCCACTACAACTCGCTGTTTGCCGGCGTGGTGCCGGCTACCAACCCGCGCTTTGCCACGGTCATCGTCATCAACGATCCGCAGGGCGGCAAGTTCTACGGCGGTCTGGTCTCGGCGCCGGTGTACCACAACGTGATGGAAGGCACCCTGCGCCTGATGGACGTCCCGCTGGACGACCTGCAGTCGTGGCTGGCCGCCCAGCAGTCAGGAAAGATGGGGCATTCGGCCTCCGTCCTGCCGGCGCCGCCGGCCGAGGCCGCGCTGCCGGCCGATGCCGCCGCCGAATTCGATGCCGCGCTGCCCAGCGCGCAGAACCATGTGCCGGCCCCGCCCGTGGGAGGCACGCAATGAGTCCTTCGATGTTGCTTTCGCAGTTGCTTCCGGACGTTGCCCTGGCGGGCAACGATCCCGTTCTGACCGGTCTGGTGCTGGACAGCCGTGCCGTGCGCCCTGGCAATGCCTTCGTCGCCATCGCCGGGTTCGGCGCACATGGCCTGGGCTTTGTCGAACAGGCGCGCGCGGCCGGTGCCAGCGCCATCCTGTTCGAGCCGCCGGCCCCGGCCGAGCTGCCGGCCCCGGCTGATGCCATCGCCGTGCCTGGCCTGCGCGCACGCCTGGGCGCGATGGCCGACCAGTTCCATGGCGCGCCGTCGCGTGCGATGACGATGGTGGGCGTGACCGGCACCAACGGCAAAACCTCCACCGTGCAGCTGCTGGCCCAGGCCTGGCACCTGCTCGGTACGCCCAGTGGCAGTATCGGCACGCTGGGCGCCGGACTTTATGGTGCGGTGGAGCCGACCGGCTTCACCACCCCGCTGGTGCTGCAGATGCATGCGCTGCTGGCGCAGCTGCGCGATGACGGCGCGCGTGCAGTGGCGATGGAAGTCAGCTCGCACGCGCTGGACCAGGGCCGCGTGGATGCCGTGCACTACGACGTGGCGGTGTTCACCAACCTCACCCGCGACCATCTGGATTACCACGGCGACATGGCCAGCTACGGGGCGGCCAAGGCACGCCTGTTCCACCGCCCGGGCCTGAAGGCGGCGGTGGTGAACCTGGACGATGCCTTCGGTCGCGAACTGTTCGCCGCGCTGCCGGCCGGCGTGCAGGCCATCGGCCTGACCTCGCGCGGCGCCGCTGATGCCAGCGTGCGCGCCGAAGGCCTGCAGCTGGACGGCCGTGGCATCGGCTTCGAACTGGTCATCGACGGTGAGCGTGCGGCGGTGCAGTCGCCGCTGCTGGGCCGTTTCAATGTGGACAACCTGCTGGCCGTGGCCGGCAGCCTGCGTGCCCTGGGCGAACCGGTCAAGCGCATCGCCGGCGTGCTGTCGGCATTGCAGCCGATCCGCGGCCGCATGAACCGCCTGGGCGGCGAAGACGGCCTGCCCACCGTGGTGGTCGACTACGCACACACCCCGGATGCGCTGGAACAGGCGCTTGAAAGCCTGCACGGCCACCTGCAGGGCACGCTGTACTGCGTGTTCGGCTGTGGTGGCGAGCGCGATACCGGCAAGCGTCCGCAGATGGCCGCCATCGCCGAGCGCCTGGCCAACCAGGTCATCGTCACCGACGACAATCCGCGCGGCGAAGACGGCGACGTGATCGTGGCCGACATCCTGGCGGGCTTCACCGATGCCTCGGCCGTGACCGTGCAGCGCAGCCGCGCGCGTGCGATCGGCCTGGCAGTGAAGCGTGCTGGCGCTGGCGACATCATCCTGATTGCTGGCAAGGGCCATGAGCCCTACCAGGAAGTCAACGGCGTGCGCCACGACTTCGACGACACCGAAGTGTCGGCTGCCGCGCTGGCCGCCAAGGCCGGTGTTCTGGCCGCACAGGCAGGGGAGGGCATCGCATGAAGCGCACCCTGCTTTCGCTGATCGCGCACTGGGCCGGTGGCGAGATCCACGGCGACGACGTGGCCATCGATGCGGTCAGCAATGACACCCGCAGCCTGGGCAACGGCAGCCTGTACGTGGCCCTGCGCGGCGAGCGTTTCGACGGTCATGATTTCGCCGCCGATGCGCAGGCCCGTGGCGCCAGCGCGCTGCTGGTCGAACGCCTGCTGCCGCTGGACGTGCCGCAGGTGCTGGTAGCCGACAGCGAGCTGGCCCTGGCCCGCATCGCCGCCGGCATGCAGCGCGACCGCGGCACCGAGGTGTTCGCGATCACCGGCAGCAACGGCAAGACCAGCGTGAAGAGCCTGCTGCTGTCGATCCTGCAGCACGTGGCCGCACACGCCCACAAGGTGGTCTACGCCAACCCGGGCAACCGCAACAACGAGATCGGCCTGCCGCTGGCGGTGATCGATGCGCCGGAGGATGCCGACTACGCCGTCTACGAGATGGGCGCCGGCAAGCCGGGCGACATCGCCTACCTGACCGACATCGCCCGCCCGCGCCATGCGCTGGTCAACAACATCGCCCCGGCGCACCTGGAACGCATGGGCAGCCTGCTCGGCGTGGCGGTGACCAAGGGCGCGATCTATGCCGCGCTGCCGGCCGATGGCGTGGCCGTCATCAATGTCGACGATGCCTACGGCCGCTGGTTTGAACAGCATTTCGTCGGTACCCCGGCGCGCTGCCGTGTGCTGCGCTACGGCCTGGACCACAGCGCCGACGTCACCGCGCGCGACATCCGCGCAGGCGCGCAGGGCAGCCAGTTCACCCTGGTCGCGCCGCAGGGCGAAGCCCGCGTGGTACTGGGCCTGCCGGGCCGCCACAACGTGAGCAACGCCCTGGCCGCCGCCAGCCTGGCGCTGGGTGCCGGCATCGACCTGGCCCTGGTGGCTGCCGGCCTGGCCGCTGCGCAGCCGGTGCCTGGCCGCCAGATCGCCCACCAGCTGCACAACGGTGCGGTGCTGGTGGATGACAGCTACAACGCCAACCCGGGTTCGCTGGCCGCTGCCATCGATGCCCTGGCCGCCGCCCCGGAAGAGGGCTGGCTGGTGCTGGGCGACATGCGCGAGCTGGGCCCGGACGCCGAAGCGCTGCACGCGCAGGCCGGCCTGCGCGCGCGTGCGGCCGGCCTCAAGCGACTGTATGCGCTGGGCCCGCTCAGTGCCGCCGCTGCCACCGCGTTCGGCGAAGGTGGCCGCCATTTCGCCACCCATGATGCGCTGTCACAGGCGCTGCAGGACGAGTTGCACGCTGGTGTGCGCTGCCTGGTCAAGGGTTCCCGTGGCAGTGCCATGGACCTGATCGTCAAAGCGCTGCTGGCGCAAGGAGAGGAATCCCCGCATGTTGTATGAACTGGCTCGATGGTTGCAGCAGTTGGAGAGCCTGTTCGGGCTGTTCAACTACCAGACGTTCCGCGCCATCCTTGCCGCGCTGACGGCCCTGTTCCTGTCGCTGTGGCTCGGCCCGGCGGTGATCCGCCGTCTTGCCCAGTTCAAGGGCGGCCAGCCGATCCGCACCGACGGCCCGCAGACCCACTTCGTCAAGGCCGGCACGCCCACCATGGGCGGTTCGCTGATCCTGCTCACCGTCACCCTGTCGGTGCTGATGTGGGCCGACCTGCGCAACCGCTACGTGTGGCTGGTGCTGGCCGTGATGCTGTGCTTCGGCGCCATCGGCTGGTACGACGACTGGATCAAGATCGTGCGCCGCGACCCGAACGGCCTGGCCTCGCGCTGGAAGTACCTGCTGCAGTCGATCTTCGGCCTGGCCGCGGGCATCTTCCTGCTGCAGACCGCCGACGTGCCGGCCGCGCTGACCTTCTACATCCCGATGTTCAAGTCGATTGCCCTGCCGCTGGCCGGCATCAGCTTCGTGGCCATCGCCTATTTCTGGATCGTCGGCTTCTCCAATGCGGTCAACCTGACCGACGGCCTCGACGGCCTGGCGATCATGCCCACCGTGCTGGTCGCCTGCGGCCTGGGCGTATTCGCCTATGCGTCGGGCAACGTGGTGTTCGCCAACTACCTGCAGATCCCGCAGATCCCCGGTGCCGGTGAACTGGTCATCATCTGCGCGGCCATTGCCGGTGCAGGCCTGGGCTTCCTGTGGTTCAACACCTACCCGGCCATGGTCTTCATGGGCGACATCGGCGCCCTGGCGCTGGGCGCGGTGCTGGGCACGATCGCAGTGATTACCCGCCAGGAGCTGGTGCTGGTGATCATGGGCGGCGTGTTCGTCATCGAAACGCTGTCGGTGATGATCCAGGTCGCCTCGTTCAAGCTGACCGGCAAGCGCGTGTTCCGCATGGCGCCGATCCACCACCACTTCGAGCTGAAGGGCTGGCCGGAGCCGCGCGTGATCGTGCGCTTCTGGATCATCTCGGTCGTGCTCGTGCTGATCGGCCTTGCCACCCTGAAGGTGCGCTGAGAATGAACGACCTGTCCCGCCAGGCAACACGCCTCGAAGCCATCGAAGGCAGCTACGACAAGTGGCTGCTGGGCGCGATCATCGCGCTCACGGGCATTGGCGTGGTGATGGTGGCGTCCAGCTCGATCGCTCTGATGAGCAGCCCGTTCTACTACCTCAACCGCCACCTGGTCTTCCTGGCGGTGGGCATCGTGCTGGCGGTCATCGCCGCCCGCACCGAGCTGAAGTCGATCGAGCAGTACAACCAGATCCTGCTGCTGGGCTGCTTCGTGCTGCTGCTGGCGGTGTTCATGCCGGGCCTGGGCAGCACGGTCAATGGCGCCCGCCGCTGGATCAACCTGGGCATTTCCAAGTTCCAGACGGTCGAAGCGGTGAAGGTGCTCTACATCGTCTGGCTGTCCAGCTACCTGGTGCGTTTCCGCGACGAGGTCAATGCGACCTGGCCGGCAATGCTCAAGCCGCTGGGCGTGGCCGGTGCGCTGGTCGTGCTGCTGCTGCTGCAGCCCGACTTCGGTTCGTCCACCCTGCTGCTGGCGATCACCGCCGGCATGCTGGTACTGGGCGGGGTGAACATGCCGCGCATGTCGATGCCGGTGATCATCGGCCTGGTCGGCATGAGCGCGCTGGCGATCATCGAGCCGTACCGCATGCGCCGCATCACCTCCTTCCTCGACCCGTGGGCCGACCAGCAGGGCGACGGCTACCAGCTGTCCAACGCGCTGATGGCCGTGGGCCGCGGCGAGTGGACCGGCGTGGGCCTGGGCAACTCGGTGCAGAAGCTGTACTACCTGCCCGAAGCGCATACCGACTTCATCTTCTCGGTCACCGCCGAGGAATTCGGCTTCCTGGGCACCTGCACCATCGTCGCCCTGTACGCGCTGCTGGTGGGCCGCACCTTCTGGCTGGGCATGCGCTGCGTGGAAATGAAGCGCCACTTCTCCGGCTACATCGCCTTCGGCATCGGCCTGTGGATCAGCATGCAGACCTTTGTTTCCATCGGCGTGAACCTGGGCATCCTGCCGACCAAGGGCCTGACCCTGCCGCTGATTTCCTCGGGTGGCTCGTCGGTGCTGATGACCTGCGTGGCGATGGGCCTGTTGCTGCGCGTGTCCTATGAGCTGAAGCGCGCCGAGCGCCGCCAGGCTGTGCGTATCGGTGGCGGCGACGAGGTCGCGGGTGCGCCCGTGGCTGAACCGGCTGCCCCGGCTGCTGCCAGCGCGTCCATGCACAGCGAACCGGTGGCGGCGGCCGCGCCTGCCGCTGCCCGCGGCACCAGCCGCCTGCAGTCGCGCATCGAACCGACGTTCGGGAGGCTGTCATGAGCACGGTCTCCACCACCGCAAACAGCAGCGCCCGCCCGGTGATGATCCTGGCCGGCGGCACCGGCGGCCACATCTTCCCCGGCCTGGCCGTGGCCCGCGTGCTGCGCCAGCGCGGCGTGCCGGTCACCTGGATGGGCGCCGACGGCGCGATGGAAACCCGCCTGGTGCCGCAGCACGACATTCCGATCGACACCCTGGCCATCACCGGCCTGCGTGGCAAGGGCAAGCTGGCCCTGCTGGGCGCGCCGTGGCGGCTGATGCGCGCGCTGCGCGCGGCTGGCATGATCATCCGCAAGCGCCAGCCGCGTGCGGTGGTCGCCTTCGGTGGCTTTGCCTCCGGGCCGGGCGGCATGGCCACGCGCCTGCACGGCCTGCCACTGCTGGTGCACGAGCAGAACCGCGCGCCGGGCATGACCAACCGTATCCTCTCGCGCTATGCGCGCCGCCTGCTGACCGGTTTCCCGGGCACCTTCGCCCAAGGCGAGGAATTCGTCGGCAACCCGGTGCGCGCGGACATCGCCGCCATCGCACCGCCGGAACAGCGCTTTGCCGATCGCCAGGGGCCGCTGCGGCTGCTGGTTGTGGGCGGCAGCCAGGGCGCGCGCGCACTCAATACCGGCGTGCCGCAGGCCATTGCCGCATTGGCGGGCAGCGTGCAGGTACAGGTGCGCCACCAGAGCGGCGAAAAGCTGCATGGTGAAGCCGTGCAGGCCTATGCCGAGGCCGGCGTGCAGGCTGAAATCACCCCGTTCATCGCCGACATGGCCGATGCCTTCGCCTGGGCCGACCTGGTGGTGTGCCGCGCCGGCGCGTCCACCCTGGCCGAGCTGTGCGCGGTCGGCGTGGGCAGTGTGCTGGTGCCATTCCCCGCCGCCGTCGACGATCACCAGACCCGCAATGCGGAGTATCTGGTCGAGCGCGGCGCGGCCGTGTTGCTGAAGCAGGATGGAACGCTGGCCGACGGCATTGCCGCACTGCTGCGCGAACTGTCCGAAAATCCCGCCCGCCGCATGCAGATGGCGCAAGCCGCGCGTGCCCTGGCCAAGGTCGATGCCGCCGAGCGCATCGCCGATATCATTCTTGAGGAAGCAGTATGAAGAAGGCCTGCCATAGCGCCTGCCACGCGCGAGGCCGCGCATGATCCGCCGCCTGCATGACACCAACGACCTGGTGCGCGCGTTCCCGCGCGTGCATTTCGTCGGCATCGGCGGCACCGGCATGAGCGGTATCGCCGAAGTGATGCTGACGCTGGGCTATGAAGTGTCCGGTTCGGACAACGCCGACAACGCGGCCACCCGCCGCCTGGCTGGCCTGGGTGCGCGCATCATGCGTGGCCACTCGGCCGCCAACGTGCTCGGCACCGATTGTGTGGTGGTGTCCAGCGCCATCCGCGAAGACAACCCGGAATTGATGGAAGCGCGCAGCCAGCGCATTCCGATCATGCCGCGTGCGGCGATGCTGGCCGAGCTGATGCGCTTCCGTCGTGGCATCGCCGTGGCCGGCACGCACGGCAAGACCACCACCACCAGCCTGACCGCGGCGGTGCTGAGCGAGGGCGACCTGGACCCGACCTTCGTGATCGGTGGCCAGCTGCTGGCAGCCGGTGCCAACGCCAAGCTGGGCGGTGGGCAGTGGCTGGTGGCCGAGGCCGACGAAAGCGATGGCAGCTTCCTGCGCCTGAACCCGCTGATGTCGATCATCACGAACATCGATGCCGACCACCTGGAAAACTACGGCAACGACTTCGCCCGCGTGCAGGCGGCCTTCGCCGAGTTCCTGCAGCGCCTGCCGTTCTACGGCCTGGCGGTGCTGTGCATCGACGACCCGGAAGTGGCCGCGCTGGCGGCCAAGACCCCGCGCCACGTGATGAGCTACGGCATGAGCCCGCAGGCCGACGTGCGGGCCGAGAACGTGGTGCAGGAAGGTTCGCGCATGCGCTTCACCCTGCGCCTGCCGCAGGGCACCAGCCAGGAAGTGGTGCTGGCCCTGCCGGGCAAGCACAACGTGCTGAACGCACTGGCCGCAGCGGCGGTGGGCTGGCAGCTGGGCGTGGCCCCGGATGCCATCGCACGCGCACTGGAAAGTTTTGCCGGCGTCGGCCGCCGCTTCAACGATCTGGGCGAAGTGACCACCGCCAGTGGCGCCAAGGTCCGCATCATCGACGACTACGGCCATCACCCCAGCGAGCTGGAGGCGGTGTTCGCCGCTGCCCGTGGTGGCTGGACCGACAAGCGCCTGGTGGTGGCCTTCCAGCCGCACCGCTACAGCCGTACCCGTGACCAGTTCGACAAGTTCGCGGCGGTGCTGTCCAGCGTCGATGCGCTGGTGCTGAGCGAGGTCTACCCGGCCGGCGAGGAGCCGATTGCCGGTGCCGATTCGCACGCGCTGGCCCGTGCCATCCGTGCGCGCGGCCGCAGCGAGCCGGTGGTGGTGGGCAAGGCCGCCGAGCTGGCCAGCGTGCTGCCGGACGTGCTGCAGGACGGTGACCTGCTGCTGATGATGGGGGCCGGCGACATCGGCGCCGTTGCCAGCCAGATCGCCGTGGAAGGTTTCAAGGTGGAGGGCCAGGCGTGAGCACGCTGACCTTCCCGCCGCTGCGCGCTACCGATCCGGCCGTGTTCGGCCGCGTCGCGGTGCTGCTCGGCGGCAGCTCCAGCGAACGCGAGGTGTCGCTGGATTCGGGCCGCAACGTGCTGCAGGCCCTGCAGTCGCGCGGCGTCGATGCGTTCGCCGTGGATGGCATTCCGGCGCTGGCCAGGGCGCTGGCCGCTGGCGGCGTCGACCGCGTGTTCAACATCCTGCACGGCCACAACGGTGGCGGTGAGGACGGCATCGTGCAGGGGCTGATGGCGGCCTTCGGCGTGCCGTACACCGGTTCGGACGTGCTGGGCTCGGCACTGAGCATGGACAAGATCCGCACCAAGCAGGTGTGGCTGTCGCTGGGCCTGCCGACCCCGCAGTACAGGAAGGTGACCGCGGAAAACGTGCACGCCAACGCGGCCGAACTCGGCCTGCCGGTGGTGGTCAAGCCGGCCAACGAAGGGTCCAGCGTGGGCATCAGCCGGGTGACCGACGATGCCGGCCTGGACGAAGCGGTGGCCCTGGCCGCGCGCTACGACGGCCAGCTGCTGATGGAACAGATGGTGGTGGGCGACGAACTGACCGTGGCCATCCTCGGCGATGTCGCGCTGCCGTCGATCCGCATCGTGCCCAAGGGCCAGTGGTACGACTACAACGCCAAGTACATCGCCGAGGACACCCAGTACCTGTGCCCGGGCCTGGACGGTGCCGACGAGGAAGAAATCCGCCGCATCGCCCTGGCCGCGTTCCGCGCCGCCGGCTGCCGTGGCTGGGGCCGCGTGGACGTGATGCGTGACCGCGCCAGCGGCCGCTTCTTCCTGCTGGAAGTGAACACTGCGCCGGGCATGACCAGCCACTCGCTGGTGCCCAAGGCCGCAGCGCAGGCCGGCATCGGTTTCGAGGAACTGGTGTGGCGCGTGCTGGAACAGACCCTGGAGGCATCGCACGCATGAACGCGGTGCTGCGCATCTTCGTCTGGCTGTTGGCCCTGTCGGTGGTTGCACTGCCGGTGGTGGCCGTGGTCAATGGCTGGGTCGGCGCCGAGCGCTGGCCGCTGGCGAAGCTGCGCGTGCACGGTGAGTTCAAGCGGGTGCCGCCGGAACAGCTGCAGCAGGTGCTGCTGCCGTACGCCCATGCCGGCTTCTTCGCGGTCAAGCTGCAGGACGCGCAGGACGCGCTGGAAAAGCTGCCGTGGGTGGAAAGCGCGCAGGTGCGCAAGCAGTGGCCGGACGTGCTGGAAGTGACCCTGGTCGAGCACAAGCCGTTCGCGCGCTGGGGCGAAGGCCGCCTGCTTTCCGAGCAGGGCAAGCTGTTCCCCACGCCGAAGAAGCTGGCCGATCTGCAGCTGCCCGAGCTCGATGGCCCGGACAGCCAGACCGAAGAAGTGGTGAAGCTGTACAACGATGCGCGCGCGCTGTTCGCACCGGCCGGTGTGGACGTGCGCCGCCTGACCATGGATGCGCGCGGCAGCTGGTCGCTGCTGCTGAGCAATGGCACCGAAGTGGTGGTCGGCCGTGACGATGCCCGCTCGCGCCTGCAGCGCTTCGTGCGCGTGCTGCCGCAGCTGGCCAACCAGGCCGCGCCGATCGAGCGCGCCGACCTCCGATACACCAATGGTTTCACCCTGAGCTGGGGAACGCCGGCCACGCCGGCCGGCGCACCCGCGACCCCGGCCAGACGAACGCAGGAAAGGACATGAATCGCAAGGGTGACAAATCGCTGATCGTCGGCCTGGATATCGGCACCTCCAAGGTGGTGGCGCTGGTGGGCGAGTATTCGCCGGGCAACCCGATCGAAGTGATCGGCATCGGCTCGCACGAATCGCGCGGTCTCAAGCGCGGCGTGGTCGTGGACATCGAATCCACCGTACAGTCGATCCAGCGTGCGGTGGAAGAGGCCGAGCTGATGGCCGGCTGCGAGATCCGCTCGGTGTACGCCTCCATTTCCGGCAACCACGTGCAGTGCAAGAACTCGCCGGGCATCGTCCCGATCCGCGACGGCGAAGTGACCTGGGGTGACCTGGATCGCGTGCTGGATGCGGCCAAGGCCGTGGCCATCCCGGCCGACCAGAAGATCCTGCATGCGATCCCGCGCGAATACGTGCTGGATGATTCGCAGGAAGGCATCCGCAACCCGGTCGGCATGACCGGCGTGCGCCTGGAAGTGCATGCCCACCTGGTGGTCTGCGCACAGTCCGCTGCGGCCAACATCAGCAAGTGCGTGCAGCGCTGCGGCCTGCAGGTGGACGACCTGGTGCTGTCCTCGCTGGCCTCCAGCGTGGCGGTGCTGACCGCCGACGAAAAGGAACTGGGCGTGGTGCTGGTGGACATGGGCGCTGGCACCACCGATATCGCGGTGTTCGTCCAGGGTGCGATCTGCCACACCGCCTCGCTGCCGATCGCCGGCGACCACGTGACCAACGACATCGCGCACATGCTGCGCACGCCGACCCCGGAAGCCGAGCAGATCAAGGTGCGCTATGCCTGCGCCCTGGCCCAGCTGGCCACCGCCGAGGAAAGCATCCAGGTGCCCTCGGTGGGCGACCGTCCGCCGCGCCGCATGCCGCGCCATTCGCTGGCGCAGGCGGTGCAGGGCCGTTACGAGGAAATCTTCGAGATGGTGCAGGCCGAACTGCGCCGTTCCGGTTTCGAGGAACTGGTGCGCGCCGGCCTGGTGCTGACCGGTGGCGCCTCGAAGATGGAAGGCGTGGTCGAGCTGGCCGAGGAAATGCTGCAGATGCCGGTGCGCGTGGGCATTCCGCAGCACGTCGTCGGCCTCGGCGAAGTGGTCGGCAACCCGGTGCATGCCACCGGCGTCGGCCTGCTGCTGATGGGCAGCCAGAACGAGCACCCGCGCCGTCCGTCGCTGCCGACCGGGCGCGCAGGCAGCATGTTCAAGAAATTGAAGACCTGGTTCCGCGGCGAGTTCTGACGCGCAACCTGCATCACCCGGGCCCGCCCGGTTGCACTACCGGCAACACAACGCAACAGAGCAACAGAGCAACACACAACCCACACAGCCGCATCGGCAACATGACGCGAAAAGGCAGGACGCCCGAACGCCCATGCCACCGACAAGCGGATACAACGAGGACACGGACATGGCGCATTTTGAACTGATCGAAAAGATGGCACCCAATGCGGTGATCAAGGTGGTTGGCGTGGGCGGCGGCGGCGGCAATGCCGTGGCGCACATGGTCAACTCGGCAGTGGATGGCGTGGAATTCATCACCGCCAACACCGACTCGCAGGCCATCAAGAATTGCGGTGCCAAGCTGCAGCTGCAGCTGGGTACCAACGTGACCAAGGGCCTGGGCGCAGGCGCGAACCCGGAAGTCGGCCGCCAGGCCGCGCTGGAAGACCGTGAGCGCATCATGGACGCCCTGCAGGGCGCGGACATGGTGTTCATCACCGCCGGCATGGGCGGCGGCACCGGCACCGGCGCTGCACCGGTGGTGGCACAGCTGGCCAAGGAGATGGGCATCCTGACCGTGGCCGTGGTCACCAAGCCGTTCCCGTTCGAAGGCCGTCGCCGCATGCAGGTCGCGCTGAAGGGCATCGAAGAGCTGAGCCAGCACTGCGACTCGCTGATCACCATCCCGAATGAAAAGCTGATCACCGTGCTGGGCCGCAACGCGACCATGATCCAGGCCTTCCGTGCCGCCAACGACGTGCTGCAGGGCGCCGTGCAGGGCATCGCCGATCTGATCGTGCGTCCGGGCCTGATCAACGTCGACTTCGCCGACGTGCGCACCGTCATGTCCGAAATGGGCCTGGCGATGATGGGTACCGGCACCGCCCGTGGCGATGACCGCGCCCAGGCCGCCGCCGAAGCCGCCATCCAGAACCCGCTGCTGGACGATGTGAACCTGGCCGGTGCCAACGGCATCCTGGTCAACATCACCGCCGGTGCCGACTTCACCATGGCCGAGTTCGACGAGATCGGCCGCACCATCGATGGCTTCGCATCGGAAGATGCCACCGTGGTGGTGGGTACCGTGCTCGACCCGGACATGCAGGACGAAGTGCGCGTGACCGTGGTGGCCACCGGCCTGAACCGCGTGTCGGCCAGCAAGAGCCAGCGTCCGGGCGAACGCGCGCCGATCAAGCTGGTGCGCAACGCGACCACCGGCCAGCCGGAATTCGGCGACTTCGACAACGGTGGCGACGCGGTGTCCAAGGCCGTCGGCGGCATGGGCATGGGCCTGGGCCTGCGCCGTGCCAGCAGCGACAGCGTGGCCGCGTCGACCCCGTCGGCGCCGGCTTCCTCGGCCCCGGCCGCGGCTGAACTGCCCAACGATTACCTGGACATCCCGGCGTTCCTGCGCCGCCAGGCGGACTAAGGGAGCTGCCCGGGGCTTGTCCCCCCCGGGTTGCGCCACCATGTCCTGAAAATGCAGGCGCCGGGCCAGGATGGGCCCGGCTGCCTTGCTTCATGCGTGTCCCACCGGCAGCCGCGACGGGCTTTCAGCCGGGGTATGGGGCCCTGCGTGTTAATCTAGTGTGTCACTTCCGGTCTGCCCCCATGATCCAGCAACGCACCCTCAAGAACACGATCCGCGCCACCGGCGTTGGCCTGCACAGCGGTGACAAGGTCTACATGACCCTGCGCCCGGCACCGGTCAACCATGGCATCGTGTTCCGGCGCGTGGACCTGGACCCGGTGGTGGAAGTGCCGGCCAAGGCCGAACTGGTCACCGAAGTGACCCTGTGCACCGGCCTGACCTGCAACGACGCCAAGATCCAGACCGTCGAACACCTGATGTCGGCACTGGCCGGCCTGGGTGTGGACAACATCATCGTCGAACTGTCCTCGGCCGAGCTGCCGATCATGGACGGTTCGTCCGGCCCGTTCGTGTTCCTGCTGCAGTCGGCGGGCATCGTGGAACAGGATGCGCCCAAGCGCTTCATCCGCGTGCTGAAGACCGTGGAAGTGACCGAGGGCGACAAGGTCGCCCGCTTCACCCCGTACGAAGGGTACAAGCTTGGCTTCACCATCCAGTTTGACCACCCGATGATCCCGGCCAAGCAGTCGCGCCAGGAAATCGAGTTCTCGACGATGGCCTACACCAAGGAAATCTCCCGCGCGCGCACCTTTGGTTTCATGCGCGACCTGGAGTACATGCGCGAGCGCAACCTGGGCCTGGGCGGTTCGATGGACAACGCCATCGTGCTGGACGAGTTCCGCGTGCTCAACGAAGACGGCCTGCGCTACGCCGACGAATTCGTGCGCCACAAGATCCTTGACGCGATCGGCGATCTGTACCTGGCCGGTGGCCAGGTGCTGGGTGCCTATGAGGGCTTCAAGTCCGGTCACGCACTCAACAACAAGCTGGTGCGGGCGCTGATGGCCGATGCCACCGCCTGGGAATGGGTGACCTATGAGTCGCCGACCGCCGAAGATCCGGTGGTGTACGCGGTGCCGGCCTACGCCTGATCGCTGCAAACTGTTGAAATAACAAAAGAAAACGCCGCCTCTCAGGGCGGCGTTGTCGTTTCATGGCGTCGTTGGCTGAATGGCGCAGCGCGTAAAGCGACGGTCGGTTGCGGATCACGGTTTTGTGAACCTGACCGCTTTGAAGCCTGAATATAACGATTATTTAACAACAATCTAACGACTCGACCACTCAGGGCGGCTAGGATGCGACCCGGCCCCCGAACATTTCACGCAGCGGTGATGTGTATTTGACGGGGTTCGGAGCTGGATGCTCCGTTGTCCTCAGGACCCTTGCTTCGGTTTCACCGGGGCATCCTGCAGGGCCGCCAAGGCGTCGCGTAGCCCTTTGTGCGTGGCGGCTGAAACTGCGTGGGGGCCATTCCGGTTGTCGTGCGCTGGGGAGCGCGTGGGAGTGGATGACGCAGTCTTGATGGTCACCCTGGTGGCCTTCAGCCCGATGGACCGGGCCGCGTCGAGCAACTGGGCTTCGGCAAGCCGCAACTTGGCATGCCAGACCGGTGATTCGACGAGAAAAACGAGGTGTTCCCCGTCCACATTGGCCAGCCGGCAACGGTTGCGCAACGCGGGCGGTAACTGGGGGCGCAACTGACGGTCCAGCGCATCGAGCCACAGGGCACGACGCAGAGGGTTCCCGCTTTTGTCCGCCATCACTGCATCCAGTGCCGGTTTCGGCCTGGATGCGGGACGAACGCTGGATTTCGGCTCAGACATGAAAACTCACTGATGGCATTCAAAAAGATCGTAATCAAAACGCGTGAAGGGCAGGCCAAATCGCCGATCGCGCGTCTGCGGTTCTATTTCGAGGACCGCCCCCGTGCCCTGCTGGGCAGCGTGCTCGGGGTAGGCTGCATTATCGGCCTTGCCGGCGGCATTGGCGCCAGTGCGCTCAATGATTCGCGCCTGCAGGCCAAGGTCGACCGCCAGGAAGCCGAGCTGGCCAAGGTCCAGCGCGATGCGCAGACCCAGGTCAATGCGCTGGCCGCCCGCCTGGGCGAGCTGCAGGCACAGGCCACCCGCCTGAACGCCTTGGGCGAACGGCTGACCCAGATGGGCAAGCTGGAGGACGGCGAGTTCGACTTCAACGAGACCCCCGGCCTGGGTGACGGCGATGCCGGCGGTCCGACCTCGGACATCCCGGTGAAGGACGTCAACGCCGACTTACAGGTGCTGGAGCAGCGCTTTGCTGCTTCAGGCCGCCAGTTGTCGGTGATGGAATCGCTGATGTTCGACCACCAGCTGCAGCAGAACGCCGTGCCTTCGCGCATGCCGATCCGCAACAGCTACGTGACCTCCGGCTTCGGCACCCGTGCCGACCCGTTCGGCCGCGGTGCCGCCACCCACAAGGGCATGGATTTCCACGCCAAGGTGGGCGACCCGGTGATGTCCGTCGCCGATGGCGTGGTCAGCTTCTCCGGCGTGAAGGGCGGCTACGGCAACGTGGTCGACGTCGACCATGGCAACGGCTACGTGACCCGCTACGCGCACAATTCGCGCCTGGTGGTGAAGGTCGGTGACCTGGTCCGTGCCGGCCAGGAAGTGGCCAAGGCCGGTTCCACCGGCCGCTCGACCGGTGCCCACGTGCACTTCGAGGTCTGGGAAAACGGCAACGTGGTCAACCCGCGCAAGTTCCTCGGCGACGGCGGTAACACCCCGGTCGGCCGCATCAGCCGCGGCTGAACCCGGTTGGGGGTAGCGCGGGGCCATGCCCCGCGAGCGCGCAGCGCGGTGAACCTATGGAGACCGCCGGGCATGGCCCGGCGCTACCGGTTTGCCAAATCCGGGACGATTGCGGCCGGATCAGCGCTTGAAACCCCTCGCGGCCGTCCCAAGCTACAATGGGTGTTGCCATCGACAGGGCGCCAGGCGCCCTGTTTCGTTTGCGGCGGACGGATCCCCGGGGGGGAGGCCGGGCCGCTGTGTCCATCCAACCCGGTTCCTTCAATGATCAACAGCCTGCTTACCCGCGTATTTGGCAGTCGTAATGAACGACAGCTGCGCCAGCTCAACCGCATCGTCGCCAAGATCAATGCGCTGGAGCCGGAGATCGAGAAGCTTTCCGACGAGCAGCTGCAGGCCAAGACGCCGGAGTTCAAGCAGCGCATCGCCGGTGGTGAAGCCCTGGACAAGGTGTTGCCGGAAGCGTTCGCGGTCTGCCGCGAAGCCGGCCGCCGCGTGCTGGGCATGCGCCACTACGACGTGCAGCTGATCGGCGGCATGGTGCTTCACCTGGGCAAGATCGCAGAAATGCGCACCGGTGAAGGCAAGACCCTGGTCGCGACCCTGCCGGTGTACCTCAACGCGCTGGAAGGCAAGGGCGTGCACGTGGTCACCGTGAACGACTACCTGGCCCGCCGCGACGCCGCCCAGATGGGCAAGCTGTACAACTGGCTGGGCCTGAGCGTGGGCGTGGTCTACCCGGGCATGCCGCACAGCGACAAGCGCGAAGCGTATGCCTCGGACATCACCTACGGCACCAACAACGAGTTCGGTTTCGACTACCTGCGCGACAACATGGCGCTGTCCAAGGCCGACCGCTACCAGCGCGGCCTGCACTACGCCATCGTCGACGAAGTCGACTCCATCCTGATCGACGAAGCGCGTACCCCGCTGATCATCTCCGGCCCGGCCGACGATTCCCCGGAGCTGTACATCCGCGTCAACCGCGTCGTGCCGAACCTGGTCAAGCAGGAATCGGAAGACGGCGAGGGCGACTTCTGGGTCGATGAGAAGGGCAAGCAGGTGCACCTGTCCGAAGCAGGCATGGAGCACGCCGAGCAGCTGCTGGTGGACGCCGGCATCCTCGACGGCGAGACCGAAGGCCTGTACGCGCCGCAGAACCTGACCGTGGTCCACCACCTCAACGCCGCCCTGCGCGCGCACGCCATCTACCAGCGTGACGTGGATTACATCGTGCGCGACGGCGAAGTGGTCATCGTCGACGAATTCACCGGTCGTACCCTGGCCGGCCGCCGCTGGTCCGACGGCCTGCACCAGGCGGTGGAAGCGAAGGAAGGCGTGCCGGTCCAGCGCGAGAACCAGACGCTGGCCAGCATCACCTTCCAGAACCTGTTCCGCATGTACAAGAAGCTGTCCGGCATGACCGGTACGGCCGATACCGAAGCGTTCGAATTCCAGAGCATCTACGGCCTGGAAGTGGTGGTCATCCCGACCAACCGCCCGACCATCCGCAAGGACAGCCCGGACCAGGTGTTCCTCAACCGCAAGGGCAAGTTCAATGCGGTGCTGGCCGACATCGAAGAGTGCGCCAAGCGTGGCCAGCCGGTGCTGGTGGGTACCACCTCGATCGAAACCTCGGAAATGCTGTCCGAGCACCTGGCCAAGGCCGGCGTGAAGCACGAAGTGCTCAACGCCAAGCAGCACGACCGCGAAGCGACCATCGTCGCCAACGCCGGTCGTCCGGCTGCGGTGACCATCGCCACCAACATGGCCGGCCGCGGTACCGACATCGTGCTGGGCGGTTCGCTGGAAGCGGAAATCCACGAGCTGGGCGAGGGCGCGACCGACGAGCAGAAGGCTGCGGTCAAGGCCGAATGGCAGAAGCGCCATGACGCGGTGAAGGCCGCCGGCGGCCTGCACATCGTCGGCACCGAACGCCACGAATCGCGCCGTATCGACAACCAGCTGCGTGGCCGTTCCGGCCGCCAGGGTGACCCGGGTTCGTCCCGCTTCTACCTGTCGCTGGAAGACAACCTGATGCGCATCTTCGCCTCCGACTGGGTGCAGAAGGCCATGCGCATGATGGGCATGAAGGAAGACGACGTCATCGAAGACCGCCTGGTCAGCCGCCAGATCGAGAAGGCGCAGCGCAAGGTCGAGGCCCACAACTTCGACATCCGCAAGAACCTGCTGGACTTCGACGACGTCAACAACGACCAGCGCAAGGTGATCTACGCCCAGCGCGACGAGCTGCTGGACGCCGAATCGGTGAAGGACAACGTCGATGGCATCCGCGACGACGTCATCTTCGATGTGGTCGCCCGCTTCGTGCCGCCGAACTCGGTGGACGAGCAGTGGGACCTGCGTGGCCTGGAGGCGACCCTGGAGTCGGACTTCGGCCTGCAGATGTCGCTGGTGGACATGGTCAAGTCGCACGAGGAGCTGGATGCCGAAGGCATCGCGGCCAAGGTGCAGGAGCGCATCAACCAGCACTTCGCCGAGAAGGAAGCCGGCGTGGGCGAGGAAACCATGCGTGCGCTGGAAAAGCACGTGATGCTGACCGTGCTCGACCAGAGCTGGAAGGAACACCTGGCCCGCATGGACTACCTGCGCCAGGGCATCTACCTGCGTGGTTACGCGCAGAAGCAGCCCAAGCAGGAGTACAAGAAGGAAGCGTTCGAGCTGTTCTCGGACATGCTGGAAAACGTCAAGCGCGAAGTGGTGACCCTGCTCTCGCGCGTGCGCATCCGCAGCGACGAGGAAGTGCAGGCGCTGGAAGCGGCCGAGCGCCAGCAGGTGGAAGCCCGCCTGAGCCAGTCGCAGTTCCAGCACCAGGACGCCGGCAGCTACAGCGCCGACGAGGAAGCGGCGCAGGTGGAGGCCGCCCAGCAGGGCGTGGCACAGCTGCAGCGTGACGAGCCGAAGATCGGCCGCAACGATCCGTGCCCCTGCGGCAGTGGCAAGAAGTACAAGCACTGCCACGGCCAGCTGAGCTGACCCCAGGAAGCCCCGCGAAAGCGGGGCTTCTTCGTTGTGGGCAAGGGTGCTGGCCTGCTGCCGGCATTGCGCCGGGTCCGGTCGATTCGGCATTCTGCCCCCATGCCTTCCCCGAAACGAACAATTCATGTCGTGGCTGGTGTCATCACCGACGCCCGTGGCCGCATCCTGCTCAACCGCCGCACCGAGAACCGCGACATGGCCGGCCTGTGGGAATTCCCCGGCGGCAAGCGCGAGGCCGGGGAGAGTTCCGAGCAGGCCCTGGTGCGTGAACTACGCGAGGAGCTTGGCATCGAGGCCGAGATCGGCGAGTGGATCATGGACGTGCCGCAGCACTACCCGGACAAGCACCTGACCCTGGAAGTGCGGCATATCCGCAGCTGGAAGGGCGCCCCGCGCGGGCGCGAGGGCCAGGCCATCACCTGGGTGGCGCCGGACAAACTGGGCCGCTATTCGATGCCCCCGGCTGACCTGCCGGTGGTGGCTGCCCTGCGCCAGCCCGACCGCTACCTGATCACCCCGGTGCCGGAAGAGGGCGAGGCCGCTGTGCGGCGCTGGCAGGAGCAGCTGCAGCAGGCGGTGGCGACGGGCCAGCAGCGCATCCAGCTGCGCCTGCCGGCCACCCATCCGCAGCGGCAGGTGATGATCGAACAGGCGCTGCAGGCCCATCGGCAGGGCATGCAGTGGCTGCTCAACCGCGATATCGACCTGGCCCGTGCGCTGGGCGTCGGCGTGCACCTGGGCAGCGAGCAGGTGCTGGCGCTGCAGGAGCGCCCGCTGCCGGCCGGGCAGTGGGTGGCCGCCTCCTGCCATGACCTGGCGCAGCTGCGGGCGGCGCAGCGGCTGGGCTGTGACTTTGCGGTGCTCGGCCCGGTGCAGGCCACGGCCAGCCATCCTGATGCCACGCCACTGGGCTGGGAAGCGTTCGCCGCGTTGCGGGCGCAGGTGTCATTGCCCATCTATGCGCTGGGCGGGCTCGATGCCGGCCACGTCAGCCAGGCCCGTCGCCACGGCGGCCAGGGCATCGCCGCGATCCGCGGCCTGTGGCCGACCTGAGCCATGCCTTCCGCCGGGCATGGCCCGGCGCTACCGGACGGCGGCTCGCAGTAGATCCACGCCATGCGTGGATGAGGCCTGGCGGCTCGCAGTAGATCCACGCCATGCGTGGATGAGGCCTTACAACGTGATCCAGAAACACCCGTACTGCCGCCGCAGCCCCAGCACCGTGGCCGCGCGCGCCGCGCTGCCCGGCAGGGTCTGTTCCAGGCGCAGGCCGATCGGATGCCGTGGCACCGACGTCCCAGGGTCGGATCCCGGCGCAGCAGGGCTCTGACCCTCGACCACCGGCTGGTCCACGTCCTGCTGCGGATACACCGGCACCACATCCACCAGCGGCCGCCGCACCACCGATTCAAGCTGGCCAAGGATGCGCTGCGCGCCGATGTCGGAGACCGCGCTCCACAGGTACAGCGTCGACAACCGATTGACGTCCCGGGTGTCCACCGCCGTGTGCAGGGCCTGCACCAGTTCGCTCAGGCGGCGCGGGCAGCTGGCACCCAGGCTGTCGCGCTGCAGGGTGTTGCCGGCCGGCGGCGGAGGCGGACGCCGCGACTGCGCGCCGAGGCTGTCACACGGGCGGTCGGTATAGACACTCTGGCCCTGTGCATCGGTGCAGCGGTTCAAGCGCGTGGACTGGGCATGGGCTTCGATGCTGGCGGCGGGCAGCAACGCCAGCAGCAGGGGCAGGACGGCTTTCATGACCACAGGGTAGCGTTGAAAGCGACACCACAGTGCGCTTTCAGCCGTTCAGCAGCTTCAGCACCGAGACCGTCGGCTTGGCCAGGTTCAGCGTGTAGAAGTGCAGGCCCGGTGCACCGCCCTCCACCAGCCGTTGGCACAGCTTGGCCACCACCTCGGCGCCAAAGGCCCGTACCGATTCGCTGTCATCGCCATAGGCCAGCATCCTGCGGCTGATCCAGCGCGGGATCTCGGCGCCGCACTGTTCGGAAAAACGGCGCAGCTGGCTGAAGTTGGCGATCGGCATGATGCCGGGGGTGATCGGTACCTGTACGCCGAGCCGCTGCACTTCATCGACGAAGTGGAAGTAGGCATCGGCGTTGTAGAAGTACTGGGTGATCGCCGCATCCGCACCGGCATCGACCTTGGCCTTGAAATGCTTCAGGTCGGTCAGTGCGTCCGGCGCCTGCGGATGGGTTTCCGGGTAGGCCCCCACTTCGATGCGGAAGGCGTCGCCGTGCTCGGCGCGGATGAAGGCGATCAGTTCGGACGCGTAGCGCATGTCGCCGGGGAAGCCCATGCCGGAGGGCAGGTCACCGCGCAGCGCGACCAGGCGCCGGCAGCCGATGGCGCGGTACAGCTTGAGCAGCTCGCGGATCTCCTGGCGGGTACCACCCACGCAGGACAGATGCGGTGCGGCGTCCAGGCCGTGGTGCTGGTTGAGGTGGCGCACCGTTTCGGAGGTGTAGCTGAGGGTCGAGCCACCGGCACCGAAGGTACAGGACACGTACTCGGGCGCATACGCCTTCAGCCGGGCGGCAGCCCGGTCCAGCTGGCCACGCTGCTCATCGGTCTTGGGCGGGTAGAACTCGAAGCTGATGGCGGTCATGGCACGGGCGGTGGCGGCGGGTACGGTTGAGTATATCTCTCCATCAAGATGGATGTGAAGCGGTGCGGCGTGAAGAATCGGTCCGCGCCGGGCGACCGTTCACCCGGGCACACGACCGTTGCTCCGCTACTGCAACACGCCGGCAGCCACGGCGGCCACGCTGGCCATATCCCCCACGCACCCGTCCCTGCAAGGAGTACGCGATGAAGATGATGCTGGCGATGTACTACGCGATGAAGGCCCTGGCCAGGCTGGCGATGCTGGGCATGGCGCTGGCCGTGCTCGGCTCGGGCGCTGCCCATGCCGCCGGGGCGGCCCCGGCTGGCACCGGCAAGGTGCAGGTGGAAGTGGTCGGGCATGGCCGCCCGCTGCTGATGATCCCCGGCCTGAACAGCAGCGCCGAAGTCTGGCGCGAGACCTGTCGGGCGCTGAAGGAGGTGCAGTGCCATCTGGTGCAGCTGCCGGGCTTCGCCGGTGCCCGCGCTGCCGACCCGCGCCCGGCGGACTTCCTGTCGGCCATGCGCGACCAGCTGCTGGCCTATGTGCATGACCAGAAACTGGACCATCCGGCGGTGATCGGCCACAGCCTGGGTGGCGTGCTGACGCTGCAGATGGCGGTGAAGGAACCGGACGCACTGGGGTCGCTGGTCATCGTCGATTCGCTGCCGTTCTACGCGGGCATGCAGAACCCGCAGGCGACCGCGCAGAGCGTGCAGCCGATGGCCGAACAGATGCGCACGGCGATGCTGGCGGCAGCCCCGGCCAGCTACCAGGCGCAGGCCGAAGCGGCGCTGGCCCCGCTGACCAACAGCACCGCGCGCCTGCCCGAACTGAAGCGCTGGGGCCATGACAGCGACCGCGCCACCACCGCCGATGCGATGTACTCGCTGCTGGTGACCGACCTGCGCAGCGAGGTGGCCGGCATCCGTTCGCCCACGCTGGTCCTCGGCGCCTGGGCGTCCTACCAGGCCATGGGTGCGACCGAAGCCTCGGCGCGTGCGATCTTCCAGTCGCAGTACGCCGCGCTGCCCGGCGTGCGCATCGAACTGAGCGCGACCGGCCACCACTTCCTGATGTGGGATGATCCGCAGTGGCTGCGTGGGCAGGTGCAGGCATTCCTGGACAGCCACCGCTGATCCTTCCGTCCGCTCCGGCCATCGTCATGCCCGATTCGACTTCCACACTGCGCTTCTGGCTGATCAACACCTTCGGGTGGGCGCTCTTCTGCGCGCTCAGCCTGGCGATGACCCGCACCTTCGGCGGCGGCACCAGCAGTGGTGGCACGCTCATCAGCGTCGGCCTGGGCGTGCTGCTGTGGGGCATCAGTGCAGGCGTGCGTGCACTGGCCCTGCGGCGCGGCTGGTGGCAGCGCGAGTTCGGCGCATTGGTGCTGCGGCTGGCGCTGGCGGTGCTGCTGGGGGCAGTGCTGGCGCAGCTGCTGTTGACCGCCGTGCTGCAGCCGGCGCTGGCACTGGGCTGGGTGGATTTCGGCGGCCGCGCGGGTGACTTCCGTCCGGTGGCACGGCTGGCCTATCTGCTCAATACCGTGCTGCTGCTGGGCCTGTGGACTGCGCTGTGGGCCGGCCTGCACAGCCTGCGCCAGGCACGCCACGCGGAACTTGAACGCCTGCGGGCCGAGGCCCAGCGCAGTGCGTTGGAGCGCGATGCACTGCGCGCGCGCTTGAATCCGCACTTCATGTTCAATGCGCTCAACAACCTGCGCGCGTTGATCCTCGAGGACCCCGAGCGCGCACGGCAGATGGTGACCGATCTGTCGCGCACGCTGCGCCACGCGCTGGAGCACGCGCGCAAGGAGGAGGCACTGCTGGCCGACGAGCTGGCCGTGGTGCGCGATTACCTGGCCGTTGAATCCGTGCACTACGAACAGCGCCTGCAGGTACGCATCGACGTGAGTGACGAGGCGGCGCAGGCACGGTTGCCGGTGATGGCGCTGCAGCTGCTGGTGGAAAATGCGATCAAGCACGGCATCGCCGTGTGTCCTGGCGGTGGCGAGGTGCGCATCAGCGCGCAGTGCCGCGATGGCCTGCTGCGGCTGCAGGTCGACAACCCGCTTGGCCTGGCTACGGCCGGCACGGATGCCACGACCGCCGGGCACGGTGTCGGCCTGGCCTACCTGCGTTCGCAGCTCGACCGTGGCGGCCGCTTCCATCTGCAACCGCTGGACGGCCGCATGCAGGCCGTCCTGGAGATTCCGCAATGCGCACGACCCTGAACGTCCTGATCGTCGATGACGCGCGGCTGGCGCGGCAGGAACTCCGCACGCTGCTGGCGGGGCTGCCGTGGGTGCAGTGCGTGGGCGAGGCCGATGACGTACCGGCCGCGCGCGAAGCGATCGCCCGCTTGAAACCTGACCTTGTGCTGCTGGATGTGCAGATGCCGTCCGGCACCGGCTTCGACGTGCTTGATGGCCTGGACCCGGCGCCGGCGGTGGTGTTCGTCACCGCCTACGATGCCTATGCGGTGCGCGCGTTCCAGACCAATGCGCTGGATTACCTGGTCAAGCCGGTGGAAGCGCCGCGCCTGCATGAAGCGCTGGAACGCGCGCGCCAGCACGCGGTGCCCGCCGCGCCGGTGGTGGCCGCAGGCGGCACCCTGAACGCGCAGGACCAGGTGTTCGTGCGTGATGGCGAGCGTTGCTGGTTCGTGGCGGTGGGCGAGATCCGCCGGCTGGTGGTGGATGGCAACTACACGCGCCTGTGGTTTCGCGACCAGAATGCGCTGCTGGCACGCAGCCTGAGCGCGCTGGAAGCACGTCTGCCGGCCGAGCTGTTTTTCCGCGCCAACCGCAACACGCTGGTGAACCTGCGACGCATCCGCAGCGTTACCCCCAGTATTGGCGATGGCTACGACCTGACGCTGGATGACGGCAGCGAGGTGGACGTCTCGCGGCGGCAGGCGCGTGAGCTGCGCGAGCGGATGGCGTTGTAGCTGGGCGCAGCGGTTACCCTGTACGCCTGATATTCCAACCCCGGCACGCCATGTCCATCGTCCTCACTGAATTCGCCCGTCCCCGCCTGTTCCCGCGCGTGCCGCGCGCCAACACCATCCAGGATGTCAGTGCCGAGCAGTTCCAGGCGCACCTCAACGCGCATGCGCCGCTGAAGGTGCTCGACGGCTACGCGCCGTTCTGCAAGCTGTTCGTGTACGAGAACTGGACCAGCACGCGCTGCCTGACCGTGCCGGTTACCGAGGCCAACCGCCACCTGCTGCGCAGCGGCTACGAAGCGCGCAACCGCGAGGAGCTGCCGGTGCTGGTGCGCTGGTTCGAGGGCGTGGAATCGCCGCGTGCGAACTACCTGGTGGTGATCCTGTACAGCGCCGAACAGCTGGCCAAGGAAGGCTCGCCAATCGATGCGGACTGGGGCATCGTCGGCTGCATCTACACCGCCGAGCCGGAAGAGGTGCCGATGGCACCGATCACCATGATGCGCAACGCCCTGGGCGTGGAGGAGGGCGGTTCCGGCGTGCCGCTGGACCGCGAGGCCTACCAGCGCGCCGTCCAGTTCTGGGAGAACAACGCCAACTGGCGGCCGTGAGTGCTGGATTGCGCATCCACGCATGGCGTGGATCTACTCGGGGTTGCAGTAGATCCACGCCATGCGTGGATGCTCTTGCATCACGTGACCTTCCACTCCCACCACGGGTAATGGTATTCGCGGTCGGTGGCCTGCCAGCGCTGGCCGCACTGCGTGCAGGCAACGTGGTGGCATTCGCCCCAGCCGTCCTCGGCGTCGTCTACCGAGAGCAACTGCATCTGCCCCTGTTCGATCAGCCTGCGCGGGTCGAAGAACGGGTAGTGCGGATTGAGTGCGCACAGGCAGCCGTTGCGCGCCTGCCAGTAGTTCAATCGCCGCAGGGCGAATTCCAGGTGGGTCTTCAGGCTGAGCAGGGCGCCACCGAGTGCGATGCCGGCGCAGGCGGATTCGATACGACCGACGTGCGGTGCCAGCGCGTCCAGCACGGCGGTGTCGAACAGCCGGGCGACGGTGCGTGCCGCGTCGACGATGCGCGTGGCGTCACGCGAGAGCAGATCCTGCAACAGTGCATCGGCCTGCGTATTTTCCAGGCGCACAAGCTGCGAAGACCACGGCCAGCGCATCAGCGTGCCTTGCCGATCGGTGCGTAGTGGCCTGCGGTCAGCCGCAGCAGGTCGGCAGGGGCCAGTTCCACTTCCAGGCCGCGGCGGCCGGCGCTGACGTGCAGCCTCGGCAGCGCCTGTGCGCTGGCATCGAGGAAACTGCGCAGGCGCTTCTTCTGCCCGAGCGGACTGATGCCGCCGACCAGGTAGCCGGTGGCCCGCTGCGCGGCGTCGACGGCGGCCATCTCGCACTTCTTGCAGCCAGCGGCTTCGGCCAGCGCTTTCAGGTCCAGCTGGCCGGCCACCGGCACGATCGCCACCAGCAGTTCGTGGGTTTCGGTGCTGGCCAGCAGGGTCTTGAACACCTGCGCCGGGTCCAGGCCCAGCTTCTCCACGGCTTCGCCGCCGTAGGACTCGGCGTGTGCGTCGTGCACGTAGCTGCGCACGGTGTGGGCGATCTTCTCGCGCTTGAGCAGGTTGATGGCGGGGGTCATGGGCGCATCGTAGCGCGCGCGGGTCGCGTTGCCTTGACCGAGGCTGTTGCCGGAAGGCATCCACGCATGGCGTGGATCTACTGTGGCTGGTATCCACGCCATGCGTGGATGGACCAACGAGCATGCCCGGACGCCAACGCAGAACGGGCGCCCGAAGGCGCCCGTTCCGTGTGCATCCGTTACTGGGGTCAGAGCCCTTTCCTGCGGAAAGGGATCCGACCCCGCAGCCTTTGTAGAGCCACGCCATGCGTGGCTGCATCGGCCGATCAGTAGCGGTAGTGGTCCGGCTTGAACGGGCCTTCCACCGGCACGCCGATGTAGTCGGCCTGTTCCTGGGTCAGGGTGGTCAGCTTCACGCCGATCTTTTCCAGGTGCAGGCGGGCCACTTCTTCGTCCAGGTGCTTGGGCAGCAGGTAGACCTTCTTCTCGTAGCTGTCCTTGTTGGCCCACAGGTCGATCTGGGCCAGGGTCTGGTTGGCGAACGAGTTGGACATGACGAAGCTCGGGTGGCCGGTGGCGCAGCCCAGGTTCACCAGGCGGCCTTCGGCCAGCAGGAAGATCGCATTGCCGTTGGGGAAGATGTACTTGTCCACCTGCGGCTTGATGTTCACGTGCTGCACGCCCGGGAACGCCACCAGCGCATCGACCTGGATCTCGTTGTCGAAGTGGCCGATGTTGCAGACGATGGCCTGGTCCTTCATCGCGCTCAGGTGCTCGATGCGGATGATGTCCTTGTTGCCGGTGGTGGTGACGTACAGGTCGGCACGGCCCAGGGTCGATTCGATGGTGTTGACTTCATAGCCTTCCATCGCCGCCTGCAGGGCGCAGATCGGGTCGATCTCGGTGACGATGACGCGCGCGCCGTAGGCACGCAGCGACGCCGCGCAGCCCTTGCCCACGTCGCCGTAGCCGCAGACCACGGCGACCTTGCCGGCCAGCATCACGTCCATCGCGCGCTTCAGGCCATCGGCCAGCGACTCGCGGCAGCCGTACAGGTTGTCGAACTTGCTCTTGGTGACCGAGTCGTTGACGTTGATCGCTGGGATCAGCAGGGTGCCGGCCTGGGCCAGCTGGTACAGGCGGTGCACGCCGGTGGTGGTCTCTTCGGAGACGCCCTTCCAGTCCTTGACCACGCGGCCCCAGTAACCCGGACGCTCGCTGGCAACGCGCTTGAGCAGGTTCTTGATGACCTGTTCTTCGTGCGAGGAGGAGGCGGTGTTGACCCAGTCGCTGCCGTTTTCCAGCTCATAGCCCTTGTGGATCAGCAGGGTCACGTCACCGCCGTCGTCCACCACCAGTTCCGGGCCGGTCAGGGTGCCGTCGGCCAGGGTGAAGGTCAGCGCGTCCAGGGTGCACTCCCAGTACTCTTCCAGGGTTTCGCCCTTCCAGGCGAACACCGGCGTGCCGGTGGCGGCGATGGCCGCAGCGGCGTGGTCCTGGGTCGAGAAGATGTTGCACGAGGCCCAGCGCACGTCGGCGCCGATGTCCTTCAGGGTCTCGATCAGCACCGCGGTCTGGATGGTCATGTGCAGCGAGCCGGTCACGCGCACGCCCTTCAGCGGCAGGCTGGTAGCGTGCTTGCGGCGGATCGACATCAGGCCCGGCATCTCGTGCTCGGCGATGTCCAGCTCCTTGCGGCCCCAGTCGGCCAGGGTGATGTCGCGGATCTTGTAGTCACCTTCGGTGGAGAAGGTCTTGGCAACAGCGTTCATGCAGTAGCTCCGGTTGTGGGCGAGCGGGTACTCGCATCTAGCCGGGCGCCGTTGTTACAAAGCCACCTTACCGAGCCTGGCCGGGCCTCATGGGTTCCGGTCGCAGCGCCCCTCGGCAGGGGAGAAGGCCCAGTATATCGCGGCCCCCAACCATCGGCAGATGGGGGCAGGAGGACTGGCTGTTAAGGTCGAAGGTCTTCACACACCTACATCAGGAAGAACGATGAGCAAGCACGCGCGCCGCAGCCGGCGCTGGACCGGCCTGGTCCTGTCCATGGCCCTGCTGGCGGTGGTCCCGCAGGCGTGGTCGGCCGACAGCCCGCAGGTGGCCGCCGCCAGGGACGTGGCCGGTTATGAGCTGCCCTCGGCCGCGCTGCAGGCGGTGGTCGACGCACCGCGTGCGCCCAGCCTGTTCCTGTCGCCGCGCCGCGACGTGGCCGCGCTGATGCAGATGCCGTCGCTGCCGTCGATCCAGGTGGTGGCGCAGCCGGAACTGAAGCTGGCCGGCGTCCGCATCAACCCGCGCACGTTCTCCGACAGCCGCTTCAGCTTCGGCGAGAAGCTGTGGCTGATGAACGTGGCCGACGGCAAGGAACGGCAGATCAGCGGCCTGCCGGCGCAGCTGTCGATCGCCGGCCTGGCCTGGTCGCCCGACCAGAAGTGGCTGGCGTTCAACCAGGTCGACGCCGCCAGCGGTGCCAACGAGCTGTGGCTGGTGGATGTGGCCAACGGCAGTGCGCGCCGCCTGCAGGCCAACCTCAACACGGTGTTCGGCGACGGTTACCAGTGGCTGCCCGACAGCCGCGGCCTGATCGTGATGACCCGCGTGGCCAATGCCGGCGATCCGCCGCCGGCCGATGGCATCCCGACCGGCCCGGCCGTGCAGCAGACCGGCAAGAGCAGCGGCGTGGTGTCCATCCGCACCTACCAGGATCTGCTGAAGAACGAAGCCGACGCGCGCCTGTTCGATTACTACGCGCGTGCGCAGCCGATGCAGGTCGGCCTGGACGGCCAGGCCCGCGCCATCGGCATGGCCGGCATCTACCTGGGTCTGTCGGCCTCGCCGGACGGCAACTACCTGCTCAGCCAGACCGTGCAGCGCCCGTACTCCTACGTGGTGCCGGTGGGCAGCTTCCCGCGCCGCATCGACGTGCTCGACCGCAACGGCCAGCTGGCCCACAGCGTCGCCTCGCGCCCGCTGGTGGAAGGCCTGCCGACCGGCAACGATGCCGAGGTGACCGGCGTGCGTGACATCAGCTGGCGCGCCGATGCGCCGGCCACCCTGGTCTGGGCCGAAGCGCAGGACGGCGGTGACCCGAACCGCGAAGCGAAGGTGCGCGATGCGGTGTTCATGCAGGCCGCGCCGTTCGAGAAGCCGCCGGTGACCCTGGCCGAGCTGGGCAGCCGTTTCGGTGGCATCACCTGGGGTCGAGGCGATCTGGCCCTGCTCAGCGAATCGTGGTGGAAGACGCGCAACACCAGGACCTGGCGCATCGCTCCGGACGATGCGACGCAGTCGCCGCAGCTGCTGTGGGACCGCGACGCACAGGATCGCTACAACGACCCGGGACGTGCCGCCGTGATGCGCGATGCGAACGGCCGCAGCCTGCTGCAGACCACCGCCGATGGCCGCAGCATCTTCCTGTACGGGCAGGGCGCATCGCCTGAAGGTGATCGTCCGTTCGTCGACCGCTTCGACATCGAAAGCCGCACGACCACCCGCCTGTTCCATTCGCAGGCACCGGTCTATTCGGCTCCGGTGGCGCTGCTGGACCAGGAAGGCACCTCGCTGCTGCTGACCCGCGAAAGCCCGGACGAGCCGACCAACTTCTTCGTGCAGTCGCTGGCCCAGGCCGATACCGCACCGCGCGCGCTGACCCACTTCGCTCACCCGCTGCCGCAGCTGAAGGGCGTGCAGAAGGAACAGATCCGCTACAAGCGTGCCGATGGCGTGGACCTGACCGCGACGCTGCTGCTGCCACCGGGTTACGACCCCAAGCGTGATGGCCCGCGGCCGCTGCTGATGTGGGCCTACCCGGGTGAGTTCAAGAGTGCCGCGGCCGCCAGCCAGGTGACCGATTCGCCGTACCGTTTCAACGCGATCAGCTACTGGGGTCCGCAGGCATTCCTGGCCAAGGGCTACGTGGTGCTGGCCAGCCCGACCATGCCGATCATCGGCGAGGGCGACAAGGAACCCAACGACACCTACATCGAACAGCTGGTGGCCAACGCGCAGGCCGCCGTGGATGAAGTGGTGCGTCGTGGCGTGACCGACCGCGGGCACATCGCCATCGGTGGCCATTCCTACGGTGCGTTCATGACCGCCAACCTGCTGGCCCACACCCGCCTGTTCAAGGCCGGCATCGCCCGCAGCGGCGCCTACAACCGCACGCTCACCCCGTTTGGTTTCCAGGCCGAAGAACGCAACTACTGGCAGGCGCAGGACGTCTACCAGAAGATGTCGCCGTTCAACTACGCGGACAAGATCAAGGATCCGATCCTCTTCATCCACGGCGTGGACGACAACAACTCCGGCACGTTCCCGATCCAGAGCGAGCGCATGTTCGCCGCGGTGAAGGGCCTGGGCGGTACCGCGCGGCTGGTGATGCTGCCGAACGAATCGCACGCCTACCGCGCACGCGAATCGATCATGACCATGCTGGCCGAGAGCGAGCGCTGGCTGGAACAGACCATCGGCCCGGTGCAGCAGGGCAAGGCGAAGAAGAAGCGCTGATGCGCACGTGATGATGGCGGCCCCTGCAACGGGGGCCGCCTGTGCGGCGGCGGCGCCGCCCGAGCACGGTGTCACGCACCATGACGTCTGTAGAGCCGAGCCGACGCTCGGCTGCTTCAACTGCGGATACGTGCATATGAAACCATTTCTGCAACGCAGCAACGGCTTCGAATTGGGATAGGCTTGGCGACGGATCATGCCCCGAGGTTCGTGCGTCGCCGATGAACGAGTACCGCAGCAGCATCGAATTCGCTTCCCCCGATCTTCCGCTTCGCGATGATGTGCGCCGCCTCGGTGCACTGGTCGGCGACCTGCTGGTCGAACAGGTGTCCGCCGCGTTCCTCGACGACGTCGAGGACGTGCGTACCCGCGCCATCGCGCGCCGCGAGAACCAGGCGCCGCTGTCCGAGCTGGCCGATGGCCTGGCCGGGCGCACGCCAGAGCAGGCCGAAACCATGGTGCGTGCGTTCAGTACGTACTTCCAGGTGGTCAACATCGCCGAGCGCGTGCACCGCATCCGCCGCCGCCGCGATTACCAGCGCGCCGGTACTGCCGCGGCGCAGCCCGATGGCCTGCAGGATGCGCTGCAGCACCTGAAGGCGCAGGGCGTGAGCCTGGACGAACTGGCGCAGTGGCTGCCGCGCATCGACATCGAACCGGTGTTCACCGCCCACCCGACCGAAGCAGTGCGCCGCGCGTTGCTGGAAAAAGAACAGCTGATGGTGGCCAGCCTGGTGGACAACCTGGACGGCCAGCGCACGCCGGGCGAGGCCGCTGCCGATGCCGCGCGCTTCCGCATGGCGCTCACGGCGTCGTGGCAGACCACCGATTCCTCGCCGGTGCGGCCCACCGTCGATGACGAACGCGAGCACGTCGGCTTCTATCTGGTGCAGGTGCTGTACCGGGTGATTCCGGTGCTGTACGAATCACTGCAGCAGGCACTGCGCGATACCTATGGCGAGGAGCTGCCGCTGCCACGCCTGCTGCGCTTCGGCACCTGGGTGGGCGGTGACATGGACGGCAACCCGAACGTGGATGCCGGCACCATCCGCAACACGCTGGATGCGCAGCGGCAGGCCGTGCTCGGCCGTTACCAGAAGGAACTGCTGCAGCTGGCCAGCCTGCTCAGCCAGTCCACCGAACGGGTGGGCGTGAGCGATGCACTGCAGGCACGCGTGGCGCACTACCAGCAGCTGCTGCCGCAGGTGCAGTCGCGCCCGCGCCACGCCGACATGCCGTATCGCCTGCTCAACGACCGCATGCGCGCGCGCCTGCAGGCCACGCTGGATGATGGCGACGGTGCCTATGCCGGCCCTGACGAACTGATCGACGACCTGCAGCTGATCCTCGACAGCCTGCGTGCCCACCGTGGCGAGCACGCCGGTGGCTTCGCCGTGCAGCGCCTGCTGTGGAGGGTGAAGACCTTCGGCTTCCATCTGGCGCGGCTGGACGTGCGCCAGGAATCGAGCGTGCATGCACGCGCACTCGCTGCGGTGCTGGGCGGCGAAGACGCCTGGCAGTCACTGGATGCACTGGGCCGTGCAGGCCTGCTGGGCCCGCATGCCAGCGGCGAAGCACCGCTGCCCAAGGGCGATGACGAGGGCAACCAGCGCCTGGACGCGGTGTTCGCGGCGTTGGCTGATGCACGCGCACGCCATGGCGGCGATGCACTCGGCAGCTACATCATTTCGATGGCGCACGATCGCGGCGACGTGCTGGCCGTGCTGGCACTGGCGCGACGCGGTGGCCTGGTCGATGCCGATGGCGGCGTGCCGCTCGACATCGCGCCGCTGTTTGAAACCGTGGATGACCTCAAGCGCGGCACTGCCACCCTACGTGATCTGCTGGAGGATCCGGTGTACCGCGCGCACCTGCGTGCACGCGATGACGTGCAGATGGTGATGCTGGGTTACTCGGACAGCAGCAAGGACGGCGGTATCGCCGCGTCGCGCTGGGGCCTGCAGCGGGCGCAGGTGGAACTGCTGGATGTCGCGGCCGAGGCCGGCATCCGCCTGACCTTCTTCCATGGCCGTGGCGGTTCGATCAGCCGTGGCGGCGGCAAGACCACCCACGCGGTGGATGCATCGCCGCGCGGCAGCATCGATGGCCGCCTGCGGGTGACCGAGCAGGGCGAGGTGATCCATCGCAAGTACGGCATCCGCGCGCTGGCGCTGCGTTCGCTGGAACAGGCCACCGGCGCGGTGCTGCGCGCCAGCCTGCGCCCGCGTGCGCCGGAGCCGCGCGAAGACGGGTGGCGGCCGGTGATGGACACCGTCTCCGCGGCCAGCAGCGAGGTGTACCGCGCCTTCGTCGGCCAGTCCGGCTTCATGGATTACTTCCGCACGGCCACGCCGATCGATGTGATCGAGCGGATGACCCTGGGCTCGCGGCCGTCGCGCCGGCTGGGCCAGGACGCGGCGCTGGGCAACCTGCGTGCGATTCCGTGGGTGTTCGCCTGGAGCCAGGCGCGTGCCGTCATTCCCGGCTGGTACGGCGTGGGCAGTGGCCTGCAGGCGGCAGTCGATGCCGGTCACGAACAGACGCTGCGCGGGATGGCGCGTGACTGGCCGTTCTTCCGCACCTTCCTCGACGACATCGCGATGGTGCTGTCCAAGGGCGACATCACCATCGCCGAACAGTTCTCGCAGTTGTCCGGTGACCTGCACGGCCGCTTCTTCCCGCAGGTCGAAAAGGAGCTTGAGCTGACCCGGCACTGGCTGCTGGCGCTGATGGGCCAGCAGACCCTGCTGGACCATGATGCGCGGCTGGCCCTGTCGATCCGCCTGCGCAATCCCTACGTGGACCCGATCAGCGTGCTGCAGGTGGACCTGCTGCAGCGCTGGCGCGCCAGCGGGCGCGAGGACGATGACCTGCTGCGCGCGCTGGTGGCCTGCGTGAACGGTGTTTCGCAGGGCGTGCAGAACACCGGCTGACCCATGCACGGCGAGCGGTAGCGTCGAGCTTGCTCGACTGACGTGGAAAGCAGTCGAGCAGGCTCGACGCTACTCCGGCGACGGCGGATTGGACGCGAGCAGTTCCAGGTGCCGCTGTTCCATTTCCTGCCGCAGCTGGCGGCGGATCTGCGCGGCGGCCTGGCGGCGCTTTTCGTCCGAGCTGGCCGGCTGCAGCGGCGGCACCGGCGTCGGCCGGCCTTCTTCGTCCACCGCCACCATGGTGAAGAAGCAGCTGTTGGCGTGGCGCACGCTGCGCTTGAGGATGTCCTCGGCCACCACCTTGATGCCGATCTCCATCGACGAGGTGCCGGTATGGTTCACCGAGGCCAGGAAGGTGACCAGCTCGCCCACCGCGATGGGCTGGCGGAACATCACCTGGTCCACCGACAGGGTGACCACGTAGCTGCCCGCATAGCGGCTGGCGCAGGCGTAGGCCACCTGGTCGAGCAGGCGCAGGACGGCGCCGCCGTGGACCTTGCCGGAAAAATTGGCCATGTCCGGCGACATCAGCACGGTCATGGACAGCTGGTGGGTTTTCAGTTCGGTCGACATGCGCTGATTGTATCGACCCCCGGCCCCGTAGAGTCGAGCCCATGCTCGGCTGCTCTTGGCGCAGGAAAAAGAAAAGCCGAGCATGGGCTCGGCTCTACAGAAAGCAGAAGGGCCGCTTGCGCGGCCCTCCGTGTTTCTTACTTCAGCTTCGCATCGGCGCGCAGGGCGGCGGCGCGGTCGGTCTTCTCCCAGGAGAAGGCCGTGGCGTTGACGGTCTCGCCTTCGCCGTTGAGGTAGCTGAATTCCTTCGGCTTGCGGCCGAAGTGACCGTAGGCGGCGGTCTGCTGGTACATCGGGTGCACCAGGTCCAGCATCTTGATGATGCCGTACGGGCGCAGGTCGAAGTGCTTGCGGATCAGCTTCTCGATCTTGTCGTCGCTGATCTTGCCGGTGCCGAAGGTGGTGACCGAGATCGAGGTCGGCTCAGCCACGCCGATGGCGTAGGAGACCTGCACTTCGCAACGGTCGGCCAGGCCGGCGGCAACCACGTTCTTGGCGACGTAGCGGGCAGCGTAGGCCGCCGAACGGTCGACCTTGGACGGGTCCTTGCCGGAGAAGGCGCCACCACCGTGACGGGCCCAGCCGCCGTAGGTGTCGACGATGATCTTGCGGCCGGTCAGGCCGCAGTCGCCCACCGGGCCGCCGATCTCGAACTTGCCGGTCGGGTTGATGTGGAACTTGGTGCCCTTGTGCAGCCACTTGGCCGGCAGCACCGGCTTGATGATCTCTTCGCGGACGGCCTCGATGAGGTCCTTCTGCTTGATGCCCGGGGCGTGCTGGGTGGACAGGACGACGGCGTCGATGGCCGAGACCACGCCGTTTTCATAGCGCAGGGTGACCTGGCTCTTGGCGTCCGGGCGCAGCCAGGACAGCGGCGAGTTGCGCTTCTTGCGGATCTTGGCCTGCTGTTCCACCAGGCGGTGCGACAGGTGGATCGCGGCCGGCATGAAGCTGTCGGTCTCGTTGGTGGCGTAGCCGAACATCAGGCCCTGGTCGCCAGCGCCCATTTCTTCCGGCTTCTTGCGGTCCACGCCCTGGGCGATGTGCGGCGACTGCTTGCCGATCAGGTTCAGCACGCCGCAGGTGGCGCCGTCGAAGCCGACGTCGGAGCTGTCGTAGCCGATGTCCGTGATGACCTTGCGGGTCAGGGCTTCCAGGTCGATCCAGGCGCTGGTGGTGATTTCACCGGCGACGATGGCAACACCGGTCTTGACCATGGTCTCGCAGGCCACGCGGGCGCGCTGGTCCTGGGTCAGGATCGCGTCCAGCACCGCATCGGAGATCTGGTCGGCAACCTTGTCCGGATGGCCTTCGGAGACCGACTCGGAGGTGAAGAGATAGCTGGACATCAGGCGGTATATCCCTTGATTCGGATGGAAAGATGGGCGCGCATCATACACGGGGTGCGCCGCCTGTGCATTGTGAACCGGTATGGGTTGCCGGTGGTTAAGGTGTTGTGCCCAGCGCGACAAGGCCTGGCGGGCCGCTGGGGACCATGGTGCGCAGGCAGTGTTCCACTGGCGTGACCATTGCCGGGTGGCCTTCACGGCCCCGGGCGACCGGCTGGGGCCGTCATCGTTCTGCCGCCAAACCGCCATCTGCCTGCCCCATGGCGGGCGCAGGCTCTCGGCCAATCCGGCCGCCGGGCAGCAGTGACCACGCCATGCAGGAACTCGAGCAGCGCTTGCAGCAACGTTTCCCCGACTGGTTCCACGGCCCCCGTGGGCGGTTGTCGCGGCCCCTGCTGCGCAGCGTGGGCCGCTGGTCGCGGCTGGACCGGGTGGAGGCCTTCCTGCAGCGCAGCGCGAATCTGCGCGGCTTCGATTTCGTCGCCGCCGGCCTGGAGTTCCTCGAAAGCGGCTACCAGGTGGAGCCAACGGACCTGGCCCGGATCCCGGCCAGCGGCCGCCTGCTGATCGTGGCCAACCATCCTTCCGGTGCGCTGGACGCGCTGGCCCTGCTGGACGCGGTCGGCAGGGTGCGGCGCGACGTGCGCATCGTCGCCAACGACCTGCTGGGCGCCATCGGCCCGCTGCAGGACCTGCTGCTGCCGGTGCGCATCCTCGGCGGGAAAGCCCAGCGTGGCAGCCTGCAGGCGGTGGAACAGGCGCTGGACGCCGAGCAGTGCGTGATCGTATTCCCCGCCGGCGAGGTGTCGCGGCTGTCGCTGCAGGGCATCCGCGATGGCCGCTGGCAGCGCGGCTTCGTCCGTTTCGCCCGCGCTGCCGGGGCGCCGGTGCTGCCGGTGCGGGTGGAAGCGCGCAACTCGGCGCTGTTCTACGGTGCCTCGACCCTGTTCAAACCGGCCGGCACCGCCCTGCTGGCCCGCGAGATGTTCGCCCGCCGTGGGCGCCCGCTGCGCCTGCGCATCGGCCAGCCGATGCAGCTGGGCCAGGGCGACCCCGGCGCGCAGCTGCTGGCGGTGCGCCGCGCGCTGTACGCCCTCGGCCCCGCGGACAGCGCGGCGGGCGGCCTGCCGGCCGGCCCCGAGCCGCTGGCCGCCCCGGTGCCGCCGGCGCAGGTGGCCGCCGACATTGCCCGGGCCACGGTGCTGGGCCAGACCGGCGACGGCAAGCAGATCCTGCTGGCCACCTGCACGGCCGACTCTGCGCTGCTGCGCGAGCTGGGCCGGCTGCGCGAGCTGACCTTCCGCCAGGTGGGCGAGGGCACCGGCCGCAGCCGCGACCTGGACGACTACGACCTGCAGTACCAGCACATCGTCATCTGGGACGGCAGCGCACAGCGCATCGCCGGTGCCTACCGCATCATGCGCGGCGCGCAGGCGCTGGCCCGCCGCGGCCTGGCCGGGCTCTACAGCGCCTCGCTGTTCCGCTATTCCGACGATGCCATCACCCGCATCGCCGAAGGCCTGGAACTGGGCCGCAGCTTCGTGGTGCCCGATTACTGGGGCAGCCGCAGCCTGGATTACCTGTGGCAGGGCATCGGCGCGTATCTGCAGTGCCAGCCGGGCATCCGCTACCTGTTCGGTGCGGTGTCGATCAGCGCCGCGCTGCCGCGCGAGGCACGCGAGCAGCTGGTGGCCTACTACCAGCGCTATTACGGTGGCCGCAGCGGCCTGGTCGAATCCAACCAGCCGTTCCAGTACTTCGCCGCACCGCCCAGTTTCGGCGACCTCGATGCCGGTGCGGCCTTCGACGTGCTGAAGGCCAACCTGGCTGCGCTGGGTACGGGGGTGCCGACGCTGTACCGCCAGTACACCGATCTGTGCGAACCGGGCGGTGCACGCTTCCTGGCGTTCGGCGTCGATCCGGATTTCAGCGATTCGATCGACGGCCTGATCGAAGTGGACCTGCAGGCGATCCGCCCGAACAAACGCAAACGCTACCTGCGCGACGCGGGGATGCCGGCATGAGCGCGCTGGCGAACCTGTCGCCGCACCGGCGTGCAGTGTTCGTCTCCGATGTGCACCTCGGGTCGCGCCACTGTCACGCCGCCGAACTGGCGACCTTCCTCGGCCAGCTGCGCTGCGAGCGGCTGTATCTGGTCGGCGACATCATCGACCTGTGGTGGATGGCGCACCGCCGTGCCAACTGGCGTGCCTCGCACAGCGAGGTGATCCAGGCATTGCATGCGCTGCGCCGCGCCGGGACCGAGATCATCTACATCCCCGGCAACCACGATGCCTCGCTGCGCCATGTGTGCGGGCTGATGCTGCCGGCGATGCAGGTGCGCCGCCGCGCCATCCACGTGACCACCGACGGGCGTCGCCTGCTGGTGGCGCACGGCGATGACTACGACGGCGTGACCCACTTCGGTGGCCTGCAGGAGCGTTTCGGCGACTGGCTGTACTACCGCATCCTCACCGGCAACCAGGTGTTGAATGCGGTGCGGCGACGGCTGGGCATGCGCTACTGGTCGCTGTCCGAATTCCTGAAGAAGCGCAGCGGCGCCGCCGAGCGCTACATCGAGCGGTTCGTCCAGGCCGGCCTGGATGATGTGCGCCGGCGCGGGCTGGACGGCATCATCTGTGGCCACATTCACCGCGCCGCGCTGATCGAGCGCGATGGGCTGGTCTATGCGAACGACGGCGACTGGGTGGAAAGCCTGACCGCGCTGGCCGAGGACCACGATGGCGCGCTGCGCCTGCTGGACCACCATGGGCAGACATTGGTTGAACTGCCCGGCGCGCGGATGTCGCAGGCGGCCTAGCGCCTGCTTTCTGTAGAGCCGAGCCCATGCTCGGCTGTCGTGGCGCCAGACGAAGAGCAGCCGAGCACCGGCTCGGCTCTACATACACCACGCGCAAGCGGCTAGCATCGGCGCATGGACTCGTTGACCCAGATCGTTCTCGGTGGCGCCGTCGCTGCCGCCATCGCTCCGCCCGGCCACCGCCGTGCGGCCCTGCTGGCCGGCGCTGCACTCGGCACGCTGCCCGACCTCGATGCCCTGTGGCTCGGCTTCGCCGCGGCCGACCCGGTGGCCAACATGGTCGACCACCGCAGCTTCAGCCATTCGCTGCTGGTGCTGCCGTGGGTGGCCGCGCTGATCTGGTGGCTGTTCAAGCGCTTCGGCAACGGCCGCGTGGCGCAGTCACCGCTGCGCTGGTTCTGGGCCATCCAGCTGGCCCTGGTCACCCATCCGCTGCTGGATGCGTTCACCGTCTACGGCACCCAGCTGTGGTGGCCGCTGCGACCACATCCGACAATGGGCTCCAGCGTCTTCATCATCGACCCGGCTTACACCGTGTGGCTGCTGCTGGGCTGCGTGGTGGCCTGGTTCGCGCGCGCACGGCCGTGGGCGGGCAAGGTGCTGGGCGTCTCGCTGCTGGTCAGCACGGCCTACCTGGGCTGGGGCCTGGTGGCCAAGGCCCAGGTCGACCGCGCCGCGCAGCAGAGCCTGGCCGCGATGGGCCTGGGCGATGCGCCGCGGTTCTCGGTGCCGATGCCGTTCAATACGCTGCTGTGGCGGGTGGTGGCGATGACCCCCAGTGGCTACGTGGTGGGCGACCGTTCGCTGGTGGCCGACCAGGGCCCGATGCGGTTTGAAGGCCATCCGTCCAACGTGCAGGCGCTGCGCGAAGCGTCCGCGATTCCCGCCGTGCAGCGGCTGCAGTGGTTCAATCGCGGCTTCATGCGCGCGCAGGTCGTGGACAACCAGCTGGTGCTGAGCGATCTGCGCATGGGGCTGGAACCGGACTACACCTTCAATTTCGCCGTGGCCGAGCAGGTGGACGGGCAGTGGCGGGCGATCGTGCCGCAGCAGCAGCGCATGGATTACAGCAGCCCGGCCGCACGCGCCGATGCCGGCCGCCGCCTCGGCGCGATGTGGCAGCGGATCTGGCGCGCGCCGGCGGCGGCCGCCCCACACATCGATCCCTGAGCCCGCGCACCGCGCAGCTGGCGCCTCAATACACCGTCGCGCGGCCCTGCACGAACGAATAGAAGAACACCGCGTTCGGGTCGTTCTGCACCAGGCGGAATTCGCGGCGCATGCCTTCCACGGTGTCCTCATCCACGGCACCGGCCTGCAGCAGCTGGTCGGCCGCCGAAAGCAGCAGCTGTTCCCAGAACGCGATCATCGTCTTGCGGCGTGCCGGTTCGCGGTTGTCCAGGTGGATCGTCTTGATCTCGGTGTGCACATCACGGAAGCCACCGGCCAGCAGCAGGTTGCCGAGCTTGGCGCCGACGAACGGATCGCCGCCGTGGTCGTGCTGGAAATCATTGAACGCCATCCAGTAGCGCCAGATGTGCGGCGAATACGGGTCCAGCAGGAACGAGGCATTCATCACCTCGGTGATGTAGACCGGCGAGCCCGGCGCGAGCACGCGGCGCACTTCGCTGAGCACGCGGGCAGGGGAGGGCACGTGTTCCAGCACCCAGCACAGGAAGGCCGAATCGAAGCTGCGGGCCTCGAACGGCAGTTCGCCGGCGTCGGCCTGCTGCAGGGTGTAGCGGTCGCTGCACCACGGCGTGCGCGCCAGGTTCTCACGCGCGGTGGCAAGCTGCGCCTCGCTCAGGTCCACGCCGGTGACGTGCAGCTCGGGGAAGCGGCGCAGCAGGATTTCAGTCTGCGCACCGACGCCGCTGCCGACTTCCAGCAGGTGGCGCGCACCGGTGTAGTCGATCTGGCTGAAGATGCTCGATTCCAGCAGGCGCGCCTGGGTCATCAGGCGCTGCTGTTCGGTGCCGGAAAAACCGTGCAGGTAGGTCGGGGAAGAGATCGGCGGCGTCATGGTGGCGGACTCTGGGGCGTCGAGCGTGATCGACGGTGTTCAACGGTAGAGTCGAGCTTGCTCGACTGTTCGGGAAAGCCAGTCGAGCAGGCTCGACGCTACGGTGTGCGGGCGCTCAGGCAGCCGAAGGCATCGCCGGTTCACCTGCAATCAGGCGGTCGAAATACTCGGCAGTCAGTGCGATCTGGCTGGTCGGATCTTCGGCACGGTTGACCACCGCGCGGAAGGCCGCGTTTTCAGGCCGGTCCTTGGCGTACCAGCCCAGATGCTTGCGGGCGATGCGCACGCCCTGCGGTTCACCGTAGAACGCATGCAGCGCGTGCAGGTGGCCCAGCAGGATGTCGCGCACTTCCTGCAGCGAGGGCGGCGGCAGTTCCTGGCCGGTGGCCAGGTAGTGCGCCACTTCGCGGAAGATCCAGGGTCGCCCCTGTGCGGAACGGCCGATCATCACCGCGTCCACGCCGGTCTGCTGCAGCACATGGGCGGCCTTCTGCGGCGAATCAATATCGCCGTTGGCGATGACCGGGATGCGCAGCGCCGCCTTGATCTCACCGATGGTGCCGTACTCGGCCTGGCCGGTGTAATGCTGGTCGCGGGTGCGGCCGTGCACGGCCAGCGCGGCGATGCCGCTGTCCTCGGCGATGCGCGCGATCACCGGCCCGTTGCGATGGTCGCAGTCCCAGCCGGTGCGGATCTTCAGGGTGACCGGCACGTCCACTGCGTTGACCACGGCTTCGAGGATGCGCGCCACCAGCAGCTCATCGCGCATCAGTGCCGAGCCCGCCCAGGCGTTGCACACCTTCTTGGCCGGGCAGCCCATGTTGATGTCGATGATCTGCGCGCCATGGTCGACGTTGTAGCGCGCCGCGTCAGCCAGCTGCTGCGGCTCGGTGCCGGCAATCTGCACGCTGATCGGCGCCGGCTCACCCTCGTGGTCCATGCGGTGGATCGACTTGCGCGTGGTCCAGAAGCGCGGGTCGCTGATGGTCATTTCCGAGGCGGCCAGACCCGCGCCCAGCCGTTTGCACAGCAGGCGGAAGGGCTTGTCGGTGACGCCGGCCATGGGCGCCAGCACGACGTTGGGGGCAATGGTGTACGGGCCGATCTGCATGTGCCCATTGTAGGGCGCGGGGGGCGCTGCCGCGGCGTCAACGGTGGCCCTGTTCAGGCCCATCCGGACCGACCTCATGCCACACCGGCATCAGCAGATGCTTGATGGTCGGTTCCGCCGCCCCCATGGCTGGGTCAGGGTGGGCGGCTGGGTGGTGGGGGAAGGCCCATCCACGCATGGCGTGGATCTACTGCGCCGGAGCCTGCATCCACGTATGGCGCGGCACATACACCCGGTAGATCCACGCCATGCGTGGATGGCGCGTGTCGCCGGACACAAAAAACCCCGGTCGTTCGCACGACCGGGGTTTTCATCCACGCATGGCGTGGCTTTATTTCATTTCAGCGTCGGCCGGGGTGAAGCGCGGCATCGCCGCGGCGGCACCTTCCTTCTCGGTGGAACGGCCGGCGAACTGGTTGGCGAAGCGCACGTGGCGGGCAAACGGTGCGTCCGGCACCTGGGCGATCGAGGCCGCCAGCGCACCGTTGAAGGCATCACCGGCACCGGTGGTGTCGATCGCCTGCACCTGTTCGGCGCCCACGCGGTAGTACGGCTGGGTGTCGCCACGCAGGTTCTCGTCGGCGTGCGAAACGAACACGCCCACCGCACCCAGGGTGACCACCACGGTGCCGTTGCCGACCAGCTTGCGGCACAGCGCGTGCAGGCTGGCGCCATCCAGCGCGGCCACGTCGTCGGCATCCACGCGCTCACCCACGTGGCGGCCGAGCAGCGAAGCGAACTCGGTCTCGTTCGGGGTCAGCACGTCGGCCAGCTTCAGCAGGCCGATGCTGGACGGGGCGTCGGCCGGTGCGGCGTTCAGCACGGTGGTGACACCGGCCTCGCGCGCCGCAGCCAGCGCGGCTTCAATCGTCTGCACCGGCGATTCCAGCTGCACCAGCACCACCTTGGCACCGGCCAGCAGCGACTGCTGCTGTTCCAGGAACCCGGTGCTCAGTGCGGCGTTGGCGCCGGGGCCGATGACGATGGTGTTGCGGCCACGGGCATCGACGTAGATGCCGGCGGTGCCGGTCGGCTCGCTGCTGGCCTCGGCGATCAGCGCGAAGCCATCCTGTGCGGCCAGGTCACGCGCCGTCGCGCCACCGGCGTCATCGCCCAGGGCGCACACGAACGTGGTGTCGGCGCCGGCACGGCAGGCGGCCACGGCCTGGTTGAAGCCCTTGCCACCCGGGCCGGTGCTGTAGCGGCCGGCAATGGTCGCGCCCGGCGCCGGCAGCGCTTCGCACCGCCACACGTGATCGACATTGAAGGAACCGACGACAACGACACTGCTGCTCATAGGGGATTTCTTCTCAAACAAGGGTTCAACTGAAGTGCGTCAGCACGCCGGCGATGGTCGCCGTCATGAAGGTGGCGATGGTACCGCCCAGCACCGCGCGCAGGCCGAACTTGGCCAGGTCGTGGCGACGTTCCGGGGCCAGGCCACCGATACCGCCGATCTGGATCGCGATCGAGCTGAAGTTGGCGAAGCCGCACAGGGCGTAGGTGGCGATCAGGCGGCCTTCGTCGGACAGCGACACGCCGGCGATCTGGCCGTTCACGATCTGCGACAGCTCGGTGTAGGCCACGAACTCGTTGATGACGACCTTCTGGCCGATCAGCGAGCCGACGGTGGTGGCATCGGCCCACGGGGTGCCGATGACCCAGGCGATCGGGGCCAGCAGGTAGCCGAAGATGGTCGACAGGTTGGTCGGCTTGCCGATCGCGGCAGCCAGGCCGGTGACATCACCGATCCAGGTCAGCGGCGCGTTCAGCAGGGCGATCAGGGCGATGAAGGCCAGCAGCATCGCGCCGATGTTCAGCGCCAGCTTCAGGCCGTCGCCAGCGCCGGCCGCAGCCGCGTCGATGATGTTGCTGGAGGTCTTCTCCACTTCCATCTTCACCGTGCCGCGGGTCAGCGGGGTGCCGGTTTCCGGAATCAGCAGCTTGGCCACGACCAGGGTGGCCGGGGCCGCCATGATGCTGGCCGCCAGCAGATGCTTGGCGTAGAAGGCCTGCTGCGCCGGGTCACCGCCGCCGAGCATGCCCACGTAGGCCGCCAGCACGCCGCCGGCAATGTGCGCCATGCCGCCGATCATCATGGTCAGCAGCTCGGACTGGGTCATCTTCGCGATGTACGGGCGCACGGTCAGCGGCGCCTCGGTCTGGCCGATGAAGACGCTGGCGCAGACGCTGGTGGTTTCCGCACCGGACACGCGCATCACCTTGGTGATCGACCACGCCATCACGCGGACGATGGCCTGCATGACGTTCAGGTGGTACATCACGCCCATCAGCGCCGAGAAGAAGATGATGGTCGGCAGCACCTGGAAGGCGAAGATGAAGCCGTAGTTCTGGGTGTCCATCAGCGAGCCGAAGATGAAGCCCGAACCTTCATTGACGAAGCTGAGGATCTTGACGAAGCCCTTGCCCAGGGCATCGAACACGTCGCGCCCGCCGGGCACCAGGATCACCAGCGCCGCAAATGCGATCTGCAGGGTGATGCCGGTGATGACCAGCTTCCAGTCCACCGCACGCTTGTTGTTGGAAAACAGCCAGGTGATGCCGATCAGCACCGCCAACCCGAAAAGGCCGAAGCCGATCCTGCCCAAACCTTCGACCATGAGAGCTCCCCCCGGGGGCGCGCGAAAAACGGGAAGCCTAGTGCAGGGCCGGGGCTGGGGCAAGGAAAAGCGGCGTGCGCGGGCCCATCGGCACCGATCAGGCCAGCAACCGCAAGGGCTGGGCGCCGCTGGGGCCGGGTAGAATGGGGCTCGATCCCGGCCCGTATGCGGGCCTGCAACAGGAGAATCGCATGCTCTACCGCCGCCTCGGCTCCTCCGGCCTGCCGGTGTCCGCCCTGTCCTTCGGGGCGTGGGTGACCTTCGGCGACCAGGTGCCGCGTGACGAGGCCCGCAACCTGGTCGCCGCCGCCTGGGATCACGGCATCAATTTCTTCGACAACGCCGAGGGCTACGCCAACGGCCGCGCCGAGCAGGTGATGGGCGATGTGATCGCCGACCTGCGCCTGCCGCGCGACGGCTTCTGCGTGTCCAGCAAGGTGTTCTTCGGCAGTGCCAAGGACCCGCGGCCGACCCAGCGCGGCCTGTCGCGCAAGCATGTGACCGACGCCTGCCATGCCGCGCTCAAGCGCCTGCGGGTGGATTACCTGGACCTTTATTACTGCCACCGCCCGGATCCGGACGCGCCGATCGTGGAGACCGTGCATGCCATGGACACCCTGGTCCGGCAGGGCAAGGTGCTGTACTGGGGCACCTCGGAGTGGTCGGCTGCGCAGATCCAGGAGGCGGTGGACATCGCCGCGCGCCATAACTGGCAGGCGCCGTCGATGGAGCAGCCGCAGTACAACCTGCTGCACCGTGAGCGGGTGGAGGTGGAGTACGCCCCGCTGTACGCCAGCGCCGGGCTGGGCACCACCATCTTCTCGCCGTTGGCCTCGGGCCTGCTCAGTGGCAAGTACGACCAGGGCATTCCCGCCGATGCGCGGCTGGGCCGCGAGGGCATGGGCTGGCTGCAGGACCTGGTGCTGGGCCAGAACGCGGCCGTGCGCTTGGCCCAGGTGCGTCGCTTCAGCGAGGTCGCCGCCGAGCTGGGCCATGCCCCGGCCAGCCTGGCCATCGCCTGGTGCCTGCGCAATCCCCATGTGTCCAGCGTGATCCTTGGCGCCAGCCGGGTCAGCCAGCTGCTGCAGAACCTGGAGGCGCTGGAGGTGCTGGAAAAGGTGGACGATGCCGGCTGGGCTCGGGTGGAAGCGGCCTTCGTCTGACCGCTCTTTGTAGAGTCGAGCCATGCTCGACTCCGCGCGCTCGAAAAACAGTCGAGCATGGCTCGACTCTGCGTTTTGATTGATGTGATCTATCGAAATTGAGAAATCGATCATAAATCTCATCAATGGAATTGAGAATGCTTGTTGATTGTTAACTGAGAATCATTATCATCTAACTCGTCCCTCGCACGAGTCCAGATGCTCATGAATGCTCAACCTGTACTGCTGCGCCCCGAAACGCTGACCCTGCGCGACCGCCCGGTGCGTGTCGTTCCGCCGGAAGAAGTGATCGACAGCGAAGCCCTGCTGAAGGGCCGCCGCGAAATCCTGATCCAGCACGGCGACCGTTTCTACCGGCTGCGCCACACCAGCAACGACAAGCTGATCCTGACCAAGTAACGCGGTCTGGTCGCCCGCCGCCCTCCCTCCTGCCGGCAGCGCTGGCAGGGTGGGCGACCCGTCCGCTCCCGCTCTCTCCCCCTCGGCTGTCCGTGCACGCCTGGCGTGCCGGTGGCCGGGGGCTCCCCCTGCCTGGTCAGGCCCTAGCCGATGACCTGTTGCCTCGCCGCGCGTCCAACCGACGCGTACGCCATCGGTCCGACCTTGTCGGCCACCCCTGTCGCTTCCTGGTGAATCCCATGAGCCGAGCCCTGTCCGCCCGTCGCCTGTCGTCCTTCCTGCCGCACCACGCGCTGCAGGCCTGGCCCACGCCGGCGCAGCTGGCTGCGCTGGGTACCGTGCTGTGCCTGTACCACGCCGACAGCAGCGAGCTGGGCGGCTGGCGCCAGGCTGTGTCGGTGCATGCCTGCCAAGGCGTGGACAGCGAGGGCCTGCGCGAAAGCCTGTGCTTCCTCGATGGCCGTGGCCGCTGCGTGTGGCGCCTGTACCTGCTGCCCGACAGCGATTTCCTCGCCTGGGACCGGCTGGTGGCATCGCTGCCGCCGGGCCCGCAGCACGATGCCGAAGGCAGTGTCGGCGAACGCCTGTGGCGGCGCCTGGCCGGCCACCTGGGCGGCCAGCGCTGGCGCCTGTGCGCGCTGCGCCTGCACGCCGCTGACGACGGCAGCACCCTGGCCGCCAGCCTGTCCACGCTGTCCTCGCTGGGGGCCACCACGGCCCGCCGTATTGCTCGCCTGGAAGGTGCCGAGGGCGAACTCTCCATCGATGACTGCTGCTGCGCCGACGCCGCCCGCAGGCCTGCGCCGCGCCTCCCCGGCGACCTGCCGCTGGTGCATCTCTGAACCCGGTTTGATGGAACCCTGATGGATCGATTGCGGCCACGGATGGCCACCCATCGAACCTGACACTCCCCAAGGAACTCCCTGATGAAGTCGCACGCCGCCAGCGTGATGCTGCTGTTTGCCGTCGCCGGTGCCGCCAGTGCCCAGCCCACCGATATCGCCCGTGACCACGCCAGCATCCTGGCCATGCAGGGCGAATACACCGTGGATTTCGCCTTCGATGAAACCGTGCTGCTGAAGCCCGGCTATGAGCGCGCACCGGCCATGCGCAGCGCTGGCAACGAAGTGGTGATCGTGGTCGAGGACAGCCCGCAGCGCATCGTCCTGCAGCACCTGCTGGTGGACGCGAAGAGCGGCCATGTCACCAAGCACTGGCGGCAGGATTGGGTGTATGAAGCGCGCAACCGCTTCGAGTTCAGCGCCGACCAGACCTGGCAGGTACGCACGATCGACGCGGCCACCCACAAGGGGGCCTGGACCCAATGCGTGTACGAGGTGAGTGACGCGCCGCGCTACTGCGGCACCGGTACCTGGACCTACGACAACAACGTCCCGACCTGGACCAGCGACATCAGCTGGCGCCCGTTGCCGCGCCGCGAATACACCCGGCGCAGCGACTACAACGCGCTGGCCGTGGTCAACCGCCACACGCTCACCCCCAACGGCTGGACCCACGAGCAGTTCAACACCAAGGTGCAGCGCAACGCCGACGGCAGCCAGGTCGAGATCGCCCGCGAGTTCGGCTTCAACGATTACGCCAGGACCACCGAAGTCGATTTCAGCCCCGCGCGCGATTACTGGAAGGCCACCGCCGGCTACTGGGCGAAGGTGCGCCAGCGCTGGGACGGCTTCCTGACCCGGGCCCCGGGCGTGCACCTGAAGACCAGGCTCGATGGCATGGCGATGATCATCCCGCTGTTCACCCAGGCCGACGATATCCAGTCGGGCAAGAAGGTGAAGGACGAACAGATCGACGCCGTGTTCGCCGAGTTCGTGGAAAAGGCCCGGTAACGCCGGGCCGCAACCGCAGACGTAACGGCATCCACGCATGGCGTGGATCTACTGGAACCGGTCGTCAGTAGATCCACGCCACGCGTGGATGCCGTCATCCGTCAGTAGATCCACGCCATGCGTGGATGGCCCTTATTCCTTGAACATCAAAAACGCCGCCAGCACGATCAACCCGAACGCGGCGTAGTGGTTCCACTTCAACGGCTGGCCCAGGTAGAACGCGGAGAACACCGCAAACACCACCAGGGTGATCACTTCCTGCATGCCCTTCAGCTGCGGCGCCGAATACACCGCGCTGCCCAGGCGGTTGCCGGGCACCTGCAGGCAGTATTCGAAGAAGGCGATGCCCCAGCTGACCATGATGACCATCATCAGCGGCGCGCTCTTGTACTTGAGGTGGCCGTACCAGGCGAAGGTCATGAAGATGTTGCTGCCAAGCAGCAGCAACACCGGGTACAGGTAAGCAGCGAACGACGTGCCGGGCATCCGGGCGATCTCATCGGGTGGGGCGCGCAGCATACCGCCGGTCCCACCCGCTGCGTGTCACGGCCGCGTCAGGCCTCGCGCAGGGCCAGTGCCGGCGGGGTGTGCAGGATCGCCCGCGTGCCCCACCAGCCGGCCAGCAGGCTCAGGCCGATGCCGACCACACCGCCCAGCAGCAGGCCCGGCCAAGGCGGCAGCAGCGGCAGTTCAAACACCTTCTGCGACACCGCCACGCCGATGCCGGCCGCCGCGCCCACTGCCAGCAACGCGGCCAGTGCACCCAACGCCCCGAACTCCACCAGCACCGCACCGCGCAGCTGGCGCCGGGTCGCGCCCAGCGTACGCAGCACCGCGCTGTCGTAGCGGCGCTCGCCGGCGGTGGCCTGCAGCGCGGCCAGCAGCACCAGCACACCGGCCAGCAGACTGAACACCATCACCAGCTGCACCGCCTGCGCGACGCGGTTCATCACCTCGCGCACCTGCGAGATCACCGCGTCCACATCGAGCAGCGACAGGTTCGGCTGTTCGCGCACCAGCGCACCCAGCCCCGCCGCCTTGCCCGCCGGCAGATGGAAGGCCGACAGCAGGTTGTGCGGCGTATCGCCCACCGCATTGGGGTTGAGCAGCACGAAGAAGTTCGGGCGGAAGGTGTTCCAGTCCGCTTTGCGCACGCTGGTGATGGTGAACTCACGCTCCTGCTCGCCCACGGCAATGGTGATGCGGTCGCCCATGTGCACGCCGTAGCGCTTGGCCCAACCCGTTTCCACCGAGGCTTCCGGCGCGGTGCTGTCGGCCTTCCAGAACGTGCCATCGACCAGGGTGTTGGCCGGCGGGAAGGTACTGCGCCAGCTGAAGTTCAACGGCCGGTTCTCATCATCGTCGTCGCGCTGGCCTTCACCCTGCGCCGGCTGGCCGCTCTGTTCCGGCGTACGGTCCACGCGCAGCGGCGGCTTGCCGTTGATCGCGATCAGGCGGCCGGTGGCCATCGGTTCGACGCTGGCATCGGCCGCGCCCAGCCCCTGCAACGCGGCCAGCACGTGGTCGCGCTGTTCGGGCTGGATGTTGATGAGGAAGTAGTTGGGGGTGTTTTCCGGCAGGCGCTCACGCCACTGCTGCAGCAGGCCGGGGCCGGTCACCGCCAGCAGCAACAGCGCACACAGCGACAGCGACAGGCCCACCAGCTGCATCACCGCCAACATCCGCCGCCTTGTCAGCGCCGCCAGGCCCAGCCGCCAGTTGCCATGCAGGCGGTGCTGCAGCCCACGCAGCAGCTGCAGCAGCACGAAGCCCACCACGCCGGCGGCCACGGCCAGCGCGGCCAGACCACCCAGCACCCACAGCGCCAGCTTCAGATTGCCGGTGACCTGCACCGCCAGCACCAGGCTGGCAGCCAGCGCCGCCACGTAGGCCAGCAGCGACGCCGGCGGCAGGGCAGCGAAAGAGCGGTTGAGCACGCGCATCGGCGGCACCCCGCGCAGGCGCAGCAGCGGCGGCAGGCCAAAGCCGAACAACAGCAGCAGGCCAATGCCTGCGCCGGTCAGCGCCGGGGTCGCCTCGGGCAATGGCAGGCGCTGCGGCACCAGGCTGCCCAGCACCTGCACCAGGCCTTCCTGTGCGGCCATGCCCAGGCCGATGCCGAGCACGCAGGCTGGCACCGCCAGCATCAGCAGCTGCAGCGCCAGGCCAGCGAGGATGTCGCGCTGGCGCGCGCCCAGGCAGCGCAGGATCGCCACCTGGTCGATACGGCGCAGGGCGAAGCGGTTGGCCGCCAGCGCGGTGGCCACGCCGGCCAGCAGCACCGCCAGCAGCGCGCTCAGGCCCAGGAAGCGGCCGGCCAGATCGAAGGCCTGGCGCACGCCGCGCTGGGTGTCGTCCACGCTCAGCAGGCGCATGCCCTTCACCTGCGGCAGCAGCCACTGCCGGTATGCGGCCACCTGGTCGGGTGCACCGGCCACCATCAGCCGGTAGTTGATGCGGCTGCCCGGCCCGAGCAGGCCGGTGCCATCGACATCGGCGCGGTTGACCAGCAGGGTGGGGGAGAGCGTGAGCAGGTCGCCGCCGGTATCCGGCTCGGCCTCGATGATGCCGGCCACGCGCAGCGTGCCCGCCCCGAACTCCAGCGCATCACCCACCTTCAGGCCCAGCGCCTGCAGCAGGCGCGGGTCGGCATAGGTCTGGCCCTGCGGCGGCATGCCGGCATCGGCGATCAGCGCGCCGCCCGGCGTGGCCCGCACCCGCAGCGTGCCGCGCAGCGGGTAGCCGGCCTGCACCGCCTTGATGCTGGCCATCTGGCTGGCATCACCGTTGAACAGCACGCTGCCGAAGCCGGCGATGCGGGTGGAGGTCAGTCCGCGCCGCTGTGCTTCCTCGGCGAAGGCTGCGGGTGGATCGTTGCGCCCGGCCACGCCGAGGTCGCCGCCCAGCATCTCGGCCGCGCTGCCGGTCAGGGCCAGGTTGACCCGGTTCACCAGCGTGCCGACGGCGGTCATCACCGCCACGCCCAGCACCAGCGCGGCGAATACGGTCAGCAGGTCACCGGCCAGGGCTTCGCGGCGCAGCGCGCGCCAGGCGTGCCGCAGCAGGTTCATGCCTGCGCCCCGTACTCGACCGCCTGCAGGCGGCCGTTGTCGATGCGGTGGATGTACTGGCAGCGCTGGGCCAGGCGCAGGTCGTGGGTGACCAGCACCAGGGTGGTGCCGCTGCCGGCATTGAGTTCGAACAGCAGGTCGCTGATGTGCTGGCCGGTGGCCTGGTCCAGCGACCCGGTGGGTTCATCGGCGAACAGGATGCGCGGGCGGGTGACGAATGCGCGGGCCAGGGCCACGCGCTGCTGTTCGCCGCCGGACAGCTGTCGCGGGTAGTGGCGGGCGCGGTGCGAGAGGCCGACCTGGGCCAGCACCTCGTCGACCCGCGCGCGGTCCTCGCGGCCGGCCAGTTCCAGCGGCAGTGCGACGTTTTCGGCCGCCGTCAGCGCCGGCAGCAGGTGGAAGCTCTGGAACACGAAGCCCACTTCGCGCGCGCGCAGCTGCGCCCGGGCTTCCTCGTCCAGCGCGCCCAGCGCCTGCCCGGCCAGGGTGATGCCGCCGCGGCTGGGCAGGTCCAGCCCGGCCAGCAGGCCGAGCAGGGTGGTCTTGCCGGAACCGGAGGCCCCGACAATCGCCACGCTGGTGCCTTCATGGACGGTGAGGGTGATGTTGTCCAGTATGTGGACTTCACCCTCCGGGCCATGCACGGATTTGCCGACCTGGTCGACGGCGATGGCGACGGACGCGCTGCGGGGGGACAGGCTGTCGATGAGGAGACTCCAATGCGCATTACAGGATGGAGCCGGCAAGCCGGCACGATGATGGTGCTGCTGCTAGGGTTGCTGCTGTGGTCCGGGCTGGCGTGTGCCAAAGGTCCGGCCGGCACCGTGCTGGTGCTCGGTGACAGCCTCAGTGCTGCCCACAATATCCCGGCCGATGCAGGCTGGGTCAGCCTGCTGGACAAGCGGGTCAGGCAGCAGTCGAAAACCCCGCCCCGCATTGTCAACGCCAGCATGAGCGGGGAAACCACCGCCGGCGCGCTGACCCGCCTGCCCGGCCTGCTGGCCAGGGAGAAACCCATGGTGGTGGTGATCGCGCTGGGCGGCAACGACGCCCTGCGCGGGCTGACCCCGGCACAGGTGCAGGGCAACCTGGAAAAGATGCTGCTGGCCAGCCGCGCCGCCGGCGCCAAGGTGCTGCTGCTGGGCATCGACGTGCCGCCCAACTATGGCCCGGCGTACCGCCAGCGCCTGGCCGCCGCCTACCGCGCGCTGGCCGACAAGTACAAGGTGCCGCTGCTGCCGTTCCTGCTGGAGGGCGTGGCCCTGCAGCCGGGGCTGATGCAGGCCGACGGCCTGCACCCCACCGCACAGGCCCAGCCGAAGGTGCTGGACAACGTCTGGCCGCTGCTCAAGCCCCTGCTGTAATTTTTTTTCAGCATCTTGAACGAACTTCACATCGCGTCCACCGTCGATGCGGCATGTTTCACAAAGCTGAAGACAGAGGTACTCATATGCGTCAGACGAAGGAGACTTCCGGCTTGGTGCTGGTGGTCGAGGACAACCGCAACATCTCCGAGATGATCGGCGAATACCTGGAAGGCCGTGGCTTCGAGGTGGACTATGCGCAGGATGGCCTGGACGGCTACCGTCTGGCCGCTGAAAACAGCTACGACGTGGTCGTGCTGGACCTGATGCTGCCGCGCCTGGATGGCATCGAAGTGTGCCGCCGACTGCGCAACGATGCGCGCAAGTCAACGCCGGTGCTGATGCTGACCGCGCGCGACACGCTGGACGACAAGCTCACCGGCCTCGGGTTCGGTGCCGATGATTACCTGACCAAGCCGTTCGCCATCCAGGAACTGGAAGCCCGCCTGCGCGCGCTGATCCGCCGTGAACGTCGCCAGGTCGGTTCGGAAGTGCTCAAGGTCGCCGACCTGGTGCTCGACCCGGTCAGCATGCGGGCGACCCGTGCCGGTACCGAGCTGCAGCTTTCGCCGATCGGCCTGCGCCTGCTGACCATCCTGATGCGCGAATCGCCGCGTGTGGTCACCCGCCAGGAAATCGAACGCGAGATCTGGGGCAACGGGCTGCCGGATTCGGACACCCTGCGCAGCCACCTGTACAACCTGCGCAAGATCATCGACAAGCCGTTCGACCGTCCGTTGCTGCACACCGTGCAGAGCGCCGGTTACCGCATCGCCGACATCGCCCAGCCGATGGCCTGAGCCGTGCTGGTGCAGGAACAAGCCCGCCCCGGCTCCGGCCGGGTCGCGGGGCAGGGAACGGGCCCTTGCTCGTGCCGGCGGTCACCGTCCGTGCACGACGATGGCACGACGCGCTGCCTATAATCGCAGCGCTTCGACCGGGACCCCGCAATGCCGCACGGCCTGCCGCGCAAGATCCGTATCGCTTTCATCCTGCAGGCCGTGCTGGCCAGCCTGGGCGTCCTGCTGGGTGCATGGCTGGTCTCGCTGGTCATCAAGCACAGTCTGGTCGGTGCGGCCCTGCGCGAAGAGGCCGCCTACTACTGGACGCTGCACGAGGCTTCGCCCACGCAGCCGCCCCCCAATACCCAGAACATCCGCGGTTACCTGCTCGAGCGCGGGCGCTCCAGCCTGTCGCTTCCGGCTAATCTGCGCGGCCTTGAACCCGGCTTCCACGAGCTGCCCGGCGATGACCAGCTGGTGCTGGTCGATGCCCGGCCGCAGGGCCGGCTGTACCTGGTGTTCCTGCGCTCGCGCGCGGAAATGCTGGCGTTCTGGTTCGGCATCGTGCCGGTGCTGCTGACCCTGCTGGCCGTCTACGGCGCCAGCTGGGTGACCTACCGCGCTTCCAAACGCCTGGTCTCGCCGGTGAACTGGCTGGCCCGGCGCGTCTCACGCTGGGACCCGGGCCACCCCGAGGCGGCCGACCTTGAGCCGGATAAGCTGCCGGCCGACATGCAGGGCGAGACCCGCCAGCTGGCGGCGGCGCTGCATTCACTGGCCAACCGGGTCACCGACCATGTGGCCCGCGAGCGCAACTTCACCCGCGATGCCAGCCACGAACTGCGCACGCCGCTCACGGTCATCCGTGTGGCCAGCGACATGGCACTGGGCGATGACAGCCTGGAGCCGCGCCTGCGCCGCAGCCTGCAGCGCATCCAGCGCGCTGGGCGGGACATGGAGGCAGTGATCGACGCGTTCCTGATCCTGGCCCGCGAGGCCGACATCGAACCGCAGATCGAGTTGTTCGATGTCAACGACATCGTCCGCTACGAGGTGGACAACGCCAACGAACTGCTGGCCAACCGGCCGGTGGCGGTGCACCTGCACAGCGCTGGTCCGGTGCAGCTGCATGCGCCGCCGCGGGTGCTGCAGGTGGTGGTCAGCAACCTGGTGCGCAACGCCTGCAACTACACCGATGAAGGCCGCATCGACGTGCAGGTGACCTCTGATCGGGTGGTGGTGCGTGATACCGGCATCGGCATGTCGGCCGAGGCGCTGTCCCGTGCCTTCGAGCCGTTCTACCGCGCTGAACCCGATCGCCCGCAGGGCACTGGCCTTGGCCTGTCGATCGTGCGGCGGCTGTGCGACCGTTTCGGCTGGAAGGTCAGCCTGGCCAGCGAGCCCGGCAAGGGCACCGAAGCCACGGTCATTTTCCGGTAAGGAGCTTCTGCCGGGCTGCACCCGGCACCCGCGGTAGTGCCGGCCGCTGGCCGGCAACTTCAACATCAAATGCGGACATTCCGTGGGATGGCGGGGCGGTGTGGGTTTGCGGGGACGCCGTGAACCCGTCCATGGGGGCTTGGTCGCCGCATCCAAGCGGCTCACGCCCCGCAAACCCACACCGCCCCGCCTCTGACAGATTGCTGCGATCTGCAGTAGATCCACGCCATGCGTGGATGAATCCCGGGTCACGCCAGGCATGGCCCGGCGCACGTCTTGCTCAATCGCACTTCACCTTCGGTGCCACGGCCTTCGTCCAGATCGCATAGCCGGCCGGGGTCATGTGCAGCATGTCCTCGCGGAACAGCGTCGCATCCGGCTGGCCATCGGCGCCCAGCATCGGGGTGTAGATGTCGGTGTAGCCGGTGTTGGGAAGCTTGGCCAGGGCAGCCTTGATCAGTGCGTTGGCCTGGTTGATCGCCGGCAGCAGGTGCGCGCGCGACGGGCTGGGCTTGATCGACAGGTATTCCACCCTGGTCTTCGGCAGGTCGCGGTGCACGCGCTGCACGAAGGCCACCACGTCGTCGCGCACCTGGGTGGCGCTGCGGCCGCTGTTGAGGTCGTTGTCGCCGGCGTAGAAGAACACCTTGCAGGGCGCATACGGCACCACGATCCGGCCGGCATACCAGGTGCTGTCGCGCACTTCCGATCCACCGAAACCACGGTTGAACACCGGCTGGCCCGGGAAGTCCTGGGCCAGGCTCTCCCAGAAGCGGATCGAGGAGCTGCCGATGAACTCGATGCCTCCGCGCGGCGGCGGATTGCTCTGGTCGGCCTTGAGGAAGCTGGCCATGTCACCTTCCCAGGCCACGTTGGACGCCTGCTCGGGCACGCGCGGCGGGGCGGGCGGGCTCAGTGCCTGGGCCAGCGGGGCCAGGGTCAGCAATCCAAGCGACAGCAGGCAGGTACGGGCAACGGACATCAGGGACTCCAGCGAGGGCAGGGGACACCCATCATAGGACTTCACCGCGGTGCCGCGCTTGCCGATGGCGGGCCGTTGGCCGGCCGCCGCGGGGTGCCGCCGTCGCCCTTGTGGCAAAATGGGGGCTGTCTGCCCATTCCTGTGCACCCATGATTGCCTGCCGTGCGTCTGAGCGGTCGCTGCGCCGCGCTCCTGTTGCTGGTTGTTCCCCCCGTGGCTGATCAGTTCGGTCACATGCCCCGCGGTCCGCGCCGCATCTTCCAGGCCGCCCGCTGGTCCTGGCAGGGCCTGCGCGCTGCCTGGCTGCACGAGTCCTCGTTCCGGCTGGAGGTCTACCTGCTGATCGTGCTGACCCCGCCGGCGCTGTGGCTGGGCCAGACCCCGGTCGAGCGCGCGCTGATGATCGGTTCGATGCTGCTGGTGCTGGCGATGGAACTGGCCAACTCGGCCATTGAAGCGGTGATCGAGCGCTACGGCGCGGAGATCCACGAGCTGGCTGGCCGCGCCAAGGACATGGGCTCGGCCGCGGTGTTCGTGCTGATGATGAACGTGCTGCTGTGCTGGGCCCTGGTCGTGGTGCCCCACCTGCTGGCCGGCACGTACGCCTGACCCCCATTCCCCCACTGTCCTGAAGAGTTTCCATGTCCTTTGAGTTCCTCGCCGACCCCAACGCCTGGGTAACCCTGTTTACCCTCAGCGCCCTGGAAATCGTGCTCGGCATCGACAACCTGGTGTTCATTTCCATTGCCGTCAGCAAGCTGCCGGAAGAGCGCCGCCCGTTCGCTCGCAAGCTCGGCATCGCCGTGGCCTGCATCACCCGCATCGCGTTGCTGGTGTCGCTGGCCTACCTGGCGCACATGGCGGCCAACCTGTTCACCGTGGCTGGCATGGGCATCTCCATCCGCGACCTGGTGCTGATCGTGGGCGGCCTGTTCCTCATCATCAAGGGGTACATGGAGATCAAGGAACTGATCACCGGTGGCGAGGATGAAGACCCCAGCACGACCAAGGCCTCGGCCGTGTTCGGCTACGTCATCGCACAGATCGCGGTCATCGACATCGTGTTCTCGCTGGATTCGGTGATCACCGCCGTCGGCATCGCCGACCACATCCCGGTGATGGTCGCCGCCATCCTGCTGTCGGTGCTGGTGATGCTGCTGGCCGCCAACCCGCTGGGCCGCTTCATCGATGCCAACCCGACGGTGAAGATGCTGGCCCTGGCCTTCATCCTGCTGATCGGTGCGGTGCTGATCCTGGACGGCCTGGACGTGCACGTGCCCAAGCCCTACATCTACGCCGCGATGGGCTTCTCGGTGCTGGTGGAGTGGCTGAACCTGCTGATGCGCCGCCGCGCGCGGGATCACAACGTGCCGGGCGCCGGCAACTGGTAAACGATCCACCCAGGACCCCCGGCACTGCCGGGGGTTCTGCGTTATGGGGCCGCCACCTGTGAACCGGGGTCAACACTGTTTTCCCGCGGCGAGGCTTAATCGGCGCCGGCAAAGCGCGCAGGCTGTGCAGCTTCCCGTTTCCTCCCCCAGGAACCCCATGAATTCCAGAGCTGCTCTGCTCGCGCTGGCGGTCGGTGCCTTCGGCATCGGCACCACCGAGTTCACCCCGATGGGCCTGCTGCCGGTCATCGCCGATGGCGTGGACGTCAGCATCCCGACCGCCGGCATGCTGATCACCGCCTACGCCGTGGGCGTGATGGCCGGTGCGCCGGTCATGACCCTGCTGATGGGGCGCTTCTCACGGCGCACCGCGTTGATGCTGCTGATGTCGATCTTCATCGTCGGCAACCTGCTGTCCGCGCTGGCGCCCAACTATGGGCTGCTGTTGCTGTCGCGGCTGGTCACCAGCCTCAACCACGGTGCGTTCTTCGGCATCGGTGCGGTGGTGGCGGCCAGCCTGGTACCCAAGGAAAAGCAGGCGGCAGCGGTGGCGACCATGTTCATGGGCCTGACCATCGCCAACATTGGTGGCGTGCCGCTGGCCACCTGGGTCGGCCAGCAGCTGGGCTGGCGCCTGGCGTTCGCCGGCACGGCGGTGCTGGGCGTGGTGGCGATCAGTGCGCTGGCGCTTGCCCTGCCGGCCTCGGCACCGGGCGCACGCCCGGATGTGCGCCGCGAACTGAAGGCGATCCTGCAGCCGCAGGTGCTGCTGGCGATGGCGACCACGGTGCTGGGTGCCGGTGCGATGTTCACCCTCTACACCTACGTGGCGCCGGTGCTGAGCGAGTTGACCGGTGCCTCCAATGCGTTCATCGCGATGTCGCTGGCCTTGATCGGTATCGGTTTTACCTTCGGCAATGGCATCGGCGGGCGCATGGCCGACTGGTCGCTGGATGGGGCCACGCGCATCCTGCTGGCGTCGCTGGCCGTGCTGATGTTCGTGCTGCCGCTGGCGCTGCTGAACCCTGTGACCGCGGCCATTGGCATGCTGCTGTTCGGCGCGGCGACGTTTGCGATCGTGCCGCCGCTGCAGATCCGGGTGATGCAGGCGGCTACCGATGCGCCGGGGCTGGCGTCGTCGATCAATGTGGGTGCGTTCAACCTCGGCAACGCGGTAGGTGCCGCACTGGGTGGCGCAGTGATCAGCGCGGGCCTGGGCTATGCGGCGATTCCGGTGGCCGGTGGGTTGCTGGCGGTGTCGGGGTTACTGCTGGCGTGGCTGGGGCGGATGCGCGCGCCGGTGGCTGAGGCCTGTTGAACGGTGTGGGGTTCCGGCAGGGCTTGCAGCCCTGCACCCGCTACAGGCCAGGGCAACGTCAACGTCAACGTCAAAGGCCTGCATTCCGTGGGTTGGCGGGGTGGGTCCGGTTGAGGGGGACGCCGTAAACCCGTCCATGGGGGCTTGGTCGCGGCATCCATGCCGCTCACACCCCCTCAACCGGACCCACCCCGCCTTCGACAGTTCTCCGCGATCTGCCGGAACGGCACCCGCTCTGGACGGCACCCGCGTTGGTAGGTGTCGACCTTGGTCGACACGAATGCCTGAAGGATGGGCTTCTGCTTCTGCTCTTGCTCTTTTTGATCTTTCCCGCGGTGCCAGGAAACCGTCCATGGTCGGGAGGGTGGGTTGGCTGGGGGCGTGAGCGCCATGGATGGCGCGACCGAGCCTCCATGGACGGATTCACGGCGTCCCCCAGCCAACCCACCCTCCCGACCACCTCCCGATAACAGCGCACCACCACCGCGGAGGGGGCCCCGCCCGATGGCCGCTCGTTAACGCGAACCATGGCATGCTCGGCAGCCAGTCCACCCGGAACTCCCGCCATGCGCCTGTTCACCCGCGTCCTGCCCCTGATGCTGCTGGCCTCCCTGCTCTCCGGCTGTGGCTACAACGCCATCCAGCAGAAGGATGAGGCGGTCAAGGCCAGCTGGTCCGAAGTGCTCAACCAGTACAAGCGCCGCGCCGATCTGGTGCCCAACCTGGTGCAGACCGTCAAAGGGTTTGCCAGCCAGGAAGAGCGCGTATTGACCGAAGTCACCAACGCCCGCTCGCGCGTGGGCCAGATCAACGTCAATGCCGATGACGAAGCCTCGCTCAAGCAGTTCCAGCAGGCCCAGGGCGAACTGGGCAGTGCGCTGTCGCGCCTGCTGGTGGTCACCGAGAACTACCCCACGCTGAAGTCCGACGCCAACTTCCGCGACCTGCAGGCGCAGCTGGAAGGCACCGAGAACCGCATCACCGTGGCCCGCGGCCGCTACATCCAGCAGGTGCAGGACTACAACACCTACATCCGCTCGTTCCCGCAGCTGGTCACCGCGAAGATCTTCGGCTACCAGCCCAAGCCCAACTTCAGCGTCGAGAACGAGGCGCAGATCTCCAACGCGCCGGCGGTCGATTTCGGCAACGCGCCACAGCAGCCGGCACCGCAGCCGGCGCACTGACCGATGCGCCTGGCCACCGCGCTGCTGCTGGCGTTCCTGCTGTGGCTGCCGCTGGCGGCGCAGTCGCAGTCGCTGGCGCCGATTCCCGCACTGGATTCGCCGGTGGTCGACACCACCGGCACTCTCGATGCCGCGCAGAAGCAGGCGCTGGTGCAGCAGGCACTGGACCTGCAGCAGCGCAAGGGCAGCCAGCTGCAGGTACTGGTGGTGCCCAGCACGCAGCCGGAGGACATCGCCCAGTACACCACCCGCGTCTTCGACCAGTGGCAGATCGGCCGCAAGGGCGTGGATGACGGCGTGCTGCTGGTGGTGGCCAAGGACGACCGGCGCGTGCGCATCGAGCCGGGCTATGGCCTGGAAGGTGCGATTCCCGATGCCATCGCCAACCGGGTCATCCAGGAATACCTGGTGCCGCGCTTCCGCAGCGGCGATTACGCCGGTGGCATCACCGATGCCACGGCGGTGCTGGTGAAGCTGGTCGATGGCGAGCCGCTGCCGGCGCCGGTCAGTGGCCAGCGCGGCCACGAACCAAGCGGTGGTGGCGATACCTGGATCCTGGCGCTGTTCATCGGCGTGTTCGCCGGCAGCATCCTGCGCGGGGTGTTCGCCCGGGTGCCACGCCCGCTGCGCGGCCTGCTCGGCGGCGGCGGCGCGGCGCTGGCCGCCTTCCTGTTCACCTCCACCCTGCTGGCCAGTGGCCTGGCGGGCATCGTCGGCCTGGTGGTGGCGATGCTGTCCGGTCATCCCGGGCGCTTTGCCGGGGGCGGCGGCTGGGGCGGTGGCAGCTGGGGTGGGGGAGGCGGCTTTGGCGGCGGTGGCGGTTTCGGTGGTGGCGGCGGCTGGGGCGGTGGTGGTGGCCGCTCCGGCGGCGGCGGCGCCTCGGGGGGCTGGTGATGATCCGGCGCCTGTTCCGCCATGTCTTCGCGCCCTCGGTGCGGCGCTCCTTCCCGCCGGACACCCTGCAGGCCATCACCGAGGCCATTGCCGCTGGCGAGGCACGCCATGGCGGGCAGGTGATGTTCGCGGTGGAAGCGGACCTGCCGCTGCATGCCCTGTGGCGGGGCGTGACCCCACGGCAGGCCGCCGAGCAGGCCTTCGCCCAGCTGCGCACCTGGGATACCCAGCACAACAACGGCGTGCTGATCTATCTGCTGCTGGCCGACCACGCCATCGAGATCGTGGCCGACCGCGGGCTGCATGGCCGGGTCAGCAACGCCCAATGGCAGCGGGTCTGCACCCACCTGCGCGAAGGCCTGCGCGGGGCCAACCCGGTCGAGGCGCTGCGCAGCGCCATCGATGAAGTCTCCGCGCTGGTGGAAGGGCACTTTCCGGCCGGCACGCGGTCCGATGATGACGGCCTGCCCGACACCCCGCAGATCCTGGGTTGAGCCGTAAAATACCCGTACTCCCGCAAGGCAGCTTCCATGATCTATTTCCACGACATCGACCCCATCGCCCTTTCGCTGGGGCCGATCAAGGTGCACTGGTACGGCATCATGTACCTGCTCGGCTTCACCGCGGCCTGGCTGCTGGGCCGCAAGCGCATCGCGCAGGGCCGCCTGCCGGGCGTCGATGCCAACGGGTTCTCCGACCTGCTGTTCTACGCCATGCTGGGCGTGGTACTGGGCGGGCGCATCGGCTACATGCTGTTCTACGCGCTGGGCGATTTCCTGCACAACCCGCTGCTGCTGTTCAAGGTGTGGGATGGCGGCATGAGCTTCCACGGTGGCCTGCTGGGCGTCATCGCCGCCTGCTGGTGGTGGTCGCGCAAGCACGCGCTGCACTTCTTCGACACCATGGACTTCATGGCCCCGCTGGTGCCGCTGGGCCTGGGCTTCGGCCGCATAGGCAACTTCATCGGCGCCGAGCTGTGGGGCAAGTACACCGACGGCAGCTGGGGCGTGGTGTTCCCGTCCGGCCTGCCGGCCCCGTTGAACCAGTTCGACCACGCCACCCTGCAGGCGCAGTTCGCCACTGGTGCGCTGAACCAGTACGCCCGCCATCCCTCGCAGCTGTATGAAGCGGCGCTGGAAGGCCTGGTGATGTTCGTGGTGCTGTGGGCGGTATCGGCCAAGCCGCGCCACCGTTACCTGGTGGGCGGCCTGTTCGCGCTGCTGTATGGCGTCTTCCGTTTCGCGGTGGAGTTCGTGCGCATGCCCGACAACGGCATCTACATGGCCTTCGGCTGGCTGACCAAGGGCCAGATCCTGTGCGTGCCGCTCATCGCCTTCGGCCTGGTGCTGCTGGCCCTGTCGCGCCGCGCACCGGTGCTGCAGCCGCAGCCGCTGGTCGTCGCGGAGGGCAAGGCATGAAGGCCTACCTGGACCTGCTCTCGCACGTACTCGAACACGGTACGGAGAAGAGCGACCGCACCGGCACCGGCACCCGCAGTGTGTTCGGCTGGCAGATGCGCTTCGACCTCAACGAAGGTTTCCCGCTGGTCACCACCAAGAAGCTGCACCTGCGCTCGATCATCCACGAGCTGCTGTGGTTCCTGAAGGGCGATACCAATATCGGCTACCTGAAGGACAACCAGGTGCGGATCTGGGACGAGTGGGCCGACGAGAACGGCGACCTCGGCCCGGTCTACGGCAAGCAGTGGCGCAGCTGGGCGACGGCCGATGGCCGCGAGATCGACCAGATGCAGTGGCTGGTGGACGAGATCAAGCGCAACCCCGATTCGCGCCGGCTGGTGGTCAGCGCCTGGAACGTGGGCGAGCTTTCGCAGATGGCGCTGATGCCGTGCCACAACCTGTTCCAGTTCTACGTGGTGGACGGCAAGCTCAGCTGCCAGCTGTACCAGCGCAGCGGCGACATCTTCCTCGGCGTGCCGTTCAACATCGCCAGCTACGCGCTGCTGACCCACATGGTGGCGCAGGCCACCGGCCTGGGCGTGGGTGACTTCGTGCACACGCTGGGCGACGCGCACCTGTATTCGAACCACTATGAGCAGGCACGCGAGCAGTTGTCGCGCGCGCCTCGCGCGCTGCCGAAGCTGTGGTTGAACCCGGAGGTGACCGACCTGTTCGGCTTCCAGTTCGACGATATCCGCATCGATGGCTACGACCCGCACCCGGCCATCAAGGCGCCGGTGGCGGTGTGAGTGCAATGAAGCTGTCGATGATCGTGGCGCTGGATCGCAACCGTGGCATCGGCCAGGGCAATGCGATGCCCTGGCACCTGCCGGACGACTTCAAGCACTTCAAGGCGCTCACCCTGGGCAAGCCGATCCTGATGGGGCGCAGGACTGCCGAATCGATCGGCCGCGTGCTGCCGGGGCGGACCAATCTGGTGCTGACCCGCAGCGGCCAGGTACCGTTCGAGGGCATGCGGGCGGTGGCATCGCTGGACGAGGCGAAGGCCATTGCCGAAGGCGAGGGCGCTGCTGAGCTGTGCATCATCGGCGGCGGCGAGATCTTCCGCCAGCTGCTGGACCAAGCCAGCGACCTGTACCTGACCTGGGTGGATGCCGAAGTGCCGGCTGACACGCATTTCCCCGAGGTGGACCCGGGCCTCTGGCAGGAAACCAGCAGCGAGCCGCACCCGGCTGACGCGCGCCATGCCTACGCGTTCCGCTTCGTGCACTACGTGCGCCGCTGACCATCGCTGTCTGTAGAGTCGAGCCATGCTCGACTGCTGTTGCTCTTCAAGACCGCGTTGAACGTATCAGCCCTGCGGCGGTGCGCTGTTGCCGTTACCGCCACCACCGCCGCCACCACCACGGCGTCGTCGACGACGCGGACCACGGTTGCCCGGGGCGGCTGGCTGGCCGTTGCTGCCTTCCCTGGCCTGTTCCGCAGGTGCACGCGGCGGCGCCGGGCGTGCCGGCGGGCGCGCATTGGCCACCGGGGCCGGCACATCGCGGCCCTGCACCTGCACTACGCGCAGGTCGTCGGTGTCGAGCTGGAGGGCGGTGAGCTTGCCGCCCCACACCGCACCGGTGTCGATGGCGTGCACGCCCTGGGTGATGGTCAGGCCCAGCGCCGACCAATGGCCACAGACCACCTTCAGATCGCGCTCGACCCGGCCCGGCACTTCGAACCAGGGGTACAGCCCCTGTTCCTGCGTGCCAGGCGTGCCCTTGTCCTCGATGCCGATACGCCCGCGCGGGGTGCAGTAGCGCATGCGGGTGAGCACGTTGATGATTGCCCGCGAGCGATCGTAGCCGGACAGATTGGGTGCCCAGCTCGGCTTGTCGCCGTACATGTTGCGGAACAGCTTGCGGTAGCCTGCACCATGCAGCTGTACTTCCACTTCAGCCGCATGCTTCTCGGCCATCTGCGTGGTCCACTTCGGCGCCAGGCCGGCATGCACCATCATCCAGCCCAGCTCGCGGTCCACGTGCACCAGCTTCTGCAGGCGCAGCCAGTCCAGCAGTTCGTCGCGGTCTTCGGCCTGCACGATGCGCAGCAGGTCCGGGTTGACCTTGCGCTGTTCCTCTTCGGTGCGGGCACCGACGGCCAGCAGCGAAAGATCATGGTTGCCCAGCACGACAACACTGTGTTCGCGCAGAGAATGCACCAGCCGCAGGGTTTCCAGCGACTGGCCGCCGCGGTTCACCAGATCGCCGCAGAACCACAGGGTGTCCTGCGCCGGGTCGAAGCGGATTTTTTCCAGCAGCCGCTGGGTTACGTCGTAGCAGCCCTGCAGGTCGCCGATCGCCCACACACTCATCGTCCGGCCTCCGTGTCAGTGCAGGGTACGCGGCACGGCCAGCACGAAAGGTGCGACCGGCGCGGCGAATTCGGTGCCGTCATCGGCAACCATGTCGTAGTGGCCCTGCATGGTCCCGTGGTCGGTACCCAGCATGACACCGGAGGTGTAACGGAAGTCTTCACCCGGGCGCAGGCGCGGCTGTTCGCCGATCACCCCGTCGCCATCGACATGCTCGACGCGGCCGTTGGCATCGGTGATGCGCCAGTGGCGGGCGACCAGGCGCGCGGCAACGCGCCCCTGGTTGAGGATGCGGATCGTGTAGGCGAACGCATAGCGGCCGTCTTCCGGCGCGGATTGGTCGTCGAGGAAGCGCGGGGCAACCTCGACAGTAATTGCGTAAACGTCAGCGTCTTCCATACCGGCAGTGTAATCAGGAGGCATTGGCCAAAGCGATGAATTCAGCCACATCCAGCTGTTCCGCACGGGCATCGGGGCGCACGCCGGCGGCGACGAACTGCTCGGCGCTGACGACGTTGTTGAGCGCATTGCGCAGGGTCTTGCGGCGCTGCCCGAAGGCGGCCTTGACCACGTCGGCAAAGCGCTTGTGGTCGTTGATGTTGACGCTGGCCGGGTCACGCGGCACCAGCCGCACCACGGCCGAATCGACCTTCGGCGGCGGCCGGAACGCGCCGGGCGGCACCACGAACAGCGAGGTCACCTGGCAGTAGGCCTGCAGCATCACGCTGAGGCGGCCATACACCTTGCTGCCCGGGCCGGCAGCCATGCGGTCCACCACTTCCTTCTGCAGCATGAAGTGCATGTCGCGGACGACCGCGGCGTGCTCCAGCGCGTGGAACAGGATGGGTGAGGAGATGTTGTAGGGCAGGTTGCCGACCAGGCGGATCGGCTGGCCGGCGGCCAGCGCGGTGAAATCCACGCGCAGCACGTCGCTCTGGATGATGGTCAGCTCGCCCAGCGGTTCGGCGGCGGCGGTGAGCGGCGCGATCAGGTCGCGGTCGAACTCGATCACCGTCAGCTTCGGGTGCACGCGCAGCAGGGGCAGGGTGATCGCGCCCTGGCCGGGGCCGATCTCGACCAGACGGTCACCGTCCTTGGGATTGACCGCCATCACGATCTTGTCGATGTAGTGGCGGTCGGCCAGGAAATGCTGGCCAAGCTGCTTCTTGGCCGGGGCGGTGAACACCGGGCCGGAGGGGGAATGCGGGGAATTCATGCGCTCAGTGTACGTTGCCGGGCCAGCCGCGCACACAGTGTCGTTGCGGCCTGCAGGCTGGAAGGATCGGCGATGCCACGCCCGGCCAGCTCCAGCGCGGTGCCGTGGTCGACGGCCACGCGCGGGTAGGGCAGGCCCAAGGTCAGGTTCACGGCCTGTTCGAAGCCGGAATACTTCAGCACCGGCAGGCCCTGGTCGTGGTACATGGCCAGCACGGTGTCGAAGCCGGCCAGCTTGGCCGGCAGAAAGGCGGTATCGGCCGGCAGTGGCCCGACCAGGTCCATGCCCTCCGCGCGCAGGCGCTGCAGCAGCGGGATGACCAGATCCAGTTCCTCGCGGCCGAGGTGGCCGTCTTCGCCGGCATGCGGGTTCAGCCCGAGCACCGCGATGCGGGGTGCGGGCAGGCCGAATTCGCGGCGCAGTGCGGCGTGCACGGTGCGCAGGGTGTGTTCAAGGCTGGGGGCGGTGATCGCATCGGCCACCTCGCGCAGGGGCAGGTGGGTGGTGGCCAGGGCCACGCGCACGATGTCGTTGGCCAGCATCATCACCACCTTCACCCCGGCCTGGTCGGCCAGCAGTTCGGTAGTGCCGCTGTAGGCGATGCCGCCTTGGTTGATGACCGCCTTGTGCACCGGGCCGGTGACCACGCCGTGCAGTTCGCCGGACAGGCAGGCCTGGCCGGCCGCCAGCAGCGCACCGATCACCGCGCCCGCGTTGGCAGGGTCGGTCTGGCCGAAGTGGCTTGGGGTGGTATTGGGCAGGGCCCGCAGGCGCAGATCGCCGGGCAGGCGGGCCTCGGCATCCTCGGGCAGCAGCTGCAGAGGCAGCTTCAGCGCGGCTGCGGCCGCGCGCAGGGTATCCGGGTCGGCGAAGGCCAGCAGCCGGCAATCATCACGCGGCTGCTGGACAAGGCGGACACACAGCTCCGGGCCGATCCCCGCCGGCTCGCCCGGTACCAGAGCGAGCTCGGGGCGCATCGGTCAGGGCTGCGGCGGGGTGGCGGTGTTCTCCGCGCGGTCACCGCTGCGGAAGCTGACGTAGGCTTCGCCACGCAGTTCCTGCAGGAAGCGGTTGTATTCCTCTTCCAGCTTGCGGCGGCCGATGGTCTCGCGGATCTGGGCACGCTGGTTGTCGCTGGTCACGTCGGTCTGGCGGGTGGCCACGCGCTGCACGATGTGCCAGCCGGCATCGGTACGGAACGGCTGGCTGACGCCGCCATCGGCGATGCCCTCGACCTGCTGGCCGAACGCCGGACCGAAGGCATCGGCCGGGAACCAGCCCAGATCGCCGCCCTGGCCCTTGCTGTTGGTGTCTTCCGAGGATTCCTTGGCCACGGCCTGGAAGTCGGCGCCGCCGGCAATGCGGGCACGCAGGGTATCGATCTTGGCCTTGGCGGCCGCGTCGGTCTGGTTGTCGTCCACGCGCACCAGGATGTGGCGGCCGTGGAACTCGGTGACGGTGTGGGTACCGGCGGCCGCGGTGGCATCACGCACTTCCACCAGCTTCAGCAGCTGGAAGCCGCTGGGGCCACGGATCGGGCCGACCACGTCGCCGGCCTTCATCTGCTGCATCATCTGCGCGAAGGCGGCCGGGATTTCGTCCAGCGAACGCCAGCCCAGATCGCCGCCTTCCAGCGCGTTGGGGCTGTCCGAATAGCGCACGGCGGCCGCGTTGAAGTCCAGCTCGCCCTTGTCCAGCAGGGCCTTCACGCCTTCGGCCTTCTTCTGGCCGGTGGCGATCTGGTCGGCGGTGGCACCGTCAGGCAGGGCCACCAGGATGTGTGCCAGGTGGTACTGGTTGCCGGCGGTGGCCTGCTGCTTCAGGGCGGCGTCGACCTCGCCCTCGCTGACGCTGATGCGGCTCTGGGCGAAGCTCTGGCGCAGGCGCTGCACGGTGATCTCGTCACGCACCGAGGCGCGGAAATCATTGAAATCAATGCCGTCGTGGGCCAGGCGCTGGCGCAGGGCGTCCAGGTTGGAGCCGTTCTGCTGGGCGATGGAGTTCATCGCCTGGTTCAGTTCCTGGTCGCTGATGCGGATGCCGCTGCCCTGGGCGCGGGCCACCTGCAGCTTCACCAGCACCAGGCGTTCGAGCACCTGGCGGCTGAGCACGTCATCCGGCGGCAGCTGGTTCTCGCGGCCGGCGTACTGGGCCTTGATGTTGCTGATCGCACGATCCAGTTCGCTCTGCAGGACCACGTCCTCATCGACGATGGCTGCAATGCGGTCCAGCGGCTGGGCCTCCTGGGCGATGACCTGCAGGGGGGCGGACACGCTGGACACCGCCAGCAGCGAAGCGAGTAGGACGGGGAAGCTCTTGGTCATGGGATCTGGTTTGGATCGTAGTCGTCCCGGGTCGCCCCGGTGTTGCTGGGCGGCACGAGGTAGAGGTCGTCGCGGTTGTACCCGAGGATAGCACGGCGCAGGGTGCGGTCCGTGTCCTGGCCCAGCGAGCTCAGGCCCTTGAGTACGAACTCGAGCTGGATGGAGTTGTTCAGTTCACCTTCGCGGTTGCGCACGTAGCGGCGGGCCACGGCGCGTACCGCCAGGCAGCAGCTGTCCCACTGCACGCCGCCGATGATTTCCAGCGGCTTGCTGTCCTGGATGGAGTAGTAGTAGCGGCCCACCAGGCTCCAGCGCTCGTTCAGCGGGTACAGGAACGACAGGTCGGCCTGTTCCAGCAGGGTGCGCTCTTCCTTGGTGGCATTGGCCGCCGCGCCGGCGTTGATGCGGTAGCGGTAGCTCAGGTTGACCACGCCGTCGTTGGACATCAGGTAGCGGGCACGGACGCTGGCCAGATCCTCGCGCTTGTACTTGGGGTCCCACTGGTAGGTGGCACCCAGGGTCCAGCGGTCGTTGATCATGTAGTTCGAATCGGCGATCCAGGCCGACTTGCCCTCTTCCACCGGGGCACCGCCCGGGGTTACGGTCACCCGCGATTCGTCGAAGTACTGGATCTGGCCGATCGACGCCGAGAAGCGTTCCTTGCCCGTGGTCTGGTCGATGAAGCGGGTGCTGAGGGCCAGGGTCAGCTGGTTGGCGTCGTTCTGGCGGTCGGCGCCGGTATAGCGCGAATCGCGGAACAGCTGGCCCCAGCTGAAGGTGAAGTCGCGGGTGTCGAAGATCGGCAGGTCGTCCTGGTTGCGGTACGGCGTGCGCAGGTAGAACAGGCGCGGTTCCAGGGTCTGCAGGAACGACTTGCCGCCGATCTTCGTGTCGCGGTCGAAGAACAGGCCGGCATCCAGGCTGGCGATCGGCAGGCTGCGGGTGGGCGAGGTGTTGCCGCGCAGCTGATCGGCGGTCAGCGTGCTCGTATCCACGTTCTGCGATGCCAGCACGGTGCTGCGGATGCTGTCGGCCAGGCCGCGGTCCAGCTGGTAGGCCGTGTAGCGGTAGGCCAGGGTCGGGGTGACATACCAGGCCGCACCGCTGATCGGGAACGAGATCGACGGCTTGATGTCCAGGCGCGAACCGCCATACATGCGGGTCACTTCACCGGTGCGCACGTACTCGCCGTCGCTGTTCTGGGTTTTCAGGTTGATGTCATCGTGGGTGAAGCGCACTGCCTCGGCGTACAGCGAGGTTTCCACCCACGGCAGCAGCGACTTGTCCCAGTTGAAATACACGCGCGGCTGGCGGTTGTAGGCCAGTGCCGATTCGGTCAGCGTGTAATCGGTCAGCTGCCAGCGGTCGGCCATGATGCCGGCCGTCCAGTCCTGGCCGGTGCCGTACAGGCCGATGGTGCTCTGCAGGTTCGATGCAGTGACGCCGACCAGGCGGTTGGCGAAGTCCTCGATGTAGCGCTCGTCGCTGACCCAGGCCAGGTTCGCGCGCGCCTGCCAATGGGCGTCGACGTTGTGGTAACCGTTGAACATCACCCGGCCGCGGTCCATGTCGCGCAGCTTGTCGTTGGGGATGTAGCTGGTCAGCAGCTCGCCGCGGCCGCCGTTGTAGAGATAGCGGAACTCGTTGTCGAGCATCAGCCCGCGCCGGCTCATGTAGCGCGGCATCAGGGTGTCGTCGTAGTTCGGCGCCAGGTTCAGGTAGATCGGCTGGGTGTAGTCGAAGCCGTTGCGGCCGGACATGCCCAGCTGCGGGAACAGCAGGCCGGTCTTGCGGCGGTCGTCGATCGGGAACTTGAAGTACGGTGCCCACAGTACCGGCACCTTGCCGATGCGCAGCACGGCATTGCGGGCGGTGCCGAAGCCTTCGTCGTTGTCCACTTCGATTTCCGGCGCGGACAGCTTCCACACCGGCTGCGAGGGATCGCAGGTGGTATAGGTCGAACGGTGCATCTGGCCGACGGCGCCCTGCAGGTCGACCGACTCGGCATCGCCGTTGCCGCGGCGCGACACCAGCTGGTACTGGATGTCGGTGATCTTGTGCGTATCGCTTTCCTGGTTGCCTTCGGCGCGCTTGGCCACCATGCGGATGGAGCTGTCCTGGTAACGGACGTTGCCGTCGGCGATGTAGTTGCCGCTGTCGGTGTCGAAGCTGAGCTTGTCGGTGCCGACGAACTGGTCACCACGGCGCAGCGCCACGTTGCCCTGGTACTGCGGCACGGTGGTGGTGCCCAGCAGCTGGTCGCCCTCGATGTCGGTGGGCTGCTGCTCGCGCTCGGCGCTGGCGGCGGCCTTGTCCTGCCCGGGTACCGGGGTGGGCGCATCGGTGAAGGCGGGAATCACCTCGGTCGCCGGGCACAGGCCCCAGTTGAGCGGCTTGTCATCGGCCATCGCGGGAAGGCAGACGGCGATGCTCAGGGGCAGGGGAAGCAGGCGGAGGGCTCGGCGCACGCGGTTCGGATTCGGGCGAAAACGGACGGTAGATTGCCCCATCCGCTGCATAGGGGCAATGAAGGTCCCGGCCCGGGACCGGCTCGGGTTCATCCAGCCCGTGGCCCGTTGGCCCCGTCCAGCAAGGCCCGCACATGGGCCACGCTGCACTCGGACAGGGCCTGCAGGTCGTAACCACCTTCCAGCATGGATACCACGCGGCCGGCGGCATGGCGGCGTGCCAGCGCATGCAGTTCACGGGTGATCCAGGCGAAATCGTCGGTTTCCAGCATCAGGTCGGCCTGCGGATCGCGCAGGTGCGCGTCGAAGCCGGCCGAGACCAGCAGCAGCTGCGGGCGGAAATCGTCGATGGCCGGCAGCATCTCGTCGGCCCAGACGTTGCGGAAGCGGAAACCGCCACTGCCCGGCGGCAACAGGATGTTCATCAGGTTGCCGGCGCCACGGTCGCGGCGCAGGCCCGAATTGGGGAACAGCCCGGCCTGGTGGGTGCTGTAGTACGACACCCGGGCGTCGTGCTGGAAGATGTCCTGGGTGCCGTTGCCGTGGTGGACGTCGAAGTCCACCACCGCGATGCGTTCCAGCCCATGCCGGTCGCGGGCGTAGGCGGCGGCCACGGCGATGTTGTTGAGCAGGCAGAAGCCCATCGCCGTACTGCTGGTGGCGTGGTGGCCGGGCGGGCGCACCGCGCAGAAGGCCAAGGGGTCATCGCCCAGCATCACCGCATCGACGGCGGCAACGCCGGCGCCGGCGGCGTGCACGGCGGCACTGGCCGAGCCGGGCGAGGTCCAGGTGTCCATGTCCAGCTGGCGCAGCGGCGTGGTCTGCGGCTGCAGCACGAAGTCGAGCAGGGCGCTGTCGTGTACCCGGCTCAGTTCACCGAACTTGGCGGGCGGTGCCTGCCGCCATTCCAGCTGGCCGGGGAAGGCCTGGTGCAGCGCATCGAGCACCACCTGCAGCCGCTGCGGGCATTCGGGATGGCCGGGGCCGGGATCGTGCAGCAGGCAGGAGGGGTGGGTATAGACCAGCATCGGGGGTCAGCGCTGCCGGTGCTGCGGCTGCCACAGGGCCTCGCCGTGGCCGTCGGCGCGGGCCAGCACCCGCGACAGCACGAACAGCAGGTCCGACAGCCGGTTGAGGTATTGCAGCGCCTCGCTGCGCACGCTTTCCACCCGCGCCAGGGCGACGGTCTCGCGCTCGGCACGGCGCACGATGGTGCGCGCCAGGTGGCAGCGCGCGGCCGCTTCGCCGCCGGCCGGCAGGATGAATTCCTTCAGCATCGGCAGGTCGGCGTTGTAGTGGTCCAGCTGCTGTTCCAGCGCCGAGATGTCGGCGGCATGGATGGCGGCGTGGCCGGGCACGCAGAGTTCGGCGCCCAGGTCGAACAACTGGTGCTGCAGGTGGACCACCAGCGCGCGCACGTCGTCGGGGAGCGCGGCGGCCAGCAGCAGGCCAAGGGCGGCATTGGCTTCGTCCACCGTGCCGTACGAGGCCACGCGCAGGTCGTCCTTGCCGACCCGGCTGCCATCGCCGAGGCCGGTGCTGCCGTCATCGCCGGTGCGGGTGTAGATGCGCGAAAGACGGTGGCCCATACGATCGCTCAGTGGTGGATGTCGCGGCGGGCCTGCTGCAGCTTCAGCACCTGCTCCACGGCCAGTTGCAGGGCGGCGGCCAGCGCCACGTAGAGGGCGGTGGTGCGCAGGTAGGGGCCGAACCACTGTGCGTAGTTCTGCGCCCAGCCGGCCACGGTCGGCTCGGCCACATTGCGGGTGGTCCAGTAGAAGCCGCCCTGCGCCAGCAGGTGGCACAGCGCCACCGAGGCCACCAGCAGCAGCACGCCCTTGGCCAGGGTCGACCAGTGCGCGCCATGGTAGTTGCGGCCCAGCAGCAGGCCACCGGCCCACAGCGAGAAGTACGCCGGCAGCAGCAGCCAGTAACCGGGCGACACGCAGTAGTGCTGCCAGAAATCCAGCCCGCTGCTGCGGATCACGATCCAGTCCACCAGCACGGCGAAGACCATCAGCAGCGGGAACGCCCAGCGCGTCCAGCGCGCCAGGTAGAAACCACCGATGAAGAACACTGCCCACGACGCATCGGGGATGGCCGCGAAGTGGTTGACCCGGGTCGCCGCCAGCAACAGCACAAGCACGGAAAGGACGAAGGCGCGGTTGGCGGTGTCGGACATGGCAGCGGGCCCGGAGCGGATTCAGCTTTCATTCTAGCCCGCCGCGCGGGTCGGCGCAGGGTTCGGCAGCGAGCGCGTATCATTGGCTCATGAGTGAACGACATGACGTGCTGATCGTCGGTGGCGGCCTGGTGGGAGCCAGCCTGGCCATCGCCCTGGACCGGCTGGGCCTGGACGTGGGCCTGATCGAGGCCAGCCCGACCGGCGAACTGCCGGCGGTGTTCGACCAGCGCAATCTCAGTTTCGCCGCCGCCACCGTCAACGCGTTGACCGCGCTGGGGGTGATGCAGAAGCTGGCGATGGCGCCCGGCCCGATCCGGCGCATCCATGTCAGCCGGGCCGGCGATTTCGGCCGCGTGCAGCTCGATGCGGCCGATTACGACCGGCCCTGGTTCGGCCAGGTGGTGGTGGCGCGCGATTTCGGCCAGGCGCTGGAAGCGCGCCTGCAGGAACTGCCGCGCCTGCACCGTTACCGGCCGATGCGCTTCCTTGGCCTGGGCGAGGTGGTCGACGGCCACCGCCAGGTGCGCGTGGCCGACGAGAGCGGCGAGCGCGTCCTGCAGGCACGGCTGGTGGTCGGCGCCGATGGCACCGCCAGTGGCGTGCGCGGCGCGCTGGGCATCGAGGTTGACCGGGATGACTTCCAGCAGACCCTGTTCGTCGCACGCGTGCGCAGCCAGCGCGCGCCCGATGGCAGTGCCTGGGAGCGCTTCACCGACACCGGGCCGACGGCCCTGCTGCCGCGCGGCGACCGCCATTTCGGCTGCGTGCACGGCGTGGCCCGCGACCAGGCCGAGGCGGTGATGGCGCTGGACGATGCGGCCTGGCTGCAGCGCCTGCAGAGCGCGCTTGGCTGGCGTGCCGGCCGCCTGCTTGAATCAGGCCCGCGCACTGCCTACCCGCTCATCCAGGTGCTGGCGCGCGCGCTGGCCGGACAGCGCACGGTGCTGCTGGGCAATGCGGCGCAGACCATCCATCCGCTGGGGGCGCAGGGTTTCAACCTGGGCCTGCGTGATGCGCTGACCCTGGCCGAGCTGCTGGAAGACGGCGCCGCCGATGCCGGCAGCGATGCCCTGCTGCAGGCCTACGTGGCCCGCCGCGAAGAGGACCGCCGGCAGACGGTGGCGTTCTCCGGTGGCCTGGCCCGGCTGACCAGCAACCCGGCGCCGCTGCTGCGGCCGCTGCGCAGCCTGGGCCTGGTCGCCGCGCAACGCGCGTCGGTGCAGTCGATGCTGGTCGGCGGCGCGATGGGTTTCCGCGGTGACGTGCCGCGCCTGTGCCGTGGGGAGGCCGCATGAGCCGCCGCATGCGTCTGGACGTGGCCGTCGTTGGCGGCGGCGTGGTCGGTGCCGCCTGTGCGCTGGCGCTGGCCGATGCCGGCCTCTCGGTCGCCCTGGTCGAAGGCCGCGAGCCGTCGCGGTGGCAGGCTGCACAGCCTGACCTGCGCGTGTTCGCCTTCGCTGCCGACAACGTACAGCTGCTGCAGCGCCTCGGCGTGTGGCCGGCGATTGCCCAGGCCCGTGCCTGGCCGTACCGGCGCATGCAGGTGTGGGATGCAGCCGGTGGCGAGGACCTGGTGTTCGATGCCGATCGCTTCGGCCGCCGCGAGCTGGGCTACATCGTCGAGAACGGGCTGCTGCAGGACCGCCTGTGGGCGGCGCTGCCGGCCGCTGGCGTGCAGCTGCACTGCCCGGCGCGGGTGGAGGCGCTGGAACAGGACGACGACGGCGTGCGCCTGCGCCTGGACGATGGCCGTCGCCTGGATGCTGCACTGGCCGTGGCTGCCGATGGGGCCGAATCGACGCTGCGCCAGCGGGCCGGGATCGAGGTCGAGCACCACGATTACCACCAGCGCGGCGTGGTGGCCTATGTGGACAGCGACCTGCCCAACCAGGCCACGGCCTGGCAGCGCTTCCTGCCGGGCGGGCCGCTGGCCCTGCTGCCGGTGGCCGAGCGCCGCAGCTCGATCGTCTGGACCCTGCCCGAGGACGAGGCCGCGCGCGTACTGGCGCTGGACGAAGCCGCCTTCAATCGCGAACTGACCCGTGCCTTCGCTGCGCGCCTGGGCGAACTGCGCCTGGCCTCGCCGCGTGCGGCGTTCCCGCTGCGTCGCCAGCTGGCCCGTCATTACGTGGCCGGCCGCGTGCTGGCACTGGGTGATGCCGCGCACGTGGTGCACCCGCTGGCCGGGCAGGGCGTGAACCTGGGGTTGCGCGATGTCGCCGCCCTGCAGCAGTGGCTGGCACCGTCGGCCGAACGCCGTGGCCAGCCGCGTCTGTCGCCGCAGCGCCTGCAGCGCTGGGCACGCGAACGGCGCAGCGACAACCACATCGCCGCCTACAGCTTCGATGCGATCAACCGCCTGTTCTCCAACGACGAGATGCACCTGACCCTGGCCCGCGGCCGCGCGCTGGGCTGCGTCGGCAAGTGGCCGCCGCTGGTGCAGGCCTTCTGGAAACGCGCCGCCGGCGTCTAAGCGGAATGCCCGGTAGGCGCCAACCTTGGTTGGCGCGCGTGATGCCAACCAAGGTTGGCAGCTACCAACAGCAGGTCATGCCGTGGGACGCCCCGGTAGCGCCGGGCCATGCCCGGCGAGCGCGTAGCGCGGTAGTCGCCAACCTTGGTTGGCGCGTGTGAATCGGATCAATCAGCCAGCCAGCCGGCCAGGTCGGTGCGGTCCAGCCTGCCGCGGTGCTTCACGTCCAGCGAAGTGAATTCATCGGCCAGCGCGGGGTTGGCTTGTGCTTCTTCGCGGCTGATGAAGCCATCGCCGTCCACATCCAACGCGGCGAAGTGGATGCGGTACTGGCCGACCACGCTGGCTGGGCTGACCGAGCGCACGGTCACCGGTGTTTCGCCCAGCGGCACGGTGATGTCGACGCTGCCGGTGACCCGGCCGCTGGCCAGTGACTGCTGGCGGACCACGCCGCTGTCGTCGCGCAGCGGTGCGCTCTGCGCCGGCTGCGGCACGGCCACCTGCGCCGATGCAGCCGCCGGCAGCAGGGCCATCAGGAGTGGAATCAGTCGATGGTTCATGGCGCGTGTTCCCGGTAGCGCCGGGCCATGCCCGGCGGACGTCGTGTCTCAGCGCAGCGGCGAGGCCAGTACGGTGATCTCTTCGCGGTCGTGGTAGAGCTGCTTGGCACGTACCACCAGCGGTTTGCCGGCCTGCTCCTGGAACAGGTCCAGGCACAGTCGGGTCTCGTCCCAGCGCTTTTTCATGGGCAGCTTCAGGTTGAAGATCGCGTGCCTGCACCAGCCTTCGCGGAACCAGGTGGCCATGCGCTCGGCTACGCGCCGCGGCTGCTCGACCATGTCGCAGACCATCCAGTCCAGCGGCTGCTCCGGGTGCCAGTGGAAGCCATCGGCACGCAGGTGCTCGACCAGGCCGGTGTCCAGCACATGCTGGCGCAGCGGGCCGTTGTCGATGCTCAGCACGTGCATGTGCTGGCGGGTCAGCACCCAGGTCCAGCCACCCGGTGCGGCGCCCAGGTCGGCGGCACGCATGCCGGGCTTTGCCAGCGTTTCGCGTTCTTCCGGGGTCAGCAGGGTCAGCAGCGCTTCGTCCAGCTTCAGCGCCGAGCGCGAGGGCGCTTCGGGCAGCAGCTTCAGGCGCGGAATGCCCAGTGCCCACGGTGCGCTGTCGGCCGGGTCGGCCACGCAGACGAAGGCATGGGTGCCGTCGACAAACACCACGTGCAGGCGCGGCAGGCGCGCATTGGGTTTGTCGGTCAGCTTGCCGGCCTTGCGCAGCGCCGGGCGCAAGGCATTGCCGAACGCACGCGCCAGCCCGGACAGCGGCTTGCCGGCATCCGAATCAGGATGCTCGACCCACAGGTCGCCGAAGCGCGGCGCATCGGCCAGCACCTCCAGCATCGGGGTGATGCGGTCAGCCGGGTCCAGCTGCGGCAGTTCGGCCAGCACCACCAGCTTCTGCCGCGCGAAGATCAGCTCGCGCCAGCGCAGGCGCGGGGCCAGTGCGGCGGCTTCGTCGCACATGAACAGCACGTAGCCATCGTTGCGCTGGGTGCGCGCATAGCCGGCGAAACCGGCTTCGCCTGCACGGAACTGCAGTTCGCCGGCCAGCTCGGGCTCGAAGCCCTGGCGGCACAGGCACAGCAGGCCGATGCCGGCCTCAGTAACGGGCGCCATCACTTTCTCCATAGGCACGCAGCACGCTGCGGGCGTCATCGCGGTTCAGGCCCTGCACCACTTCAATGCCACGCTTGTTGAGTTCACCCACCCAATCGGCGGGCAACGGGCCTTCGTCGAACGGGGTCAGTTCTTCCACATCGGCGGCGCTGGCGCCGATCAGCAGGCGATCGATGCCGGCCCACACGGTCGCGCCATAGCACTGGCAGCACGGCTGCGAGCTGGTGGCCAGGGTGACCGGCGACAGCACGGCGTTCAGGCGCGGGGTCTGCAGGCGCTGCTGGGCCAGCATGTAGGCCATGTTCTCGGCATGCGCCAGCGAGGTCGCATGCGGCATCACCCGGTTCACGCCGGCGGCGATCACCTTGTCTTCCGGCCCGAACACCACCGCGCCGAATGGGCCGCCACTGGCGTGCTCGACGTTCAGCCGCGACAGTTCGATGGCCAGCGCGACCTTGGCCTCATCGCCCGGATAGCGACGGTCCAGGTCGATCTGGTCGTGGATCCAGGCAGGAAGGGTCAGGTGGACTTGCGCGTACAGCATCGCGGGGTGCCTCGTATGGCCAGGGAGAGGTGCGGGCGGTTCGGAAACCGGCGCGCAGTGTAGCGGCACCAGGGTGCAGCGGGGGTATCCACTCAATCTTCGATGTCGTTGCGGACGACAACGTACTGTTTGCGGAATTCCAACCCCGCCTGCGGCCAGCGCGCGGCATAGGCGCGCAGCAGGGGCAGGGCGGCCGGGAAGTCATGGCCGTTGACCCGGCAGTCGGCCTCGCACTGGCCGTCGGCATCGCGCGAGGCGAACAGGCGGATGCCGAGGAACTGGCGGGTCTTGAGCAGTTCGTTGAAGGCGTCCAGGCTCTGGGTGAACAGGCAGCACGGGCAGGAGCCATGGTCGTCCTCGCTGCAGGCGGCGGCGTTGTCGGCAGGCTCGCCGCGGTAATGGGCCAGCGGGCCGAGCACCACCGCGCGTGCCAGCGGGGTTCCGGTCTCCTCGGCGCCATAGCGCAGGGTCAGCATCTGCAGTTCCGGCGCATCGTCGGCGCCGATGGCGGCCTGCAGGGTGGCCAGGTCCACCCGCACCCAGTTCTCGAAGCCGGACAGCGTGGCCTCCTTCTGGCTTTCACCGGCGGCGTGCTGGTACTCGAACAGGCCATCGGCAAACAGCTCCGGGTGGCGGGCCTCGATCACCGTGGACGTCTGCCAGCCGCCGTTGCCGTCGCGCGGCTCGGCGCCGACCGGGTGCGGGCTCAGGCGCAGGCCGCTGTCCAGCACCAGTTCGTCGCCGTCGACCGAGCAGGCGATGTCACGGCCCAGCAGCACCTGCTGCAGCAGCGGAAGAAGGGCATTGGCGGAAGCGGTCATGTTCAAGGGCCTGCCTGGAGCGGTGGGTGGACAGCCAGGCGGTGCCTGGCATCAGCGAAGGGCGTCGAGTTCGGCGCGATAGCGCTGCGCCTCGGACTGCTGCTGCGGGTCGTTGCCGTGTTCGCGCAGCCATCTTTCCAGCTCGCGTCGATAGTCGGCGCGGAACCCGGCGTTGTCCGGGCTGAAATGCAGCTTGCGCGCGGCCACGTCCACCCGTTCGCGCGCACGTGCGCGGGCCTGGGCGATGCCGTGCGGTGATTCATTGGTGAGGATGACGAAGTTGCGCGGGAAACCCGGCGTGTACTTCACCACGAACGGTTGCTCGCGCGCCGGAATGCGGATGGTGTTCTCCAGCGGCCACAACGAGGCGGTGTTGGTATGGAACACCACCTCCACATCGCGGCCCTCGGCGGTGTGCAGCACCGCTTCATAGCGCCAGATGTACTGTTCGTTGAGCGTGGAGTTGGTTTCCTCGGCGTTGACGATCACCGCTTCACCGCGCTCGCCCACCGCATTGAGGAACGTGGCATTGAGGAAGCTGCCGAGGAAGATGTTGAGCATTGCCAGCGGGAACACCACGATGGCGTAGCCGGGCGCGCGCCGCCACCACGAGACCAGCCCGGCCAGCACCATCGCTGCGAAGAACGTCAGCAGCGGATGCTGCGACGTGAACCAGAGCAGGGCGGAGAGGGCGGTGATCATTGTCGGCGGTGTGCGGGCGCCATCCCGGCGCCCGCGCAGGTCCTCAGGCCGACCAGGTGTCGCGCAGGGTCACGCTGCGGTTGAACACCGGCTTGGCTTCGGTGTGGTCGCGGCGGTCGGCGACGAAGTAGCCGGTGCGCTCGAACTGGAACGACTGTTCCGGGGTGGCGCTGGCCGCGGCCGGCTCGACATAGCCGGTGACGGTGCGGCGCGATTCCGGGTTGAGGTAGTCGCGGTAGGTCTTGCCTTCCGACTCGTCGTCCGGGTTGGGCACCGAGAACAGGCGGTCGTACAGGCGGATCTCGGCCGGCACCGCGTGCACGGCGCTGACCCAGTGGATGGTGCCCTTGACCTTGCGGTTGGCGCCTTCCATGCCCGGACGCGATTCCGGATCCAGCCAGCCGCGCAGCTCGGTGATGGTGCCGTCGGCATCCTTGATCACTTCATCGCAGCGGATGATGCCGGCACCGCGCAGGCGCACTTCGCCACCCGGCACCAGGCGCTTCCAGCCCTTGGGCGGCACTTCGGCGAAGTCCTCGCGGTCGATCAACAGCTCGCGGGCGAACGGCACCTGGCGGCTGCCGAAGCTTTCGTCCTTGGGGTGGTTGCTGAAGGTCAGCTGCTCTTCGTGGCCTTCGTCCAGGTTGGTCAGCACCAGCTTCAGCGGATCGATGACGGCCATGCGGCGCGCGGCGGCGCTGTCCAGGTCCTCGCGCAGCGCGCCTTCGAGCACGCTGAAATCGATCAGCGAATTCTGCTTGCTGATGCCCACGCGTTCGGCGAACAGGCGCATTGCCGCCGGGGTGTAGCCGCGGCGGCGCAGGCCCTGCAGGGTCGGCATGCGCGGGTCTTCCCAGCCGTCCACCAGCTGCTCGGTGACCAGCGCCATCAGCTTGCGCTTGCTCATCACCGTGTAGTTGATGTTCAGGCGCGAGAACTCGATCTGGCGCGGCTTGGCCGCTTCGCGGGGCAGGCCGGCGTCGACCAGCGGCTGGGTCAGCGCATCGTCATGGGCGAAATCGACGTTGTCCACGCACCAGTCGTACAGCGGGCGGTGGTCTTCGAATTCCAGCGTGCACAGCGAGTGGGTGATGCCCTCGATGGAATCGCCCAGTGCATGCGCGAAGTCGTACATCGGATAGATCGGCCACGCGTTGCCGGTGTTCTGGTGCTCGACATGCTTGATGCGGTACAGGGCCGGATCGCGCAGGTTGATGTTGCCGCTGGCCATGTCGATCTTCGCGCGCACGGTGCGCGCGCCATCGGGGAACTCACCCGCGCGCATGCGGCGGAACAGGTCGAGGTTCTCCTCGACGCTGCGGTCGCGCCACGGCGACGGGCGGCCCGGCTCGGTAAGGGTGCCGCGGTAGGCGCGCACTTCCTCGGCCGACAGGTCGCAGACGTAGGCCTTGCCCTGCTCGATCAGCTTCTCGGCGGCCAGGTAATAGGTCTGGAAGTAATCCGAGGCGTGGCGCAGCTCGTTCCACTCGAAGCCCAGCCAGCGCACGTCGTCCTGGATGGCGGCTACGTACTCGGGGTCTTCCTTTGCCGGGTTGGTGTCATCGAAGCGCAGGTTGCAGACGCCGCTGAACTCGCCGGCCAGGCCGAAGTTCAGGCAGATCGACTTGGCATGGCCGATGTGCAGGTAGCCGTTCGGCTCGGGCGGGAAGCGGGTCTTGATCGCCTGGTGCTTACCGCTGGCCAGGTCCTCGCGCACGATCTGGCGGATGAAATCGCGCTTCTCGTGGCTGTCGGCGGGGGTCTCGGGGCTGGCGGGGGTGTGCTCGGACATGAGTCGGCGAAAGAGAAAGGCAGAAAGACCAACAGTTTAGCGCGTCAGGGGCGGGGCTGCCCGGTGGCGTCTGCGGTTGCCGGCCAGCGGCCGGCACTACCCCCATCTTCTGGTAGCGCCGGCCGCTGGCCGGCGAACTCACCGCCGGCATTCAGGCCCCGGGCGTATGCTGGACCCCTGTCCCGAGGAGCCGCCCATGCACATCGTGTACAAGGCCGACAATCTGTTCGACGCCCACCTGGTCAAGCACGCGCTGGAGGATGCCGGCATCCCCGCGTTCGTGTTCGGCGAGCAGCTGCTGGGCGGCATGGGCGAGCTGCCGTTGTTCGGCGTACTGCGGGTCGGCATCCCCGACGTGGCACGGCCGCAGGCGGAGGACATCGTGGCCGCGCTGGACTTGGGCCAGGGCCCATCCGACCCCATTTCCGATGCAGACGATTGGGCCGGACAGCCGGCGTAGGAGCGCATCATGTTGGGAATCAGCCAGGGCATCCTCGGCATCGGGGCCTTCAAGCAGCGCCTGCCGCGGCCGGAAGAGGCGCTGCCGGGGCGCGACCAGCCGCTGCCGCTGCACAGCAACCAGCACTTCGTGAACAGCCATCCGCTGAAGGACCGTTTTGCCGGCCTGCAGCAGATCCGCTTCGCGCTGGGCTGCTTCTGGGGCGCTGAGCGCAGGTTCTGGACCGAGCCGGGCGTGTACAGCACCTCGGTCGGCTATGCCGGCGGCGTTACCCCGAACCCGACCTATGAAGAGGTCTGCTCGGGCCTGACCGGCCATACCGAGGTGGTGCAGGTGGTGTTCGACCCGGCGGTGGTGAGTCTGGAGCGGCTGCTGCAGCTGTTCTGGGAGAGCCACGACCCGACCCAAGGCATGCGCCAGGGCAACGACACGGGCACCCAGTACCGTTCGGCGATCCACGCCTCCGACGAGGCGCAGTACGCGGCGGCGCTGGCCAGCCGCGAGGCTTACCAGGCGCAGCTGGACGCAGCCGGCTACGGGCCGATCACCACCGAGATCGTGTACCCGGCGCCGGCGTACTACTACGCCGAGGATTACCACCAGCAGTACCTGGCGAAGAACCCGAACGGGTATTGCGGGATGGGTGGCACCGGCGTGAGCTGCCCGATCGGGCTGGATGTCGGGGCGCCGCGCTGACGCGCGGAGGTCCGCCTGCGGCGGGCAGAAGCCAAAGCCAAAGCCAAAGCGGCTCTGGGTTTTCATCGGTTTGGCAGGGCGGGCACAGATGGCGGGACACGCCGTAAACCCGTCCATGGGGGCTCGGCCACGGCATCCATGCCGTGGACGGTCCCGCTATCTGTGCCCGCCCTGCCTTCGACAGTTTCCCGGTGACGGTGGGCAAGAGCATTGGGTTTCTGACGAACGGATGGAAAAGAAAAAAGGACGCGGCCTTCGCCGCGTCCTTTTTCTTTGGTTCTGCAGTGCTCTTGTAGAGCCGAGCCATGCTCGGCTGCGAGCAAGCGAAGCGCGCGACCCGCGGTTGCTCTTCTTTCTTTCTTCCGTGACGGGCGGCCACAGGAAACTGTCAGAGGGCGGGCGGGCTGGGTTCGCGGGAGTGTCCGCCGCATGGGCCCGAGGCATGCCTCGGGCGGGTTGGGCAGGACGCCCAACCCCGGTCTTGCCGTGTGCGCAGGACAGCGCACACGAGCAAGCGGCGGCCAAGCCTCCAAGGATGGATTCACGGCGTCTCCCGCGAACCCAACCCGCCCGACCCAGCGCGGCTGTTGCTCTTGCAGTCAGTCGAGCAAGCTCGACTCTACACCCCCCGCCACGAGGGGCTCAGCCGTTCGCCGCAATCACAGTTCCGAACGGATCCGCTCGCGCAGCGCCTGCAGATCCTTGGCAAACGCATCGATACCCGTGGCCAGCTTCTCGGTCGCCATCGGGTCGGCCGCCAGATCCGCTGCGAACTTCGCCGCGTCGATCGGGGTCACCGCCACGCCGTCGGCCGCAGCGGCCACCAGCTTGCGCGGCAGCTCGCCGTGGTCGGCATCCAGCTTTTCCAGCAGGTCCGGCGAAATCGTCAGGCGGTCACAGCCGGCCAGCGCTTCGATCTGCGCGGTCGAACGGAACGAGGCGCCCATCACCACCGTCGGCGAACCGCGGCGCTTGAATTCGGCATACACGCCACGCACGAACTTCACGCCCGGGTCCTCGTCGATGGTGGCCGGGGTCTGGCCGTTGGCCACGTACCAGTCCAGGATGCGGCCAACGAACGGCGAGATCAGGAACGCGCCGGCTTCGCTGCAGGCCAGGGCCTGGGTCGGGTTGAAGATCAGGGTCAGGTTGCAGTCGATGCCTTCGGCCTGCAGGATGCGCGCGGCTTCCACGCCTTCCCAGGTCGCGGCGATCTTGATCAGGATCTTCTCGCGCGGCACGCCGGCATCGGCGTACATCTGGATGAACTGGCGGGCCTTGGCCACGGTGGCCTCGGTGTCGTGGGCCTGGTCGGCATCCACTTCGGTGGACACGCGGCCCGGCACCAGCGTGCTCAGCAGCGCACCGACGCCGATGGTCAGGCGGTCGGCCACGGCGTGCACCACCGCTTCGCGATCACCGTCCTGCTGGCGGCCCCAGGCCAGTTCGCGTTCGATCAGCTCGGCATAGACCGGCAGGTCCAGTGCCTTCTTCACCAGGGTCGGGTTGGTGGTGCAATCCACCGGCTGCAGGCGCTTGATCGCGTCGTAGTCACCGGTATCGGCGACAACCACCGACAGTTCGCGCAGCTGGGACAGTTTGGACGGGGTACTCATTACGGCTCCTGGTGCAGGGAAATCGAATCGCGCGCGGTGCGCAGCGGGTGTCAGGGGCGGTCGTTGTGGACCGCGGTCACGCGCAGGCGCAGCTTGCGGCCGCCGGGCGCGTTCCAGTCGATGCTCTGGCCGATGGCCAGGCCAAGCAGGGCACTGCCGACCGGGGCCAGCACGGAAACCTTGCCTTCATCGACATTGGCTTCGCGGGGGAAGACCAGGGTCAGGACGTGCTTCTCGCCCGACACTTCATCTTCGCACTCCACGCGCGAATGCATCATGACGATGCCTTCGGGAATCTGGTCCGGCGCCAGCACGGTGGCCCGGTTGAGTTCCTCGGCTAGCGCGAGCGCGGCAGGCGTCTGGCTCAGCGCGGGCGAGTCGAGCATGGCCTCGAGGCGGTCCATGTCGAACGTAGAGACAGTGATGGATGGCGGCAGGCCGCTGGCGGTGTTCATGGTGGTGCTCCTTGATTGAAAGCCATGCAAAAGGCGGCACCACCTGGCGCCGCCTGACTGTATTGTGGGGACAAATGCGGCCGGAATCGACTCCCGTCCTGGCGGCGGGCCGGCGCCACCGGCTCAGCCGTTCAGCAGCGGGCCGGACAGGGCCGGTGCTTCGCCGGCCGGCACGCCCTCGGCATCGAGGGTGAACAGGGCCTGCGGCAAACGCTTGAACTGGTCGGCCAGCTCCAGCAGGAAGCCATGCATGGCCGAGCTGCGCCGCCAGACCATGGCGATGCGCCTGCTGGGGCGACCTTCGCCGGTGAAATCGAGCAGGCGGATGTTGTTCGAGCGCGGCACCGGCGGCTGCACCGACAGGCTCGGCAGCAGGGTGATGCCGACGTCGGCGGCGACCATCTGCCGCAGCGTTTCGAGGCTGGTGGCGCGGAATTCGGATTTCTCGTTGGCGCCGAACAGGCGGCACACTTCCAGCGCCTGGTCACGCAGGCAGTGGCCGTCTTCCAGCAGCAGCAGCTTCTGCGTGGCCAGCTCCTGCACATCCAGATGATCGCGACGGGCCAGTGGGTGGCGGCCGGACACGGCCAGCAGGAAGGGTTCCTCGAACAGGAATTCGGCATGCAGTTGGTCGTCGATCACCGGCAGCGCCAGCAGCGCGGCGTCCAGCTTGCCTTCGCGCAGGCGCTCCAGCAGCACATCGCTCTTTTCCTCGACCAGCAGCAGTTCCAGTTCGGGGAAGCGGTCGCGGATGCGCGGAATGACGTGCGGCAGCAGGTACGGGCCCAAGGTCGGGAAGATCCCCAGGCGCACCGTGCCGGCTTCCGGGTCGCGGCTGCGTCGCGCCGCTTCCTTCAGCTGTTCCACCTCCGACACGATCACCCGTGCCCGCATCGCCGCTTCCTGACCGGCCGGGGTCAGCATCACCTTGCGCGGTGCGCGTTCCACCAACGGGACGCCCAGCTCCTCTTCCAGCTTGCGGATCTGGGTGGACAACGTGGGCTGGCTGACGAAACAGGAGGCGGCGGCCCGGCCGAAGTGCTTGTGATCGGCCAGGGCCACCAGGTATTTCAGATCGCGAAGGTTCATCGTAAGACCCCAGGGGTAACGGACCGGCAATGGTGCCCCCGATACCCTGGGAACGAATGATCAGGCCGCCTCGGCCACCGCGCCGCTGCCCTTGCTCACGGACGAACGGATCAGGTGGTCGAAGGCACTCAGTGCCGCAGTGGAACCGGCGCCCATGGCGATGATGATCTGCTTGTAGGGTACCGTGGTGCAATCGCCTGCGGCGAACACGCCCGGCAGGTTGGTCTGCCCGCGGTCATCGATGACGATCTCGCCACGCGGCGACAGCGCCACGGTGTCCTTCAGCCATTCGGTGTTGGGCAGCAGGCCGATCTGCACGAAGATGCCTTCCAGTTCGACCCGGTGGGCATCGCCGCCGACGCGGTCCTTGTAGACCAGGCCGGTGACCCGGCTGCCGTCGCCCAGCACTTCGGTGGTCTGCGCACTGGTCAGCACGGTCACGTTGCCCAGGCTGCGCAGCTTCTTCTGCAGCACTTCATCGGCACGCAGGCTGGAATCGAATTCCAGCAGCGTTACATGCGACACGATGCCGGCCAGGTCGATGGCCGCTTCCACGCCGGAGTTGCCACCGCCGATCACCGCCACGCGCTTGCCCTTGAACAGCGGGCCGTCGCAGTGCGGGCAGTAGGCCACGCCCTTGTTGCGGTACTGGTCTTCGCCCGGCACGTTCATCTGCCGCCAGCGCGCGCCGGTGGACAGGATGACCGAGCGCGACTTCAGCACCGCGCCGTTTTCCAGCTGCACCTGCACCAGGCCGTCTTCGCCGGCCGGCACCAGCGCAGTGGCGCGCTGCAGGTCCATGATGTCCACCTCGTACTCGCGCACATGCTGTTCCAGCGCGGTGGCCAGCTTCGGACCCTCGGTCTCCTTCACCGAAATGAAGTTCTCGATGGCCATCGTGTCCAGCACCTGGCCGCCGAAACGCTCGGCGGCGATGCCGGTGCGGATGCCCTTGCGCGCGGCGTAGATGGCCGCTGCGGCACCGGCCGGGCCGCCGCCCACCACCAGCACGTCGAAGGCGTCCTTGGCGGCGATCTTCTCGGCATCGCGCTTGCCGGCGTTGGTGTCCAGCTTGGCCACGATCTGTTCCAAGGTCATGCGGCCCTGGTCGAACACTTCACCGTTGAGGTACACGGTGGGCACGGACATGATCTCGCGCTTCTCCACTTCATCCTGGAACAGCGCACCGTCGATGGCCACGTGCTGGATGCGCGGGTTGAGCACGGCGGCCAGGTTCAGCGCCTGCACCACGTCCGGGCAGTTCTGGCAGGACAGCGAGAAATAGGTTTCAAACCGGTACTCGCCTTCCAGGTTCTGCACCTGCTCGATCAGCTCGGCGGTGGCCTTGGACGGGTGGCCGCCGACCTGCAGCAGGGCCAGCACCAGCGAAGTGAACTCGTGGCCCATCGGCAGGCCGGCGAAGGTCAGGTGGATGTCCTGGCCCGGGGTGCCCAGGTCGAAGGACGGCACGCGGCCCTGGCCGTCGCGCAGGACCTGCAGCGAGATCCTGTCCGACAGGCTTTCCAGGGTCTGCAGCAGTTCCAGCATTTCCTGCGACTTGGCACCGTCATCGGCGTGCGCGGTGATCTGGATCGGGCGGGTCACGCGCTCCAGATAGGTCTTCAGCTGCGACTGCAGGTTGGCGTCCAACATGGTCTTCTCCTGGCTTCAGGCAAACACGGGGCGTGGCACCGCTGCAAAAGGTAGCGGACCAGCGAGGGGGTAGGGGTGAACCCAAGAGGGCAGCGCGGACCTGTGGAAGGGGCGATGCGGGCGCGGCTGTCTTGGGTTCACCCCCACGCCGGCGTGGGGCCGGCACGGGGATGAGGGGCGCACCGCGGCGTGGGGCCGCGGCAGGCCGGTGCTGCTTTAGATCTTGCCGACCAGGTCCAGCGACGGGGTCAGGGTCTTCTCGCCTTCCTTCCACTTGGCCGGGCAGACCTGGTTCGGGTTGGCGGCGGTGAACTGGGCAGCCTTCAGCTTGCGCAGGGTCTCGGAGACGTCACGGGCGATCTCGTTGGAATGGATCTCCAGGGTCTTGATCACGCCCTCCGGGTTGATGATGAAGGTGCCGCGCAGGGCCAGGCCTTCTTCTTCAATGTGCACGCCGAAGGCGCGGGTCAGCTTGTGGGTCGGGTCGCCGACCAGCGGGAACTGGGCCTTGCCGACGGCCGGCGAGGTTTCGTGCCACACCTTGTGCGAGAAGTGGGTGTCGGTGGTGACGATGTAGACCTCGGCACCGGCCTTCTTGAACTCGGCGTAATGCTCGGCGGCGTCTTCGATCTCGGTCGGGCAGTTGAAGGTGAAGGCGGCCGGCATGAAGATCAGGACGGACCACTGGCCCTTCAGGCTGGCATCGGAAACCTTGATGAACTCGCCGTTGTGGTAGGCGTTGGCTTCGAACGGCTGGATCTGGGTGTTGATGAGGGACATCGTTTTTCCTCTGGGTGAAGGGGAGTGGGTGAATCGACAGGAGCTAGGTTACCGATTCATCGGCGATAAGAACAATGCATTGATTTCATCTATTTGATAGATGTAGTCTATTGAAATGCGATGAGCCTGCCATGAATCCGGTCATTGCCAGCCTGCAAGTGGTTGTATGAAAAGGGAAACCGTGGAGGGCCGTGAAGATGGGCCGATAGCCCCTCCTTATGCCGCCCCGCCGAACCTGAACGAATTCCGGTTTTTGTAGAGTCGAGCCGTGCTCGACTGCTTGGCTCTGCCCTGCCGGAGCAGTCGAGCATGGCTCGACTCTACAATTGCCGGATGTCCACCCAATCCGAACCCTCCCTGCGCCAGGCCGTAGCCGACGGCACTGCCCGCCTCGCCGGCATCGACGCCCGCCACGAGGCCGAACTGCTGCTGCTGCACGTGCTGGACCGGCCGCGCAGCTGGCTGTTCGCCCATGCCACCGATCCCCTGCCGGCCGCCGATCTGGCCACGTTCGAGGCCCTGCTGGCCCGCCGCGCGGCCGGCGAACCGGTGGCTTACCTGACCGGCCGCCGTGGCTTCTGGACGCTGGACCTGGACGTCGACCCGTCCACCCTGATTCCGCGCCCGGAAACCGAGCTGCTGGTGGAACTGGCGCTGGAGCGCCTGCCGGCCGATCGCGACCTGCTGGTGGCCGATCTCGGCACCGGCAGCGGCGCCATCGCGCTGGCCCTGGCCAGCGAGCGCCCGCAGGCCCAGGTGCTGGCCACTGACGCCAGCCCCGGCGCGCTGGCGATGGCCGCGCGCAATGCCGCCCGCCATGAACTGGGCAACGTGCGCTTCGCCGAAGGCGGGCACGACTGGTACGCGCCGCTGCAGGCCCAGCGCTTCGATCTGATCGCCAGCAACCCGCCGTATATCGCCAGCGATGACCCGCACCTGCAGCAGGGTGACCTGCGTTTCGAACCGGCCACGGCGCTCGCGTCCGGCGCGGATGGACTGGATGACATCCGCCGCATCGTCGCCGGTGGCCAGGCGCACCTGCTGCCCGGCGGCTGGCTGCTGATCGAGCACGGCTGGGACCAGGGCGGGGCGATCCGCGCGCTGTTCGAAGCGGCTGGTTTTGCACAGGTGCAGACCGCGCAGGACCTGGAGCAGCGCGACCGCATCACCCTGGGCCAGCGCCCGGCCTAGAATGGAGGTTCTCCTGCCTTGGCAGGGCATCACCCTGGAGCTGCAAGCATGCGTACGCTGTATCCCGCCATCACCCCCTACGACGTCGGCACCCTGAAGGTCGACGACCGCCACACGCTGTATTTCGAACAGTGCGGCAACCCGGACGGCAAGCCGGTGGTGATGCTGCACGGTGGTCCGGGCGGCGGCTGCAGCGACAAGATGCGCCAGTTCCACGACCCGTCGAAGTACCGCATCATCCTGTTCGACCAGCGTGGCGCCGGTCGTTCCACCCCGCACGCCGACCTGGTGGACAACACCACCTGGGATCTCGTTGCCGATATCGAGAAGCTGCGCGAGCACCTGAAGGTGGACCGCTGGCAGGTGTTCGGCGGCAGCTGGGGTTCGACCCTGGCCCTGGCCTACGCCGAAACCCATCCGCAGCGCGTGACCGAGCTGGTCCTCCGCGGCATCTTCATGCTGCGCCGCTGGGAGCTGGAATGGTTCTACCAGGAAGGCGCCAACCGCCTGTTCCCGGATGCGTGGGAGCACTACCTGAAGCCGATCCCGGCGGTGGAGCGCCACGACCTGATCTCGGCCTTCCACCGCCGCCTGACCAGCGAAGACGAAACCACGCGGCTGGAAGCGGCCAAGGCCTGGGCGGTGTGGGAAGGTGCGACCAGCTTCCTGCACGTCGATGATGACTTCATCAACAGCCACGAAGACCCGCATTTCGCCCTGGCCTTCGCACGCATCGAGAACCATTACTTCGTCAACGGCGGTTTCTTCGAGGTGGAAGACCAGCTGCTGCGCGACGCGCACCGCATCGCCGATATTCCGGGCGTGATCGTGCACGGCCGCTACGATGTGGTCTGCCCGCTGGCCAATGCCTGGGACCTGACCAAGGTCTGGCCGAAGGCCAAGCTCGAGATCACCCCGGCCTCGGGCCATTCGGCATTCGAAGCGGAGAACGTGGACGCGCTGGTGCGCGCCACCGATAGTTTTGCCTGAGGCAAAACCATCCACGCATTCCACCTTATCCCCGCGCCTGTCGGCGCGCCCCCTTCAACAACAAGGGGGCTCTGCTCCAGAACGGGTACGGTGCACTGATCAGTAGAGCCAGGCCACGCCTGGCTGCTCCTGCTCTGGATCCTCATCCACGCATGGCGTGGATCTACCAGTGCCCGGCCAGCAGCGCGTCGGCCAGCACCTGCAGTTTCGGTGAGTGCTGGCGCGAGGGCGGGTAGATCAGCGACAGCTCGCGGCTGCGGCCTTCAATGGGCTGCAGCACGCGCTGCAGGCGGCCGTCGGCCAAGGCGTCGGCCACGGCGAAATCCATCACCTGCACGATGCCGATGCCGGCAATGGCTGCCTCCACCAGCGGATCGCCGCTGTCGAACACCATCCGCGTCGGCGGCGTGACATCGCGCAGCTGGCCGTCCTGCAGGAACTGCCAGTCGACCACCCGCCCGCTGCGCAGGTTGCGTACCGCCAGGCAGGCGTGATCCTGCAGCGCGGCGATGTCCGTCGGCGTGCCGCAGCGGGCCAGATAGGCCGGACTGGCTACGGTCACCCAGCGCAGCGGCCGCAATGGCCGCGCAACGATGCGCTGGTCGGCAATGACGCCGGTACGCAGCGCCGCGTCGAACCCCTCTTCAACCAGATCCACCAGGCGGTCGCTCAGCACGGCCTCCACCTGCAGCTGGGGATGCTGTTGCAGCAGAGGCCCCAGCAGCGGCACCAGCACCTTGCGCCCGAACATCGACGGCGCACTGATCTTCAGCGTGCCCGACGGCGTGCAGGGGCGGTCGGCCAGCTGGCGCTCGGCATCTTCGAAGCCGCACAGCAGCGGCGACACCTGGTCGACAAACTGGCGGCCATCTGGGGTCAGCGCCACGTTGCGGGTGTTCCGCTGCAGCAGCTTCACCCCCAGCGAGGCCTCCAGCCGGCTGATCGCGCGTGACAGCCCGGACTGGCTCAGGCCCAGCTGCCCGGCAGCAACGGTGAAGCCGCGCGCCTCGGCCACCTGCACCAGCATGCGTACGGCATTGAGGTCCAACGAAGATCCATTCATGCCGAAAATCATGACAGATATGGATGGGCGGGGGTTTATTGATCTCATCTCATCAATGAGACTGCGTTCCCCCACTGAACCACCGCTGCCGATGCCCCCTCTCAAGTACCCCCGCTGGGCGCTGACCCTGCTGGCCACCGCCCAGCTGATCATCGCTCTGGACGCCACCATCATCTTCGTCGCCCTGCATGACATGGGCCGCGCGCTGCAGATCAACGCGCAGCAGCTGCAGTGGGTGGTCAGCGCCTACACCGTGGCCTTCGGTGGCAGCCTGCTGCTGGGCGGGCGCGCCGCCGACCTGATCGGCCGCCGTCGCTTCTACCGGCTGGGCATGCTGCTGTTCGCGCTGGCCTCGCTGCTCGGCGCGCTGGCGCCGAACGCCACGCTGCTGATCATCGCGCGCGCCGCGCAGGGCATCGGCGCGGCGCTGCTGTTCCCGGCGACGCTGGCGCTGATCAACACGCTGTATGCCGAAGGCCCGGTGCGCAACCGCGCGCTGGCGATCTGGAGCATGGCCAGCGCGGTCGGCCTGGCTTTGGGCACCCTGCTCGGTGGCGTGCTGACCCAGGCGTTCGGCTGGCCGGCCGTGCTGGCGGTGATCGTGCCGCTGGCCACCGCCTGCGCCGTCGCCGCCGGTGCATGGCTGCCGGCCGATGGCCCGCGCGCGCAGGGGCGCTCGTTCGATCTGGCCGGCTGCATCACCGTCACCCTCGGTGGCAGCCTGCTGGTGACCACCCTGGTGCAGGGACCGGAATGGGGCTGGACCGCGCCGGCCACGCTGGGCTGCCTGCTGCTGTCGGCGCTGCTGCTGGTGGCCTTCGTGCAGATCGAACAGCGCAGCCGCGACCCGCTGATGCAGTTCGCGCTGCTGCGCCTGCCCGGCCTGCGTGCCGCGCTCGGTCTCACCTTCGCCTTCATGAGCAGCTACGGCGTGCAGTACTACTTCATGGCGCTGTATTTCCAGGATGGCTATGGCTGGAGCCCGCTGCAGGCCGGCCTCGCATTCCTGCCGGCCACGGCGGTGTGCACGGTCGGCATCCAGCTGGCCGAGTGGGCGCTGAAGCGCTGGAGCGCACGCAAGGTGCTGGTGCTCGGCCAGCTGGCCGGTGCCGTCGGCATTGCCTGGGTGGCGGTCACCCTGCCGCAGGGTTCGAACTTCTGGCCGTTGCTGCCGGGCGTGGTGCTGCTGAGCATCGGCCAAGGCATGACCTGGACCGCGATGTGGATCGTGGCCGGGCAAGGCGTGCCGGCGGCGCAGCAGGGCGTGGCCTCGGGCATGGCGGCCACCGCGCAGCAGATCGGCGGCGCGCTGGGCCTGGCGGTGCTGGTGATGGTGGCCAATGCCGGCGCCGGTGCAGCAGGCTCACCGAGCGCGCTGGCCGGGCTGGTACGTGCTGAGTACGGTGCCGCGCTGTTCGCCCTGTTCGGCGTGGTCATCGCGCTGGGCCTGCGCCGGGCACCGGTAGACTGCGGTTCCCTCGACGGCCAGGCCAACAACGCATGATCGAACTGCTCGACCTGCAACAGACCCTGCACGCGTTCGCTGCCTGCAACGACGACCATGCGGTGTATCAATCCTTCGGCTGGGTGCATGCCACCGACGGTGACCTGCTGCAGGCACGCTTCTGGTTGCCACCCGACGAGGAAACCGCCTTCGACGATGACAGTGAGGTGCCGGCCGATGCGCGCGCGCTGGGGCTGTCTAGCTACCTCGAACCGGCGACCTTCGCCGACGTGCTCGAGGTACAGAAGCGGCAGCGTCCCCTGTCCACCCTGGCCGAGTACGCGCAGGCGCTGGTGCATTACCACGAGTACGACGCGTTCCAGCAGGTCGAAGGCATCGACGAGGCGCTGGGTGAGGCGACCGCTGCAGATCGGGCGGCGGCGCGTGATGCCGGTGTTGGCGCAGGCATCTTTGCTTCGTTCGATCTGCAGCTGCTGGCCTGCGCAGACGATCAGTTGAAGGTGACTGCACAGCGTGTGGCGCACCTGCACGAGGTGACGGTGGGTGAAGCGCTGGCGCGCTGCCGTGCGTTGCCGCTGTCCCTGGGCGAAGCTTTGGATCGCAACCGCGCGCAGGCCATCAAGGATCAGTTCGAAGCCATCGGCGCGACCGTGCAGGTGCACGGTTTCAAGCCGTTCCCGTGGATGGACGCGCCGGTATTGCGTTGAACAACACCCTCCACGCATGGCGTGGATCTACTGGGGTATCGCGAGTAGATCCACGACACGCGTGGATGGCCGCCACCCCGGCAGTAGATCCACGCCATGCGTGGATGAGGGTCACCCCGCCGCCAGCAACCCCGGCTGCAACGCGCTGAAGATCCGCGCCAGCCGCTCGGCCCAGGCCTGCTGCCCGGCCACATCGGCAATCAGATCCTGGCGGATCTCCAGCTCCACATGCACCAGGCCACGACCTTCGCCATGCACCGGCACCGCGTAATCGCTGGTGCTGCTCACCGAATACGGTTCGTTGTCGCCCACGACCAGGTCGCCTTCGTCGCGCAGTGCCTGCAGCAGCGCATGGGCGAAGCGCGTGTCCTGGTGGTACAGCACGCCGGCGTGCCACGGCCGCGGCGTGTGGTTCATCACCGGGGTGAAGCTGTGCATCATCACCAGCAGGGTCGGGCGGCCGGCATCGCGGCGCGCGTCCAGTTCGGCATCGATGCGCGCGTGATAAGGCGCGTGGATGGCCTCGATGCGCTGCTGCCGCTGCGCGGCCGACAGCCCTGCATTGCCCGGCACCACGGTGTGGTCGCTTGCTTCCGGAATCAGCGTGGGCGAGGCCAGCGGGCGGTTGCAGTCGATCAGCAGCCGCGAATAGGTCTGTTCAATGGCCCAGGCATCCAGCAGCCCGGCCAGCGCGCGGGTGGTGCCGGCAATGCCGATGTCCCAGCCGATATGGCGGTCCAGCTCGGCCTGCGGCAGGCCCAGCCCGGCCAGTGCGTGCGGCACCTGCTGGCCGGCATGGTCGGCCAGCAGCACGTAAGGCGAAGCCCCCTGCGCGCGGTGGACCGTGTAGATGGCCGGGTCGTCGGCACCGAGCAGGGCCGGCGCGACGTGCAGGTCGGCGTCAGCCACGCGGGCGCCCATCCAGGTGGTGCTCGATCATCCACAGGCCGGCCCAGAGTTTGGCGTCCAGCGCATAGCCTTCGCCCATCTTCTGCACCAGCCAGGCAGCGGCCTGCGCGCGCGGAATCTCGTGCACGGTGATGTCTTCGCTGTCATCGCCGCCGCCTTCGCCGATGCGGCGCAGGCCGGTGGCGCGGACGAAGGCGATCTGTTCGCTGCTGGCGCCGGAGGAGGTCGGGCCGATCATCAGTACTTCGGCGTGCTCGGCGGTCCAGCCTGTTTCTTCCTCAAGCTCGCGCACGGCCGATACTTCGATCGACTCGCCCGCCGTGATGTCACCGACCAGGCCCGCTGGCATCTCGATGGTGGCTGACTGCAACGGCACGCGGAACTGTTCGACGAACAGCACCTTGTCCTCGGGGGTGACGGCAATGATGATCGCCGCAAGGCCGCCGGCGTGGGTGCGTTCGCTGTACTCCCAGGTGCCGCGCACGACCATGCGCTGGTACCTGCCTTCGTAGACGACGCGCGGGGCTTCGGTGTTTCTCTGGCTCATGCGGGCTCGCTGGAGATGGGGGAAGGGTCGGACAGGCCGGCAGCGCTGAACAGGCGCCGGCGGGTCATCGGGCCGAAGCGCAGCACCTGGCACAGGCCGCCCAGCAGTTCCGGGTCGGCCGCCTGCCGCAGCAGGCCGGGTTGGCTGCCTTCCAGCGGCGCATCCAGCGCGATGGTGGTCAGTTGCCGCCACAACTGTGCGTGTTCGCGCTGCTCGCGCAGGCGCACGGCCATCTGCGCGGCACCGCGCAGGCGCAGGAAGGGCACTTCGTCCAGGCGTTCGTACAACACATCCAGGCTGCCGAAGTGGGCCAGCAGCACCGCGGCCGATTTGGCGCCCACGCCGCTGACCCCGGGAATGTTGTCCACCGCATCGCCGCACAGCGCCAGGTAATCGGCGATCTGGTGCGCGTGCACGCCGTGCCGCGCCTTCACCCCGGCCACGTCCCAGCGCTGGTTGCGTGCGTAGTCCCACTGCTCGTCGTGGTCCAGCAGCAGCTGCGACAGGTCCTTGTCGGCGGAAATGATCACGCCGCGATGGCTGCGCCGGTGCTGGTTCAGGGCGCTGCCGATCAGGTCGTCGGCCTCATAGTCATGGTGCGCCAGCACCACCAGGCCCAGCGCCGCGCACAGCGCCTTGCAGTGCACGAACTGGCGTTTCAGCGCTTCCGGGGCGGGGTCGCGGTTGGCCTTGTAGGCCGGGTACAGACGGTGGCGGAAACCACTGTCCAGCGCCTCGTCGAAGGCGATGGCGATGTGCTGCGGACGCTCGCGCTCGAGCAGGTCCAGCAGGAAGCGGGCGAACCCGTGCACGGCGTTGGTTGGCCAGCCCTGGCTGTCCTGGAACTCATCCGGCAGCGAATGCCAGGCGCGGAACACGTAGATGCTGGCGTCGACGAGGTACAGCGGCGGCGGAATCGCCACGGGAATGACCGCGCTCACTGGCCGGTCCAGTCCTGCAGCAAAGCTGCGGCGTCGGGGCGCTCGCGTTCGGGCACCTCGGCCTTCGGCGTACCGATGTGGATGAAACCGGCGATGCCTTCGCCCTCGGCCAGGCCCAGGTGGGCATGCACGGCCGGGTCGAAGGCCATCCACGCGGTCAGCCACTGCGCACCGAAGCCCAGCGCCTGGGCGGCCTGCAGCAGGGCAAAGCAGACGCAGCCAGCAGTCATCAGCTGCTCCTGCTCGGGCACCTTGGCGTCCGGGCGTGGGCTGGCCACCACCACGATCACCACGGGGGCGTGGTTGAAGCGCTGGCGGTCCTTCTCGAACACCGCCTCGCCGGCGTGTGGATCGCGCTGGCGGCTGCGTTCTACCAGGAAATCACCCAGAGTGTGACGCGCATCGCCGGCGATCTTCAGGAAGCGGAACGGCACGCGCTTGCCGTGGTCGGGCACGCGCACGGCCGACTGCAGCATGCGCAGCAGGGTGGCCGGGTCCGGGCCGGGTTCGCCCAGCTGCCGCGAGGGCACCGAACGGCGGGCATCGAGGGCGAGCAGGGCAGCGGGGGCAGGCATGGAGTCTGAACCGGTCATCACGGGCTGAAGATTATAGTCGGGGCGGTTGATGGCGCTGTCTGCGCCGTGTCTGCCCTTTCAATAACAAACTGTGATGAACGTCATGCCACTGCCGGGCATCCGGCGATCACTCCCACTCGCCTCGCAGGCCCCGCACGGCTTAGGATATCCGTCTTGCCGGGCCGCCGGTCGTGAGGTTTGAAGTGAGGACTGTTTCACTGTCCGTGACAGGCTGGCCGGCCTACCATCGACGCACCGGTACATGGGGTGTACCGGCCGTCGCATCATCCATGACGTCTGCCGTACCAGTGAAGGTGGGGAGCCTTCCCGAATGATGAGCGCGCCCACTCCGATGGGATCGCCGGGACGTGACCCGGCCCAGCTCCAGCTTGCGCGGGACGTCGTCCTGCCCGCACTGTGCCAGGCCTTTGGCGCGGCGCTGGCGCGGTTTGACGACGCCCTGTTCGACCGTGCCGGCAATGCCGGTTCATCGCAGTTGCTGTTCCTGGATGCCATGCGCGAGCTGCGCCGGCGCCGCGACGAGATCGCCGCGGCCTTCGCCGCCCATCTCGACCAGGCCTGGGCTGCGATGGCTGCGGGTGTGCCGCTGTCAGCCGAGGCCACGCTGTCCGGGCCTGCCGAGGAAGGCCTGAGCCTGATTCCCGAGCACGTGCTGGAATCGCGGCTGGCGGTGCGCAACTTCGCTACCGTGCTGCTGCGCGATTTCAAGCCCGTGCTGGCCCGCCTGGACCGTCGCCTGGGCTGGCTCGCGGGCGGCATTGAACTGGATGCCGACCTGGACCCGGTCAGCCCTGAACACCTGGGCGTGGCCATCCACCACGCCTTCGCCGGCTGCGAGCTGGCACCGGAAGTCCATCTGGTGCTGATCAAGCTGTGCGAGCGCGACATGCGCGCGCCGGTGGGACGCATCTACGAGAAGCTGGACGAGCAGCTGGCTGCGGCCGGCGTGATGCCGCAGATGGGCGCCTCGCGGCGACCGCTGGCCACAGCTCCGGCGGCGCATGCCGCGCATGGGCTGGACGACCTGGTCGCGCAGCGTGCGGCGTCGGGCTTCGAGACCGATTTCAGTGACGAGGAACAGGCCGCGCCGGCCTGGGCGCAGCGTTTTGCCGCGCGCTGGTCCGAGCGTCGCGGCCACATGCAGCATCTGGCCGGTGACGAGGGCCTGCCCGGCGGTGCGCCCGCAGGTCCCGCCGAGGCCTATCCGGGCCAGCAGGGCATGCTGCTGGAGGCGCTGCACGAACTGCTGCAGCAGACACGGCACGTCCGCGAAGACGCCACCTCGGCCGCGCAGGTGGCAGTGGGCCAGCATCGCCCGCTGAGCCAGCGCGAGATGATGTCGGTGCTGTCGCTGCTGCAGGCCACGCCCAGCGCGACCCTGCGTGCAGCCATCGGTGAAGACGGTGAATCGCTGGCACAGCGGCTGAAGAGTGAAGTGCTGTCCAGCGCCACCCGGCTGGGCGTCGATCCCGGCCAGACCCGGCTGGACCCGCAGGACGAGGATGCGATCGACCTGGTCGGCATGCTGTTCGATGTGATGCTGGACGAGCGCGAACTGGAAGGCCGCTCGCGCGAGCTGATCGGCCGCCTGGTGGTGCCCTTCGTCAAGGTCGCCATGCTCGACCGCCGCATGTTCGTGCAGAAGACCCATCCGGCCCGCAAGCTGCTCAATTCGCTGGCCGAGGCCTGCGAAGGCAATACCGGTGAAAGCCAGGCCGAGCGCATGCTGATGGCCAAGGTCGAGGAGATCATCGAGCGCCTGGTGGCCGAGTTCAACGAGAACCTGGCGATCTTCCTGACCCTGGAAGAAGAATTCCGCGATTTCCTCGTGCAGCACCGCCGCCGGGTGGAAATTGCCGAGCGCCGTGCCGCCGAAACCCAGCGCGGCCAGGAAAAGCTGGAAATGGCCCGCAACCGTGCCGGCGCTGAACTGGACCGCCGCATCGGCGATGCCACCCTGCCGCCGGCCATCGCCGAGTTCCTGCGCCAGCCCTGGCAGCACCACCTGACCCTGGCGCTGCTGCGCGAGGGTGAGGACGGCGCATCGGTGGCCGAGGCCCTGGGCCTGGGCGATGGTCTGTTGGAAGAAGTGGCCGAGGCGCGCCGGCAGATCGTCGGCAAGCCCTGGCTGCAGGCCTGGCAACCGGTGCTGGCGAAAGTGTTCGCCAGTGTCGGCGTGCATGGCGACGCGGCGTCGGCTGCCATCGACGCCCTGCATGGCACCCTGCAGGGCATTGCCGAATCGCGGCCGGAACTGCAGCGCGCGCTGCCGGAGCTGCCGCAGGTGGCGCTGCCGACCGCACCGTTGCCCGAAACCAGCGCCGTGGAACTGGGCGGGCAGGTCGATACCGATGATTTCGACAACGCCGATGCCGATCGCTTCCGCCGCATGGAGATCGGCAACTGGCTGGACTTCGTCGACAAGGACGGCAAGGTGCAGGCCGGCAAGCTGTCCTGGGTCAGCCCGATCTCCTCGCGGCTGCTGTTCGTCAACCGCCGCGGCGTGCGCTTCTGCGTGGCCTCGCCGGAAGAACTGGCGGTGATGGTGCGGCTGGGCCGCCTGCGTGCCCACGTCGATGATGGTGCCTTCGACAGCGCCATGCAGGGCGTGATCGACCGTCTGGACCCGGGCAGCGCCACCCTGCACTGAGGGTGGCTGCCTGCTAGGATCGGGAAAACTCACCGATCAGCGGGGACCTGCATGGCCGTGGCGTTGCTGGGGATGAAGGAGACCGCGCCGGGCGAACGGCGCGTGGCACTGACGCCGGAAACGGCGCGCAAGCTTGGGGCCTTGGGCATCACCGTCTGGTACGAAGCCGGCGCCGGACTGGCCGCGGGCTTCCCCGACGCCGCCTACGACGACGCCGGGGCGCGGGCCTTCGACGCCGGCCGCTGGAACGAGATCGACCTCCTGCTGTGCGTACAGGCACCACCGGCAACCGTGCTGGCCAAGCTCAAGCCCGGTGCCAGCGTGGTCGGCCTGCTGACCCCGGCAAGCGACCCATCGCTGGCTGCACTGGCCGGCGATGACCGCCTGATGCTGTTCCCGCTGCAGCAGCTGCCGCGCACCACCCGTGCGCAGGCCATGGACGTGCTCAGCTCGCAGGCCGGCATGGCCGGTTACAAGGCTGCGCTGATCGCCGCCGAGCGTGCACCGCGCTTCTTCCCGATGCTGACCACCGCCGCCGGAACCGTGCGTCCGGCCAAGGTGCTGGTGATCGGTGCCGGCGTGGCCGGCCTGCAGGCCATCGCCACCGTGCGTCGCCTGGGCGCCCAGGTGGAAGGCTTTGACGTGCGCCCGGAAACCCGCGAACAGATCCAGTCGCTGGGCGCGCGCTTCCTCGATCTGGGCGTGAGCGCGGCGGGCGAGGGCGGCTATGCGCGCGCGCTGACCGACGAGGAACGCGCCGAGCAGCAGCGCCGCCTGGCCGACCATCTGCGCGGCGTGGATGTGGTGATCTGCACCGCAGCGGTGCCGGGACGGCCCGCGCCGACGATCGTCACCTCGGCCATGGTCGAGGGCATGGCCGTAGGCAGCGTGATCGTCGACCTGGCCGCCGAGAGTGGCGGCAACTGTGCGCTGACCCAGCCGGGCCAGTGCATCGACCATCAGGGTGTGACCATCGATGGCCCGCTGAACCTGGCCAGCCGTGGCGCCACCCAGGCCAGCGAGATGTATGCGCGCAACCTGCTGAACTTCGTCGCCCTGTTCGTGCGCGAGGGCCAGCTGAACTTCGACTGGGAAGACGAACTGCTGGCAAAGACCCGCTGGCAGGCCTGAAGCGGTAGCGCCGGGCCATGCCCGGCGGATTTGCCGCGTGCCGCTGCGCTCGCCGGGCACGGCCCGGCGCTACCCATTTACCGCGGCTTTGCCGGCGGCGGGTTGTCGCGCACCCATGCCTTGCGCTGTTCCGGGGTCATGTCCGCCCAGCGTTCGCGCAGCGCATCACGCTGGGCCGGGCTCAGCGTGCGCATCTGCCCGAACAGCGCGCGTGCCTGCTCACGCTGTTCCGGGCTCATGTGTTCGAACCGGCGCAGGCCACGGCGGGCCTTGTCGCGTTCTTCCGGGCTCATCGACTGCCAGCGCTGGCCGTGCGAGAGCATGCGCTGGCGCTGTCCGGCATCGGCGCCGTTCCAGCGGTCACGCAGTGGGGCCAGCAGTGCTTCGCGCTGGGCCGGGCTGAGCTGTTCCCAGTTCGGTAGCGCGGCGCTCGCACCCGGCGCGCCGGCAGGCGCGGTCGTCTGTGCCAGCAGCGGCGCGGCCGGCAACAGGATCAGGGCGAACAGCAGGGGTAGTGTGGGGTTTCGCAGCATGGTTCTCACTCCATCGCCAGGTCGGTGTCGCCCAGCCACAGGTACATGTCGGGATTCTCGTCGTACAGCGCGCTGTTGTCTTCCAGCGCGGCCACCGTCGGTGCCGGGGCCGGGCCGGAATGCGTACCCAGGCCAGTGAACTGCACGCCGATACCCAGCGCCATCACCAGCGAGCAGGCGCTGGCCAGCCACCAGCGCCAGCGGTCGGCGTGTGCTGCCTGGGCGCCGTGGCGGGCCTGGCGCAGCCGCATCAGCGTGGCCGGCGACAGCGACTGCAGTGACTGCGCGTGCAGGCTGCGCAGGGCGTCATCGGAAGGCAGGGGGCGGTTCACGGGTGGTTCTCCAGGTAATCCTGCAGCGCCTGCCGGGCGCGTGCCAGATGGGTTTTTACCGCGCCTTCGCTGCAGCCCATGGCGCGGGCGGTGGTGGCCCCGTCCAGGTCCTGCAGCACGCGCAGGGTGAAGGCCTCGCGCTGGCGGGCGGGAAGGGTGCGCAGGGCCTGCACCAGCTGCTGGTACTGTTGGCGCTGCTCAAGCGCCTGCGCCGGGTCCGGGCCGGGGTCGGCCCAGTCGATGTCGGCGCCGTCGGCATCGTGGTTGTCGCGCCAGAACGGCAGGCGGAAGCGGCGCCGGCGCTGCAGGTCGATCACCCGCCGGCGCAGGATGCTCCAGAACAGCGGCGCCCATTCGGCGGCCGGCTTGTCGGCGTAGTCCAACATGCGCAGCAGCGCGTCCTGCACCGCATCCAGCGCATCCTCGCGCTGGCGCAGCCCGGCCTCGGCGAAGCGGAACGCGCGCGGGCCGACGCTGGCCAGGAACGCGTCCAGCGACGCCGGCAGGGCGTCGGCATCAGCGGTCGGGGGGAGGGGGCTGCTCACCAGCACAGGGTACGGTTCCTCGCTCGGGGTCACCATCGACAACGCGTGAGCGCGGCTCTGGTTGACCGGAGTGCGCGTCGGGTTCAGCCCGTGGTTATGATGGGGCGACGAAGACAGAGCGGGAGGCGTTGCCGATGAGTGACGGGTTCGTGGCGCTGTACATCTTCATGCTGGCCGCAATCGCGGGCCACGTGATCATTTCGCGGGTGCCGGTCATCCTGCATACCCCGCTGATGTCGGGTTCCAACTTCATCCACGGCATCGTGCTGATCGGCGCGATGGTGGTGCTGGGCCACGCGCAGACACCGCTGGAGAAGGCCCTGGGCTTCCTCGCCGTGGTGCTGGGGGCCGGCAACGCTGCCGGTGGCTACGTGGTCACCGCGCGCATGCTGGAAATGTTCAAGCCGAGCGCACCCAGGGCTGGCAAGGACGAACCGAAGGAGCCGCAGGCTTGAACATCAGCACCGTCGAACTGCTCGATTGGCTGGTCAAGGCCAGCTACCTGGTGGCCGCCACGCTTTTCCTGCTGGGCCTGCAGCGCATGGCCTCACCACTCACCGCGCGCAGCGGCATCCGCTGGGCCGGGCTGGGCATGCTGCTGGCCACCGTGGCCACCTTCTTCCTGCCCGAGCTGCACAACGTACCGCTCATCCTGGTGGCCCTGCTGCTGGGCGCCGGCCTGGCCTGGTGGTCGGCCGGCAAGGTCGCCATCACCGACATGCCGCAGATGGTGGCGCTCTACAACGGCATGGGCGGTGGCTCGGCCGCGGCCATCGGCGCGGTCGAACTGCTGCGCTATGCCTTCCTGGCCAACCGCGATACCAGCCACTGGAGCGCGCAGGCGCTGGCCGACCTGGCCGCGCGCCAGCCCTCGGCCACCATGCTGCTGCTGGCGGTGGTCGGCGCGGCCATCGGCGCGGTGTCGCTGTCTGGTTCGGTCATCGCCTGGGCCAAGCTCGACGGTCGCCTGGACAAGCGCGTCACCTGGCCCGGCCAGCAGGCGCTGAACCTGCTGGTGGCGCTGGCCGTGGTGGTGCTGGCGATCATCGCCGCCAGCACCCTCAGCACCTGGTCCATCGTCGCCTTCTTCGTGCTGGCGCTGGCCCTGGGCGTGCTGATGACCCTGCCCATCGGCGGCGCCGACATGCCGGTGGTGATCTCGCTGTACAACGCGTTCACCGGCCTGGCGGTGTCCTTCGAAGGCTACGTGCTGGGCAACGAGGCGCTGATCATCGCCGGCATGATGGTCGGCGCGGCCGGCATCCTGCTGACCCGGCTGATGGCCAAGGCGATGAACCGGCCGATCAGCAACGTGCTGTTCTCCAACTTCGGCGGCGGTGCAGGCGGCGAGGCGCAGGCCATCACCGGCTCGCAGAAGCCCATCGAAGCGGCCGACGTGGCAGCGATGATGGCGTTCGCCGAGCGCGTGGTGATCGTGCCCGGCTACGGCATGGCCGTGGCCCAGGCCCAGCACAAGATCTGGGAGCTGGCGCAGCGTCTGGGCCAGCGCGGGGTGAAGGTGAAGTTCGCCATCCACCCGGTGGCCGGGCGCATGCCCGGGCACATGAACGTGCTGCTGGCCGAAGCCGGCGTGCCCTACGACCTGATCGCCGACATGGACGACATCAACCCCGAGTTCGCCAACACCGACGTGGTGCTGGTGATCGGTGCCAACGACGTGGTCAACCCGGTGGCGCGCACCGACCCGGCCAGCCCGATCTACGGCATGCCGGTGCTGGATGTGGTCAATGCCCGCAACGTGGTGGTGATCAAGCGCGGCAAGGGCACCGGCTTTGCCGGCATCGAGAATGCGCTGTTCTACGCCGACAACACCCGCATGCTGTACGGCGATGGCGCCGAGGCCGCGGCCTCGCTGGTGAGCGAACTGAAGGCGCTCGACGGCGGCCATTGAGGGGCGGTTGCACCCGGCAGGTGCGGACCTACCCGCGCATCCACGGTAGGTGCGGACCTACCCGCGCATCCCCGGTAGGTGCGGACCTTGGTCCGCACGCTCCTGCCGGTCAGCAACCGGCACCACCGCATCCACGCATGGCGTGGATCTACCCGGGCATCCCCGGCAGGTGCGGACCTTCCCGCGCATCCACGGCAGGTGCGGACCTTGGTCCGCACGCTCCTGCCAGCCAGCAGCCGGCACCACCGCATCCACGCATGGCCTGGATCTACCCGGGCATCCCCGGTAGCGCCGGGCCATGCCCGGCGGGCGCAGCAATAGGCGTGCTCAGCGCGCCAGCCAGGCGCCCACAACCACAGCCACCGCCAGCCAGACCCACTCCATCGCGCTGTTGGCCAGGCTGGTGAGGGTCCAGGCCAGGTGCGGGCCCATCCGCAGGGCGGCGTCCACCGGGCTCAGGCCGATCGAGCCGCCCATCCAGGCGCTGGCGATGCACCAGTAGGCGGTCAGCGAGACCAGCAGGGTGCCCAGTACCACCAGCACCACGCGCAGGCGGCCCGGGCCCAGCGTGCCCAGCCGCAGCATGAAGGTCAGTTCCAGGGCGGTCAGCACCGCCATCCAGCCGACCTGACGGCCGGTCATCAGGGCCAGCAGCACCCAGAGCATCGGAGCGACAACCAGGCCCAGCAGCAACATGAAGGGCCAAAGCCAGGTGACGGTCCTGGCACGCGCGGCATTGGAGGACATCGAAGCTTCCTGAAGGACACCCACAGGATACTGTGGTTTGCCGCGGTGCACCGGCGGGGGCAGGGCGGCTGGGCTAGAATGCCGTCTTGCGTGGCTCCAGCCGCGGCCCCATATCGGTCCCCATGTATTCCCGTAGCAGCGAACCTGTCCACTTCGAACGCGACTGCGAGGCCGTGATGGTCCCGCAGGGCGACACCGTCACCCTGCCTGCCGGCAGCTATGGCTACATCACCCAGGCGCTGGGCGGCAGCTATTCGGTGTTCGTCGAAGGCAATCTGTTCCGCATCGCCGGCAAGGACGGCGACGCCATCGGCAAAGAGGCGCCGGCACCGCTGGAACTGCCCGCCGATGCCACCGATGAACAGGTGGAACAGCTGGTCTGGCAGCAGCTGCGCACCTGCTTCGACCCGGAAATTCCGGTCAACATCGTCGAACTGGGCCTGGTCTACGAAGTGCAGATCAAGCACCTGGACGACGGCCAGCGCGAGATCGACGTGAAGATGACCCTGACCGCGCCCGGCTGCGGCATGGGTGACATCCTGGTCGACGACGTGCGCAGCAAGCTCGAGATGGTCCCGACCGTGGCCCAGGCCGATGTCGAACTGGTGTTCGACCCGCCGTGGAACCAGCACATGATGTCCGAGGCCGCCCGGCTCGAAACCGGCATGCTTTGACCCACGGCCCGCTGCACGGCGGGCCCGGCACTACCCGCAACCAGAACAGGAATCCTCCGGTGTCCCAGTCCATTCCCAGCTTCGCCGTCACCCGTTCGGACCACCCGCGCAGCGCTGAAGAGCGCGCCCAGATCCTGGAGAAGCCCGGCTTCGGCCTGCACTTCACCGATCACATGGTGGAAGTGCGCTGGGACAAGGATGCCGGCTGGCACAACGCCAACGTGCGTGCCTACGGCCCGCTGCAGCTGGACCCGGCCGCAGCCGTGCTGCATTACGGCCAGGAAATCTTCGAAGGCATCAAGGCCTACCGTCATGCCGACGGCTCGATCTGGACCTTCCGCCCCGACGCCAACGGCCGCCGCCTGCAGCGTTCGGCGCAGCGCCTGGCGCTGCCGGAACTGCCGGTGGAGATCTTCGTCGAATCGCTGAAGCAGCTGATCGCGCTGGACAGCGCCTGGGTGCCGTCGGCCGATGAGTCCAGCCTGTACTTCCGTCCGTTCATGATCGGCGACGAAGCCTTCCTCGGCGTGCGCGGCGCGCACAAGGCCGGCTACTACGTCATCGCCAGCCCGGCTGGCCCGTACTTCGCCAAGGGTGTGGCCCCGGTGTCGATCTGGCTGTCCACCGAATACGCGCGTGCAGCCAAGGGCGGCACCGGCGCGGCCAAGTGCGGTGGCAACTACGCCGCCTCGCTGCTGCCGCAGCAGAAGGCGCAGGCACAGGGCTGCTCGCAGGTGCTGTTCCTGGACCCGGTCGAGGGCAAGTACCTGGAAGAACTGGGTGGCATGAACGTCTTCCTGGTCTACAAGGATGGCACCCTGGTTACCCCGGAACTGTCCGGCAGCATCCTGGAAGGCATCACCCGCGAAAGCATCCTGCAGCTGGCCCGCGACCGCGGCATGAAGGTCGAAGAGCGCAAGGTCACCATCGACGAGTGGAAGAACGGCGTGGCCTCCGGTGACATCGCCGAAGTGTTCGCCTGCGGCACCGCTGCGGTGGTCACCCCGATCGGCCAGCTCAAGGGCGAAGGCTTCTCGGTGGGCGACATCAATGCCCCGGCCGGCGAAGTGACCATGTCGCTGCGCAAGGAACTGACCGACATCCAGTACGGCCGCCTGCCGGACCGCCACAACTGGCTGGTCAAGCTGGGCTGATCGCCCGCACTGCACCGTAGAGTCGAGCCATGCTCGACTGCCGTACCCCGGAAAGCCCGTCCCCGCGACGGGCTTTCTGCGTTATGGCGGCCTGCCGCCGGGCCCGGGCCTGGTCCTGCCGCGTCGGTTCCCGACACGGTGGCTGCCGATGTCGGCAAAGACAAGCCGGGACAGTAAAAGTCCCGTTCATGTCTGTGCAGGTCTCGTGAATTTGTCTTCATCTTCACAAACCCTGCACTCATCACGTCTCAGAACGGACATTTCATGTAGCTGAAAAGACGCTGAAAATCTTGTGGAGTCCGTTTCGGGCCATTAGCGTCAACAGTACGGCGGATCGCAGGGGAATCCGCTGACTGACCGGACCTCGAGCCATGCGTGCACACCTCCACCGCGCGCTCGGGCCGGTGCTTCTGCCGATTCCGGCATTCACACCACTAGAAAGGGAAATTCCGATGTCCCAGGTTTCGCAACTGCGTCTGCGCAGGTCGTGGGTGGTTCTCAGTGCATCCGTCGTCACCTCCCTGCTGCTGGCCGCCCCGGCCTTCGCTGGCGATGTCCAGCTCAGCGGGTTGAAGTCCGCGCCGCTGCACCAGCAGTTCATCGTCAAGTACAAGGATGGCAGCCAGGCCGTGGCCAACACCACCGTGCTGGCCTCCTCGCTGAAGACCGCCGCTGCCGGCCTCTCCAGCACCCAGGGCCGCGCCCTGGGCCTGCAGCAGGTCCGTCGCCTGGCGACCGGCCCGAGCGTGGTCCGTTCCGACCGCGCACTGGACCAGGCCGAATCCGAGCTGCTGATGCGCAAGCTCGCTGCCGACCCGAACGTCGAGTACGTGGAAGTCGACCAGATCATGCGCGCCAACCTGGTGCCCAATGATCCGCGCCTGAGCGAACAGTGGGGCTTCGGCACCTCCAACGCGTCGATCAACGTGCGCCCGGCGTGGGACCAGTCCACCGGTACCGGTGTGGTCGTGGCGGTCATCGATACCGGCATCACCAGCCACCCGGATCTGAACGCCAACATCCTGCCCGGCTATGACTTCATCAGCGATGCCTCGATGGCGCGCGATGGTGGTGGCCGCGACAACAACCCCAACGACGAAGGTGACTGGTACGCCGCCAACGAATGCGGCGCTGGCTACCCGGCCTCCAACTCCAGCTGGCACGGCACCCACGTGGCCGGCACCATCGCCGCGGTGACCAACAACAGCACCGGCGTGGCCGGTACCGCCTACAACGCCAAGGTCGTGCCGGTTCGCGTGCTCGGCAAGTGCGGCGGCTACACCTCGGACATCGTCGACGCCATCACCTGGGCCTCCGGTGGCACGGTCAGCGGCGTGCCGGCCAATGCCAACCCGGCGGAAGTCATCAACATGTCGCTGGGCGGCAGCGGTACCTGTTCGACCACCTACCAGAACGCCATCAACGGCGCCGTCGGTCGCGGTACCACCGTAGTGGTCGCCGCCGGCAACGAGTCGGCCAACGTTTCCACCTCGGTCCCGGCCAACTGCGCCAATGTCGTCGCCGTTGCGGCGACCACCTCGGCCGGCGCCAAGGCCAGCTTCTCCAACTACGGTACCGGCATCGATGTGTCGGCCCCGGGCCAGAGCATCCTCTCCACGCTCAACACCGGCACTACGGTTCCGGCCAGCGCGACCTATGCCTCCTACAACGGTACCTCGATGGCGGCCCCGCACGTGGCCGGTGTGGTGGCGCTGATGCAGTCGGTGGCGCCCTCGCCGCTGAGCCCGGCACAGGTGGAAAGCATCCTCAAGAGCACGGCACGTGCACTGCCGGGCGCCTGCTCGGGTGGCTGCGGCGCGGGCATCGTCGATGCCAATGCCGCGGTTACCGCCGCCAAGAACGGCACCGGCGGCGGCAACCCGAACCCGGGTGGCACCGTGCTGCAGAACAACGTGCCGGTGACCGGCCTGGGCGCTGCCAGCGGCGCCTCGCTCAGCTACACGGTGGAAGTGCCGGCCGGTCGTTCGCAGCTGCGCGTGGCAATCAGCGGCGGCAGCGGTGATGCCGACCTGTATGTCCGCCAGGGCAGCGCCCCCACCGACACCACCTACACCTGCCGCCCGTACCTGAGCGGCAACAACGAAACCTGCACCATCAACAGCCCTGCGGCTGGCACCTGGCATGTCCGGGTGAAGGCCTACAGCACCTTCTCGGGCGTGACCCTCAACGCCCAGTACTGAGCCCAAGTCCCTCTCCAAGGGCACGCCCCGGCCTCGGCCGGGGCGTTTTTTTCTGTAGAGCCGAGCCCACGCTCGGCTGTCAGAAGTCTGCCGAGCATGGGCTCGGCACTACAACTTCGTCAGACCGACTCGAAGCGGTTGGCCGCCACGTTCTTGCGCACATGCTGCGGGTCGAAGATGCGGCCGTTCATCGCGATGTACACGCCGGTCGGCAGCGACTGCACTGCACCGATCGCGCAGCCGATGTTGAACTCCGCATCCGAACCACGGAAGCGTGCCGGGCTCAGCGCGCCGGTCATCACGATGGTCTTGTCCGGAATCGTCGCCAGCACCTGGCCGGTCTGCACCATCGAATCGGTGCCATGGGTCACCAGCACATGGCGGGTCGCCTGCGCAGCGATGGTCGCGCGGATCAGCTCGCGGTCGTCGTCGTTGATGTGCAGCGAATCCTTGCGCAGGATCGGAATCACATTGAAGCGGAAGGTCACCCCAAGCTCCCGCAGGATCATGCCGATCTGCGGGTCACCGATCTGGTAGTCCGACTTGTCGTCGAAGTAGATCTTGTCGATCGTGCCACCGGTGGTGACGACCAGGAGCTCTTCCATCATGTGCATGCGCGAAACCAGGACAGGTACAGCGGCGCGGGGCCGGGAACACAGATGATAAGGCCCGGCGGCCGCAGCGTCAGCGTCGCTTGCTGAAGCGGGCGCGCAGCCCCGGCAGGCTGGCGGCGAAGATCACCAACAGGGCCAGGGCGATCTCGATCAGCGCCAGCCAGCGGGTCTCCGGGTGGCTCCAGGCGCTCATCACGCCATGACTGAACCAGCCCAGGGCCAGCACCGAGGCCCAGAACCCGGCCTTGCGCCAGCCCAGCTGCAGGGCAATGGCCAGCGCCAGTGGCGGTGCGGTGAACACCAGCTGGGTGGCCAGCCAGTGCTTGTCATTGATGAACCAGCCGACGTACAGCGCTGCCAGGCCCAACAGGGCCAGCAGCAGGGCCGTGCGCGGCGCGGTGTTCATCGGGCCAGCCGCTGGGCGATGTCGGCCACCCGGCGGCCCAGTGCGCGGGCCAGCATGGCCTCGTCGTCGGTCGGCTGCGGGTCGTCGGCGGCGCCGGCCACGTGGCTGGCGCCATAGGGGGTGCCGCCGCTGGTGGTGTGGCTCAACGCCGGCTCGGTGAAGGGGATGCCGACGATCAGGCAGCCGTGGTGCAGCAGCGGCACCTGCATCGACAGCAGGGTCGACTCCTGTCCGCCATGCATCGAAGCGGTGGAGGTGAATACGCCGGCCGGCTTGCCGGCAAGGGTGCCATTGACCCATTCGGCGCCCAGCCCATCAAGGAAATGCTTGACCGGGGCGGCCATGTTGCCGAAGCGGGTAGGGCTGCCCAGCAGCACGCCCTGGCAGTCGGCCAGGTCCTGTACGCTCACGTAGGGCGCGCCGTCATCGGGTACCGGCGGCTGCGCGGTCTGGGTCACCGCGGCCACGGGCGGCACCGTGCGCAGGCGCGCGGTCATGCCCGGCACCTCGCCGATGCCCCGCGCGATCTGGCGCGCCAGCCGTGCCACCGAACCGCCCCGGCTGTAGTACAGCACCAGAATCTCGCCCATCGCGCCCAGGTCTCCTCATCGTGTGGATGCCAGTATGGCTATCCTGCATCGATTGCGCATCGGGTACCCTTGCCCCGATGGAACCTCTGGATACGCTCAACCTGTGGATGGAGCGCGCGCGGGACCGCGCACGGGCCGCCAGCTTCGGTCGCTTTCTCTGGCGCCGCTTCCTCGACGACCGCCTGTTCCAGGCAGCGGCGGCGCTGGCCTACACCACCGTCTTCGCGCTGGTGCCGCTGGCGATCGTGGTGTTCGGGGTGCTGTCGGCGTTCCCGGTGTTCGACCGCTGGAGCGACCAGCTCAGCGACTACGTGTTCTCCAACTTCGTGCCCAGCGCCGCGCGCGCGGCCGAAGGCTACCTGCGGCAGTTCTCGGCCAGTGCCGGCCAGCTCACCGCCGCCGGCTTCATTGCCCTGGTCGTCTCGCTGCTGATCACCCTCAACAGCGTCGAGGAAACCTTCAACCAGATCTGGCGGGTGGGCAGCACGCGGCCCAAGCTGACCCGCTTCCTGGTCTACTGGACCGTGCTGACCCTGGGCGCGATGCTCGCGGCCGCTTCGCTGGCGGTGTCGGCGCGGGTGTTCGCGATGCCGCTGTTCGGCACCCAGGAAGGGCGCTGGCTGGCGGACCTGTCGCTGCGGCTGGCGCCGGTGCTGATCGAGTTCGTCTGCATCATGCTGATGTTCCGCGTGGTACCGCACCACACGGTGAAGTGGCGGCATGCGATTCCCGGCGCGGTGCTGGCCGCAGTGCTGCTGGAGCTGATCAAGTGGGGCATCGGGGCCTACCTGGGCAGCTTCCAGTCCTACCAGAAGCTCTATGGCACGGTCGCCTTCGTGCCGATCCTGCTGCTGTGGATCTACCTGTGCTGGGTGGCCGTACTGCTGGGCGCTTCGCTGGCTTCGTCGATGGCCGCCTTCCGCTACCAGCCGGTGGAACTGCGCCTGCCGCAGGGCTTCGAGTTCTACGGCCTGCTGCGCCTGCTCGGGCGCTTCCACTACGCGCGCGGCAAGGGCCGTGGCCTGGCCGACGATGAGATCCTGCGGCTGGAGCCGATGCTGACCGATTCGCTGCTGCAGGACCTGGCCTGCAACCTGCAGGACATCGGCCTGCTGCGCCGCGACGAGCGCGGCGAATGGCTGCTGGCACGCGATCTGGACCAGGTCAGCCTGGCCGATCTGTACGAATGCACGCAGTTGCGCATCCCGGTGTCCGAGCAGCATCTGCCGTACCGCGATGACAGCCTGGGCCAGGCCGCGCTGGCCGCCCTGGACGAACTTCGCCTGCCGCTGCGTGAGCGCCTCAAGCGCCGCGTCAGCGACATCTATCCTGATTCCGGAGAAAAACCATGATCCGCTCGCCCCTGTTGAAGGCCCTGCCGCTCGCCCTGCTGCTGGCCCTGGCTGCCTGCAAGCCTGCGCAGGAGCCGGCCCCGGCCAGCAGCGCACCGCCTGCCCAGGCACCGGCGCCGGTGGCCCCGGCGGCTGCGGACGAGAATCCGGCCGAGCGCACCACGGCCGAGTTCCCGACCCTGAAGATGAAGGCCATCGACGGCAGCGAGTACGACCTGGCCGCGCACCGTGGCAAGTGGGTGGTGGTGAACTTCTGGGCGACCTGGTGTGCGCCGTGCCGCAAGGAGATGCCGGAGCTTTCAGCGCTGCACGCCATGCGCAGCAACATCGAAGTGGTGGGCCTGGCCTACGAGGACATCGAGACGCCGGAGATGCAGGCGTTCCTGGCCAAGCACCCGGTGACCTATCCGATCGTGGTGGTGGATCCGTTCGACCCGCCGGCCGATTTCGCGATCCCACGCGGCCTGCCGCTGACCCACCTGATCGATCCGAAGGGCAAGGTCGCGCACACATTCCTGGGGCCGGTCACTGCAGCTGACATCGAACAGCAGATCGCGGCTGCCCGGTAGAGTCGACCGTTGGTCGACCGTTCCGCTCTACCCGGCGTCAACACCGCCTCGGCAACCACTGCGCTACGCTCGGGCATCTTTCCAGCGTGGTGCAACGATGGGCAAGCTCAAGCGCAAGGAATACGACGAACTGCTGCAGCCGCTGCAGCTGGAACTGACCGCAATGGCGCGCTGGGTGCAGCACAGCGGCCAGCGCCTGCTGGTGCTGTTCGAAGGCCGTGACACGGCCGGCAAGGGCGGCGCGATCCAGGCCATCAGCCAGCACCTCAACCCGCGCCAGTGCCGGGTGGTGGCGCTGCCGAAGCCGACCGACCGTGAATCCACCCAGTGGTACTTCCAGCGCTACGCCAGCCACCTGCCGGCGGCAGGCGAGATCGTGCTGATGGACCGCAGCTGGTACAACCGCGCCGGTGTGGAACGGGTGATGGGCTATTGCAGCGAGGCCGAGTATCAACAGTTCCTGCACCAGGCTCCGGTGTTCGAACAGCTGTTGGTGGACGATGGCATCCTGTTGTTCAAGTACTGGCTGTGCGTGGACCAGGCACAGCAGGAAAAGCGCTTCGAGGAGCGCCACAGCGATCCGTTGAAGGGCTGGAAGCTGTCACCGGTGGATCTGAAATCGCGCAGCAAGTACAGCGCCTATACCGAAGCCCGCGAAGCGATGCTGCGCGCCACCCATCGCGATGCGGCGCCGTGGACGCTGGTGGATTTCAACGACCAGCGCCTGGGGCGGCTGTCGCTGGTACGCAACCTGCTGGATCGTCTGCCGGATACGCGGGTGGATGAGCCGGTGCTGGACCTGCCGAAGCTGAAGGGCAAACTGCATGTGGAGCATTACGACGTGCTGCGGCCGATCGAGGACTTTCCCGTGAAGGATTGAGCGGACCGGTAGAGTCGACCGTTGGTCGACTCTACCCCGCCAGGCCAATCCAGCCGTGCTCGCGCGCCAATGCCTGCAGCAGCGCCGACAGATCCATCGCAAACCCGGCCATGTCGAACACGCCGCTGCCCCCGCGTGCCTGCGCCAGCTCAGCGCGCAGCGCGGCCAGCGCTGCAGGGTCGTTGCCCAGTGCGCTGGCAGCAGCGATGAAGGCAGCATCATCGGCCACATTCATGCGCGCCATGCCGAGGTGATGGTTGAGGCTGCCGGCCACACGCGCAGCGAAGGTGTCGCCAGGGCAGGTCAGCACCGGGCAGCCGGCCCACAGCGCATCGGAGGCTGTGGTGTGCGCGTTGTACGGGTGCGTGTCCAGGAACAGGTCGGCCAGCGCATAACGGGCGAGGTATTGCGGGTGTGGCAGCTTGGCCATGAACACCAGTCGTGCCGGATCCACGCCGGCCGCCTGCACGGCCGCGCGCAGGCGCGCATCGGCCTGGCCGGGGCCGGACAGCAGCCACAGCACGCTGCCCGGCACCGCCTGCAGTACCGCAAAGGCGCGGTGCATGCTGCGCGGGTTGAGCTTGTAGCTGTTGTTGAAACAGCAGAACACCACGCCGCGTTCGGGTAGACCACACTCGGCACGCGTCGGTGCCGGCTCCAGCACGCGGGTATTGTCCGAGGGCTGGAAGGCACGCGGCAGGCGCAGTACGCGTTCGCTGTAATGCGGCTCCAGTGCCGGCGGCAGGGCAAAGGCATCGCCAACCACCGCATCCATCCATGGCGCACCGGACGTGCCGGGGTAAGCCAGCCAGTTCAGCTGCAGCGGCGAGGGGCGCAGGGCCAGCACCTCCGGCGTACCGCCGCCGCCCCAGCCGCGCAGGTCGAACAGCATGTCGATCCCCTGCGCGCGGATCTGCGCGGCCGTATCGGCATGGCGTAGTCCGGCCACTTCATGCAGCCGGGTGGCCGCCTGCAGGCGCTGGCGGATGCGGCTGCCGTCGCTGCGGTTGAGCGCGAACAGATGCAGCTGCAGTGCCGGGTCGGCCTGCAGCTGTTCCAGCAGGGCGACGGTCAGCAGGCCAGTGGGATGGGCGCCGAAACCGTTGGAGAGGAAGCCGATCCGCAGTGGGCCACGGGCACGCACCGTTACCGCCGGCAGCGGGCGCACGGCTGCGGCTACGGCAGCCGCACGCACGCGGGCGCAGGCCAGCTGTTCGGCGGCGCTGGCGTCCTCGCTGAGGAAGGCGAAGGGTTCGACCACTCCCTGGCCGCTGGCAACGGCGGCGCGCACCTGCGCGGCCAGCGCATCCAGGTCCTGCCAGTCGCACAGGCGGCGCTGCCATGCCAGGCGCTGTGCGGCGATGTACGGCTCGCCGGGCAGCAGCGTGTGCGCGCGGCGGTAGGCGGCGGCCGCACCTTCGGCATCGTCGGCATCTTCCAGCGCGTGCCCCAGCCACAGGGCGATGCCAGGGTGTTCCGGTGCCAGCGAGGCGGCCTGGCCGAGCAGGGTGGCCGCATCGGCATGGGCGCCCGCCATCCACGCTACACGGCCCAGCCGGGCCAGTGCTTCGGGGTGGTTGGGCCGCAGTTGCAGGGCGCGGCGCGCGGCACGCTCGCCAGCACCGATGTCGCCCGCTTCCAGCTCCAGGTCAGCCAGCATCACCCAGGCGATGAAATCACCCGGCTGGCGTGCCAGCGCCTGCTGCAGTTGCTGCCGCTGCTGCCAGGCCGACACCGGCTCAGCCCGCCGCCAGCTGGGCCAGCGCGTCCACCTGGTGCTCGTGGCTCAGGCGCTGCAGCAGCGCGTCGAGGTCGCCAGCCAGGATGTTGGGCAGGTCGTACAGGGTCAGCCCTTCCACGCGGTGGTCGGTGATCCGGCCCTGCGGGAAGTTGTAGGTGCGGATGCGCTGGCTGCGGTCGCCGCTGCCCACCTGCAGGCGCCGCGATTCAGCCTGTGCCGCGTCCTGGCGCTGGCGCTCGGCATCCAGCAGCTGCGCCTTCAGGCGCTTCATGGCCTTGTCCCGGTTGGCGTGCTGGCTGCGCTCGGTCTGGCATTCCACCACCACGCCCGTGGGCACGTGGGTGATGCGGATGGCCGATTCGGTCTTGTTGACGTGCTGGCCGCCAGCGCCGGACGAACGGAAGGTATCGACCTTCAGGTCGGCCGGACTGATGACGATCTCTTCGACTTCGTCAGCTTCGGGAATGATCGCCACGGTCGCCGCCGAGGTATGGATGCGGCCCTGCGATTCGGTGGCCGGCACGCGCTGCACGCGGTGCGTGCCCGATTCGAACTTCAGGCGCGAGAACGCACCGCGACCAACCACGCGCGCCACCACTTCCTTGTAGCCGCCATGTTCGCCGGGGTTGTCCGATTCGATCTCGACCTTCCAGCCCTGGCGCTCGGCATAGCGGGCGTACATGCGGAACAGGTCGCCGGCGAAGATCGCCGCCTCGTCGCCGCCGGTACCGGCGCGCACTTCCAGGAACAGGTTGCCCTCGTCGCGCGGGTCACGTGGCACCAGCAGCAGGGCCAGTTCCTGTTCCAGTTCCTGCAGGCGGGCCTGGGCAGCGGCGATTTCCTCCTCCGCCAGTTCGCGCAGGTCGGGGTCGGCGCGCATGCCTTCGGCGGCGGCGAGGTCGGCCTTGGCACGGGCTTCGTCGGCCAGGGCGGTGGCGACCGGTTCAAGTTGGGCGAATTCGCGCGAAAGATCGCGGAAACGGGTGTTATCGGCGACCACGTCGGGTTCGGCGAGCAGGCGTTCCAGTTCTTCGCGGCGCTCGGCCAGCGCTTCCAGCTTACGGCGCAGGGTCGGCGTCATCGGGTCTCACGGGTGGGTGGCGGTAGCCCGGCGTGGCCGGGAACAGGCGCTCGGCGGCGCGGGTCAGGTCGGCATCGCCAGTGAGCGCGGCCGCGCGCAGGGCGGCGGTGGGCGGGTGCAGCAGGCGGTTGGTCAGGCCGTGGGCCAGCAGTTCCAGCACTTCGTCGGCTGGCTTGCCATTGGCCAGCTGCTGCCGGGCGCGTTCCAGCAGCTCGGCGCGGGTGGCCTCGCCGAAGGCACGCAGCTGCCGCAGCGGTGCCTGGTGCGCACTGGCCTGCAGGGTTTCGACAAAGCGCGACACCTGCAGGTCGATGATCGCCTCGGCTTCGGCGGCCGCCTCGCGGCGACCGCGGCGGTTGTCTTCCACCGCGCGTTCAAGATCGTCGACGGTGTACAGGAAGGCGTCGTTGAGCGTGCCGACCTCGGCTTCGATGTCACGCGGCACGGCCAGATCGAACAGCAGCATCGGCTTGTGCCGGCGCGCGCGCAGGGCCTTGGCCACCATCTCGCGGTGGATGACCGGTTCACGCGCGGCGGTGGCCGAGAACACCACGTCGGCCTCGGCCAGGTGGCGTTCCAGTTCGGTCAGCGGCAGCGCCACACCGCCATGGCGGGTGGCCAGTTCCTGCGCATGGGCCAGAGTGCGGTTGGCAATCAGCAGGCGGCGCACCTTGCCTTCGCTCAGGTGCCGTGCAGCCAGCTCGATGGTCTCGCCCGCGCCGACCAGCAGCACGGTTGAATCGTCCAGGCGGGCGAACGCGTTCTGCGCCAGGCGCACTGCGGCCGAGGCCACCGACACCGGGTTGGCGCCCACCTGGGTGTCGGTGCGCGCGCGCTTGGCGACCGAGAAGGTCTGCTGGAACAGCCGGTCCAGGCGCTGGCCGAGCAGGCCGTGGTCGCGCGCGGTGGACCAGGCGTCCTTCACCTGGCCCAGGATCTGCGGCTCGCCCAGCACCATCGAATCCAGCCCGGTGGCGACCCGGAACAGGTGGCGCACCGCATCGGCGTCAGCGTGCTTGTACAGGTAACCCTGCAGATCGCCGGCCTGGCTGTGCAGCCACTGGTCAAGCGCCTGCGGCGAGTCGGCCACCGCGTACAGTTCAGTGCGGTTGCAGGTGGACAGCAGGACCGCCTCGGCGATCTGCGGGGTATCGCGCAGCGAACCGAGCGCGCGCGGCAGCGCGTCACCGGCGAAGGCCGCGCGCTCGCGCAGCTCTACCGGTGCGGTCTGGTGATTCAGTCCGAGCACCCACAGGGTCATTGTTCAGTTGCTTGCGATAAGCTGCTGGCCATTGGACGACATTTTAAGGCCCCGATGCCGACGATGCCCGCATTGATTCGCATCCCCAGTGTTCTGCTGCTGTCCCTGGCCTGCAGCCAGGTGCTGGCGGCGGCGCCCACCAAGGCTCCCGTGCGAGCCCCGGCAAGCGAACAACTGGCCCTGGAACCGGTCCTGGCCGGTGAATTCGCGCTGCAGGCCGGCAAGCTGGCCGATGCCGCGCACGCCTACCTGCAGGCGGCCGAGCAGACCGACGGCGACGCCGGGCTGGCCGAGCGGGCCACCCGCATCGCCATGCTGGCCAATGATGATGCCAGCGCCGCCAAGGGCCTGGCCCTCTGGGAAAAGCGCGCCCCCAGCTCGTTGTCGATGCGCAGCGCCGCCGGTGCGCTGGCCATGCGCCAGGGCAACGTGAAGGCCGCGCGGACCGAGCTGCAGGCACTGCTGGCCGACCCCGACGAGCGGGGCTGGAAATTCGCCCTGGCCGCCCTGATCGGTGGCGGTCGTGACCCGGCCGTGCCGGCGCAGGTGCTGGGCGAACTGGTCGATGCCAACGCCATTCCGCCGAAGATCGAGGCCTGGCAGGAATTCGGCCGTCTGGCCCTGCGCATGGACAAGCCCGAGCTGGCCCGGCGCATGATCGACGAGGTGGTCAAACGCTTCCCCGACGAGCCGCGGGTGGCCCTGCTGCGTGCCAGCCAGCTGCAGCAGGCGGGGCAGACCGCGCAGGCGCTGGCCCTGTTGCAGGGGGGGGAGCCGAAGACCCGGCAGGACCCGGAACTGCGCAACGCCGTGGCCATCGCCTATGACAGCCTCGGCCAGCCGGCCGCGGCCGAGCGCGTGCTGGCGGTGGGCCCGCAGGACGTGCAGACCTGGGGCATGCGTGCCTCGCTGCTGGCCAAGCAGGGCGACACGGCAGCGCTGTCGGGTCTGTACAACGAACTTTCGCGGCAGGCCGCCAAGCCCGATCCGGCGCAGCGCCTGTTGCTGGGCAAGATTGCCGAGTACCTCAAGCGCTACCCCGAGGCGGTGAACTGGTACCACAGCGTGCCCGGTGGCGACGAGCTGAGCGAGGCCCGGCTGCGCGCAGCCAATGCGCAGGGCCTGGCTGGCCGCCAGTCGCTGGCACTGGACGAGGTGCATGCGATCCAGTCCGATGCCACGGTTGACGACGATGTGCGTCGCGATGCCTACCTGCTGGAAGCCGAACTGCGCCAGCGCGCCGATGACCTGACCGGTGAACTGGAGGCGCTGGCCCGCGGCCTGGCCGCCTATCCGGACGCGAATGCGCTGCTGTATGCCCGTGCACTGGCCTGGGAGCGGCGCGACGACATCCCCCGTGCCGAGGCCGACCTGCGCAAGGTACTGGTGACCGAGCCGGAAAACGTGGCGGCACTGAACGCGCTGGGCTACACCCTGGCCGACCGCACAAGGCGCTACCAGGAAGCACTGGAACTGATCGACCGCGCGCGCGTGGCCGATCCGGACAACCCGGCCATCGTCGACAGCTACGGCTGGGTGCTCTATCGCCTGGGCCGCAACGAGGAAGCCCTGGTGCAGCTGCGCCGGGCCTGGACGCTGTCACGTGACGCGGAAATCGCCGCCCACGTCGGCGAAGTGCTGTGGGTGCTGGGCAAGCATGACGAAGCCCGCCACTTCCTCGACGAAGCGGCCAAGATCGACCCTGAAAACCGCGCGCTGCAGCGTGCCCGCGAGAAATTCAATCCATGAGTGTTTCCAAGATCCGGCCGCTGCTGCTGGCGGCCGTGACCCTGGCGGTGAGCGCCTGTACCAGTGTCGGCACGCAGAAGACGCCGGCCCCGGATGTGGTCTACACCGTCTCGCCGGCCGCCGAGCGCGCCGAAGAAGCCCGCGTGCAGGCCCTGCGCGCGCAACCCGATTACAGCTTCCAGGGTCGGGTCGCGGTCAGCAAGGGCAAAAATGGCGGCAGTGGCCGCATCGACTGGGTCCAGCAGGGCAGCGGATACCGCATCCAGCTGAGCGCGCCGGTCACCCGCCAGAGCTGGACCCTGCAGGGCGATTCGGTACAGGGCGGGGCACGCCTGGAAGGGCTCGGCGACGGCCCGCGTGCCGGTGATGACGCCCGCCAGCTGCTGCTCGATGCCACCGGCTGGGATATCCCGGTCAATGAACTGTCCGACTGGACCCGTGGCCTGGTACTGCGTGGATCCGGCGAAAGCAGCGTCGAGCGCGATGCCGAGGGCCGCCCGCGGCGCATGCAGCAGGCCGGCTGGCTGATCCAGTACCTGGACTGGTATCCGGCCCAGGAAGGAACCCCGGCGCTGCCGCGGCGCATCGAGGCCAGCCGCGAGGACGCCAAGGTCCGCCTGCTGGTCGACCAGTGGGGCGCGGACGCGCCATGACCGCGCAGAGTGACGCTGACGGCTGGTCCTGGTGGCCGGCCCCGGCCAAGCTGAACCTCTTCCTGCACATCACCGGCCGCCGTGCCGATGGCTACCATGAGCTGCAGACCGTGTTCCGCCTGCTGGACTGGGGGGACCGCATCGGCCTGCGCCTGCGCGACGATGGCCAGGTGCGACGGCAGGGCGAGGGCCTGGCCGGTGTCGCCGAGGCCGATGATCTGGCGGTGCGTGCGGCTAAATTGCTACAAAAATTCGCCAATGTCGAGCAAGGTGCCGACATCATCGTTGAAAAGAATGTCCCTGCCGGTGGTGGTTTCGGCGGCGGGTCATCCGACGCGGCGACCGTACTGGTGGCCCTCAACCGGCTCTGGAACGCGGGCCTGGACGAGGATGCACTGGCGGCGCTGGGCCTGCAGCTGGGCGCCGATGTGCCGGTGTTCGTGCGCGGCCACAACGCCTGGGCCGAGGGCGTGGGCGAGCGCTTGCAGCCGGTTGCGCTGGCGCCGGCCTGGTATGTCATTGCCGAGCCGGGCGTTCATGTTCCGACCCCGGCCCTGTTCGCTGACCCGGATTTGACGCGCGACTGCCCACAGGCGAAAATAGACGACTTCGCTTCCGGCGCTCTGGTCGGAAACGTGTTCGAGCCGGTGCTGCGCCGTCGCGAGCCTGCCGTCGAGGCCGTGCTTGCCGCGTTGAGCAGCGTGGGCCAGGCACGTTTGACCGGGTCTGGAAGTGGTTGTTTCGTCGAGTTCGATTCGCAGGCTGCCGCAGAGCAGGCGCGAGCGGAATTGCCGAAGGAGTTGCGGGCAAGGGTGGCCGCGGGCGTTGCACGTTCGCCACTGCTGGATGCACTCGAGCAACACTGATTCATCAATGCAGGGGCGTCGCCAAGAGGCCCAAGGCACCAGGTTTTGATCCTGGCATTCGGAGGTTCGAATCCTCCCGCCCCTGCCAATGCGGCTGTGTCCGCGCCATCCAGCGCATCACTGCGCGGGACGTGGAAACAGTCGCGGTGTTGTAAGCAGCAGGGGCCGCAGCGGTCCCTGCCGCTACCGGATCCCCGCCACTCGTCCCCGCCCGAGACAATCATGATGCAAGAGTCCCCGAACCTGCTGGTATTTTCCGGCAACGCCAACAAACGTCTGGCGCAGAACATCTGCAAGGAACTGGGGGTCCGCCCGGGCAAGGCACTGGTCTCGCACTTCTCTGATGGCGAAGTGCAGGTGGAGATCGAAGAAAACGTCCGCAAGCAGGACGTGTTCGTGATCCAGCCGACCTCGGCGCCGAGCGCGGAAAACCTGATGGAGCTGCTGGTGCTGATCGACGCGCTCAAGCGCGCATCGGTGGCCAGCGTGACTGCCGTGGTGCCGTACTTCGGCTACTCGCGCCAGGATCGCCGCATGCGTTCCTCGCGCGTGCCGATCACCGCCAAGCTGGCGGCCAAGATGTTCAGCACCGCTGGCGCTGATCGCGTGCTGACCGTCGACCTGCACGCCGACCAGATCCAGGGTTTCTTCGATATCCCGGTGGACAACGTGTATGCGTCCCCGCTGCTGCTGGCCGACATCTGGCGCGCCTACGGCACCGAGAACCTGATCGTCGTCTCGCCGGACGTGGGCGGCGTGGTCCGCGCCCGCGCAGTGGCCAAGCGCCTGGATGACGCCGATCTGGCGATCATCGACAAGCGCCGCCCGCGCGCCAACGTCTCCACCGTGATGAACATCATCGGTGACGTCGAAGGCAAGACCTGCGTCATGGTCGATGACATCGTCGATACCGCCGGCACCCTGTGCGCCGCTGCCGCTGCCCTGAAGGCGCGCGGTGCGCTCAAGGTCGCCGCCTACTGCACCCACGCGGTGCTGTCGGGCCCGGCGGTGGACAACATCACCAATTCCCAGCTCGACGAACTGGTGGTGACCGACACCATCCCGCTGAAGGACGCCGCGCGGGTGTGCAGCAAGATCCGCCAGCTGAGCGTGGCGGAAATGCTGGCCGAAACGATGCGCCGCATCGCCTTCGGCGAGTCGGTCAGCTCGCTGTACGTCGACTGAGTTTTTCGTCCCTGCCGGCAACGGTGGGGACACACCCCGGGTGCTTCTGGTCGCGGAAGCATCTTCAACCGCCACGCCGCAAGGCAGGGCAACAACCTGAGTAGTCGAAAATGTCGAAGACCCATGAAATCAAGGTCACCAAGCGTGAACTGCAGCGTAAGGGTGCGAGCCGCCGCCTGCGTCACGCTGGTGTGATCCCGGCCATCGTGTACGGCGGCAACGCCGAGCCGGTCGCCATCAGCCTGGACCACAACGAAATCTGGCTGGCCCAGCAGAACGAGTGGTTCTACGCCTCCATCCTGGACCTGAACCTGGATGGCAAGGTCGAGCGCGTGCTGCTGCGTGACATGCAGCGCCACCCGTACAAGCAGCTGATCATGCACCTGGACTTCCTGCGCGTGAACGAGAACGAAGCCCTGACCGCTTCGGTTCCGCTGCACTTCATCAACGAAGACACCTCGCCGGCTGGCAAGGCTGCCGACGTCGTGGTCACCCACGAACTGAAGGAAGTCACCATCAGCTGCCTGCCGAAGGACCTGCCGGAGTCGATCGAAGTCGACCTGGGCGCCCTGAACGCTGGCGACGTGGTGTACCTGTCCAACATCAAGCTGCCGAAGGGCGTGGAAATCCCGGCCCTGGCGCTGGGCAAGGACCACGACGACGCCATCGTCACCGCCAAGCACGGCAAGGAAGACGCTGCCGACGCTGAAGCTCCGGCTGCCGAGTAATACCGTAGCGGTGCCTGCCTCCGGGCAGGCACCGTTCTGGAAGGAACCATGGCAGGACTGCGACTGATCGTCGGTCTGGGCAATCCCGGATCGGAACACGCCCGGACCCGGCACAATGCCGGGTTTCATTTCGTTGAGGCCCTGGCTGAAAAAGCCGGTGCACGCTGGAATGTGGACAGCAAGCTGTTCGGCGAGACCGCCAAGGTCGAGATCGCCGGGCAGACTGTGTGGCTGCTGAAGCCGGCCACCTTCATGAACCTCAGCGGCAAGTCGGTCACCGCCGCACAGCGGTTCTGGAAGATCGAGCCGGAGGAAACCCTGCTGGCCCACGACGAACTGGACCTGCCACCCGGCGCGGTACGGCTGAAGTTCGACGGCGGGCACGGCGGCCAGAACGGCCTGCGTGACACCATGCGCCTGCTCGGCCACGGCAAGTTCCACCGCCTGCGCGTGGGCATCGGCCATCCCGGCCACAAGGACCGCGTGGTGGGCTGGGTGCTCGGCCGTCCGTCCAAGGACGACGACGTGCTGATCGCCCGCGCCATCGACGACGCGATCGACGTGCTGCCGCTGGCGGTACAGGGCGATTTCAACGAAGCCATGAAGCGGCTGCATACCCCGAAATAGCCCGCTTTGGGTAGGTGCCAACCTTCCCGATCCCGGTAGGTGCCAACCTTGGTTGGCAGACGTTCCACCCCGGTAGTTGCCAACCTTGGTTGGCAGATCGTCCACACCGAGATGGATTGGCCAAGCAGCGCGCGCGCTGTTTCACCAATCACTTTCACCCCAGAGAGCTGTCACCATGGGTATCAAATGCGGCATCGTCGGCCTGCCCAACGTCGGCAAGTCGACCCTGTTCAACGCGCTGACCAAGGCGGGCATCGCCGCGGCGAACTTCCCGTTCTGCACCATCGAACCGAACGTCGGCATCGTGCCGGTGCCGGACCCGCGCCTGGGTGAGCTGGCGGCGATCATCAACCCGCAGAAGGTCATCCCGACCGCGGTCGAGTTCGTCGACATCGCCGGCCTGGTCGCCGGTGCGGCCAGCGGCGAAGGCCTGGGCAACAAGTTCCTGGCGCACATCCGCGAAGTCGATGCGATCACCCACGTGGTGCGCTGCTTCGAGAACGCCGACGTCATCCACGTCAACAACAAGGTCGACCCGATCTCGGACATCGAAACCATCGATACCGAACTGGCCCTGGCCGACCTGGACAGCGTCGAGAAGGCACTGAACCGCGCCGAGCGCGCCGCCAAGGGTGGCGACAAGGAAGCGGCCGCGCGCAAGCCGGTGCTGGCCAAGCTGCAGGCCGCCCTGGCCGACGGCAGGTCCGGTCGCTCGGTCGGCCTGGACGAGGAAGAAAAGGCACTGGTCCGTGACCTGTTCCTGCTGACCCTCAAGCCGGTGATGTACATCGCCAACGTGCTGGAAGACGGCTTCGAGAACAACCCGCACCTGGACGCTGTGCGCGCCCACGCCGCCGCCGAAGGCGCGCAGGTGGTGCCGGTGTCGGCCGCCATCGAAGAAGAGCTGTCCCAGCTCGACGACGAAGACCGCGACACCTTCCTGGCCGACCTCGGCCTGAGCGAGCCGGGCCTGAACCGCGTGATCAACGCGGCCTACAGCCTGCTGGGCCTGCAGACCTACTTCACCGCAGGCGTGAAGGAAGTCCGCGCGTGGACCGTGCGCAAGGGCGCCACCGCCCCGCAGGCTGCCGCAGTCATCCACACCGACTTCGAGAAGGGCTTCATCCGCGCTGAAACCATCGCGTATGACGACTTCATCAAGTACAAGGGCGAAGCCGGTGCCAAGGAAGCCGGTCGCCTGCGCCTGGAAGGCAAGGAATACCGCGTGCAGGAAGGCGACGTGCTGCACTTCCGCTTCAACGTCTGATCCAGCGGCAACGGATCGACCCCGGACGCCCCGCCTTGTGCGGGGCGTTCGCGTTTCCGGCCTCGGCTGCGGGCGTGGACAAAAAGTCACCACCCTTCGAAACGCCTGCGGCGCAACGTTCGCACACACTTGTCCACACCAAACCCCCACCGCTTTCCACGCGCGGTGTGGAAAACCCAGCGTGCCCCCGTCTGGTAGGTGCCAACCTTGGTTGGCACAGTATGCCGTGGACAAACTTTCACCACGCTTCAAAAGGCCTGTGGCGTAACGCTCGCACCCACTTGTCCACATCAAGTTCCCATCGCTTTCCACGTACCGTGTGGAAAACAATCGGCGCAATGGACAAAAAATCACCACGCCCGGAAACCCCTGCGGCGCAATGCTCGCGCCCACTTGTCCACACCAAGTTCGCATCGCTTTCCACGCGCGGTGTGGAAAACCAGAGCCAGGTTCCCCTCGCATCCTGCGCTCTGGTAGTCGCCCACCTTGGTGGGCGCGTGGCAATGCCGTGCCCACCAAGGAGGGCACCTACCAAGGCCGGGTTCCCCTCGCACCCTGTGCTCTGGTAGTCGCCCACCTTGGTGGGCGCGTGGCAATTCAGTGCCCACCAAGGTGGGCACCTACCAGGGCCAGGTTCCCCCTCGCATCCTGTGCTCTGGTAATCGCCCAGCAAGGTGGGCATCTACCAAGGCCGGGTTCCCCCTCGCATCCTGCGCTCTGGTAGTCGCCCACCTTGGTGGGCGCGTGGCAATTCAGTGCGAACCAAGGTGGGCACCTACCAAGGCCAGGTGCATGAACAACAAGGCCCGCCAATGGCGGGCCTCGTCGTCCACGTCCTGCGAAGCCGCGCTTACAACGCGCTGCCACCAAACTTGTGGGTGTACTGCAGGTTGATCGTACGGCCCACGCTGTCGAACCAGGACACGTCGTAATACGGGTAGGCCGTATACGAAGCGTCCTTCGGCGGCATCTTGTTGAACACGTTGACCACCGACAGCGATACCCGCGAGTGGTCGTCGAAGCGGTACTGCAGCGAGACGTTGTAGCGGTAGGTGGCCTTGATGTACGGACTGTCACCGCTGTCGGGATCGAACACCTGATCGTAGCTGTCCGAGGTCGGCAGCTTGCCCAGACGCGAGCCATACACGGTGGCCGACCACGCATCCTTCTCCCAGCTCACGCTGGCGCTGGTCTTGGTGCGGGGGATGTCGAAACCGCTGTTCACCGCGAACTGGTCTTCCACCGGGTCGCCCGGGAACTGCTGGAAATCGTGCTTCTTCACCCACGTGTGGTTGCCACTGAAGGAGAACTCGCCAATGCCCGTCTGCAGGCGCCAGCGCAGGCCGACGTCCACGCCCTGGGTGCGTTCGCGGGCAACGTTCACCGGGTTCACGTGCACGCCATACAGGCGGCCATCGTCGGTGCGGGTCACCCGGGCGAGGGCGTCCACGCACGTCGGCGAAGTGGCCACCAGCTCGCCCAGGCGGCAGGCGGCCTCGTCGCGCAGGATGGCATCCACGTTCATGTCCTGCACCTGGTTGCGCATGTCGATGTCGAACCAGTCGGCGCTGACATCGAAGCCGCCGCCCGGCGACCAGACGAAACCGGCGCTCCACGAAGTGCTGGTTTCCGGGTCGAGGTTGCGATTGCCCTCGCGGCTGCGGATCAGGTTCTCTTCGTAGTCACTGCAGTCATCGGCACCGTCGGACAGGCAGTTGTAGTAGTCGTTGCCGGCGGTCTCGTCGTTGCCGGGGCCGGCGTACACGTAATGCAGGTCGGGCGCGCGGAAAGCGGTGCCGTACGAACCCCGCACCAGCAGAGTATCGATCGGGCGCCACTCCAGGCCGCCGCTCCAGGTCGCCTTGCCGATGGTGTGGCCCGAGTAGCGGTACTGGTCGTAGCGGCCGGCCACGCTCAGGTTCAGCGTCTCGTGCAGGGGCAGGCGCAGTTCGGCGGCGGTGGCCCAGCGGTTGCGCGAGCCCTGGCCGTCCGAATCCTTCCAGCTGTAGTAGTAGTACTCGGTTGCCAGCGGATCGGGGTTCAGCGCATAGGCCTGCTGGCCCACTTCCAGCGTCGCGGCAAACCCGGCATCGCCGCCGGGCAGGCCGAACAGCGAACCATTGGTCAGGGTGAGGGCGGCCGTCTCGGTGCGCGACTTCGGCGTATAGGTCGTACGCGCGGCGATCGATTCGTACTCGGCGCGGGTCAGCGGCCGGTACAGGCGCGACGGGTCGGCGTTGTAGATCGGGATGCCGTCATCGTCCTCGCCCAGCTGTGGGCCCAGGAACAGTTCATTCGCCTTGGCGGCGATGATCTGCGGCCAGCTGATGCGCGACTGGTACTGCGAATGGCTCAGCGCCGCCTCGTAGTCCCAGGTGCCGGTCAGATTGCCCTTGAAGCCGGTGGTCACGCTGAAGGTCTTCTGCGTGCTGCGCACCATGGCATTGCGCAGGCCGCCCATTTCCTCGGGCGAGAACTGGCGCTGCCAGAATTCGATTTCGTCGCTGGCGGCGTTGTTGAAGTAGCCCGATTCGTCGCCGTCGGCGGCCATGCGGCCCCACGAGGTGACATCGCGCATCAGTGCCAGCGTGTGGTAGCCCATCTGCACATCGGCAAACCACTGCTGGCCGTTGTCGAAGTCATAGCTCAGCGAGGCGTAGCCGTTGGCGCCGCGGCGCTTGCTGAGGATGGTGCCGTAGCCGATCGACGCGTCGCTGCCGCAGTAATAGCCGTAGCGCGGGCGGAAGGCGTAGTAGGTGCTGCCCTGGTTCTGCCCGGCCAGCGCTTCGCAGGTGGCCGCGCCCGGGTCGAGGTAGTCGTCGTTGTAGTCGGTGCGCAGGTAGGCGCGGCGGGCGATGCGCGAGCCTTCGGTCGGCCCGTCCTGGGTCGAATCCTGGATGTCGCGCTCATAGGCCCACAGCGGCGTCTGCGATTGCAGCTCCACGCTGTACACCGCATTGAAGTTGCCCTTGCTGAAGCCGCTGGACAGGCTCATGTCGAATGACTCGCCACCGCCCTCCGTGGTGGTGCCCATGCGCAGGTCGACGGTGGTGCCGTCGGCCTTCTTCTTCAGGATGAAGTTGACCACGCCGGCGATCGCATCCGAGCCGTAGATGGCCGAGGCGCTGCCGGTCAGCACTTCGATGCGCTCGATCATGCCCAGCGGAATGTTGGACACGTCGGTGAAGTTGCTGCGGCCCTGGAAGGGCATCGGGAAATCGGCGATGCGGCGGCCATTGACCAGTACCAGGGTGTGGTTCGGGCCCAAGCCGCGCAGGTCGACCTGCTGTGCGCCCGGCGAGAAGTCGGCGCCGCTGGCCGACTGCTGGCTCTGTGTCTCACCGCCGTTCTGGGTCATCGCACGCAGCACGTCCGGCACCGTGGTGAAGCCGGCCGAGCGGATCTCCTCGGCGTTGATCACCGTGATCGGCGCGGGGCCTTCCACCTGGGCGCGCGGGATGCGCGAACCGGTCACCTGGACCGCATCCAGTTGCTGCACCGCAGAGGAGCCGGGGCTCTGGGCCGCTGCCGAGGCAGCAACACCCATCAACGCCAGCTGGATCGACCACGCCATCGCCTGTCTACGCATGAGAGATATCCCGGGAATGAAGCCGGCCCGCACAGGAGGGGCCCTGTCCCCCATTCACAATCCGGAATGGGCGCGCGCATTTAACGCCTTTTTTACGCTCTTGACTACAGGTGTTTCATCTGGCAAAGAGTGAAAACGATTGCAAGCCAATTCTGTTCAGGGAGATCAACCATGAGCGCCCTTGTCCGCCGCGTCTGCTCAAGCCTCGTGCTGGGGGCGATGCTGGCGCTGATCGCCCCGCTGGCGTCGGCGCAGGATCCCCGCGACCTGCATTTCCCTGGCTTCGATTATTACGAGATTGGCGACCTGGATGCACCCCGGCCCGGTCCGCGAGCCCCGGCGATGATGCTGATGGGGGGCGGCGAATGGGTTCCCGAGGCCTTCCAGTGGTGGCTGCGGCAGGCCGGCAACGGCCGCGTGCTGATCCTGCGTGCCTCCGGCGGCGATGAGCTGCAGGAGCGCCTGTACCGCGATATCGGCGGCACCACGGCGGTGCAGACGCTGGTGTTCGACAACCGCCGCGGCGCGGATGATCCGGCGGTCATGCGTGTGGTTGCCGCCGCCGATGCCATTTTCATCGCCGGTGGCGACCAGGCCCGCTACATCCGCTTCTGGAAGGGCACCGCGCTCAACCGTGCGCTCAATGCCCATGTCCGTGCCGGCAAGCCGATCGCCGGCACCAGTGCCGGCCTGGCGATCCTCGGCGGCTATGCCTATGGCGCGCTCGATGGCGGCAGCATCACCTCGGCCGGCGCGCTGGCTGACCCGATGGGCAGTGCAGTGACCCTGGACAGCGGCTTCCTGCACATGCCCTACCTGCAGCGCGTGGTCACCGATACCCATTTCGACAAGCGCGACCGGCTCGGCCGCCTGATCGTGTTCGTGGCCCGCGCCGCGCAGGAGAGTGGTGATCCGGACATGGTCGGCATCGGCGTGGACGAGGACACCGCGCTGTGCGTGGAGCCCGACGGCCAGGCCCAGGTCTACAGCGCCGATGGCCAGGGCAGGGTCTGGGTGATCAGCCCGGGCCGCGATGCCGATCGGCTGGTGGAGGGCGAACCGCTGCAGTTCCACGCCGTGCCGGTGACCGTGGTCGCCAGTGGCGGCCGCCTGCGCCTGGATGATTTCCAGGCCGACGTCGACTATCACGCGATGGCTGACATCACCGACGGTGAGATCGAGATCACCCGCCGATAGCGCCGGGCCATGCCCGACGTGCTCGCCGCACCGATTTTTCCGCCGGGCATGGCCCGGCACTACCGCACTACACTCCCTGGAGACGTACACGATGAAACTGCGCCTGGCGCTGTCTGCCCTGCTGTCCCTGCCGCTGATCGCGCAGGCGGCACCGTCTGCCTCGCCGCTGCTGGTCATCCATGGCGGAGCAGGGGTCGAACGCAGGGATCTGTCGCCGGCCGAGGAGAAGGCCGCGCGCGCGGCGTTGAAGGCGGCGCTGTTGAAGGGGCATGCCGAACTGGCGGCGGGTCGCCCGGCGCTGGCGGCGGTCACCGCGGCGATCACCGTGCTCGAGGACGATCCCGCCTTCAATGCAGGCAAGGGCGCGGTGTTCACCCACGACGGCCACAACGAACTGGACGCATCGCTGATGGATGGCGCCACCCAGGCGGCCGGTGCGGTCGCGGGCGTGCAGCGCGTGCGCAACCCGATCCAGCTGGCGCAGCGGGTCATGCAGAAATCGCCGCACGTGATGATGGTGGGGCAGGGCGCCGAGGCGTTCGCGGCGGAGCAGGGCATCAGCCTGGTGGATCCCTCGTATTTCCGTACCGACAAGCGCTGGCAGCAGTTGCAGCGCGCCCTCAAGGAAGAGGCCAGTGGCCAGGCCCATGCCGATCTGGAAACCGCCAAGCACTTCGGGACCGTCGGTGCCGTTGCGCTGGACGCGCAGGGCCATCTTGCGGCAGGCACGTCCACCGGCGGCATGACCAACAAGCGCTACGGGCGCGTGGGTGACTCGCCGATCATCGGTGCCGGTACCTGGGCCGATGCGCGCTGCGCGGTGTCCGGTACCGGTTGGGGCGAGTACTACATCCGCACTGCAGCGGCGCACGAGATCTGCGCGCGTATGCGTTACCTGGGGCAGACGCCAGAGCAGGCCGGCAAGGGCGTCATCAACGAGACCATCCCGCAGATGGGCGGCGACGGCGGCGCCATCGTGCTGTCCGCGGATGGCAAAGCCGCCACGCCGTTCAACACGCAGGGCATGTATCGGGGCTGGATTGGCGCCGACGGCGTGCCTCATGTCGCAATTTTCGCCAGCGAGCCGCTGGACCTCCCAGGGCAATAACCTTGCGTATCAATGGGTTTGCGACAACGTGTGAAAAAAACCGAAAAAAGCGTTGACAGCCCCCCATCCCATCAGCAGAATAAGCGGCTCACCACCACACACCGCAACGCTTCGGCGGCAACGGGATGGGGTGGTAAGGAGGGATACCCAAGCGGCCAACGGGGGCAGACTGTAAATCTGCTGGCTTACGCCTTCGGTGGTTCGAATCCACCTCCCTCCACCAGTTTCACGTTGTGGCACATTCCCGGTGCGGGAGTAGTTCAATGGTAGAACCTCAGCCTTCCAAGCTGATGGTGCGGGTTCGATTCCCGTCTCCCGCTCCATTGAATGAACTTTGAATATTATCGAGTTCATGCCATAATGCACAACTCGCTCACATAGCTCAGTCGGTAGAGCACTTCCTTGGTAAGGAAGAGGTCGAAGGTTCGATTCCTTTTGTGAGCACCATCTTAAGCACCACACCAGACGAATTCGAGATAAGCAGCCATGGCCAAGGGTAAGTTCGAGCGCACCAAGCCGCACGTCAATGTCGGCACCATCGGTCACGTCGACCACGGCAAGACCACGCTGACCGCCGCACTGACCAAGATCGGTGCCGAGCGTTTCGGTGGCGAGTTCAAGGACTACTCGGCCATTGACGCCGCTCCGGAAGAGAAGGCTCGTGGCATCACGATCTCGACCGCGCACGTCGAATACGAATCCACCACCCGTCACTACGCCCACGTCGATTGCCCGGGCCATGCTGACTACGTCAAGAACATGATCACCGGTGCCGCCCAGATGGACGGCGCGATCCTGGTGTGCTCGGCCGCTGACGGCCCGATG
>NZ_DASQCB010000004.1:0-4463 GCF_035634915.1 Stenotrophomonas sp.
GACCACGCCGCGATCCTGGTTGCCCCAGAAGGTCAGGTCGCTGCCGATCTGCACCACGTTGTGACGGCCCTGCCCGACCAGCTGGTCGTTGACGCGGTAGCGCGGCTGTTCGGTGATGACGCGGGCCCAGGCGCTGCCCAGCTTGCCATCGCCACGCTGGCGCTGGGCCAAGTTCGGCTCACCCACACGCTCGTGCAGATCCATGTCGAACAGGCCCAGGGCCGAGGCCTGGTTGGCCAGGTAGGCACCCGCTTCCGGGCGGAACACCGGGGTCGGCATCGGCGGGTCGATGATCGGGTCCACCACCGGATCAACCGGCGACAGCTCCGAACGCAGGTACCAGTCGCCGTCGTTCGGATCAGCGCGGCCGCCCTGGAACAGGAAGTACTCATAGGCACCACCCACGGCACGACCGGCCAGCGCATACTCGGCCGCCGACACGCCATCAACCTGCACCAGCTTGATGCCGTCCTCGGTCTGCGCGCCGGTACCGCCGATGTTGTTCACCGCAATGTGCGCGTTACCCGAGGTATCGCCCTTCACATGCAGCAGATCGGTCGGCGAGGCGTCATCGCCCAGTGCGGTGTTCATCGCCAGCAGACCGTTGTCCGCGTGGAAGTTGCCGTCCACGGTCAGGGTCTTGTACTGGCCATCGCCATGGTCGAAGACCACGCTAGAATCGGCCAGTGACAGGGTGCCCACGGTCGAATTGCCGGTCACGTCCCAGCGGCTGCCATTGGCCAGCGACAGGTCGCCGATGGCATCGGTGGCGCCCCGCCAGTAGCTGTTGTTGTCCAGCGACAGCGAGGAGGTGCGGTCCAGCGAACCGTTGCCGTCGCTGTCCAGTGCGCCGTCGGCGAAGCTGATATCGCCCAGCGCGACCACGTCGCGGTCGAACACCAGGGTGTTGGCGGTGTCCGAACCGAAGGTGGCCAGGGTACCGTTGCCTTCGATGGAGGTGCCATCGGTGGCGGTCAGGCTGCCGTTGTTGAAGTGCAATGCCGAGGCGGCATGGCTTTTCAACACGCTGTTGCTGATGTCCAGCGAGGCACCCTCCTGCACACGCACGGCGTTGGAACCCGCACCTTCGGTCACGATCTGGCTGTCCGCCAGCACTGCGGAGGAAGTGCCATAGTCGACCGAAAGGCCAATCGCATTGCTGCCGTGGGTCAAGACCTGCAGGTTGCTCAGGTCCGCGTGGCTGCCGTCATTACGGACGATCACACCGAAGGCGTTCTCGCCGGAAGTCTCGACGGCGGCACCGTCCAGCAGCAGGTGCGACCCGGAATTGTTGGAGATGCCGTGGCCACGCTCGCCAGTGGTGCTGATGGCCACATTGCTCAGCGACAGGGCAGCGGAATTAATACCCAAAACGCCAATGGACTCGCTCCCCGACGTAGCAATCGACACGCGATCAGCCGTGATGGTGGCGGCATCACCCAGCAGGCCACGGGAGCGGGCACCTTCAGTGATGATCCCGGCGTTGTTCACGGCGACATTCGAATTGCCATTGGCGTACACGCCATGGGCATCGCGAAGGTCGCCACTGTTGGTATGGATGGTGGAATCGGCAAGCGTAACCTGGCTTCCCTTGGTGGCGTTGATGCCGCGGGCTGCGCCGCCGCTGGTCGACAGCTGTGAACCAATGATCTCGACGTTGGCCCCACCATCCGCCCATGCCGCGTGCGCATCCTTGCCGCTGGTGGAGAGCGCGCTGTTGAGCAGTGTGGCAGATGCCTGTGCACTGGAGACCTTCAACGCACTTGATGCCGTGCCGGTCGTGGCGACCTCGACAGTGTCGAAGCTGCCCTGCCCTGCAAGAATCTCAATGCCGCTGGCAGTCGCGCCCGTGACCAGGATGCTGGAGTTGCGCAGGTTCAGCGGCGCGGCGGCCGGGGCATTCATGAACACGCCCTTCCCGGCATCGCCCTCGGCCACCAAGGTCAGGTTGTTGCCAGTGAAGGTGCCATTGCTTTCCACATAGACCGCAGAGCTGCCCTGGCCCACCATGCGAACGGAGGTGCCATCGGCAGTGAGAATGCCCGACGAAGATGCCTGCAGACCGTGCGTTTGCGTGCCCTCGTTGAGCACACTGCCGTTGTTGAAGACGATTTCGCCGCCCATTGCCAGCACACCCTGGGCACCGCTCCCCATCGTATGGACATGGGTGCCGTTGGAGACGATGCGACCGCCGACATCGGCCAGCAGGCCGTGCGCTGCGGTTCCCTCGGTGATGACATCGCTGTTGGTGATCTCGATGCTGCCGTTGTCGCGGGCATCGACACCGCGCGACCACTGCCCCTGCGTATGGATGCTGACATTGTCCGCCTGGATGGCACCGCCCGTTGCCGCAGCCAGACCATGGGCGCGGTTTGCGCCGGTGGTGGTCACCGTGCTGTTGGACACGCTCACGCGACCATTGGACTCGGCGAAGACGCCGTGTGCATCCGCGTCGCCTGCCGTGGCAATTGAGGTGCCAGTGACATTGGCGGTGCCACTGGTCTGGGCATGGATGCCGTGGGCGAGGTTGCCGACCGTGGCGATCGAGGAATCGATGACATCTGCGTGTGCACCGTTCTGGACGATGACGCCAGTGCCGCCTTCGCGACCAGTCTGACCCGAGCGGATGGTCACTCCCTGCAAACGCGCTTGGCTTCCTGCATCAGCGGATACCGCCCCTGCGCGAGTCTCGATTGTGCTGTCGGTCATATTGAGAACAGCACCTTCACCCTGGGCCAGCAGGCCAGACAGGCCACGCACGGTTGCGCCGTCGATGTTCAGTTCGCCAGTGCCCATGACGCCTCCGCCCACGATGCCGCCCCAGGCACCACCGGCGATGGTGATCGTGGTGCCATTGCCGCCGCTGTCGCGACCGATGTTGACGGTGCCCCCATTGCTGGCGCGAACGCCATCGGCGAACTGCGCTGCGTTGGTGGTGATGCTGCCACCGTTGAAGTTGACGACGCTGCCGCCATCGCTGGCGGTAATGCCACGGCCGTTGTTGCCATGGGAGGTGAAGTTCACGCTCTCTGCGTTCACTTGCCCGCCTGCAACAGCGACCAGGCCCGAGCCGATGTAGCCACTGGTGGAAATACTGCTGTTGTCCAGATGGATCACGCTGCCTGCGCCACTGGCATATGCGGCGTGTGCTTCATCCCCGGAGGTGCTGAGGGTCATGCCTGAGGCGCTGATCGTGCCACCATTCAGGGCTTGCATCGCGTGCCCCTGGTACTGGCCCGGTGCACCGGTGATGCTGTCGTTGCCAATGATGATCGCGGTTCCATCCGCAACAACGGGTTGGGCGGCAGCCACAACCAGGGGTGCGCCAAGCGCGGCCGCCACAGAAAGGGAAAGCACGCGACGCGCGCAGGTAAGGGTGGTTCGCATGGGTCTGCCTCGTTTCAGGAATGGGCCGGAGGGCCAACGAGGCAGATGCTAGAAACTGGGCGGCGACCTTCCTATTTGAAGATTCGCAAAGTTTTGATTGCAATCGAGCCAGTTCAGGGAGGCTTAATTTGCATGAACTGCATTGCGTTTCCCGGCCACGGTTGTATTGAGAATGATTGGCCTCCGCAAGCGCAACGGCCCGCCTTCTTCGCAGAAGGCGGGCCGCTGTTTCATACGGGATGCTCAGGCATTACCAGGCGTACTTCACACCCAGCTGGCCACCCACGCTGCGGAAGCCGTAGTCACCGTTCTGGATGCTCAGTTCGCCCCAGCCGGTCAGCTTCTGCGACAGCTGCAGCTGCGCACCCGCCTTGGCCTCGTACACGTCCTTCGGCACGATGCCCTGCAGGCGCTGGTTGCCCAGCCACACCGCGTTGGCATCGCTGCCATTGCGGATCCAGTTCACTGCCACGAACGGCTGCACGCGGTTGCCTTCGGCCGAAGTCGAATGGCCGTACAGGCGGGCACCAACGCGCGTCTGCAGGCCGCCGGCTTCAGCCGACTTCACCACCGTGCCGTTCACTTCCTGGTGCTGGCCGCCGTCCATGCGGTAATCAGTCCAGATGGCCTGCACCTGCGGTTCCAGGTACAGCGCGCTGTTTTCATTCTGGTGCAGGCGCACGGCATACCCGGCTTCCAGCGAGGCCGACAGGCTGTGCGAGCGGTATTCCTCGCGGGCCAGCGCGTCGCCCTGCACGCGGTTCTTGAACTGCGCCGCCTGCAGCCAGCCATCGATGTACAGACCATCATCGTCTTCGGCGTTCTGCATCCAGGTGCCATAGACGCCCAGTGCACGGCCATCGACGCGGCCTTCAGCACCGTAGCCGGTCAGCTCCGAGGTGATGCGGTTGGTCGCCTGGCCGCTGGCGGCCATCACGCCGACCACGCCGCGATCCTGGTTGCCCCAGAAGGTCAGGTCGCTGCCGATCTGCACCACGTTGTGACGGCCCTGCCCGACCAGCTGGTCGTTGACGCGGTAGCGCGGCTGTTCGGTGATGACGCGGGCCCAGGCGCTG